>NZ_ALJP01000009.1:0-863554 GCF_000287615.1 Haemophilus sputorum HK 2154
CGACAGCAGCAGGTTCATCTGCAACAGCAGCTGAAAGCTCAGCAACAGCAGCAGGTTCATCTGCAACCGCAGCAGGCTCATCTGCAACAGCAGCAGGTTCATCAGCAACAGCAGCAGAATCTTCAGCGACAGCAGCAGGCTCATCTGCAACTGCGGCAGAATCTTCAGCGACAGCGGCAGGCTCATCTGCAACAGCAGCAGGTTCATCTGCAACAGCAGCAGGTTCATCTGCGACAGCAGCAGAATCTTCAGCGACAGCAGCAGGCTCATCTGCAACAGCAGCAGGTTCATCAGCAACAGCAGCAGGTTCATCAGCAACCGCGGCAGGCTCATCTGCAACCGCAGCAGGCTCATCTGCAACAGCAGCAGGTTCATCTGCAACAGCAGCAGAATCTTCAGCGACAGCAGCAGGCTCATCTGCAACAGCAGCTGGTTCGTCTGCAACAGCAGCGGAATCTTCAGCGACAGCGGCAGGTTCATCAGCGACAGCGGCAGGCTCATCTGCAACAGCAGCAGGTTCATCTGCAACAGCAGCAGGTTCATCTGCAACAGCAGCAGAATCTTCAGCAACAGCAGCAGGTTCATCAGCAACTGCAGCAGGTTCTTCAGCAACAGCAGCAGCATCTTCTGCAACAGCAGCAGAAACTTCAGTGAAACGTATTGAAGATTCTGGTTTGATCAGTAAAGACGGTAAAACAGCATCTGCAGCTGATAACACCAGCAAACGCGATAGTGCGAAAGCGAAAGGTAAAGATGCAACAGCTGTGGGCTATGGTTCAAATGCAAGTGGTGAAAACGGCACTGCGTTAGGCAATAACTCACAAGCGTCAGGTAAAAACTCAACAGCTGTGGGTCAAGGTGCTAAAGCTACTGCAAATAACTCTGTAGCACTTGGTCAAGGCTCTGTAGCAAATGAAGCGAATACTGTTTCAGTAGGTAGCCAAGGCAATGAGCGTCGTGTAACGAATGTTGCGGATCCAATCCGTAGCACTGATGCAGCGAATAAACAATATGTTGATCGTTCAGTTGGTGCAGTTCGTAGCGAATTGAAGAAAACTGATAAGAAACTTCGTGGTGGTATCGCAGGAGCAACAGCTGCAGCGAATATTCCACAAGTGACTAAACCAGGTGGCTCAGTGCTTGGTCTTGGTGTAGGTAACTACAAAGGTCAAAGTGCGGTAGCTGTAGGTTACTCTCGTGCGAGCGATAACAACCGTGTTATCTTCAAAGTGAGTGGTGCGGCAACTACACAAGGTGACTACAATGTTGGCGCAGGTGTTGGTTACCAATGGTAATTAAGCGCTAATTAGTGAATAAATCACTCGGGGTAACCCGAGTGATTTTATTATTTGATGGTTTTTATTTGTAAAATTTGACTAGAATAAGACCGCTTGTGAAAGCTATCAGATAATAAAATTAGAAAGAAACAGGATTAAAAATATGCGTAAATATAAAATTGGGATTACATTTAATTTAGAATCTGATGTGACCGATATTTGGGCGAATGGCGCTAATCAAAATGTCATTCATCTTTTTCATTTATTTCAACATTCATCTATTGTAGAAGATGTGGTTTTAGTATCTTGGGGGCCAGAGAAACGAACCACACCTCCAGAAGGATTTATGTTGGATGGATTGAATCTTAAATATGCTTATATTGAAGATGTTATTGATCAATTAGATGTGTTAATTGAAGGTTCATTGATTATTGAGCCTCATCAAGTGGCTCGTATGCATGAACATGGTGGAAAAGTGGTTTGTTATAAAATGGGTAATGATTTTATTATGGACATGGAATATTTTCTTTTTGATAAGAAAGCCGGCAGAGTCTTTAATGGAACCTTATTTGATGCAGTCTGGATGATTCCACAACATGAAAATACTTGTAAATCTTATTTTTCAATAATGTATCGCTGTTCAGCTTATGTTGTACCGGCAATTTGGTCTCCAATTTTTTGTGATAAAGTAATTAAACAGATTAAAGATGAGCACAATTTAACTTTTGGCTATCAACCTGATCCAGATAAAAAAGCAAAACGAATTGCATCTTTTGAAGCGAATATTAATGTAGTAAAAACTTGTTTTACCCCGATATTGATTGCGGAGCAAGCTTATCGTGAACAGCCAGATAAAATAAAAAATGTTTATATGTGTAATACTTATGATAAAAAAGATAATCCAACTTTTTTTAATTTTATAGGTAGAACAGAGTTAGTTAAAAATGGTGTGATGACAGTAGAAAAGCGTTATCAAATGCCAGATTTTTTGACGCGTTATGTGGATATAGTGTTAAGTCATCAGTGGGAAAATGGTTTGAATTATGCCTATAATGATGCTTTGTATGGTGGCTATCCATTTATTCATAATTCAAAACTAATCCCTAAAGGTGTAGGTTATTATTACGATCAGTTTGATGCATTTGAAGGCGCGAAAGTATTACTTGATGTGATTGATAACCATGATAAACATCATGATGAATATGTAAAAAGAGCAAATGAATACTTGGATTCTCAGTTACCGACAAATCCAATAAATATCTATTTATATGAGAAAGAAATCAAGCGGTTATTTTCTTAGTGAGATTAACAAAAATCCCTCAGCCCGAGGGATTTTTTTGATTTATTTATCTATGTTTGTGAGTAACTCTTTCAACTTGTTAAATTCATCTTGATATGTTTTTTGATGTTCTTCAGCCAGTAATGTGAAAGAATCATAGATAAACTGTTTTTGTTTAATTAAGTATTCACAAAGTCCTTTAGCTAAAGGCGAATTCTTCATATTTTCAATTTTATTTAGTTTTTCTAGTACAATATCTATTAAATCTTTAGTGTTTTTAGGCTTCACAAATTCAGTAATTGATCCTAATCGTTTAGTTCTATAGGTATAAAAATAGCTATCATAAATTGCATAGCTTAAGATATACGGAGCAAGATTAAAGCTCCAATCTAAATCTTCATGATTTTTTCCTTTTGGAAAAAAAAGTTGATTATCGATGATGATTTTTCTTTTAATTACCTTATTACATGCTGAAGGTCTATATATATTTCGATTAGTTAATAGATAAAAGTCAGTAATATAATTCCCGCTTAACCCATCTTTAGAAATAGGATAATGTTCTTTTTTATTATCTTTATAACTAAATGTAAGGTCATAGGTGATAAGATCTGGATTTTCTTTCGAAATATTAGCAAGGTCAGAAAGAATATTTGTGCCTTCCCAATAATCGTCACTATCTAAAAACATTAAATACTCTCCTCGAGCTATTTGAATGCCTGCATTTCTTGCATCAGATAATCCACCGTTAATTTTATGGATAACAACAATATTAGAATATTGTTTAGCATATTTGATGCAAATATCAATAGAATTATCTGGAGAACCATCATCAACGAGAATGAGTTCATAATTGGAGTAATCTTGTGCTAATACAGATTCAATACATTGGGTTAGGTAACGCTCAACATCATAGATAGGCACGATAATACTAAATAGGGGATTTTCTATTTTGGGTTGTAATGTTTTTTGAGGCAGTTTACCTAATAAATAACAAGCTTGGGCTATGTTTTTAGGATCGTAAAATGCGGTGAATTGATCAGCAAGCCAATAGGGCTTAGTTTCATTTAAAAGGGTAGTTAACTTTTTAGCCACATCTTTACGAATGAGATATAGTGAACAACCATAGTTATATTGATTAGTATCGCCATAAATTATGGCATAGGGTTCATCACCAGTTTGAAATAAGCGCTCTCCAGAACGATGAGCACCGTCGTGCTGTAATTTTATAATTCCATAATCAGGATATTTATTAGCATAGTTGATAGCAAGTTGAGTAAAATTCTCAACGAGTTGTATTTCACTTTCAGCAATTAAGGCAAAATCATTCTCTTGTAACTGTTCATTTTCAGCAATAGCTTTCCAGCATTGAATATGAGAAAGCGTACGAGCAATTTCTTTGTCATTAACCAATCTATTACGCTCTTCATTATTTTTATTTATATTAAATAATGCTGATGAATTACCTAATAATTTAACTTGTTCTTTACTTATGGCAGTTATCGGGATAACAACAGAATTATCTGCGCATTTTAAAAAATGGTTAAGCGTCTCAGCCTTTTCAGCGTCATAAATAATGTAACTGGTTAATTTTTCCATAATAGTCTTCTTCTGTATTAAAGTTAAAATTATTTTTTTAATAATCTGAGAATAGGTAAGCTAATTAAACAAAGCAACAAGCCAACTAATGCACCTACAATAAAATCACTCAGTGAGAATAATAAGGGGGATAGATTTAATTGCTCAATAAAATGATGAACAAATGGAAGATTATGTGAGAAAATGCCTCCTCCAACCATAAACATGGCGATAGTGCCTAAAATAGAGAGACTTCTCATCAACCATGGCATGAGAAAAATAATGCTATTTCCAACCATTTTAGCTAACGCATTTTTCTTCTCTAGCATCCATAAACCAATATCATCTAGTTTTACGATGAGCCCAACTAATCCGTAAACAAAAATAGTAATGCCGAAGCCGATTGCGGAAAGGGTAAGGATTTTTGTTAATGTAGAGGAATCTTGTACTGTACCCAATACGATAATGATGATTTCTGCTGAAAGAATAAAATCAGTACGAATTGCACCTTTAATTTTACTAGCCTCAGATACTGCTTCATGATGTTCAGAGGATTTTCGATGAAACAGTGAATGGAGTACTTTTTCTGCACCTTCAAAACAGAGATAAGCGCCACCTAATAGTAATAACACTGTAATGGCTTGAGGTAGGTAAATAGAAAGTAGTAAGGCGAGTGGAATTAAAATGATTTTATTGATAAGGGAGCCTTTAGCAACAGCCCAAACAATCGGTAATTCTCGTTCTGGTCGAATATCTTTACCACTAACTTGATTGGCATTCAGTGCCAAATCGTCTCCGATAACACCGGCAGTTTTCTTTGCTGCAACCTTAGACATAATGGAAACATCGTCTAATACTGCAGTAATGTCATCTAATAATGTAAGTAATGAGCTAAATGCCATTGAGATTCCTAAATAAAGGTAAAAATTAAACTTTGCTATTTTACGCTATTTCACCGTATTACGAAAGAATGCGCTCTGTTATTGCATAATAAAATAAAATCCTTTAAAATCCACAACGTTTATGTCGAATTTACGACGGAATATTCAATTTTGTTGCATAAAACAAAATTGCAAATGCAAACTAACTAGAGGACTAGAATTATTAAACCTGTCAAACGTGTACAATCGAATCGTGCACATCGTCTTAACGATGAAATTCGTGGTGTGAAAGAAGTTCGTTTAACTGATGAAAATGGCGAACAAGTTGGTATCGTTTCCATTCAAGATGCGTTAGCAAGAGCAGAGGAAGCGGAATTAGATTTAGTGGAAATTAGCCCTAATGCTGAACCACCAGTTTGTCGTATTATGAACTACGGTAAGTTCATTTACGAAAAAGAAAAAGCGGCTAAAGAGCAAAAGAAAAAGCAAAAAGTAGTCCAAGTGAAGGAAATTAAATTCCGTCCAGGTACTGATGAAGGTGACTACCAAGTTAAATTACGTAGCATTCTTCGTTTCTTAGAAGATGGCGATAAAGTAAAAATTACCGTTCGCTTCCGTGGTCGTGAGATGGCGCACCAAGACATTGGTTTGGATGTGTTAGAGCGTGTAAAACAGGATACTGCAGAAATTGCAGTGGTTGAAGCTGCACCAGGTAAACTGGAAGGTCGCCAAGCAATTATGGTGATTGCACCGAAGAAGAAATAATAAACAATAAAAAAGCAACCTTGAGGTTGCTTTTTTACTTTGTGTGCAATGCCTTTATTTTAGCTTTTTTAATGCCTCACAGCCTTCTTTGCTTTCCCATTCACAAGATTTTTTATAATTCTTTTCGTCTTCATCAACATCAATTTGGTTTTCATACACAATATTCTCTATAAAAGTGAAGAAACATCAAAATTATATTGAAAAAAATAAAAAAAAAAGTATAATGCCCAAGTTTTTCTGTGTAAATAAGAAAAACTAAAGCAAACAGGCAAACTCAGCAGCCTGAGTTGCTTTTTAGATGGCGATGTAAATCGCAAAGTAGTGTAATTAGTGCTAGCAAGTAATTCGCAAGAGTTCGCCTGATTATTCATTTAAACCAAAAACAATGCGGAGTTTTTTAACAATGCCTAAAATTAAAACAGTACGTGGTGCTGCTAAGCGTTTCAAAAAAACAGCTTCTGGCGGTTTCAAACGTAAACAATCTCACTTACGTCATATTTTGACTAAGAAAACCACTAAACGTAAACGTCACTTACGCCACAAATCAATGGTAGCGAAAGCAGACCAAGTATTAGTAGTAGCGTGTTTACCATACGCATAAGCGTTTGCGTGAAGACGTACTTTAGTGAATTTTAGTTTTTAATATACATTAGGAGATTTAATAATGGCTCGTGTAAAACGTGGTGTTATTGCAAGAGCACGCCATAAGAAAGTTCTTAAGGCTGCTAAAGGTTATTATGGTGCGCGTTCACGTGTTTATCGCGTTGCGTTCCAAGCAGTAATTAAAGCTGGTCAATATGCATACCGTGACCGTCGTCAACGTAAACGTCAATTCCGTCAATTATGGATTGCTCGTATCAACGCCGCGGCTCGTCAAAACGGTTTATCTTACAGCAAATTCATCAATGGTTTGAAAAAAGCATCTGTTGAAATCGACCGTAAGATCTTAGCTGACATCGCTGTATTCGATAAAGTAGCATTTGCTGCATTAGTTGAAAAAGCAAAATCTGCACTTTAATTTTAAAGTTAGATAAAAATTAGGACGCCATTGGCGTCCTTTTTTATTATAATTTAGGATAAAATCGCATAACAAGCGGTCTAAAAAATAGATTTTTTGCAATTTATAAGGAATCATGATGAAAAAATTAATGTTATGCAGTTCAATAGCTTTGCTTGCAGCTTGTTCTACACCGCCACAGCAAAGTTCTGTGCCAATGGATATGCAAGCCGTAGCAGCTTATCAGCATCGTGTTGCAACAGGCAAAACGATTGATAAAAATAATCCTGCGAATAATGAAGCTTTAAATCAAAGTGATCGTCGTTCTAAAGAAGTAAGAATACAGTCAGTACCAGCTATTTATCCATCAGTGGGATATGGTTATGGCTGGGGACGTCATCATATTGGTTTGGGTTCTGGATATTGGTATTAAAATAAAAAAATCATTTAGCTTAAGATTTCTTTAAGCATTTCTTGATTTAATAGTTTTAGTACAAAGATTGATGTGGTTGAAAATCACAATAAATGAGCCACAAGCGGTCGTTTTTGTAAATAATTTTGCAAAATCGACCGCTTGTTCTATGAGGAAATTCGATGCGAGTATTATTGATTGAAGATGATAGGCTAATTGGAGAAGGCCTAAAATTAGGGCTAACTAAACAGCAATTTGTTGTGGATTGGTTTGAAGATGGTAAACAAGGATTTGAAGCGCTATTTATGACAGATTATGATGCCGTAGTTTTAGATCTGACATTACCAAAAATGGATGGTATGGATATTTTAAAAAAATGGCGAAAAGAAAACCAAGATACACCTGTTTTGATTCTGACTGCTCGCGATACTTTAGATGAACGAATTTCTGGTTTTCAAGCGGGGGCAGATGATTATTTATGTAAACCCTTTGCGCTAATGGAAGTTGTTGTCAGATTGCAAGCTTTGGCTCGCCGCCGTTATCAGCAAAGCAGCACGAATTTAACAATTGGCTCATTAGTAATTGATCAAAATGCACATACTGTCATGCTCAATAATCAGCCAATTTCATTAACAGCTAAAGAATTTAAATTGTTAGAGCTCTTTGCAAATAATCAAACAAGAGTGCTATCTAGAACAATGATTGAAGAAAAATTATATAGTTGGGATAGTGAGCTAAGCAGTAATGCGCTTGAGGTTTATATTCATAATTTACGTAAGAAATTAGGCAAAAGCTGGATTAAAACGGTGCATGGAATTGGTTATAAATTAGGGAATAGCGATGAATAAAATCTGGGCAAATAAAAGTTTGCGGTTACGGCTAATGCTTGCGTTATCCAGTATTACGCTGTTGATTTGGCTGATTGCGACGGCCATTGAATGTGTCAGTTTTAAAAAAGAGATGAATCGCCAATTTGATACCCAGTTGGTTTTTTTTGCTGAACGGCTCGCTTCCTCTAATTTAATGCAAGGTTTCCATGAAGTTCAAGAGCCTGAAAAACGTTATGAAAAGCATGTTGATGATGATGCATTGGCTTTTGCAGTTTTTACCGAACGTGGTGATCTGATTATGAACGATGGGCGTAACGGGCAATTTATTGCTTTTACTCCTAAAAAAGGGTTTCATACTAGTCAAATTTTAGAGGCCGATGATGATGAAAGCGAAGCGTGGCGAATATTCTGGTTAAAATCTAACGATGTATATATTGCTGTAGCGCAGGAGTTAGATTATCGCGATGATATTATCATGGAAATGATGCTTTCTAAGTTATGGGGAGGTGTAATTGCGTTACCTTTATTGTTGATTGCTATTGGTAGCATACTTTCTAAAGAACTTTCACCGTTAAGACGATTAGAACAACAAGTTTTACAACGTAAACCAGATGATACGAATCCAATAATGGTTCCATCTTTACCAAAAGAAATCCAGCCATTGGTCGCAAGCTTAAATCATTATTTTGAACGTAGCCATACGATGCTCAATCGTGAACGCCGCTTTACTTCTGATGCAGCGCATGAGTTACGCAGCCCACTTGCAGGTTTACGAATTCAAACTGAAATTGCACAAATGACACAAGATGATCCTAAGGCACATAAGCGTGCATTAAACAATTTATTGGGGGGTATCGATCAAATCACACAACTTATGGATCAGTTGTTAACGTTGTCTCGATTAGAAAGTTTAACGGAGCTTGATTCGTTAGAAGAGATTAACTGGCAAACATGGATTGAGCAAGGTGTGAGTCAGTGCTATCATCAAGCAGAATTAAAAGGTTCAGATATTCAATTTAATTGCATTGGAATTCCTAAAGGGCAACAAGGGAAAGGGACTTTATTAGCGATGGTATTGCGTAATCTGCTTGAGAATGCAATAAACTACACGCCAGAGAAAAGTCTAATTCAATTAACATTAAGCCCCAAAAGCTTCATTATTGAAGATAATGGACAGGGGGTGAGTGATGAACATCTAGCTAAACTCGGTCAACCTTTTTATCGCCCTGCAGATCGCCCTGTAGAGTCTGAACAAGATAAAAAAGGCAGTGGTTTAGGTATCTCGATTATTCAGCGTATTTTAACCTTACATGGTTTACGTTTTGCTTTGTCTCGTAGTTCTTTGGGCGGGTTAAAAGCTGAAATTTTCTTTGATTAGCTTAAGGCTATCAATATAAGTAGAGCAACAATGAATAAAAATAGACATTTTCAGACAATTGGAATTGTTGGAAAACCGCGCTATGAAAGCGCATTAGAAACGCATTTAGCGGTATATAATTGGCTTAAAGATCGTCATTATACGATTCTTGTAGAAGCTAAAATTGCCCAATCACTCAATCTACCTAATTCAACAGAATTAGCGGAGATTGGGCAAAAAGCTGATCTCATTATTGTGATTGGTGGTGATGGAAATATGCTAGGAATGGCGCGTTATTTCGCACCACATCAAGTGCCATTGATTGGCATTAACCGTGGTAACTTAGGTTTCCTAACTGATATTGCACCACAATTTGCTTTTGAGCAGCTTTATAGCTGTTTAGAAAAAGGTGAATATGAACTAGAAGAGCGTTTTTTACTTGAAGCAATTGTTGAGCGTAATGGTAAAAAAATTGCTAGCAGTAAAGCGCTCAATGAAGTGGTCATTCACCCAAGCCAAGTGACCAGAACCATTGAATTTGAAGTGTATATTGATGGTAAATTTGCCTTTACTCAACTTTCTGATGGATTAATTATTGCAACCCCAACTGGTTCTACGGCATATTCGCTTTCTGCAGGTGGGCCAATCCTGACTCCTAATATGAATGCGATTGCATTGGTACCGATGTATCCGCATACGCTTTCTTCTCGTCCGTTGGTTATTGATGGAGAAAGCCATATCTCAATGCGTTTTGCACAACATAAACAGCTAGCATTAGAGGTAAGTTGTGATGGACAAGTTGATCTGCCGTTTACTCCAGACGATCGCATAGTTGTTCGAAAAAGTAGTGCGAAATTAAAGTTGTTACATTTAAAAGATTATAATTATTTTACAGTACTTGCTTCAAAGCTGGGGTGGGGAAGTAAGTTGTTTTAGTTAACAGCATTGTTCGTTAAACGAAGAAGGGTTGAATTCAATAATTGAATTCAACCCTTTCTTACATTATGCGACAGACTTAAATTGAATTAAGCCATTATCTGCATAGTCGTTGTCATCATCTGCTTCAAGTGCAGCTGGAACGGCTGGTAGTTCTTCTTCGTCAAATGCAGTGTCTCCTTCAACCCCCGCAATGATTTGACCATGTTTAATGCCTTTGAAATCGAATAACTTCGGATCACAAAGATGAGAAGGTACGATATCTTGCATAGCACTGAACATCGTTTCTAAACGCCCTGGATATTGACGATCCCAAGTGTTTAACATTTCTTTCACCACTTGGCGTTGTAAGTTCGGTTGTGAACCACATAAGTTACACGGAATAATTGGGAATTGTTTTGCAATGGCGTATTTCTCAATATCTTTTTCTTTGCAATAAGCTAATGGACGAATCACAATTTGTTTGCCATCATCTGAAATCAATTTTGGTGGCATAGATTTTAATTTACCACCGTAGAACATATTCAAAAAGAGTGTGGCTAACATGTCATCACGGTGATGTCCAAGTGCAATTTTAGTTGCTCCTAATTCCGTTGCGGTACGATATAAAATACCGCGACGCAGACGAGAGCAGAGTGAGCAAGTTGTTTTGCCTTCAGGAATTTTTTCTTTCACGATGCCATAAGTATTTTCTTCAACAATTTTGTATTCCACCCCAACACTTTGTAAGTATTCTGGTAATACATGTTCAGGAAACCCAGGTTGCTTTTGGTCAAGATTAACGGCCACAATATCAAAATTGATTGGTGCATTGAGTTTTAGATTTAGCAAAATATCTAACAAAGTGTAGCTATCTTTTCCGCCAGAAAGGCAAACCATGACTTTATCGCCTTCTTCAATCATATTGAAATCAGCAATGGCATTTCCTACGTTGCGGCGTAAACGTTTGTGTAATTTATTTAGGTTGTAGTTTTGTTTTTTATCTTTATCAGTTTCAGTCATAACAATTCAATCTAAAGTGAAAATAAAAGGCACAAGCAATGCTTGCGCCGGTGTTAAAATTGGTCGAATTATAACTCATCGAAGTATTTATTGCCCCACGTTTTTTCAGCTAAAGCAAGCAAATTTGCAAAATCTTGGTAAGAAGGCACCGCTTGTACATCGATTTTGACTTGCTCACTCAGTAGTTTTTGGCGCAAGGTTTCATACCAATCTAAAAAATGCAGTGGTAGCGGAGAGTTAGCACGCCGACCTAGCCAAAATAGCCCTTGAAACGGAATACTAAGTGCAAAAAGGGCAGTAATGATGGCGTTAATGAGCACGGATTGGCTTGCATCGTTAAAAAAGTATTGCCATAAAATCGCAAAGCAGGCGAATGCGGGCATAAAACGGTTAGCAAATTTAACCAAACGAATCAGACGATAATCAGGCATAAAAAGCGAGAGTTTTTTCTGATTCGGATAAGTTTGCAAATAGCGCAGACCAGCCTTGAGCATTTCGTTCATGATAGTTCTCAATCAGGGAAATTCAGCTGTTAGAGTAAGGCAAATTTTAATGCACTTCAAGCCATCTGTTGCTATACTTTGCTAACTTTTATTTTGGAAAGGATTTTCTATGCCAATCAATTTTCTACAACTTTTAGAAGAGAGTTGGAATTTTATACGTAATCAAACCCAATTTTCGATTATCGCTGTTGGTTTGTTTTTATCATTGAGTATTTTTAATCTTTATATGGCAGAACAATTTACGTCGGTTACATTAGAACCCACGCAAGGGCAGTCATTATTGGCGATTATACTCAGTTTATTGAATCTTTATGTTTCGGTGTTGATCATTTTAAATATTAAAGCGATCAACGATGGCAGTTTCCGCCATTTCTTTCAATCTGTAGGCATGGCACTTGCTCGTTTACCTGCTGCGATTGGCGTGAGCATGTTGGCGGTATTGCCTCTTTCTTTAGGCGCATCTTCTATTATTGTTGGGAATATGATGGGAAATGGCGTTTCAGTCGTTGGTTTGCCGTTATTAGTATTTGGGATCTATATTTTCCTTCGATTATGCCCAGCGCTGTATGCGACCTTGATTGAAAATTTACCGGTAATGCAAGCGGTCAAATTAACTTGGCGTTTAACCAAAGGCAAAATGTTAGTGATGATAGGCTATGCTGTATTCGCTTATCTTATTCCGCAGCTACTACCTGCATTATTGTCTAACTTGGGTAAGAATTTAGTTTTCCAAGTAATTTCTATTGGATCCAGTATTTTCTTTGCCTTGTTTTTAACGATTTTTGGCTTCCGTTTTTATCAAGTGCTTCGTCAATCTTATGAGGGCTAATATGAAACAGTTGATTGAATTTATTCCGCTGATTCTCTTTTTTGTTGTTTATAAATTATTTGGCACTCAAGAAGCGGCGATTGTTTTAGTGGTTGCAACGCTAGTGCAATTAGTTTTACTTAAAAAGCTGTACGGAAAAATTGAAAAAATGCAGCTGTTTATCGCAGGTTTTGTGGTTGTTTTTGGTGGATTAACCGCTTATTTTAATAACGATGAATTTTTAAAATGGAAAGTGACACTAATTAACGCACTTTTTGCCTTAGCGTTATTATTTAGCCAATTTGTGCTTAAAAACCCTTTAATTAAGCATATTTTAGGTAAAGAGATTCGTTTACCGGATGCCGTGTGGGCAAAATTAAATTTAGGTTGGGCAGGCTTTTTTATTCTCTGTATGCTGTTAAACCTATATGTGAGTTATTATTTATCTAGTGATGCTTGGTACACCTTTAAAGTTTTTGGACTGACAGGGTTGAGCTTAGTTGCCACTTTAGTGACAGGCATTTTTATTTACCCTTATCTTAAAGAACAGGAAAAGTCATAATGAAACAGACGCTTTATACAAAACAACCAGAAGGAAAATTACTACTAAGAACTTTAGCAATGCCTTCAGATACTAATGCAAATGGCGATATTTTTGGTGGTTGGATTATGTCGCAAATGGACTTGGGCGGCGCGATTTTAGCAAAAGAATTAGCAAAAGGCCGTGTGGTCACCGTAACCGTAGATAAAATGATTTTCCACCGCCCAATTTCAGTAGGTGATGTGGTGTGTTGCTATGGCACTTTAGTTAAACTAGGCCGCACTTCAATGCAAGTTAAAGTTGAAGTGTTTATCAAAGAGGTTTATCAAGGCATCAATGAACGTTTTAGAGTCACTGAGGCGCTCTTTACTTATGTAGCGATTGATAAAGAAGGCAAACCAACTCCTGTGCCACGCGAGAATAATCCAGAATTAGACGAAGCGATTCGTATTATGGAAAGTTTAAGCGATGAAGAGCGTGGTATTGTCTCTTAATATTTTTTATTGAAAATTGAACCAAACTATTTAACCCAAAAAAGGAGTCGAACATGTACTATGTAATCTTTGCGCAAGACAATCCAAATATGCTTGAAACCCGTATGGCGGTACGCCCAGCGCATTTAGCCCGCTTAGAAAAATTACAAGCGGAAGGTCGTTTATTAACGGCTGGCCCAAATCCTAGTGAAGATGGCAGCACGGTAACAGGTTCAACCGTGATTGCAGAATTTGATTCATTGGCTGATGCACAAGTTTGGGCATCAGAAGATCCTTATGTAGAAGCGGGTGTGTATGGTGATGTCATCATTAAACCATTTAAAAAAGTGTTCTAAAATTTTGGGGTAACATTTACCCCGCTTATATTTCAGCAAGTGGGGCAATCATGCCCCTTTTTTATTCAATCTAAGGATGCCGCCCAATGCTATTATCCGATTTGCAAAATCTCGCACAAAACTCACCGCTTGCACTTGCTCAAATGCTTTCCCCTTTTGTTGAACAAACCTTACAAAAACAGCCGAAACTGCTTGCCGAGTGGCAGAAAAAAGTGCCAATAGCTGAAAGCACAGGCAATTATGCCGAACGTTTGGCGCAAGTGTTAGCAATGGTTGAAGATGAAGAGGCATTGGCACATCAGTTACGTTTGTTTCGTCACCGTGAAATGGCCACTCTGAGTTTTTTGCAATCGAATAAATTGGCTTCCGTAGATTGGATTTTTGGCCAGCTTTCTGAACTTGCAGAAGTGTTAATTTTAGGTGCTAGAGATTGGCTTTTTGCACGCTGCTGTGAAGAATACGGCACACCGATGAATAGCTTAGGTGAGCCACAAGAGTTATTGATTCTTGGCATGGGAAAATTGGGGGGACATGAACTGAATTTCTCTTCGGATATTGATTTGATTTTCACTTATCCAGATGCAGGAGAAACCGTTGGCGGGCGTAAATCGATTGAAAACAGCAAGTTTTTTACTCGTTTAGGCCAACGATTGATTAAGGCATTAGATCAAATTACCCTAGATGGCTTTGTTTACCGGACAGATATGCGCTTACGCCCGTTTGGCGATAGTGGCGCACTCGTGCTGAGCTTTGCGGCAATGGAAGATTATTATCAAGAGCAGGGAAGAGATTGGGAACGCTATGCGATGATTAAGGCGAAAATCCTAGGTGAAGATCTGCAAAATATCAATCATCGCTATTTGAAATCGATGCTGCGTCCTTTTGTTTATCGCCGTTATTTGGATTTTAGTGCGATTCAATCGTTGCGTGAGATGAAGGAAAAAATCAGCCGAGAAGTGGTGCGTCGTCAGCTAAATGACAATATTAAATTAGGCGCGGGCGGCATTCGTGAAATTGAATTTATTGTTCAGACCTTCCAAATGGTTAGAGGCGGTCGCGATAAAATTCTTCAAGAGCGAAGCTTATTAAAAGTGTTGCCACATTTAGCGACACTAAAATTATTACAAGCAGAGCAGGTTGAACAGTTGCGCAATGCTTATCTTTTCTTGCGCCAAGTAGAAAATGTATTACAAGCGATTGAAGATAAACAAACTCAAACGCTACCAACAGATGCGCAAGATCAAGCTCGGCTTATTTTTGCTTGCCGTGAATATTGGCAAGGAAGTGGCGAAAATGCGCAATGGATTCAACACGATATGTCAGATTGGTCTACATTTTTAGCGGTATTAGACAGTTATCAGCAACAAGTGCGAGCGGTGTTTAATCAGATTATTGGTGAAGAGGATGATGAAGACGACACGCCATTAAATGCGCAATTAGCTGTTTGGCAAGATATTTTAACCGCTGAAATGACAGAAGAAGATTTAGCAAGCGTATTGCTCAATTATCCAGTCAAACCAGAGGATTATCAGACAATTTTCCAATTACTTTCAGCAACATTCCAAGATTGGGTTAAGCGCCCAATTGGGGTTCGAGGGCGCAAAGTACTCTCTCAACTCATGCCAAAAGTGATTGATGCAATTTGTCAGCGTGAAGATTACTTAGTATTGCTGCCTAGGATTTTAAATATTCTAGATAAAATCACGTTACGAACAACCTATTTAGAGCTTTTGCAAGAAAGAGATCAAATTCTACCGCTATTGCTCACGCTCTGTGGCCAGTCAATAATGATCGCCGAACAAATTGCGCGCCATCCAATGTTGTTAGATCAACTCATTATTCAAAATAGCCTAACACAAGTTATTGCATTAAGTGATTATAAAACGGCACTCAATGAATTTTTGATTCGAATTCCAGAAGATGATGAAGAAGCACTAATTGATACCCTTCGTCAATTTAAACAGAGCCATATCTTACGCATTGCCAGCGCAGATATTTTAGGCGTGCTGCCGGTGATGAAAATTAGTGATCATTTGACTTATTTAGCTGAGGCGATTATTGGTGCTGTAGTGAAAATGGCTTGGAAATCGGTACAACAACGTTTTGGGCAGCCTTCACATTTAGGCGCTGGCGAACAAGGTTTTGCGGTAATTGGTTATGGTAAACTTGGCGGCATTGAATTGGGGTATAATTCAGACTTAGATTTAGTGTTCTTGCATAATGCGCCATTAGATGCAGAGACGGTCGGCGGCAAAAAATCGATCAGTAACCATCAGTTTTATTTAAAACTCGCACAAAAAATCAATGCAATGTTTAACTTAAATACCAGTGCTGGTGTGCTCTATGAAGTCGATATGCGCCTTCGTCCTTCTGGCGAAGCGGGGCTATTAGTGAGCACCTTTAGTGCTTATGAAAGCTATCAGCAGACAGAAGCATGGACGTGGGAATCTCAAGCATTGGTGCGAGCGCGTTGTGTTTATGGTGATGCTGAATTAACCGAAAAATTTGAACAAATTCGCCAAAAAACGCTAGCAAGTGAGAGAGCAAGCGGTCAATTACGCCAAGAAATTTGCGAAATGCGCCAAAAAATGTATCAGCATTTAAGTGCTCACCATAGTGAAAGTTTCAATTTAAAAACCGATAAAGGTGGCATTACGGATATTGAGTTTATTGCACAATATTTGGTGCTTAATTATGCGCATCAGTCACCGAAAATGGCGGTGTGGTCGGATAATGTGCGTATTTTTGATGCTGCGGTTGAGTGTAACATTCTCAGTGAATCTGAAGGGGAATTGCTGAAACATTGCTATACGACCTTGCGCAATCGCATTCATCATCTTAATTTGCTCGGACAACCGAGTATTGTGCCACAAGCCGAATTCGTTGAAATGCGCCAGCAAGTTGAGCAAATGTGGCAGAAAATTTTTTATGAATAATGCTTTATCGGCATGACAGATTTTAAATGAGGAAATATATGGAATATCAATTTACCCATAGTATGCACGGCGTGATTGCTCGTTGTTCTATGGATCATGAGGCTTTTGCCCGTTGGTTAAATACTGAAATAACGGAAAACAGCAAAGATTTATCGCTTATTCTGACAGAAATTGAGCGCTGTAAACAGGCATTTCCTAATCAATACCAAGCGGTTTTTGAAGGGCGAGAATATACGTTAATTTTAGATAGCGATGAAGTCATCGTTAAAGCCAATAATTTGGAAGATCCGATAGATGAGGATTTAATGGAAGAAGGATTGCAATTTTACGATCAAGAAAGCATTGCTTTTTGTGGCTTAGAAGATTTTGAGGCATTTTTAAATGCTTATCGTGAATTTATGCAACGTTATCATTAAGATTTGCAAATTTTCTGAGAAAATTGACCGCTTGTCACTTAAAAGAAAGCCTCCGTATTTACGGAGGCTTTGACTTTATGCTTTTTCTGAATGGTTAAAACATTTAGCGATAATTGGAATGAGGCAGAGATAGAGCAGTTGTGCACCAATGCCTTCCCAACTTGGGTAAAATCCAATTTCAGGCAGGGAGAATGTGAAACCTTCTACAATATGCGTTGGTAAAATATTGGTAAGTTGGAGTGCATGCACACTGACACCCAAAATTTTGAAACCTAATGCATAAATCAGGAATGTCATCACTTTAAATAGGTGATGAATTGGCAATTTGGTTGCACTTTTTGCCATCACAAACGCTAAAACAATTAAACAGAGAATTGCAAGCCCAATCCCGAGGAGCAAATCATTTAGGCTAATGAGTGGTAGCATACCTACATAGAATAGGATAGTTTCAGCCCCTTCTCGGAACACCGAAAGAAAAGCGAGCGAAAGCATTGAAAGCAAGCTCCCTGTGGCTAAAGCTTTACTTACGTGTTTTTGGACAAAGTTTTTCCACCCTGTAATAGAGGATTTTGAGTGTAACCAAGCACCAACTAAGAGCATCATTGCAACGGCTAGAATCCCTACACCGCCTTCGATGATTTCACGGTTACTACCGGCAGAAATCGCAGGGAAGAGCTGTTGTAAAGCAATCGCACCTAATATGCTTGCCACAATACCAAGAATGCTACCCGCATAAACCCAGCGTTTGGCTTTCGGTTGGTTTGCAACATTTAAGGTGGTTAGCAACGCCATAATAATGAGTAATGCTTCGACCCCTTCTCTTAATAGAATCAGCATGGCATCTACAACGCCGTAGCTGCCAGAAACATCAATCGCTTTTAGCTCGCTAATCAATTGTTGGAATTTGGCTGTATTTTCCAGCGTATTACCTTTAGCAAGAATAACCGGTAATTCACTTTCTACTTTGGTATAAAGGGCACCATCACGGGTGCTGACTTCACCTTCAAAAATCGGCCATTGTTGAATAAATAGGGTTAAATCAGCTTGTGCACTTGCACTATCATTTTGTGTTAGTGCGGCGTAGCTTTTCTCTAACAAGGCAATACCTTCAGCTAACGTATTTGGTGCATCGGTGCGTTTTTCGACTTTTAATACGTTGCCACTTTTAAAATCAAGCAAGGCTGCTTTAAGTGCTTGGGATTGCGTTTCCATTTCTGCAAAATTGGCAGGATCACTTAACATGGCAATTCGCATTAAAGTCATTGCAGTTTCAATTTTCCCATAATGCCCGATACTGCTTTCACGTACAGCCATTTCATTTGCCGTCCAAGTGTTATTAAAACGCTTGTAGGTTTCTTGTGTTTGCTCAAGATTTTTCGCTTTAATCGCATCTGCTAATTGCTGATAAACTGGCATGACGCGTTTAGCAAACTGTTGGCGTTTAGCCGTATAATCAACAGGGTTTTGCTCTTTTTCAAACGCGACTAAGGCTTTTGAAAGGACAGCTAAGTTATCTAAATCTGGCTGAGAAATAGCCTGATTTAATGCTTCTGTGACCAGTTTTCCTTTTTCAGATTGATGTGCTTCAAGGGCTGAAAATTCCTGTTGCAAGGCTTTCAGTTGCGCTTGCGCTTGTTCTGTTTGATTTTCTTTGGTTGCAGTCATTACATCCGAAAGTTGAACAAACAGATGGCTAACGTTAAGCGCGCCGAAGCTCGGCGCGCCAAATAGCATCAAGCATAATAGCAAGAGGCTTTTAAAGGAAAAACGATTAAACTTGTTCAAATAAGGCTTTGCCCAGATAGTCATCTTGATCTTTTACTCCTGCGAAACAAGCAAAAATACCGCTACCAACGTGGGTAATGTACTCGTTCATTTTGTCGATATTGCCCAGCATTTTTTGGATTTTGATAAAGTTTTCCGGATTATGCTGGAAGGAAATGAATAATAAACCGGTATCAAATTGCCCAGTTTTTTGATCTACACCGCTAGCATAAGAGTAAGAGCGACGTAAGATTTCCATGCCCGCTTTTTTAGCTAAATGAACATGTGAATCTTCTGGTAGTATTGGCTTTTCATCTGTACCAAGCTCAACTTTATCAAATTCTTCTTTTTGCCCGTAAGCTGCGCCATTTTGTTTATAGCGCCCGAAGGTATTTTGTTGTTCATTAAGATTGGTGCGATCCCATGTTTCTAAGAACATTTGTACGCGACGAGCAATTAAGAATGACCCCTCTTTTAACCAGTTATTACCTTGATACCAAACTACTTTATCTAGCGCTTCACCCTGTTGATGGTTTGCAGTGCCATCTCTAAAGCCGAATAAGTTACGAGGGGTATGTTTATCAAAAGAGTTAAAACCAGATTGGCTCCAATGCATGGTGATATGGCTACGTGCCACTCTCACTAAATTACGTACGGCATGGAATGCCACTTGAGGATCATCTGCGCAAGCTTGGATACAAATATCGCCGCCGCTATATTCTTCACGTAACTGATCACGAGGAAAATGTGGTAAATCGACTAATTCTGGTGGGCAGAATTTTTCGATATTTAATTTTTTAAAGAAACTTGGGCTAACCCCAAAGGTCAGTGTCAGATTGTAGGTTGGGAGATCTTCTGCTTCACCTGTATCTTTTGGCGGGATATAGCCATTTTCACTATAACCTTCTACCATTTCACCTTTGGTAAGTTTTTGGCTGTATTTTGTCCAAGTGTGGAACATTTCTTTAATTTCATTGATGTCTTGGCTGTGTAAATCCAACACCATAAAATAGATATGTTTTTGCGCAGGCGTAGTGATACCGGCTTGGTGAGTGCCATAAAATGGCGTTTGTTGATGGTCATGATTGCAAGCAGAGGAAGCAGAAGAGGCGGTGGTTTGTGCCACCGCAGGAAGGCTTGAAGTGCCGGCAAGAAGTCCGGCACCAAGAAATCCAGCTTGCTTAATGAAATCACGACGCCCACGAAGTTGTGAATCTTGTTTTTTCATTATTTTTGCCTCGATTATTTACCTAAAATAATACCCATTTGAGAAAGTGGTTCACCTAATTTGTTTACCGCTTCAGCTAGTGCTTTAGTATCCGCTTGGGTAAGTTTGTCATAACCAACATAGTGATAACCATCTTTAGATTGGTTATATTTAGCTAAAAGCGTATTTACATGAGCAAATTTTGATTCAATATCTTTAGCTAATTTAGCATCTTTTTGAACGATGGTTGGTTTGAGTAAAGCAAAGATTTTTTCAGCCCCTTCAATGTTGGCTTTAAAATCGTAGAGGTCGGTTCTAGAGAAGATGTCTTCTTCACCAGTAATTTTACTGGTTGAAACTTCATTAAGTAGGTCAACGGCACCTGTGATCATCAATTCTGCAGTCACCTCTGTCGTTGGGATTTTTGCGCGTAATTCTTTTACATCTTTTAACAGTTGATCAGCAACAGCTTCTGTTCCTTTGGTAGTGTTTTCAGTCCATAAGATTTTTTCAATTTTATGGAAACCAGTCCATTCGTTTTCAACGGTTTTTTCATCACTTGGCTTGTTGTTGCTTTTTGCATCTTCTTGAAGATCGGCAAGACGAGCATCAATGCGTGGGTCTAATTCACCAAAGCTTTCTGCAATAGGCTCAGAACGCTCATAGTACATACGGGCAAGCGGGTAGATTCTTTTTGCTTCTTCCACATTACCTGCTTTTAATGCTGCCACAAATTTTTGTGTATCTGCTTCTAAGTGATCGATTTGCTCAATCACAAATTGTTTATAAGCTTCAGTTTCTTTTTGAAATGGTTGAGCGGCAGAAGCACTATTTACCATGAAAAGGGCAGTTGAAATGGCAAATGCTAGTGATTTAATACGCATACAAACTCCTAGTGTGTATAAATGAAATAATTCTCATTTATCTTACTATTATTGAGAAATAGATACAAGAAAGAATTTTTCAAACAAGCGGTCGTTTTTAAAGAAAATTTTGCAAAAAAAACCTAGCACAGGTGCTAGGTTTGTATAAAAAGCGAGAGGTTAGTGACCAAAAATTGACATGCCACTAAACATAATTGCTAACATTGCAGTTTGTAATTGTTCTTCAGAAACGGCTTCACCATTGAAATACATTTTTTGATCATCACGCACTTCAAGTAATCCGTGAATCTGTTTACCATCTTTTGATAAAAGGCCTGACTGTTCAGCATTTTGGCGAATTTGTTCTATCTGTTCTTTTACTAACTCTTCTGATTTTGCACCTTCATCAAATTTAGCTGCTTGGGACAGAATCTGTTCTAGCGAACTTAAATCAATTTTGAGCTCAATTTTTGATGGATTAAAGATTTTGAATGTTTCTGAGATAGTCTGGCTTTGCGCAACATCTTCAGGTTTAAATGGCTTGAGACTAATATCTACGGTTAATTGCTGTTTTCCTTTTTCATTAGTTAAAGAGAAATCATTAAGTTTAAATACTGGAGCATGGTAAAGAAGGTCTGCCTCTTTTTCTAGTATCGCGATAGAATCTTCTTCTGTCATGTTTTTTTTCTGTTCAATGACTGCAGAAAGTTCTTCCAATGTTTTCGCATCTAGGTTCATTGCTAAATCTGAATGGAATTGTCCAACTTTCACTAAATTATTCGCATTTGTGCCGAATTTAGCATCAAGTTGAAGGTCCATAGTCCCATCAACGCGATCATTCTTAACTTGGCTATCGCCTTTTATACGGATCTGATCAGCAACTAAAACAGTACCTTTACCATTGATAGTTAGATTATCAATGTTTAAAGAATAAGGACCAATGCCGGTCAGACGAGGATAAGTACTATTTGAGGTAAAATCTGAAGAGTAGTGGAGACCTGAAATGATAGAGTTCTCTTCATCTGTTCCAATTTTGATTTTATCTGCCTGAATACTTTGTTTTGAGGTATTAGAGAAATTACCACTTACCTTGATTTCTGAGCTAGAAATAGTTGAAGTATTGATTGGCGCAATAACATAATGACTATTTGGTGTACCATCATAGCCAACATCGGTTGTGCCTGAAATTAATTCTTTTTGACCAAATAAAGTTTTAGTTTCCTCATTTGCGGCAAAAATATGGTTTTCTGCACTGAATAATACTGGGGCTAAATCTAGTTTAGCTAAGCGATTTAATGGGAAAGGCCCGTGATGGAGTTTATCTTTACCACTAAATTGGTAAGTTTCGCCATCATAGGTGCCTTCTACGGTATAGGTAACATCAGAGCTAAAAAAGCCTTTTGTTAATACAACATCCTTAATTTGCGCGTTTTCAATATTGTATTGAGCAAGTAACTTGAGCTCTTTATTTGAGTTTTCAATCAGTTGCGCGTAACGTTGTTCAATTTGAGAACCTGTAAACCACGCACCGCCGACTGCGGCTACACCAAGTGCTGCTACAAGTGAAATGGCAATTGTCGATTTTTTCATATAAGTCCTTATGAAGTTAAGAAAATAAGTAAAATTTTATTAAAATATGACCGCTTGTTTAGCCTTTAGCTTGCTCAATGAGCCAGTCACAAGGAGCAAAACGTGCGCCATATTGTTGGCTGTGCAGTTTTAATTGATGCACAATTTCTTTCGCACCAATGTGATCCATATAAGCATAAATGCCTCCTAAAAATTCAGGAAAACCGATACCTAATACTGAGGCAACGTTACCTTCTTCTTTAGATTGAATCACATTATCTTGTAAACACCATGCTGCTTCGTTAAGCATTCTCAGCAAGCAACGGCGAACAATTTCTTCGGCTTCTAAATCATTACGCGCGATAGTTTCCATGACATGATAAATACTTTTATCTTCTTGTACACGCTCATTATATCGATCATAAAGATAGAACCCGCGTTTATTTTTCAGCCCTTTACGTTCGTTACGAATCAATAAATCTACTTCATCTGGCAAGTCAAAACGTTGCCCGAGGGAGGCTGCTAATGTAGGTGTTGCGCGTGTTAAAATATCTAACCCCATTTCATCAATCATGGCTAAAGGCCCAATTTCAAAACCGAATTCTTGTAATGCTCGGTCAATAAATTCGATGGATTCACCTTCAACTAAGCAATGAATGGCTTCGTTTAAAAATGGGATTAACAAACGATTGATAAAACCGCCTGGCGAATCTGAAACGAGTAGCGGAATTTTGCCTTGTTGAATGGCAAAGTGAATTGCTGTCGCTATCGTATGTTCGCAAGTGCTTTCATGGGGAATAATTTCCACCATTTTCTGTTTAATTACTGGGCTAAAGTAATGAAAGCCAATTACATTTTGGGGACGTTCAGCAACTTTTGCAATTTCCGCAATGCGGAAGGTTGAGGTGTTCGTGGCTAAAATCGTCTGTTCACTGTAATACGATTCACTTTCTTTAATGAGCTGTTGTTTAAGCGGCAGATTTTCATAAACCGTTTGAATGACAAAATCTGTTGATTTTGCACCAACTAAACGTTCTCCCCCAGTAATAAGATTCATCCGTTGCAGCATTTCACCTGCAGATAACTGCTGATTTTTGACCGCTTGTTGCATCAATGCATAACTTTTCTGTAACGCTTTTTGAATTTCCGATGGATGAATATCCTTGATGCGCACTGGGATTTTAGCATTAAATGCCGTTAAATAGGCAATATCTGCACCAATATAACCTGAACCAAGGATAGTTACTAACGAAACATCTCGCACGTTACCTCGAATGCGGTATTTATCTCGCATTAAACGTTCGGTGCGCTGTAAATCAATCAACACTTTAGAAGTGTTAGAATGCAGCAATTTAGCAAAAGCTACTTGCTCAAGTTTTAACCCCGCTCTAAAGTGCGGCTCTTTAAGTAATTCTAGCAATTCAGTAATTGCTGGGTAGTGCCCAAAGGTTTTCTGCCAGGTTTGGTTTTCGATGCGATCTAATAATTTATTTCGCAGAAAAGTATTGCCTTCTAACTGTTTACGCCATTGTTGTATCCATGTTCGCGTTTTCTTTGGATCTGCTTTTTTGACTTGTTGATTTAACAGTAATTGATAAGCGATTGGCAATAACTGTGGCGAAGGCACAATTTGATCGATAAGCGAAAGCTTTAATGCGCGCTCAGTGTTAATTTTTTCGCCTGTAAGCAATAAATTTGCTGCTTGCCATAAACCAATTAAACGCGGTAGGCGTTGTGTCCCTCCAGCAAACGGGAGTAAGCCTGAGCGCACTTGTGGCATAGCAAATTGCGTATGCACCGATTCTGCCGCAATGCGGTAATCGCAGGCTAAAGCGAGTTCGAGCCCTACACCAAAGCAGTTGCCTTCAATCGCAGCAATAACGGGTACTTTCAGCATATTCAGTTCGCGCATTAAATTTTGAGCATCTTCTGAAAAGCTTAATAGTTGTGCTTCGCTATATTCTTGCAATAAGCTTGGCTTGAGGCCTTGAATAAAGGTATTAGGGCAGTCGGAATACAAAATAACGCCCTTTGCCTGTGTATATAAAATCTTGCCAATTAAATAACGCAGTTCGCTAATAAAATTAAGTGATAACCAGTTGGCTTCAGCATTTGGCGTACGAATTCGAATTAAGGCAATTTGATTTTCATCTATTTCAAAATGAAAGCTATTTTCTGGAGAAAGTTGTTCTGTCATTGTTACGCCTGCTTATTCTGTTTCTAAAACCATTGCGGCACCTTGTCCGCCCAAACCACTTGAAGCCACGAGAGAAATTCCCCCACCTTGGCGTTTTAACGCATGAAGTGATTGAATAACGGTGCGCAAACTGGTTACTGCGCGTGGATTACCAAAAGCAATGGAGCCACCTAAATGATTGAGCTTAGTTTGGTTAATTTCACCTAAACAAGCGGTGCGATTTAGATGATTTTTTGCAAAATCATTGTCTTCAAACAGTCGAATATTCATCAACATTTGGCTTGCAGAAGTTTCATGAATATCAATTAAATCCATATCTTTTAAAGTCAAACCTGCACCAGTTAAGGCTTTGGAAGACGCAATCGTCGCACCCGCAAACATATTTTGCCAAATATCGTTGCCAGTAATCGCATAACTTCGAATGTAGCCAAGCGGGGTATAACCGAGCGCTTTTGCCTTGCTTTCATTCATCAATAACACTGCCGCTGCGCCATCCGTAGGTTGTGGCATATTTGCTTCTGTTACTGTGGCATAGGGTTTATTGATAAGCGGAGAAAAACGCTGATAATAGGCTGGTTTAGCCGCTGCTGCTGTTAAGGTATCTGAAACAACAAAATCGGTATAAGGACGAGGGCAAGATTGCATCACTTCTTCTTTTAATAACCCAACTTTCCACGCATTCAATGCTTTTTCATTTGAATGGCGGGCGTATTCATCTTGCGCTTCACGGCTAATTTGATGCTGTTGTGCCATTTGCTCAGAAAGTTCAGCAACCGACATTTGTGTAGTGAAATCTTTAAGGTTTACGCCATGCAATTTAAGATCTCGCCAAGAAAATTGACGAAAACGGCGATACTTTTCTTCTAATGTCTCTGCAGTAAAAATTGACTTAAGCTTATAAATTACGCGAGGGCTCAAGCTTAATGGCGCATTAGAAATGGAATCCGCACCACCTGCGATTCCGGTTGTACTTGCGCCACTTAATATGCTGTTAGTCACATTCACAATCGCTTGCAATCCGGAAAGGCAAGAGCTACTAATACTGTAGGCTTGAATTTGCGGCATATTTAATGCTAATGCAATTTCACGGGCAGGGTTTGGAATATCGGGCTGTTGAATCACTTGCGCAAAAACTAACTGATCAATTTCTTGGCGAGAAAGTGCCGTGCGACTTAATAATTCATTGGTCACCATCGTACCAAGACTGGTGGCATAGGCATCTTTAAAGCCAGTATCTCGACGAGCAAAAGGCGTTCTTAAGCCAGAAACGATGGCAATACGTTCTCCTTTTGCGGTGCGAAGTGATTGATTTAACATGGATTATCCTTATTAGCGGTATTTGGGCTGGATTTTATCAGCCAAACCCTAAATAAACAAACCGTCTGCAGAAATTAGAAATTCTACAAGCGGTTGTTTTTTGAGTGCGTTTTACCAATTTTTTATTGAATTAAATGTCGGTTTTTTCTTTATATTCGCATAAATCTTCAATAATGCAGGAACCACAGCGTGGCTTGCGAGCAATGCAAGTATAACGCCCATGAAGAATGAGCCAGTGGTGGACATCGACTTTAAATTCGCTGGGTACAACTTTATTGAGTTTTTCCTCAACTTTAACCACATCTTTGCCAGGGGCAAAGCCTGTACGGTTGGCAACGCGGAAAATATGGGTGTCAACTGCAATGGTCGGATGACCAAATGCAGTATTTAAAACCACATTTGCCGTTTTTCTTCCTACGCCTGCAAGCGCCTCAAGGGCTTCTCGATTTTCTGGCACCTGACTATGATGCTTTTCTACTAAATCTCGGCACGTCTTTATAATATTTTCTGCTTTACTATTAAATAACCCGATAGTTTTAATATACTCTTTTAATCCATCTACCCCGAGCGCTAAAATTGCCTCGGGTGTATTAGCTACGGGGAATAATTTATCAGTCGCTTTATTGACCCCTTTATCTGTGGCTTGTGCAGAAAGAATGACGGCAATCAGCAATTCAAATGGGGTTGAAAAATTGAGTTCCGTGGTTGGATGTGGGTTTTCGTTACGTAAACGAGTTAAAATTTCAATACGTTTTGCTTGATTCATATTTAGAAAAATCCTTGGTCGTAGAGCATTTTAGCGACCATTAAAAATGAAATTGTTACTAACATTGGACGAATTAAGCGCTTACCTTTCGTAACAACCATTCTAGCCCCCAGCGTACCGCCGATAAATTGACCTATCATCATCACAATACCAACTTGCCAAATGACTGCACCACCTAAAATAAAGAAGATGAGCGAGGCTAAATTTGAAGTAAAGTTTAGTACTTTTGCATGGGCGACGGCTTTGGTTAAGTTAAAACCAAGTAATAACACAAAAGAAAGCGTATAAAATGAGCCAGCAGCAGGACCAAAAACACCATCGTAAAAACCAATTGTAGCACCCACTAATACCGCAAAAAGTGGATAGCTAATCCGTTGTTTCTTATCATCATCACCAATGCTAGGTGCAAATAAAAAATACAACCCAATTGCGAGTACTAAAAACGGCAAAAATACTTTAAGCGATTGTACATCAATGCGTTGAACTAAAATTGAACCGATTGCCGCACCTAAAAAAGTTAAGGCAATGAGTAAAAGGATTTCACGCAAGTTCACCGCTTTTTTTCTTACAAAATAGAGTGATGCTGAAAAAGAACCGCCGCAGGCTTGTAATTTATTTGTACCAAGCGCAAGGGCGGGGTGCATACCGGTTGCCAGCAATGCCGGTATGGTCAGTAATCCGCCACCCCCTGCGATAGCATCAATAAAACCTGCAAAAGTAGCTACCGAAAAGAGTAGCGCTAAAAGCTCAATAGAGATTTCCATTTAAACCTCAATAAACAACCATTTCGTCACTATGTAAAGCAACTGAACCGAATTCATAACCTAGAATAGTTTCAATATCTTGTGACTTTTTGCCCTTAATACGTGCTAAGTCATCGCTACTGTAACGAGTCAGCCCGATAGCAAGCGCTTTACCGTCGGCATTAAAAATTTTCACGACTTCGCCGCGAGAGAATTCCCCTTTAATTTGAATAATTCCAACGGGTAATAATGATTTATGTGCAGATAGCGCAGTTTCGGCACCGCTATCAACATAAATAGAACCTACTTGTGGGGCAGCAAATAGCCACTGTTTTCTGCCTTCCAAGCGGTCGGATTGGACTAAAAATTTACTACCAATAGCTTTGCCGTTGGCTAAATCAACCAGTACATTTTCACGTGAGCCAGAGGCAATGATGGTTTCTACACCTGAACGCGTGGCAATGTCGGCCGCAATAATTTTGGTACTCATTCCGCCTGTACCAAGGCCTGTTGAGCTACCGCCAGCAATTTCACGGATATGCGGAGTAATTTTCTCAACGACGGAAAGTAGCATCGCATTTGGATCTTTACGAGGGTCGGCACTAAATAAGCCCTCTTGGTCAGTTAATAGGTAAAGTTGATCTGCTTGCGCAAATATCGCAACAAGGGCGGAAAGGTTATCGTTATCGCCCACTTTAAATTCTTCGGTGGCAACGGTATCGTTTTCATTGATGACGGGGATAATTCCGTGTTCAAGCAGGGCGTTAAGCGTATCACGCGCATTTAAAAAACGTTCGCGATCATCAATATCGGCACGAGTCAGTAAAATTTGCCCAATATGAATGCCATAAATATCGAACAAACTTTCCCAAGTGCGAATTAACTGACTTTGCCCTACGGCAGCTAGCATTTGTTTATTGGCTAAAGTTTTTGGTAATTCCGGATGGCCTAAATAATCTCTTCCAGCGGCAGCAGCGCCGGAGGTTACAACAATCACGCGGTGGTGTTGGTGTAATTGGGCAATTTGTTTTACTAATTCCAGCATATATGGACGGCTTAAACTTTTTTGTCCATGAGTAAGCGTGCTAGTGCCAAATTTAATTACAATCGTTTTTTTCATTATTGCCTCAAATAAGTCGTGAAATTTTTGCAAAAGTAGCACTTTTGTTTGTTAAAATCACGCGTAATTTTTTAGAAAACGGAAGAAATTCATGATTAGTTTAATTGTTGCACGGACTCAAAATCATATCATCGGAAAAGAGAACCAAATGCCGTGGCATTTACCACGAGATTTAGCTTGGTTTCGTCAAAATACATTAGAAAAGCCCGTGATTATGGGGCGTAAAACTTATGAATCTATCGGGCGCTTATTGCCTAAGCGCCCCAATATTATTCTTTCTCGTTCAGGTTTTGCCGTAGAAGGTGCATATTCTGCCACTAACTTAGAACAAGCGGTCGAAATTGCACAACGTTTTGCAAATGCGGAAAATGCCAATTTTGAAGTGATGATCATCGGTGGAGGCGAGCTGTTTAAACAAGCACTATCGATGGCTAAACGCCTTTATTTGACCGAAATTCAAGCTGAGATTGTAGGCGATACTTTCTTTGAGTTTGATGAAGAAAATTGGCAGCAAATAAGTTCAGAGCGCGTTGAAGCGGATGCGCAAAACGCTTATGCCTGCCAATTTATGATTTTTGAACGCAAAAAGCCCTAAATAGGCTTTAAAGGTTACCAATGATATCAAGTGCATCACTAAGTTTTTTCACGGTAATCACTTCCATGTCTTTAATCGCTTTTTTCGGTGCATTGGCATAAGGCACAATAGCACGTTTAAAGCCATGTTTTGCAGCTTCAGAAATTCGCTCTTGTCCACTGGGTACAGGGCGAATTTCTCCTGCCAATCCCACTTCGCCAAAAACGACTAAATCTTGTGGTAGCGGGCGATTTCTAAAGCTAGAAATCAACGCCAAGATCAAGGCTAAATCTGCGCTGGTTTCGGTGACTTTTACCCCACCTACTACATTAACGAAGACATCCTGATCCGACATTTGTAAACCACCGTGGCGGTGTAATACGGCCAATAATAGTGAAAGACGGTTATGATCTAGCCCAACAGCCACACGGCGTGGATTGGCCAGCATGGAATGATCGACTAATGCCTGAATTTCGACTAAAAGTGGTCTGGTTCCTTCCCACAATACCATGACGGAACTGCCTGGTACTTGTTCATCACTACGGCTTAAAAAGATGGCGGAAGGGTTTTTGACTTCTTTCAGTCCTTGCTCCGTCATCGCAAAAACGCCTAATTCATTTACTGCACCAAAACGGTTTTTTTGCGAACGTAAAGTTCTAAACCGTGAATCGGATTCACCTTCCAGTAAGAGTGAGGCATCAATCGCATGTTCTAACACTTTCGGGCCAGCAAGCGTGCCATCTTTAGTTACGTGACCAACCATAATAATCGCCACTTGCCTTGTTTTGGCATAACGGGTAAGAAATGCAGCACATTCTCTTACTTGGGCGACTGAACCTGGGGAAGATTGAATATCCGCTAAATGCATTACTTGAATAGAGTCGATAACCATCAGTTTAGGTTTTTCTTGATCGGCAATATTACAAATATGTTCAACAGAAGTTTCTGAAAGCATTTTCAAATGTTCAGTCGGTAAACCTAAGCGATTAGCTCGCATCGCCACTTGTTGAAGAGATTCTTCGCCTGTTACATATAAGGTAGGTAAAGCTTGAGATAAGCCACACATGACTTGTAGTAATAATGTCGATTTCCCTGCACCGGGGTGACCGCCAATAAGAATTGCTGAGCCGGGTACGACACCACCACCTAACACGCGATCTAACTCTTGAAAGCCACTGCTAAATCTTGGCACTTCTTGTAAGCTAATTTCTGAAAGCGCTTGAACTTTGCCCGAAGTTTCACCCGCATAACCGCTAAAACGATCGCCTTTTGATTTATTCTCTTTGGCTGAAATTAAGCGAACTTCGCTAATAGTATTCCAAGAAAGACACTCTTTACATTGCCCCATCCATTTTGAGTATTCTGCGCCACAATCATTACACACATAGGCTGTTTTCGGTGCTTTAGCCATATCATCCCCAATAATCTGTAAAAACAGCCAGATAATAGCAATTTTCACTGAATAAATAAACATGCCTCTAAATTATTTCTGCGATCTCGCTCGAAAATTTGAAAAGCCTTTCTCGCAAAAAATTCGAAAACTTGCAAACTAGCGCCGCGTGAATGGCACGCTTAATAAAGGAACTTTTATGCATTTTTCATTTATGACAAAACCGCTTCAGCGGGCATTTACTTTAATTGAACTGATGATTGTTATCGCCATTATTGCCATTTTGGCAACGATTGCGATTCCGGCATACAGTAATTACACCAAAAAGGCAGCACTGTCTGAGTTATTACAGGCTTCTTCTACATATAAATCGGATGTAGAAATCTGTATTTATAACACTAACAATGTGGCTAGTTGTTCTGGCGGTTCAAATGGTGTTCAAGCAAATAAAACCTCGGCAGATGATTCTAAATATTTAGCTAGTGTTTCTGTAGCGAGTGGCGTGATTACCGTAACCGGTAAGGGAAGCCTTAACGGCTATAGTTATACGATGACGCCAAAATTTAACGCTAATACGATTAGTTGGACAACCAGTTGTAAAGGAGATGATGTGGGGATATTTCCTGCGAATTTCTGTGGTGCAACAACAGCAAGTTCTGGCACAAATTAAAGCTTAGGTAATAAATAAGGAAATCAAAATGTCTTACTCGGTTTGTGATATTCAAAACCAAAGAATCTTTGAAATTTCAGAACAGCAATGGACAAAAAATTGCCATGAAAAGAACATTTTATTGCGCTATTTGGCGATTCCATTGAAAGAAGATCATGAAACCCTTTGGTTAGCAATAGATAACGAAAATAATCTCAACGCTTGTGAAATTTTTGCATTTATTGCACATAAACGAATTGAGCCCGTTTTGATTTCCTCTTTGGAACTAAAACGACTACTTGGCTTGTTATCGCATGAGGAGTCCGTTAATGAAGAAATAGATGAAATTGCGCATTATCAAATTGTGAGTGAAGAAGAGAACATTGATTATCAAGACCCCATTATTCAAGTACTAGAGAAGCTTTTTAAATATTGTTTAAAAGAAAATGTTTCAGATATTCACATTGAGCCGAAAAAACAAGATTTAGTGGTTCGTTTAAGAATTGATGGCGTATTGCATCTTTATAAAACCTATTCACAGCAATTTGCTAGCCGCATGATTTCCCGCATTAAACTATTGTCCAAACTAGATATTAGTGAATCTCGCTTACCGCAAGATGGCCAGTTTAGCTTTAAAACTACGTTGGCAGAAACTTTAGATTTCCGCGTTTCAACTTTACCAACGGCATATGGCGAGAAATTAGTTTTACGATTACAAAAAAATAAGCCGACTCATTTTGATTTTTTAACGCTAGGACTCACGGAATCGCAGAAATCCAGTTTATTAAATGCTTTAGCGCAGCCACAGGGACTCATTTTAGTCACAGGGCCTACTGGGAGTGGTAAAAGTATTACGCTATATAGTGCATTAAGCCATTTAAACCAGCCGGATAAGCATATTTTAACGGCAGAAGATCCTATTGAAATTGAGATTGAGGGCATTATTCAAACGCAAGTCAATCGAGGGATTTCACTTGATTTTAGCCAGTTGTTGCGCACTTTTTTGCGGCAAGATCCAGACATTATTATGTTAGGTGAAATTCGCGATGAAGAGAGTGCAGAAATGGCGCTTCGTGCTGCACAAACGGGGCATTTAGTGCTTTCTACATTGCATACTAATGATGCACCTTCAGCGTTTGAGCGGTTGCTGCAATTAGGCATTAAAGATTATGAATTAGAAAATGCACTGTTGTTAGTGATTGCGCAGCGACTTGTCAGAAAATGTTGTGTTCATTGTGCTGGTCAAGGTTGTGCAGAGTGTCATCAGGGCTATAAAGGCAGAACTGGGGTTTATCAATTTTTTGCAAAAAATGGTAAAACTTTTGAAAAATCGACCGCTTGTTTAGATTTCCAAACGTTAAGAGAGAGCGCAGAACAAAAACTACGTATGGGAGAAACGAATGAAGCTGAAATTTCTCGGGTGTTAGGCTATGTTTAAAATTGCGCAATTTGATTGGAAAGCAACAGATCGTCACCAGCGTATTCAACGTGGAAAAATGTTGGCAAAAAATAGCGAAGCTGTAGAACAAGTTTTACTGGCAAAAGGTTATTTGCCGATTTTTATTCGCCGTAATTTTATTTTAGCAACCAAACCAAAAAAATCAGAAGTAACACAATGTTTATTACAATTGAGTTTATTATTAAATGCAGCGATGCCATTAAAACAAAGTCTGCATTTAATTTTAGATGGCCTTGAAAACATTCCGTTATTTAATTGGCTAAATAGTGTTATTTCACAAGTAGATGCAGGTTTCCCTTTTTCTCATGCGTTAGAAAAACAAGCTCAATACCTTTCTAATCAAGAAATTCAGCTGATTAAAATGGCGGAAAAGACAGGTAGTTTAGCAAAAATGCTAGATAATATTGTTCAAACGCGGTTAAAGTCAGAAAAAATCTTTAAAAAAGTAAAACGAGTCTTGTTTTACCCTATCTTTATTTTAATAGTTTCTTTTTTACTTTCATTAGCGATGTTAATTTTTATCGTCCCGTCATTTGCTGAACTTTATCAAGGAAAAGAACAAAGCCTGCCATTTATTACAGAGGTTTTATTTAGGCTCTCTCAATTGTTGAGAGAACATGGTGTTTTATGGCTAATTATTAGTTTATTGATAATTGGATTGTTATTTGGCATTAACCAAATAAGTGATGTACTTAAAAAGCTAAAAACAAAAATGATTGCGCATATTCCAATCTTTTCTCAGATTATTCAGCAGGCGCGTATTATTTATTTTACGCAAAATGTGGCATTGATGCTCAATGCGCATATTCGGTTAAGTTTAATATTAACGTCTTTTTTATCTGAAAAACAAACTGACAAAATACTTGAACAAGAAATTCATTGGATGAGTCGATTACTCTCACAAGGTTATTCTTTTGCAGAAGGATTAAATCCTGCGGTTTTTACTACACAAGTGGTTCAGATGATCGCCATTGGTGAGAAAAGCGGTAAATTGGCTACGATGTGTGAGCATGTAAGTGAAATTTATCAACAACAATTAGATCATCAAATAGATATGCTTTCACAAATGCTAGAACCTATGTTGATGTTAATCATGGGCGTAATTGTGGGCACTATTATTATCGGTTTGTATTTACCGATTTTTGATATGGGAAGTCTGGTGGGATAAGTTTATGCAAGCGGTCATTTTTTCACTTTGTTTTGCAATTTGGTGTCGCTGGGATTTGAATCGATTTTGTGAACGAATTAATCGGCAAGTTTTTCAAGATTATCAATTTTTACGAGGAAATATTGAAACGTTTTCGCATTTTAAACAACACTCCCGTTTAAAACCAAAATCAATGCCATGGGCAAAAAGTATTTGGTGGTTATTCCCATTATTTGCCTTCATACATGAAAATCCTATTGTTGCCTTTTTATGGATGTTGCTCTATTTTCTTGCTTTACTCGATAGCTATTATTACTTAACAGATAGCCGATATATTTCGGTTATTTTTGTATTGGCGTTATTACAACCTATTCCGCAAATTGATACATTAATTTTTACAATATGCTTTTTTACGGGTTTAACTTTACTACTATTGTTATTTCGCCGAACAGAGAGCTTTGGAATGGGAGATAGCTTACTTTTTATTGCTGTTTCTCCGCTTTTTTCGGTTACGGAAATGCTCCAAGTTATTCTATTTGCTTGCCTCTTTGGTTTGTTTTTTGCACTGATTGTTTTTTGTAAAACGCAGCAAAAAATTGACCGCTTGCCGTTTATTCCTTTTATCAGTTTGGCAGTGGTATTTCTCCTCTAAAACCGATTAGGAAATTCGCGTTACACTTGAACAAGTGCTAAGATACGCACCGATAATAAGGAGACGTTATGCGCTATGTAGTGGGGTTAACTGGTGGAATTGGTAGTGGGAAAAGTTTAATTGCCAATCTCTTTACTGAACTGGGTGTATCGATAGTCGATGCTGATGTAGTGGCAAGAACTGTGGTGGAGAAAGGTTCGCCATTACTTGCAAAAATTGCTGATCATTTTGGTGAATCTGTATTAAATGAGAAAGGCGAGCTCAATCGGGCTTATTTACGCTCATATATTTTTGGACATCCAGCAGAAAAAGAGTGGTTAAATAACTTACTGCATCCAGCGATTCGAACAGAAATGTTAGCCCAAATACAGGCAGTGGAAGCCCCTTATCTTTTATTAGTTGTGCCACTGCTAATTGAAAATCAGTTAACAACGTTATGCGACAGAGTGCTAGTTGTGGATGTGCCAATGGAAGTACAAATTGCTAGAACCACAGAGCGTGATGGGAGTGCGCTTGAAACGGTTAAGCAAATCATTGCCGCACAAGTTAATCGAGAAACCCGTTTGCAATATGCAGATGATGTTATCGAAAATGCACTTCCGTTAGCACAGAATTTAGTGAATTTAAAAGCCCAAGTGCTACAATTACATCAACGTTATTTATCATTAGCTGCACAGAAACAGAAAAAGGAAACTTTATGACAACTATTGTAAATTGCCCAACTTGCCAAACTGAAGTGATTTGGGCGAAAGAAAGCCATTATCGCCCATTTTGTAGTGAGCGCTGCCAGCTGATTGATTTAGGCGAATGGGCAAATGAAGAAAAGCGCATTGCAGCAGTAGAAGATGAGCCAATGAGTGGAGAATTAGAATCTTGGTAATAGAGAAAGCGAAGTTAGACTTCGCTTTTTTATTGCCTAAAATTATAAATAAGATATTTTCATTCTTTTGTGTTCTATTCGTTCTCTTCTAATATTCCTACATAACAATAGTGATGGATGTCGTTATGAATTGGGAATATATCTGGTCTGTTTTACCTCGTTTTGTCGATGCGACAGCTATGACGTTGCATCTTGCCTTTTGGGGCATTTTCATTTCTTTAGTGTTAGGGCTGTTATGTGCTGTGATTACAACTTATCGGATTAAACCTTTCGATTGGATTGTAAAAGGGTACATTGAACTTTCTCGCAACACCCCATTATTGATTCAAGTTTTTTTCCTCTATTTTGGCTTATCGAAAATAGGTATCAAGCTCGATGGCTTTACCTGTGGCGTTATTGGCTTAGCATTTTTAGGTGGTAGCTATATGGCTGAAGCGATTCGGGGCGGATTAGAAGCGGTTTCTAAAGGGCAGATTGAGTCTGCATTAAGCATTGGTTTAACTCCGTTGCAAGCTTTTCGTTATGTAATTTTCCCGCAAGCTTTTGCGATTGCGATACCGGCTATTGGCGCTAATTGCTTATTTTTAATGAAAGAAACTTCGGTAATTAGTGCAGTCGCTGTTGCAGAACTCATGTTTATGGCAAAAGAAATTATCGGAATGGATTATAAAACCAATGAAGCGCTATTTTTGTTAGTTGTGTTTTATCTGATTATTTTATTGCCGGTATCCATTTTAATTCGTTATATCGAGCGTCGTATGCGAGGAGCAAAATATGGGGCTTAACTTATTATGGGAAGGTAGTAATCTGAGCCGTTTGTTAAATGGGCTGGCGATTACCGCAGAAATCGCATTTATTTCCGTCTTCTTCGCTTGCATTTTTGGCGTGGTTTTTGGGCTGATAATGACGATAAAAAATAAATGGGTTCAAGCTATTAGCCATTTCTATTTAGAGTTCGTGCGCATTATTCCTTTACTCGCCTTACTCTTTATTGCCTATTTTGGTTTGGCAAAATGGTTCGATATTCATTTAAATGGCATAACCGTTTGTATTTTGGTCTTTATTTTTTGGGGCACGGCAGAGATGGGCGATTTAATGCGTGGTGCGCTCACTTCAATAGAAAAGCATCAATTGGAATCGGCCTACGCATTGGGATTAAATCGTTTACAAACATTTTACTATATTTTGCTGCCACAAAGCATTAAACGTGTCACACCTAGTGCAATTAACTTATTTACTCGAATGGTAAAAACAAGTTCATTAGCAATGCTAATTGGGGTGTTAGAAGTGATTAAAGTCGGACAACAAATTATAGAAACTTCTTTATTTACCGACCCAAGCGCAGCATTGTGGATTTATGGCGTGATTTTTATGCTTTATTTTGTGATTTGTTATCCATTGTCACTCTTTTCGCGTTATTTAGAAAAACGTTGGATAGATTAAGGAATTTTTATGGCGTTATTAGAAATTAAACAGTTAGTGAAAAACTATGGCGAAGTGGAAGCTTTAAAAGGAATTAACCTAAGTGTAGAAAAAGGTGAGGTTGTTGTCATTTTAGGGCCATCTGGCTGTGGTAAGAGTACTTTCTTACGCTGTATTAACGGCTTAGAATCAATTCAAAGTGGACAAATTTTACTCGAAGATGCAGGTGAATTAGGGAAAGATATTTCGTGGACAAAAGCGCGTCAACGTATTGGTATGGTTTTTCAAAGCTATGAATTATTTTCTCATCTTTCAGTCATTGAAAATATCTTGCTTGGCCCACTGAAAGTGCAGCATCGTGATCGCGTAGAAGCAGAAAAGCAGGCTGATGAATTATTAAAACGAGTTGGGCTTTATGAGCGTAAAAATGCTTATCCACGAGAACTTTCAGGCGGACAAAAACAACGAATTGCGATTGTGCGTTCGTTATGTATGAATCCTGAAATTATTTTATTTGATGAAGTGACAGCAGCACTAGATCCGGAAATGGTCAGAGAGGTGCTAGATGTGATTTTAGGGTTGGCAAAAGAGGGGATGACCATGTTAATTGTAACCCATGAAATGAGTTTCGCTCGTCAAGTAGCTAATCGTATTATTTTTATGGATAAAGGCGAGATTATTGAGCAATCCACGCCAGAAGATTTCTTTACTAATCCAAGCTCTAATCGAGCAAAAACTTTCTTAAACATTTTAAATTATGAACCAAGAGGAACAAACTATGAAGACAACATTTAAGAAAATCAGCGCAATTTTAGCTTCTGTATTACTCGCAGTGGGCATTACTGCTTGTAATGAAAAGGAACCTGCAAACGCACAAAAAACAACATCAACAATTGAACAGCTCAAACAGGCTGGCAAAGTTCGTATTGGGGTATTTAGTGATAAACCACCATTTGGCTATGTTGATGCACAAGGTAAGAGCCAAGGCTTTGATGTTGAAATTGCCAAAGCAATAACGAAGGATTTATTAGGCGATGAAAACAAAGCAGAATTTGTTTTAGTTGAAGCAGCAAACCGTGCAGAATATTTAGTTTCTAACAAGGTTGATATTATTCTTGCTAATTTTACGGTTACGCCAGCACGTAAAGAAGTGGTTGATTTTGCTAACCCATACATGAAGGTGGCATTAGGTGTAGTGTCTAAAGATGGTGGAGTCATTACAGATATTGAGCAGCTAAAAGGGAAAACCTTATTACTAAATAAGGGGACAACAGCGGATGCTTATTTCACTAAAAATTACCCAGACATTAAAACCTTAAAATTTGAACAAAATACGGAAACTTTCGAAGCATTACGTGATGGGCGTGGTGATGCATTAGCGCATGACAATACTTTGCTATTTGCATGGGCAAAAGAAAATCCAGGCTTTACTGTGGGTATTAAAAATCTAGGCGATCAAGATACGATTGCGCCAGCAGTGAAAAAAGGTGATACCGAATTGCTAAATTGGTTAAATGCAGAAATTCAGAAATTAGGTAAAGAAGGTGTTTTAAAACAAGCTTATGATAAAACTTTATTACCAATTTATGGCGATGCAATTAGCGAAAAAGATGTGGTCGTCAGTTACTAAGTGATTTTGCAAAACTTTTCTGAAATGAGACCGCTTGTTAGCGAAAAAGCCTCAATCTGCTGATTGAGGCTTTTGTTTATTTATCTTCGTTAATACGGCTTGAAACAGCGCTTTGTTGGTTTTTGTATTTAGCATCTTTGCGGGCATAATAAGGTTTTTCTGCGTGTCCGCTTAATACCTCAAAACTTAATGCACCAATTGCCATATTGGGGCGCAATGCTAGTGGTAATTTTCCAGCATTGAAAAATTCTAAAACGATTTTTCCTTCCCAACCCGGGTCAATTCGATGTGCAGTTACATGCACCATTAACCCTAAACGCGCAAGCGATGAACGGCCATCTAACCAGCCGACAATATTTGAAGGAAGTTTTACGGACTCAAGTGTGACTGATAGCGCTAGTTCACCAGGATGTAAGAAGAAGGCTTCATCATCTCCAATCACAATTTCTTCACTCATGACCTTATTTAGTTGCGCTGTGACTGCCTCACGAGGGCCACTGACATCAATATAAGGGGTAGAGTGTTCTCTGAAAATACGGAATGAATTACCTAAACGAACATCAACTGTTGCACCGGAAATTTTATCATTCGTTGGGCGAGGGGTAATTTCAATTAACCCTTCGTCTAGATAACGAACAATATCAGTATCACAAAGACGCATATTATTTTCCTTTATGAAGTAATTGTTTGATTTGCGCTTTTAGAATATTGATAGCAATACGGTTTTTACCGCCTTTTGGTACGATAATATCTGCATATTGTTTAGAAGGTTCGATAAATTGTAAGAACATCGGACGAACCGTTTGGCGGTATTGTTTAATAATTGATTCCATTGAGCGACCACGCTCAACCATGTCGCGCTGTAAACGGCGAATGAAACAAATATCTAATGGGGCATCAACGAAGATAGACACATTGATTTCGTTACGAATTTCTTCATCAGTGAGCAATAGAATCCCTTCTAGGATAATGATTTTTTTTTGCTCGAAATGTTTGGTCGTTGTTTTGCGGTTGTGTTCGGTATAGTCGTATTCTGGAATCTCAATAGATTTATTTTGTTTGAGTAAACGTAAATGTTCGACTAATAAATGATGATCCATAGAACTTGGATGGTCATAGTTGGTTTTTATCCGCTCTTCCATGGTAAGATGGCTTTGGTCTTTGTAATACGCATCTTCTGAAATAATCCCGATATCATGCGTGCCTAATTCTTCCTGAAGTTCTTTATAAATGGTTGATGCGATAAGACTTTTTCCTGAAGCGGAAGCGCCTGCAATAGCAATAACAATACAAGCTGGGGTTTCATTTATTTCTAACATGGGATTCTCTCATCAAAAAAATTTGCAAAATTATACCTGATTTTGCCATATATCTCTGCCTATTTATGCAAAAAAATGAATAAAGTTTAGACTTTGATGTATTTTTAGCATATACTTGCCGAGTTTTTCTAAAAACCATTTTTATTATGGTTTTTTATTTTACGTATTAAATAGGATTATTGACGCTTAAGGTGTTCTGGCGAGACAAATATTATGATGAATAAAACAACTGCTTTAACTAAACTCAAACCACTTTTTTTACTTTCTCTTTTTACCGTTTTTAATGGGTATCATGCTAGTGCGCAAGCCAGTTTAAGCAGTCATCAACCTATCTCCTCTCGTATTGTGGCAACAGCAGCAACGCCAGAACAGATTCAAGCAACGGCTGCAACTCAAGCTCAAGCTCAAGTTCAAGCAATTACAGCACCAAGTGTAAAGACTTCAACTTTATCAGGTGAATCTCATCACGTAGCAAATCAAAAAATCAATAAAGTTTATCGTCAATGGGCGGGAACGCGTTATCGTATGGGCGGTACAGGTAGCGGTGGCATTGATTGTTCTGCCTTTGTACAAAAGGCAATGAGTGGCGCATTTGGATTAGATTTACCCCGTTCAACCTCAGAACAACGTTATGAAGGTCATTCTATTTCAAAATCAGACTTACGTCCTGGCGATTTAGTTTTCTTCCGTAGAAATCATCACGTTGGTGTGTATATCGGTAACGGTTTATTCGTTCATGCAAGCACTAGCCAAGGTGTAACGACTAGCTCATTAAGCGAAAGTTATTGGGCAAGAAATTATACCCAATCTCGTCGCGTACTATAAATTTAACGTGTGTTGTTAAGATAAAAAGAAACCATGCTCTCAAGCATGGTTTTTTGTTTTTTAGCTATTAGCAAGAATAACGGCACGTTTAGGTGCTGGGAGCCCTTCAATTGTCTTGCTATGATCGTTAGGATCTAAGAAATCCACTAAGCTTTCATTTTCTAACCAGTCAGTTTTACGCTGTTCGTCAAGTGTAGTGGTGGCTTGATCGACGCAACGTACATTTTTAAAGCCCACTTTCTCTAGCCAGTTAATGAGCGCTGGAACTGATGGAATAAAGTAAACATTTTTCATTTTGGCATAGCGATCAGCTGGGACTAACACATCATTAACATCGCCATCAATTACTAGCGTTTCTAAGACCAATTCTCCGCCTTTGACTAATTGCGCTTTAAGTTGTGAAAGATGATCTAAAGGCGATTTCCGGTGATATAACACGCCCATAGAGAAAACAGTATCAAAGGCTGCAAGCGGTTGCATTTCTTCAATACCTAGCGGAATTAAATTAGCACGACGGTCATTGCCTAAGAGTTTTCGTACGACTTCAAATTGGCAAAGGAATAATTCAGTAGGGTCAATTCCTACAACCATTTTGGCGCCTTCCCCAACCATTCGCCACATATGATAGCCACTCCCGCAGCCGACATCTAAAATAGTTCGGTCTTTTAAAGGTGCAAGGTGAGGCAGTACGCGATCCCATTTAAAATCAGAGCGCCACTCGGTATCAATATGAATACCATGCAGATGATAAGGGCCTTTACGCCAAGGCATCAGCTGTTTGAGGTGGTATACGATGCGCTGTTGCTCACCGGCTGAAAGGGGAGCCGTTGGAATGGATTCCACTTTGTCTTTTAGGTTAATACAAGCGGTCGAATTTGGCATAAAATCTGCAATTTTTGCCCACTTTGCATAATCGCCATGAGTTGTTTTTTCCCATTGCTTGAGTTGAGCTGGTAGGGTTTCAAGCCACGCAGAAAGATTCGTGGTGGCAATTTGTTGGTAAAATGGACGGAAGTCTATCATAGTGTTATTGAATGTTATGCTATGGTTTTAGCATAAGTTATGTATAAATCAGCCCCTGATGGGGCTGTGATAAATTAACGAGAAATAGGATTTACTTTCGCTTTTTGCAATTTGCGATAAGCATTCAGTAATTTCTGATGTGCCGCCATATTTTCAAGGGCTTCATCAGAGGCGGTTAAACCGTTAAATGGATTGCCTCCATTGATGGCATTCCAGGCAAATTCAACGGCTTGGCTGCCATACATTTTCTCAAAGACTGAGCGATATTGCGCCGGTTCGCGGTTTTTATCTAAGAACAATTCAATACTTTGAATTAAGCAGCGATAGTAGTTATTACGCTCTGCTGAGAATACTGAACCATTCATATTTGCAGTCCAGTTTGCCCAATCTAAGGCTTCCTCTAAATTGCCTAAAGCTAAATGTAGCATCGATTTTAATTCACCAATACGTAAAGTCTGCATGGCTGAACCTTTTTCTGCCACGATACCGATAAATTCGCGCACGCGAGTTAAATCATCAATACCTTGCTCATCTAACTCATCTAAAAGCTCTTGATAAGTTTCTTTATCATGATGGAAATGCGGGAGGTCTAATAAAATCTCACGCCAATCCATGCCCATATTGTTATTGGCATAGATAAGGTCGTCTGACGGGTAAATGTTTGACATACCTGGCGCCAAAATACGGCAGGCATAAACGCCTAAGTGCTCATAATCCATAATATAAACAGGCTGTTCATATTTATTGAAAATAGCCATTAAGTGATTAAATTCTTGTTCGGTAGTACCAGAAAAATCCCAATGCACAAATGGATAATCTGCGTCTTTTTTGAAAAGATCCCACGAAATTAGACCGCTTGAATCAATAAAATGTGTTTCAAGGTTAGCATGTTCAGCTACATCTTCATTATTAAATGAAGGTGGGGCAAATACATCTAAGTCTTTTAAACTACGACCTTGTAAAAGCTCGGTAACCGTACGCTCAAATGCTACTTGGAAACTCGGGTGTGCGCCGAAAGAGGCAAAGCAAGTGCCGTTATTTGGGTTTAATAAGATCACACAAATAACAGGGAATTCACCGCCTAATGATGCGTCATAACATAAAATAGGGAAACCTTCTTGCGCTAATTTTTCGATTGAAGCTTTAATTGTTGGGTAACTTTCAATCACTGATTGTGGAATTTCCGGCAAGCTGATGGCTTCGCTAATAATGCGGTTTTTCACAAAACGCTCAAAAACTTCAGATAAGCCTTGTACACGCGCTTCATTTTTGGTGTTACCCGCAGACATTCCGTTAGAAACAAAAAGGTTTGCAATGATGCTTTGTGGAATGTAAACCGTTTGATTGTCTGATTGGCGCACATAAGGTAAGGCAACGATACCGCGATCGTAGTTACCCGATTGCAAATCCACTAATAATTCAGGCGTTAATTCACCATTAGGGTCAAAATATTCCCATAAAAAATCATCCATCATTTCTGCTGGTGGAAGCGCTTCATCTTCAATCGCAAACCATTTTTCACTTGGGTAATGAACAAAGTCGCTATTTGCAATTTCTTGACCTAAATAGAAATCTGCCCAGAAATAGTTGGTCGATAAACGTTCGAAATATTCGCCTAAAGCGGAAGCAAGCGCTGCTTTCTTACTTGCGCCTTTACCGTTGGAGAAACATTGTGGGCAATCGGCATCACGGATATGTACTGACCAAACATTTGGTACAGGATTTAACCAAGAGGCTTCTTCAATATTAAAACCAAGCGTTTTTAGTTTATGTTGAAATGAGGCAATACTGTCTTCAAGTGCAGCATCTTTGCCTGTAATAAAAGTTTGTTCAGACATTCAAATAGACCTTAAATGAGGTAAAAAATCGGCGTATTTTAGCAAACTTTAGGGCAAATAACTAAAAAAGATTGTGAGGCGTTAATCGGTATCTGATTTTCTTTTCGATAAGCGAAGTGGTAAACTAAATTCACTAAAATGAATAAAAAGCAATAAATTAAAATGAATAGCGCAGAATTATTAGTCAACGTGACGCCCCACGAAACGCGAGTGGCGTTAGTTGAAAATGGACTTTTAAAAGAGCTTCATATTGAACGAGAAGCTAAACGTGGCATTGTGGGCAATATTTATAAAGGTAGAGTTACTCGTGTTTTACCGGGAATGCAGTCTGCTTTTGTGGATATTGGATTGGAAAAAGCGGCTTTTTTGCATGCTTCGGATATTGTTTCACACACCGAATGTGTGGATGAAAATGAGAAAAAGCAATTCGTTGTAAAAGATATTGGGCAATTGGTGCGAGAAGGTCAGGATATTATTGTTCAAGTAGTAAAAGATCCGCTCGGCACGAAAGGTGCACGCTTAACAACAGATATTACATTACCTTCTCGCTATTTGGTCTTTATGCCAGAAAATAGCCATGTTGGGGTTTCTCAACGTATTGAAAGTGAAGCTGAACGTGAGCGCCTTAAAGCCTTAGTTGAGCCTTATTGCGATGAGTTAGGTGGGTTTATTGTTCGTACTGCAGCAGAAGATGTTGCCTCTGAAAGTATTGAACAAGATACGATTTTCCTAAAACGTTTATGGCGTAAAGTGTTAGAGCGTAAAGCAAAATATCCGCCGAAATCAATGTTATATGGGGAGCTGGCGCTTGCTCAACGGGTGTTACGCGATTTTGTTGGCACGCATATTAGCTCGGTAAAAATTGACTCTAAGATGACTTATGAGCGCGTGAAGGAATTTTTATCAGAATTTATGCCAGAATTAACGGACAGTGTTTCGCTTTATAGTGGTACACAAACGTTGTTTGATGCCTATGGTGTGGAAGAAGCCATTCAAAAAGCATTAGATAAACGAGTGAATTTAAAATCAGGCGGTTATCTGATTATTGAACAAACTGAAGCCATGACGACAATCGACATCAATACAGGCGCTTTTGTCGGGCATCGAAATCTATCGCATACTATTTTCAACACTAATATTGAAGCAACACAAGCGATTGCTCATCAATTACAGCTACGAAATCTTGGCGGTATTATCATTATTGATTTTATTGATATGCAAGAAGAAGAACATCGTCAGCGTGTATTACAATCATTAGAAGATGCACTAAAAGGTGATCGAGTCAAAACGAATGTGAATGGATTTACGCAGCTTGGTTTAGTTGAAATGACACGTAAACGCACACGTGAAAGCCTTGAGCGCGTACTCTGCTGTGATTGTCCAACTTGTCATGGGCGTGGCACAATCAAAAGTGTGGAAACGGTTTGTTATGAAATTTTGCGAGAAATTGTACGAGTGCATCGCTCATTTAGTACAGAAAGAGTACGTGTTTATGCATCCAAAGAGGTTGCAGAATACTTAATTGATCAAGAGTCACATGGCTCGATTGCTGAATTAGAGGCTTTCATCGGAAAAAATATCGAAATTAAATTAGAGCCATATTATCATCAAGATCAGTTTGATGTGGTGGTGATGTAACTGTCTGCAAGCGGTTTATTTTTGCAAATCTTTTGCAAAATTAGACCGCTTGTTTCCTATTCAATCCCTTGAAAATTCGCTATAATTACAAAGTTTTTCAATTTAAATAAAATCCAAAGGTATTCGAATGTCTGAAGTAGAAAATACAGAATTAGATCTTAATGGCGAAATGATTGCTCGCCGTGAAAAATTAGCGCAATTACGTGAGCGCGGTAACCCATTCCCAAATACTTTCCGTCGTGAAGATAAAGCAGCTGATTTACATCAAAAATATAACGACGTTGAGGGTGAAGAATTAAAAGAAAAAGCAATTCCAGCAGCGGTGGCCGGTCGTATCATGTTACGTCGTGTAATGGGTAAAGCGACTTTTATTACCATTCAAGATGTCAGTGGTCAAATTCAGCTTTATGTCGCGCGCGATAATTTACCAGAAGGTGAATATCAAAACACTGTTGGCTTATTAGATTTAGGCGACATTATTGGGGTGAAAGGAACCTTATTTAAAACCAAAACTGGCGAGTTAACTGTTCGTGCTTCAGAATTACAGTTATTAACCAAAGCACTCCGTCCGTTACCAAACAAACATAAAGGGTTAACCGACCAAGAAACTCGCTATCGTCAGCGTTATCTAGACTTAATTGCAAATGAAGAGTCTCGTCGTACCTTTGTGATTCGTTCTAAAGTGGTTTCTGGCATTCGTCAATTCTTCTTAGATAAAGGCTTTATCGAAGTTGAAACCCCAATGTTACAAGTGATTCCAGGTGGTGCAGCCGCAAAACCTTTTATTACTCACCATAATGCATTAGACGTAGATATGTATTTGCGTATTGCTCCTGAGCTTTATTTAAAACGCTTAGTAGTAGGTGGTTTTGAACGTGTGTTTGAGTTAAACCGTAACTTCCGTAATGAAGGTGTTTCTGTTCGTCATAATCCTGAATTTACGATGATTGAATACTATCAGGCTTATGCAGATTACATTGATTTAATGGATAACACTGAAGAATTATTACGTAAATTAGCAATTGATATTTTAGGCACTACCACCGTACCTTATGGCGAATATGTCTTTGATTTTGGTAAACCATTCGAGCGTATTACGATGCATGATGCGATTGTTAAATATGGCAACGGTATCAAACGTGAAGATTTAGATAACTTCGAAAAATCGGTTGAAATTGCTAAAGGTTTAGGCATCGAAATTCAAAAATCTTGGGGTCTAGGTTCAGTAGTGAATGCAATTTTTGAAGAAGTGGCTGAACACCAATTAATTCAACCAACTTTCTTAATGGCGCACCCAGCAGAAATTTCTCCGCTTGCTCGTCGTAATGATGTGAATCCAGAAGTGACAGATCGCTTTGAATTATTTATTGGCGGTCGTGAAATTGGTAATGGTTTCTCAGAATTAAATGATGCTGAAGACCAAGCTGAACGTTTCCAAGCGCAAGTTGCAGCAAAAGAAGCTGGTGATGATGAAGCGATGTTCTATGATGATGATTTCGTGGTTGCATTAGAACATGGTTTACCACCAACAGCAGGTGAAGGTTTAGGCATTGACCGCTTAGCGATGATTTATGCCAATGCACCGTCAATTCGTGATGTAATTCTTTTCCCTGCGATGCGTCAGAAATAATCAATAGAAAATAAGATAAAGGCGAAGAGAGATTCTTCGCCTTTTTTATCGAAAAAATTAAGCGAGTAGTCATTGCTAAAAGCAAATGAACGGTAGATTTTCATCTGTTTAAATGCAATACTACGCTAGTGCAATGGTCGAACTTTTTTCGATTTTATTGTCAAAGAAGCAACTTTCTTTGTCTTCTAAAAGGAATATTTATGAAAACATTTTTTAAAAAATCGTTAATTGGTTTAGCTTTTTTCTCATTATCACAAATGGCATTAGCAGATGCTCAAGCGGTAAGCGAATTACAAAGTCGCTTAGAAAAAGTAAGTCAATATAGCGCGGATTTCGAACAAACAGTACGCTCAAGCAAAGGAAAACAAGTACAAAGTGGAAAGGGCAAATTTCAAGTAAAACGTCCTAACTTATTCCGTATGGATACTAAGTCACCACAAGAAAATTTGATTGTTTCGGATGGTGAAAATGTATGGTTCTATGATCCTTTTGTTTCACAAGTAACGGTAAATACGGTGCAAGATGCAGTAAATAATACGCCATTTGTACTTCTTACCAGTAATAACGAAAATCACTGGGCACAGTATGATGTTACACAAAATGTTGATACTTTCGTACTTAAACCAAAATCGAAGAAAAGTAGCTTAAAACAATTTGATGTGCGTATTGATGCGAATGGATTATTAAAAGGGTTCAGCACCATTGAGCGCGATGGTCAAAGCAATCTTTATAATTTACGAAACATTAACAACAACCCAATTGCAGCTGATCTCTTCAAATTTGACGTGCCAAAAGGCGTAGAAGTGGATGATCAACGCGGCGGTAAAAAGAAAAAATAGCATATAACAAGCGGTCTGATTTTGGCAAAATTTTGCGAAAATGAGACCGCTTTTCTGGTGGCTGATTATGAAAATACTAGAAAATCAACGAGATGCAAATGAGTGGCAAGATTTTATTGATTTACTCAAAGTCGCGGTAAAAGAAGAACGGTTAGATGAATTTTTTTCCTGTTTTCTAACGCCTGATGAGCGAGAGTCAATGGGGCTTCGTTTAAGAATTGTGCAAGCTCTGTTAAAAAATGATTGTTCGCAGCGTGAGATTCAACAAAAGCTTAACACGAGTGCTGCAACCATTACGCGTGGGTCAAATATGTTAAAAACGTTAAATCCCGATTTTTTAGTTTGGATAAACGAGAATTTAAATGGCAAAGCGTAGAAAATCCAGTTGGATGAATCGTCTTTTGCAACAAGTCATTCGTTTTTTTGTGCCAAAGCAGATTCGCTCAAAAATGGGCTGGTTCTGGTTTGGCTCAACTCGTTTAGGGACTAGCCTTGTAGGGGGATTTTTAGCACTCGTGATGCTATTTAGTGTATTACCGGTGCCATACTCTGCTTATATGTTGCAACAGAAAGTTTATCATTTGTTTGCTGATGAACGTTATGACATCCAAAAAAAATGGGTCAGCCTAGATCAAATTGCGTGGCAGATGCAAATGGCCGTGATTGCTAGTGAAGACCAAACCTTTGAAAGCCATTTTGGCATTGATTTAAATGCGATTCAGCGCGCGTTGATCCGCAACGGTAAATCGAAAAAGGTTGTAGGGGCTTCAACCATTTCTCAACAAACCGTTAAAAATATGTTTTTGTGGCATGGACAGAGCTGGATTCGTAAAGGTATTGAGTTACCGATGACTTTAGTGGTGGAAAATGTTTGGGGCAAAGCGCGGATTTTAGAAGTATATCTCAACGTGGCAGAATTTGGTGATGGGATTTTTGGTGTTGAAGCGGCAGCCCGACATTTCTTTAATAAATCGGCTAATCAACTCAGTCTCCAAGAAGCTGCACTATTGGCGGCCTCTTTACCGAATCCACAAGTTTATCGAGTGAATAAACCTGGCCCAACGATGAGAAAACGCCAAGCGTGGATTATGCGCCAAGTGAACAATTTAGGTGGCAAAAATTATTTAGAAAAACTTTAAGAGGTAATATGCAAAGCAAATCAACATTAGAAACGGCATTGGCTCATCGTTCTATTCGAAAATTCACAGATGAGCCGATTTCGGAAAATCTATTCCAACAGCTTATTGCTGCAGGGCAGTCAGCATCAAGTTCCAATCACTTGCAATGTGTAACCGTAATTCGAGTGACAGATCAAGATATTCGTCAACAAATTAGTGCTTTATCCAGTATGGCATATGTCGCGGAATGTGCTGAGTTTTTAGTGTTCTGTATTGATTTTTCAAAACATAAACAGCTTCAGCCAGAATCACAGTTGGATTGGGCAGAGGTTTCATTGATTGGTGCAGTTGATGTTGGCATCTTCGCGCAAAATGTACTGCTTACAGCAGAGTCTTTGGGATTAGGCGGTGTGTATATCGGTGCCTTGCGCAATGAAATTGAAGCAGTCGCAACATTACTTCACTTGCCTCAATATTGCGTGCCATTGGTTGGGTTGTGTTTGGGTTACCCTGCGCAAGATCCTGCATTAAAACCTCGTTTCCCTCAATCATTAGTTTGCTTTGAAAATCAGCATCAACCTTTAAATGAGACTGAATTTGCAAAATATAATGCAGAATTGACCGCTTACTATCAAGCGCGTACGGGGCAAGCTCAAGGTTGGGAAGTGGCACTGAATAAAACATTGAATCAACCGGTTCGCCCACATATTTTGCCATTTTTACAATCTAAAGGATTGATAAAACGATGAAATGGTTGGTACTTTGTCGAGAGCCTCGTTTATATAGTTGTGAACGTTTGAAGCAAGCTTGTGAGGCAAAAGGGATTGAACTGGATATTCTTGATCCAAATAAAATGTCGCTTAAGTTAGTAAAGCAGCAAAATAACGTGCAGTGCGAAGTATGGTATCAAGCGGGTGATAATCCTAAAAATCGCCAAGTTCCAGTTGAAATTAGTGATTACCAAGCTGTTTTACCTCGCTTTGGCACTTCAAGTACAGAAATGGGTTGCAGAGTTGTACAACTTTTTGAGGCGCTAGGCATTCCAACGCTGAATACAGCGCAAGCCATTGGGCTCGCTCGAGATAAATGGCAGAGTTTACAAGTTTTAGCTGCTAATCATATTCCTATTCCGACGAGCTCTTTATCTGGCTCTCTCTTTGAAAAAAAATCGGCAGTGCAATGGCATTCATCACCTGTTGTGATAAAAACTTTAGTTGGTTCGCAAGGCATTGGGGTGATGTTATCTGACAATCAGCCACAAGCGGTCAGTTTATTAGAAACTTTTACGCAAGCAAATATTCAAGCCTTGTTACAAGATTTTGTGCCAGAAGCCAAAGGGCAGGATATTCGCGCTTTTGTTATCGGTAACCAAGTTATAGCCGCGATGCAGCGTTCAGGCGCAGAAAATGACTTCCGAGCCAATTTACACCAAGGTGGACAGGCTAAAAAAATTGAGTTATCTCAAGCGCTACAAGATTTGGCAGTACGTGCGGCTAGAGTGATTGGGTTAGATGTAGCTGGTGTTGATTTAATTCAATCTGCAGATGGCTTTTTAGTGCTAGAGGTTAATGCTAGCCCAGGATTAGAAGGCATTGAACAGGCTACAGGTATGAATATTGCAAAACAGATGGTAGAGTATTTATTTGCGAAAAAAGAGAAAACCGTTTAAGTTTTTTGGGATATTTGAAGTCCTATTTATACCTTATTTGCTTGTTAAAGCACAAAAAAATAGCCGTATATTACGGCTATTTTTTTATAGTAAGAGATTATTCAACACCAACCATTACAGAGGTTGCTTTGATAATCGCATATGCCTCTTTACCAACTGCTAAACCTAATTCTTTTACTGCATCGATAGAGATGGTAGAAGAAATTACGTTACCGTTACCGATATCAATGTGTACAATTGCGTTCACTGAACCAGTTTCGATTGATTTTACAGTACCTTTAAGTTGATTTCTTGCGCTAATTTTCATTAAGCATTTCCTTATGTTTGAGTTAAACAGAGTAGGTATTATATAGGTAAATATATAAGTTGAAAATACTACTTAATAGGTGATAAGCCTTTTAAGATTCGCTCGGCATTTTCTTTACTTAACGCATAGCCGTAATATTTTTTGTAGAAGGCTTGTGTTTTTTCCACCATATTCAAATCTTTAAATTGTTCAGGATGGAAAAGTTGAGCTGCCCAAAGAATTTGTAACGCTTCTTCTGCACTATAGCGATCCCATGGGAATGTGCCGGTTGGGTTGGCATAAATACGATTATTTTTGACCGCACTTATTGATTGCCATGCTGGATCAGCTTTGATTTTTTCGATTGCCGCTTGGGCTTTATTGCCGCTGCTGCCAATAATAATAACATCTGGATTCGCTTGAATAATGCTTTCTACGGTCACGGTTACCATATTGGCTTCATCTGGTAACACGCTTTTACCGCCGGCTAATTTAATCCATTCGCCGATCATGGATTTTCCGCCGTCAATCATCAACAAATCAGAGCCTTTAGTGATATGTAACACCGTTGGGCGTTGTTCATCTTTGAGGTCTTTAAGACGACCCTCCACAAATTGAATGTTACCTTCTAATTCTTTGATATAGCTTTCTGCGATTTCAGGGGCTTTATCACCTAACACTTCAGCTGTGATGCGTACAGTTTTCTTCAAGCCATCAAAATCTTGGAAACTTACACGAACACCTTTTAAGCCCGCTTGTTCCACTTCAGTTAACATGGATTTTTTCGAGAGCAATACTGCATCTGGTTTGTGGCTCAATAGTTCTTCCGTTTGAATGGTTTCGCCGTTGGTTAATACCGGTACGTTTTTGATATTGGGATATACTTCGCTATACCAAGGATTGGCTGCGATAGATGTAGTCGTGCCAACCAGTTTATTTGCACCGCCTAATAACAATACGATTTGGTTATTGGCATGCCAAAGATCGGCAACGCGTTGAACGTTGTCTGGTAGTTCGATTTTGTTTCCTTCAACATCCGTGATAACTTTCGCTTGCAGCGGTAGGGCAAAACAGGCAGCAAGAGAAAGGGCAATCAAGCCTTTTTTTAGAGAATGTTTCAACATATGAATTTCCTTCTAGTGGGTTTATAAATGGGTTATCGCACAAATTTGGCGCTGTAATGCCGGCACATCAACTAAGCGTAAATCCGTTTGATAAAGCGCTTTCAGGTTGGCTTCGGTAATGATTTCTGGTGCCGTACCTGTTTGTAATTTGCCGTGTTCATTTAAGATGCTTACACGGCTGTGGGGCAGTGCGCTATGCAACAACATGGGATGATCGGGATTGTGTGTTGTCATGATAATGGTAAAGCCTTGTTGTGAGAGCTCTTTTATTAGGCTTAAGGTTTTAAACACATTGCCATAATCCAATGCCGAAGTGGGTTCATCAAATAAAATTAGTTGCGGTTGTTGCACCAAAATACGCGCAAGATTGACCAGTTGCTTTTCACCGCCACTCATTTGCATATAAATTCTGTCAGCAAAATGGCTAATGCCGAGTTTATTTAAAGCTTCATCAACCAATGCAAAATCAGTTTCATTAGGTTTATCAAGCACACCTAAATGCGCAGCGCGTCCGAGAACCACATAATCACGCACGCGATATTGATAGGTTTGCGGGCTATGTTGCGAGACATAAGCAATTTTTTGAGCAATTTGCTTACTGCTCATTTCGCTTAATTTGCAATTATCCAACAAAATCTGACCGCTCTTTGGTTTCAAAAGCCCCGCGATACAGTTTAATAACGTTGATTTACCACGACCATTAGCACCAAGAATGGTTAGCAGTTCACCTTTCTGTAAAGTGAGATCAATACCATTGAGTAGCGAATGTTCAACGTTGTGCCAGTAATACAGATTGTCAATTTTCAGCATTAGTCCACCACCTTTTGTTTAATCAGAACCCAAGCAAAGAATGGCGCACCGATAAAGCCGGTGAGAATGCCGAGCGGAATTTCTTGAATGTATAAGTTGCGGGCGAGAGTGTCGATAACGAGCAAGAAAATAGCGCCGATAAGTCCAGCTAGCGGTAAACTTTTAACATTGTTATCACCAATGAAAAGACGCGCTAAATGCGGAATCACTAAACCTAGCCAACCGATTGTCCCGCTTAAGCAAACGGATGAAGCGGTCAACAACGTGGCACAAACTACCATTAATCCACGCTCTAATCGAATATTTGCCCCAATTAATTTTGCTTCACGATCCCCCAATGAAAGCACATTGATACGCCAACGCATTAAAAATAAGCCAAGGGTAGTAAGTAAAATGATTGGTGAAAGGACGAGCAAGTTATCGTAGTTAGATTTGGTTAGGCTACCTAATTGCCAGTAAACGATATCAGCCAGCTGAGTTTCAGGATCAGCAAGATATTTCAATAGGCCTAATGTCGCCATCATAAAGCCCGAAACGATAATGCCGGAAAGCACTAAAACAATGGTGGAGTCGCGTTGAATTAAACGTGGTAAATTCATGGTGAGTAAGACGGCAATCAAACCACCGACAAAGGCAAAGGCTTGAATGCCCAGCATCCCTGAACCGATTAAAATCGCCAATGCCGCACCAACACAAGCGCCATTAGATACCCCTAAAATATCAGGTGAAACCAAAGGATTGCGGAAAATACCTTGATATACCACACCCGCAATAGCTAATGAAGCACCGACAAGCATGGCAGCAATTACACGAGGCAAACGAAGGTTAAAAATAATGTTGTTTTGCACATCATTGATATTATTGCCAATAAGACTTTGTACAACATTCTCAAGCGGAATCGCAAAACGCCCCCAAGAAAGCGAACATAAAATGAGCCCAATAAGCAGGCAAAGTAAAAGGGGAAAGGTAAGGGAGGATTTTTTCATGCTCTAATTAAATGGTTATTTATATAATTATATAATGAATTGCATGATAAACTCTTTATGTATTTTTGTATATAGCATTATTGGGTTAAGGAATGTAAGATCAATAAGCAATAAAAAAGCACCTACATTGCTGCGGGTGCTATACAAGCGGTGTGTTTTTTAACGCATTTTGCAAATTAGAAATCGAGTAACTCTTTTTCTTTTGCTGCTAATACTTCATCAACTTTTTTCACATAGCTGTCGGTTAATTTTTGAATTTCTTCTTCTGCTTTGTGTTGTTCATTTTCGCTGATTTCTTTGTCTTTTAATAATGCTTTGATTTGATCATTGGCATCACGACGTACGTTACGAACAGCAATTTTACCTTGTTCGCCTTCAGATTTAACGATTTTGATTAAATCGCGACGACGTTCTTCTGTTAATGGTGGAAGTGGAACACGGATAGTGGTACCAGCAGAAGATGGGTTTAAACCTAAATCTGAAGTTAAAATGGCTTTTTCTACAGCACCAATCAGGCTTTTATCAAATACGTTTACTGCTAAAGTACGTGCATCTTCAGCAACAACGTTAGCAACTTGACGTAATGGTGTTGGTGAACCGTAGTATTCTACTTGTAAACCATCTAATAAAGATGGTTGTGCACGACCTGTGCGGATTTTTGAAATATGGCTTTTTAACGCTTCTAAGCTTTTTTCCATACGAGCTTGTGCATCTTGTTTGATTTCGTTAATCATTCAATTGTCCTTTCAATAGATAAAGATAAACATCGTGATTTTACTGGATTTTTAGCAAATTTTGAATCTTTTATTTTTTCTATAGAAATTTATATTGTGTAAGGTGCAACTTTATAGTATGCTTCAGGGGCTTTAATACCAAAGGAGATTAGTATGATTTTTAGTGGAAAACGTTTATTGCATGTCTCAGCAGCATTATGTGCTTCAATGTGGTTATCTGGCTGTGCAACTTATGCTCATCTAGGTACAACATTATATTGGTCAGGTAAAGATATTAACGAATTTATAGCAGATAAAGGGGTTGAGCCAGATACTAAAAAGATTTGTAAGGATAAAGATAAGCCATTTCTTATTTATGGTTTTGCTAAACCTATTTACCATACATATGACCGTGAAGTAGGCCGAGGCCATCATGCTTATGGTACAACTATTTATACGCAAACAGAACATCAATTTACAGGTAGATATAGATGGAATTATGTATTTACTGACATTGAAGGCAAAATTACTTCTGACCGTTCTGATACGGGGTTTGGTGATATTGATAAAGAATTTAATTGTCAAAATATGGATGAGGTAGCCTATGATGAGGCCAAATTAGCACAAACGTTAACACGACAAAGTTTATGGATGAGTATTGCTAACTCTGCGGATAATAACAAAATGATGTGGGGATCGGATAAAGCATATAGCTCGCGAAAAGAGGCTGAAGAAGATGCTTTAGAGCAATGTAAAGATGATGGCGGTAAGGCTTGTAAAGTAGTTGTATCTTATAGCAACCTCTGTCTATCAAGTGGAACGGGGGAGCGTAATGGGGCTTACTTTGATGTGTTTGGTGTAGGTGCCAATAAAGCAGGCGCAAATAAAGATGTGATTGCGCAATGTCAGTCAAAAGGTGGGCGTAACTGTAAAACGGTCATGGAAGGCCTTTGTGCAACAGCTTGCGATATGGAGAATGAGACAGGTTGTATATTGCCAAAACCAGAAGTCATTACACCATAATATAAAACAAACCGCTTATTGTTAAAGTAAGCGGTTATATTTTCACTAAAAAATTCGATATAAAGAGTTTCATATGAAATATTCAATAAAACCATTATTAAAGCTCGCGTTTTTTACTTCTATTTACGGATTATTAAGCAGTTGCTCCACTTATGTTCATCTTGGTACAACACTTTATTGGTCAGGAAAAGATGTCAATGAATTTATGGAAAGCAAAGGGCTTTATCCAGATGATATTAAACAATGTTCAAGTGAAAAGGAGACTTTCTTAATTTATGGTTTTGCTAGACCGCTTTACAATGTTTTAGAATATGAAGTAGGGCGTGGCCATCATGCTTATGGCACAACCATTTATACCAAAAAAGAAAAAGTCTTTACAGGTAACCATAAGTGGACTTATGTCTTTACCGATATGAATGGCAAAATTAAATCTCATCGTGCTGAGACTGGGTTTGGTGATATTGATAAAGAATTCAAATGTAATGGATATTACGATACAAGCAAACTAGAATTAAAACCTCGCACTTGGTCTGTTGTTGCCGTAAGACAAGGAAATAAAAAACAAGGAATATGGGGTAATGATGTTCCTACTCCAAATTTAGCCAATGCCAAAAAAGAAGCCATTAGCCAGTGTGAAAAAGAAAGTGGTGAACGTTGCGAGTTTCTATTTGGATTTAGTAATGCTTGTTTAAGTGTCGCACATGCAGAGAAAAATGGACCTACATCTTATTTCGGATTAGGGATTCTTGGCCAGCGCTCCAAAGATGACGCCTTAGCAAATTGCAAAGAAGATGGCGCTTCAAATTGCCAAGTATCAAATATTTATCCTGTGTGTTCTACGCCATGCGATTATGAGAAAGATAAACAATGCTTCTTTGATAAGCCACAATTAGCCAAACCAGGCAAAAATGGTCAAGATGACATTTTTAATGCTGGGGAAAAGAACTTATTTTAATTAACAAAAAACGGTAGAAATCATCATTTCTACCGTTTCTTTATTTTTTATTCAGCTTCTATTAGCGAATGGTTGTACCTTCTTCTTCACCTAAAATCACTTGGCGTAATGCACCTGGTTTGCCCATATTAAATACACGAATCGGCATACCGTGGTCACGAGCAAGCGTAAACGCTGCTAAGTCCATCACTTGTAGTTCTTTATCAATCACTTCTGCATAAGAAAGGCTGTTGAATAACTGAGCATCATTGTGTTTTGCTGGGTCTTTATCATAAACACCATCTACTTTAGTAGCTTTTAATACTACATCGGCTTCAATTTCAATACCACGTAAGCAAGCTGCAGAGTCAGTTGTAAAGAATGGGCTACCTGTACCGGCAGAGAAAATGACCACGCGTTTTTCACGTAACATTTTGATTGCTTCAGACCAGTTATAAGTATCACAAATACCATTTAATTGGAAAGCTGACATCAATTTCGCATTCACATCTGCACGGTGAAGCGCATCACGCATTGCTAAACCATTCATTACCGTTGCAAGCATCCCCATGTGGTCGCCTACAACACGATTCATACCCGCTTTAGCTAATTTTGCGCCACGGAATAAGTTACCGCCACCGATGACTACGCCGACTTCTACGCCCATTTCAATGAGTTCTTTAATCTCAAGCGCCATACGATCTAAAATAGACGGATCGATACCAAATCCTTCTTCGCCTTGCAGCGCTTCGCCGCTTAATTTTAATAAAATACGGTTATAAATTGGTTTACTCATTTTAATTGCCTCTATGATTGGTGTACTAAAAACAAAATTGCGTTATTATAGAACAATCTTGTTTAACTAGAAATAGAGAATTCAAACAATGTCTGGAAAGAAAATTGGGTGGGCGTTGCTCGCCTTTTTATTGGCATTTAGTGCAGCTTTTTTAATGTTAAAAGGCTCTGGTTTTTTCCCTGAACCTAACATTTTAGATGTGCTTAGCTTAATGGTGCTTATCATTACCTTAAGTGCTAGTAAAAAAACATTCTACTTTTTGTTACTCCCAATCAGTATTGGTTATGCCCTTTATACGCCAGTAGGAATTACCTTTGGTGCGCCAACTTATCAATATATTGCATCGATTTTTGCGACCGATTTAATGGAAAGCAAAGAGTTTCTCATGCAGATCTCGTGGTTGAACTATGCGAGTGCAGTTGCGATTTTACTAGCGGTCATTTTTTATCGAAAAATTACAAATGAGTTTAATCTTCAGCCGATTAAAAATAAAACTTTTGTGATTTTTGGGGTGCTGTTATTGGCTTTACCATCTAGTGGACTAAAATTTTTCCAAGTTTTTTATACCGAAAGTATGAAGGTAAAAAAAGAGCTAGATGTGCTTAATAACTTAACCATTGAGCCGAAATGGGGTAAATCCACTTTATCAAGTGCATCGAAATATGATGATTATGTGTTAATTATTGGTGAAAGTGCGCGTAAAGATTATCATCATGCGTATGGCTATCCATCTGGAAATACGCCTTTTATGAGTCAGGCAAATGGCACATTAATTGATGGTTTTACCTCTGGTGGAACTAACACAATTGCTTCTTTGCGGTTAATGTTGACTAAACCCGATACGAAAAACTGGGAAAGTAATTATGAGTTGAGCTTGATTGATTTAATTAAATCGGCGGGTATTCAAACTTATTGGCTTTCTAATCAAGGTTATTTGGGTGAGTTTGATACGCCGATTTCATCGTTAGCAAATAAAAGTGATGTGAAAATTTTTACTAAAGCTGGCGATTCATTAAATCAGAATATCAGTGATTTTGAGTTGCTTCCAAAATTTGATGAAGTGCTTAAGCAACCACATCAAGGCAAGCGCTTTATTGTAGTGCATTTGTATGGTTCGCATCCAATTAGCTGCGATCGCTTAACGGATTATCCGAAAATGTATGATGATGAAAGCTTGCCGAAAAAATATTTCAACGTGAATTGTTATGTTTCTTCAATTAAGAAAACAGATGAAGTCATCAAACGTATTTATGAGGCTTTACGCCAGAATGAAACGACATCTAATCGTAGTTTCTCAATGATTTATTTCTCTGATCATGGCTTATCGCATGAAATCAGTGAAGATAATATTAAAATTCACAATAGCAGTGGTAAAAGCAAGCTGCATTTTAATGTGCCGCTGTTTAAAATTTCGAGTGATGATACAGAACGTCATGTTTATAAGGTATTTAAATCTGGTTTAAACTTTACGGATGGTATCGCAAAATGGATTGGTATTGAAAATCCATTGCTGAATAAAGAAGTGGATTTATTCAGTAATCAACCAGATAAAGACGATTATGGTTTAAAAGCCATCATTGATAAAATTGATGCGCCGTTAGATCCAGCAGTTGAGATTCCTAGTCAAGAGAAGAAATAATGAGTATAAATGTAACAGAGATAGTGCTTCACCAACTTCAACAAGGAGAAGGTGAAATGCCAAGTTTAACCACTCATCTAAGAGATAATTTGTTAGTGGTTAATGCTGATGTTGAGCAGATGATGCTGCAACTTCATCAAGCATATCAAGCAAAAGCGAAAGCCTATGGCATATTTAAGTCGGAGTCAGTTTTTGCCCAACAGCTTAATCGCTTGTTAGAACAGGAGGTAGATTTTCTGCCATTTAGCCAAAGCTGTGCCAATATGTTAGCCACAGAGTTAGCTAAATATCCATTTGCTTCAGGTGGAACTTTTATTCTTTGCCGCTATAATTTTTTAGCGACTGACTATTTATTTGTTGCGTTAATTGATAGCAGAAGTTCGATGTTAGTCAATGAACAGCTAGAGATTCAACAAACGCAATATTTAGAGATCACGCAATATGACATTGCTTGTCGAATCAATTTAACTGAATTGAAACTTAACGCGCAATCTAATCGCTATTTAACCTTTATTAAAGGGCGAGTAGGGCGGAAAATTGCAGATTTCTTTATGGACTTTTTAAGTGCAGAAGAAGGTTTTAACCCGCAAGTACAGAACCAAACATTATTACAAGCAGTAAGCGATTACTGTGAACAAGGGGAACTTTCTGCCCCTCAAACGCGCGAAGTAAAAAAACAAGTGTTTGATTATTGCAAAGGTCAAATTGCTAGTGGCGAAGAAATTGTGCTGACAGAACTTTCAGAATCAATGCCAACGTTAAATGAGTTAGATTTTGCGCAATTTGCTCAAACACAAGAATATGGTTTAGAAGAATCTATTCCCCCTGTGCGTAATGCGTTGAAGACGCTCACCAAATTTTCAGGATCTGGAAAAGGGGTCACAATTAGTTTTAATGCTGAACTTTTAGGAGAACGCCTGATTTGGGATGAACTAAACGACACATTAACAATCAAAGGATTGCCGACGAATCTTCGCGATCAGCTTGAGCGTAATAAATAATCGTCTTTTTCTAGCTAATTTGGTATGATGCGCCAAATTACAGTTTTTCAAAGGTCAACTATATATGAAAATGAAATCTCTTCTTGCAGTGCTTGCATTAGTGATGGGTGTTAGCGCCTGTTCTACGGTAAAAAAAGTCGTCTATCGTATTGATGTACCTCAAGGTAACTATTTAGAACAAGATAAAATTGATCAGATCAAAATCGGTATGACGCCAGTTCAAGTGCAATATTTATTAGGCACCCCAATGTTGAAAAACGTATTTGGCGAAAATCGTTGGGATTACGTCTTTATTAAGCGTGAAGGTTATAACGATCCGATTCAGCGTACTTTATACGTTTACTTTGATAATCAAGGCTTAGTGAGTGATGTGAAGTTAGATCAACCTCTCACTGATAATGCGCCAAACCCAGCTCAATAAGGTCAGCAAGCGGTAGAATTTTTGTAAAATTTTGCAGAAAATCTACCGCTTGTATTTAGTTCGAACTTAGGAGTTTAGTATGAAAAAAATTATTCTATCTAGCCTATTCGCGATAAGCGTATTGTCGCTTTCAGCTTGTCAAAGTCAAGCGGCTTATGTAGAAAGGCCAATGCCAACTGAGAAATTGGTGAATAATCAACTTCCAGATATACCAGAGGCTTTATTAAAGCCTATTTCCATTTCTAATATGAAATCCCCAACAGGTAAAGATGATTTCACAAAATTCTTCAAGTGGATGTCTGATACGAATAGTACTTTTATGCCGAATTTCGAAGAGCAGCTTTTATCAAGCTGTGAAAAATTTTGTGGTGATTTTGATAAGAAGAATATCAAAATGGTGATTGAGGACTATAAACAAAATGTTTGGAATCAATCGGAAAAAGAAGTTAAACAATTAACGGAATTAAAAGCCAAAGTGAAGGATAAAGAGGTAAAAGCAATTATCCAATATCTAATTGATGTATATCATTTCTCTATGGATAGCTGGGCAAAAATGGCAAATACTTATATTAAGCCAGAAAAAGCTTCAGCCGATGAATTCCGTTTATTTAAAGAAAAAAATATTGAATTTGAACGGAAAGCCCAACCTATTAAAAATATCTTCCTTAATGCAATTTCAAAATTTATGAAAAAGTATGAAGAAAAGTAGTTGTTGAAGAAACACTTTTAATTACCCATCAGGCCTATAAGCTTGATGGGTTTTTGTTATAAATTTTTCTAATCCATAAAAACTTCTAATAGAGTGCTAAGTGATTAAAAGCGTGATTTTTGTCACAAAAAAATGATAAATTCGCTCTAGTTGAGTAAAAAATAGGCATTTAAACTTAATTTTTCTAATTTATTGCATTATTTTTTGTAATTATACTTTTCAAGTAAAAAAAGTATTGATAAACTCAAAACCACTTTAAAACACAACATTCTTTTAAAATTATAACTAAACAGGAGCCAACCATGAGCGATTTACACGCATTAGATTCATTGTTCCAAAAAATTAAACAACGCGATCCAAATCAAGCACCATTCCACCAAGCGGTTGAAGAAGTGTTTATTTCTCTAGCGCCATTTTTAGCTAAAAATCCACAATATACTAAACATGGTATTTTAGAGCGCTTAGTTGAACCGGAACGAGTGATTACTTTCCGTGTAACTTGGGTTGATGATAATGGTAACGTACAAGTTAACCGTGGCTACCGTGTCCAAATGAACTCAGCAATTGGCCCTTATAAAGGTGGGATTCGTTTCCATCCGACGGTCGATTTAGGCGTATTAAAATTCTTAGCTTTTGAGCAAGTATTCAAGAATGCATTAACAACATTGCCAATGGGTGGTGGTAAAGGTGGTTCAGACTTTGATCCAAAAGGCAAATCAGACGCTGAAGTAATGCGTTTCTGCCAAGCATTCATGACCGAACTTTCTCGCCATATTGGTGCAGATACTGATGTTCCTGCGGGTGATATTGGTGTAGGTGGTCGTGAAATCGGTTATATGTATGGTCAGTATAAAAAATTACGTAATGAATTTACTTCTGTACTAACAGGTAAAAGTTTAACTTGGGGCGGTAGCTTAATTCGACCTGAAGCGACCGGTTATGGTGCGGTTTATTTTGCTGATGCAATGCTATCAACCCGTGGGCAAGGTTTTGAAGGCAAACGTGTAGTCATTTCTGGTTCAGGTAATGTAGCGCAATATGCGGCTGAAAAAGCTATCCAAAAAGGGGCAAAAGTCTTAACTGTTTCAGATTCAAATGGCTATGTCTTATTCTCTGATGCAGGCATGACCGAATCTCAACTAGCTGCTTTATTAGTCTTGAAAAATGAACGTCGTGAACGTTTATCTGTGTATGCCAAAGAGCAAGGATTACAATACTTTGAAGGTCAAAAACCTTGGGGTGTAAAATGTGATATTGCATTGCCTTGTGCAACACAAAATGAATTAGATGGCAATGATGCAAAAGAATTGGTTAAAAATGGTTGCATCTGTGTAGCAGAAGGTGCGAATATGCCAACAACTTTAGACGGTGTTGAAGTATTCTTAGCGGCAAAAATTCTTTATGCGCCAGGTAAAGCGGCAAATGCTGGTGGTGTAGCAACTTCAGGTTTAGAAATGAGCCAAAATGCAATGCGTTTATCTTGGACTCGTGAAGAAGTTGATCAACGTTTATTCGGTATTATGAGCGCAATTCATGAAAACTGCGTTGAAAATGGTCGCGAAGCCGATGGTTTTGTGAACTACGTAAATGGTGCAAACATTGCGGGCTTCAAAAAAGTGGCAACAGCAATGTTAGAACAAGGTGTATTATAATTTATTTGTTCAAGCAATTTGAGAAACCCTCCTCGGAGGGTTTTATTTTTTTGTGTAAAAAAATTCTAATTGTTCACGCTCTTGTTTAAAATCGTTATAATAAAACGTTACTATTTTAGAATAAAAGTGAGTTTTTTATGGCGACGATTAAAGATGTTGCAAAACATGCTGGCGTGTCAACCACGACAGTTTCTCATGTTATTAATAAAACCCGATTTGTAGCAGAAGATACAACTAAAGCGGTATGGGATGCTGTGAAAGCATTAAACTATTCGCCTAGTGCAGTTGCGCGTAGCTTAAAAGTGAATACGACTAAATCTATCGGGATGATTATTACAACCAGTGAATCGCCATATTTTGCTGAAGTGGTGCTCGCAGTTGAAGAGCAGTGTTATCGACAAGGTTATTCTCTCTTTTTATGTAATACACAAAATGAGCCGGAGAAAATCCAAAATCACTTAGATATGCTAATTAAAAAACGCGTAGATGGTATTTTAGTTATGTGTTCAGAATATACTGAAAAATCTTTAGCGTTATTTAATGGAACTAATGTGCCTATGGTAGTAATGGACTGGGGCGTACACGATGGTAAAAGCGATCGTATTTTAGATAATAGTGTTGAAGGTGGTTATTTAGCTACGCGTCATTTGATTGAAAAAGGACATAAAGCCATTGGTGTTATTGCTGGATCTTTAGAAAAAACAATCTCTAAATTGCGTTTAGAGGGATTTACTAAAGCTATGGAAGAGGCTAATTTACCTATCAATCAAGATTGGATTTTTGATGGTGACTTTGAACCAGAAGATGGTTTTGAATGTATGAATAATATGTTCCGCCAAAAAGAATTGCCAACTGCTATTTTCTGTTTTAGTGATGTTCAGGCTTTAGGCGCAATTTCATCTATTACTGAAAAGGGGCTATCTGTGCCAAGTGATATTTCTATCATAGGTTATGATAATATTCATAGCTCTCGCTTTTACGCGCCACCGCTAACCACGATTCATCAATCAAAATCTCGTTTAGGTAGAGCTGCCTTAGATTTATTGTTAGAACGTATTCAAAATAGCGAAAAAGCAAGTGAGCCACATACATTAGAATTCCACCCGGAATTGGTTGTGCGTCACTCAGTAAAAGATCTTAATCAACAAGGATAGACATGGAATTTTTAATTGAATTTTTTAGTAGTTATGGTTATTGGGCGGTATTTTTAGTTTTATTAGCCTGTGGTTTTGGTGTACCGATTCCCGAAGATGTTACTTTAGTTTCTGGTGGTGTAATTTCTGGACTGGGTTATACCAATGTTCATTGGATGCTTGTTGTGAGTATGCTTGGCGTATTGGTAGGTGATAGCACTATGTACTGGTTAGGGCGTATTTACGGTGAGAAAATTAGACAATTCCCGCTAATTCGTAATATTGTGACTGAAAGCCGTTATGTGGCAGTGCAAGAGCGTTTTGAAAAACAAGGTAATCGCCTATTATTTTTAGCGCGTTTCTTACCAGGATTAAGAGCGGTTGTTTATTTAGTTTCAGGCATTACTCGTCGCGTAAGCTATACGCAATTTATTGCAGTTGATTTCTGTGCAGCAATTATCTCTGTTCCGATTTGGGTTTATTTAGGCGATTATGGTGCGAAAAATTTAGAATGGTTAGAGCATCAAGTGAAAAATGGACAACATATTATTTTTAGTATATTAGGCGTTTTAGCGCTCTATTTCGGCTGGAAATGGTATCGAAATCGTAAAAATAAATCAGCTTAAAACCAAATTTAATATGAAAGAAAACCTAGCCAAATGGCTAGGTTTTCTATTTAAATAAAGCTGAGAATTGGGCTAATCCTATCCAAACTTGTTCATCGAAGGTTTGTTTGACTTGGCGTTCTAATTCAGCAAGTTTTTGAATAAGTTGATATAGTTGTTGATAGGTTAGGCGTTGGCACGCTTGTTGATAAGCCATTCTCCGATTTTGCCAAATTTTCAAGCGGTCGAATTCTGCACGTAAATTACCAATATAAAGCGGTGTTTGACTATGTAAAACAGGTGCTGGTGAGCGAGTCAGTTCTAGTAGAATCATTAGTTCTTTTTGAATAATACGTAGTAACATAACTGGCTGAACATCTTCATTTTTTAAATGCGCCAGAATACGTTCTGCACGGGCAATTTTCCCATTTAATAACGCATCTACCCATTGAAATGGGTTAAATTGTGCGGATTGCTCAACAATTTCTTTTGCTCGATTGAGCGTGATTTTCCCATCAGTAAAATGTAATTGAAGTAATTGTAATGCTTGTTTGAGTGCTAATAAATTCCCTTCATAGCTATAACAGAGCAATTGAACAGCCTCTAGTTCAATTTGAAGTGATAAGGTCTTTGCACGCATACCTACCCAAGCAGGTAGTTTACTGATTTCGGGCGTTTGGCAGTTTACTTGAATGGCTTGCGCATCAATCTGATGTAGCCAATTTTGCTTTTCAAGTGCTTTTGTCCATTTTGGTAGGCAAAAAATCAATAATAAATCTGAATGGCTGAGCTGACAGAGTGTTTCTAGCTGTTTAGCCTGTTGGGTTGTGATGTTGTCAGGCAGATTAAGAATAATAATCTGGCGATTGAAAAATAAACCCATAGATTGTGCACTTTCCAAAAGCGTGTCCCAAGGCGTTTCTTGATTCACGGTAAATTCCGTTTTTTCATCAAAACCTTGTTCTCTAGCTGCTTGGATAATTTGCACTTTCGCTTCATCTAACAAAAGTAAATCGGTTCCTGTCAGTAAATAATAGGGTGATAGGACTTTGTTGAGCTGTAAAGTGAGTGCTTCAGGAAAGATTCTTTGCATAGTGATAAGAAAATCCCCCAAAATGGGGGATTGGGTTATTTTGCCTGATGAAGTTCTTGATGTAAGCCCGTCATTTTAATAATTAACTGACGTGCAGCTTGTTCATACATATCTTTCATAATCATCTCTTGTTCTGCAGATTTTGCTAATGCAGCACGAGAGTCATCAAAGAAAGTACGGTGTACCGAAACTTCTAGCGGGTAAGCACCTTTGTTTGGAACATCTACAACAGCTTGTACATTTAATGTTAATAATTTTTCTGCCTCGCGAGCCTGTTTAAATACAGACACCACTTTGCTACCACTTGAAGCATTAACTAAACGTAATTTAGCAACATGGTCTTGGCTAGAAACTAATTTTACGTCGTTAAGCTGTAATTGATTACGCAGAACGCGAGACATATCACTGTGTTGATCGGCACTTTCAAATGTTAGTGTGCGCAATTCAGTTGGTAACATTTCATTATTCTTAAAATGCCATCCACAAGCGGTCAGAAAAACCGTTGCCCCAACTAAGCAGATCGTTTTGATTGATTTCATCATAAAAATTACCTGTAAAATTCACCGCACTTTATTTTGTTTAAGAGTCCTTTATGCAACGCTTAGAATAAAATGCGGTTATTTTATGGATTATTGCGGTTTAACCACCACATTTAACAATTTACCTGGTACATAAATCACTTTCACGATTTGTGTATTGTCAGTAAATTTCTTCACATTTTCATCTGCAAATGCAACAGTTTTCACGGTTTCTTCATCCGCATCAGCTGCAACAGTCACTTTGCCACGAACTTTACCGTTGACTTGTACCACGATAAGTTTTTCGTCTTCTACCATCGCAGCTTCGTCAGCTTTCACCCATTCTGCATGGTCGATATTGCTTTCGTTACCTAAAGCTTTCCATAATTCAAAGCAGATATGTGGTGTGATAGGGTAAAGCATACGTACTACAGCGCTTAATGCTTCTGCCATAACCGCACGATCTTGTTCGCTTTCTAATGGTGCACGGGTTAATTTGTTCATTAACTCCATCACTGCCGCGATAGCGGTATTGAAGGTTTGACGGCGACCAATATCATCGCTCACTTTCGCGATCGTTTTATGCACATCACGGCGAAGCGCTTTTTGGTCTGCAGAAAGTGCGGTCACATCTAAAGCGGTTTTTGCAGGATTTTGGCTGTATTCATACACTAAATTCCATACACGGCCTAAGAAACGTTTCGCACCTTCTACGCCGGATTCTTGCCATTCAAGCGTCATTTCTGCAGGAGACGCGAACATCATAAATAGACGCACAGTATCTGCACCGTATTTTTCCACCATCTCTTGTGGGTCGATACCGTTGTTTTTGGATTTCGACATTTTGGTCATACCGGTATGCACCAATTCACGGCCTTCCGGATCGGTTGCTTTGATAATACGACCTTTTTCATCACGCTCAAGGGTCACTTGCGTTGGGCTCACCCAAATACGCTCGTTAGTCGGACTGGTGTAGTAGAACGCATCCGCTAATACCATGCCTTGGCATAATAATTTTTGTGCCGGCTCATCGCTCGTTACGAAACCTGCATCACGCAATAATTTGTGGAAGAAACGGAAGTAGAGCAAGTGCATTGTCGCGTGCTCGATACCGCCGATATATTGATCCACCGGTAACCAGTAATTCGCTTCCTCTTTATCCAACATGCCTTCCGCATAGCTTGGTGAGGTGTAGCGCGCGTAGTACCAAGATGATTCCATAAAGGTATCAAAGGTATCGGTTTCTTTTAATGCAGGTTCACCGTTGAAGGTGGTTTTTGCCCAGTTTGGATCCGCTTTAATTGGGCTTTTCACGCCATCCATGACCACATCTTCCGGCAGAATAATCGGTAAATCTTCGATTGGTGCTGGCACAGTTTCACCGTTTGGTAAGGTGAGCATTGGAATTGGTGCCCCCCAATAACGCTGACGAGAAACGCCCCAGTCACGCAAACGATAGTTAACTTGGCGTTTACCCACGCCTAATTTTTCTAATTTGTCCGCAATACCGTTGAATGCAGCATCAAAATCCAAACCATCAAACTCAGCAGAGTTCACTAATTTACCGTGTTCAACGAAAGCTTGTTTGGTTAAATCAATTTCTTCATCTGCAAGCGGTGCGATTACCTGTTTAATTGGCAAATTGTATTTTTGAGCAAATTCAAAGTCGCGTTGGTCGTGTGCTGGAACCGCCATTACTGCGCCAGTACCGTAGTGCATTAACACAAAGTTCGCGACCCAAATTGGTAATTTTTCACCGGTTAATGGATGAATAGCGAATAAGCCCGTTGCCATCCCTTTTTTCTCCATAGTGGCAAGGTCTGCTTCGGCCACTTTGGCATTTTTCGCTTCACGGATAAATTCAGCCAATTGAGGATTTTTTTCTGCCGCTAATTCTGCTAATGGGTGCGCTGCCGCGATACCTAAATAGCTCACACCATAGAAAGTATCTGGGCGGGTGGTATAAACCGCAACTTTTTCTGCGGTATCTGCCACATCAAATGTAATTTCCACCCCTTCAGAACGACCAATCCAGTTACGTTGCATGGTTTTTACCATATCCGGCCATTGTGGCAGTTGGTCTAATCCACCTAGTAATTGTTCTGCATAGTCAGTGATTTTAATAAACCATTGTGGGATTTCTTTTTGTTCGACCGGAGTGTCACAACGCCAGCAGCAACCTTCGTGCACCTGTTCGTTAGCCAATACGGTTTCATCGTTTGGACACCAGTTTACAGTTGAGGTTTTTTTATAAACTAAGCCTTTTTTATAAAGCTCGGTGAAGAACCATTGTTCCCATTTGTAGTATTCTGGACGGCAAGTCGCAATTTCGCGATCCCAGTCATAACCAAAGCCCAACATTTTGAGCTGGTTTTTCATGTATTCGATATTTTCGTAAGTCCATTTTGCGGGTGCAGTTTTATTTTTAATTGCAGCACCTTCAGCCGGCAAACCAAATGCATCCCAACCAATTGGCTGTAATACATTTTTGCCGTTCATACGTTGATAACGAGAAACCACATCACCGATGGTGTAGTTACGCACGTGACCCATGTGTAAACGGCCTGATGGGTAAGGGAACATTGAAAGACAGTAATATTTTTCTTTAGACGTATCTTTGATCGCTTTGAAGACTTTATTTTCAGCCCAATATTGTTGAACAGCGGGTTCAATCTGGCTTGGGTTATATTGTTGTTGCATAAATGTTAACCTTGTTTGTTCGCAAAAATGATGAGAATCATACCGCAAAATCGCGCTTTTTTGAATGGTAAGCGGTCGGATTTTCCGAAAAGTTTGCAAATTTGCATGATTCATCAGCTAAAGCTGAAAAATGAGCTTTTCTCTATCCCTATTTCTAGGTGGTTTATTGTGATAAATCAAAGCAGCTCTTACAATTATTTGCGTGCTTATAGCTGATTAGCTAGAATAGAAGTCTATTTTTACTGGAATGACGATAACATGACCATATTAGCACTTGGCATTAACCATAAAACCGCATCTGTTGATGTGCGGGGAAAAGTGGCGTTTGATGATATCAAACGCCAACTTGCGTTTATGCAAATTCAAGAAAGAGCGTTGGCAGAAAGTGTGGTGATCTTATCGACCTGCAACCGTACAGAGCTTTATTTCCATCAGCCAAATATTACGCCTCAAGAAGATCATATTGATAACCAAAGCTGGCGAGAGCAGTGTTTAAAATGGTTCGCGGAAATTCACCAAATCAGTGAAAGTGAATTACGTGAATGCATTTATTTTAAACAGAATTTAGAAGCTGCTCGTCATTTAATGAGTGTAGCTTGTGGATTGGATTCTTTAATTTTAGGTGAACCCCAAATCCTTGGACAAGTAAAACAGGCTTATCAATTTAGTGAAGCTTTTTATGCTTCTCAACACCAAAGCATTTCAACTAAATTATCTCGTTTATTCCAACGGACATTCTCCACGGCAAAGCGTGTCCGTTCAGAAACAGAAATTGGTGCGAGTGCGGTGTCTGTAGCTTATGCAGCCTGTGGGTTAGCTCGCCAAATTTTTGATCGTTTTGATAAATTACGTTTTTTATTAGTTGGTGCAGGTGAAACTATTGAGCTTGTTGCGCGCTATTTAATTCAACATGGCGCAAAAAATATTATGGTGGCCAACCGTACTCATGTTCGTGCTGAAATGTTGGCAGAAAAACTTGAAACGCCAATGCAAATCCTTTCACTAAGTGCCATGCAGTTAGGATTAAATCAAGCTGATGTGGTTATTAGCTCAACGGGTAGCCCAGATGTGTTGATTAGTAAAGAAATGGTCGAAATTGCCCAAAAGCAGCGCCAATATGATCCTTTATTGCTGATTGATATTGCGGTCCCTCGTGATATTGATGAAAACGCGGGTGAATTAGATTCAGTATATGCTTATAGCGTGGACGATCTGCAAAATATTATCCAACGCAACTTAGCCCAACGTGAGTTAGCAGCAAAACAAGCGGCAGATATTGTAGATGAAGAGTGTAAAGCATTTTTTGTTTGGTTGAAGCAACAACAATCAAGCGATTTAATTAAGCGTTATCGCCAAGATGCAGAACAACTTCGTCAGCAATTATTAGCAAAAGCTATCCAAGCGCTACAACAAGGGCAAGATAGTGAAAAAGTATTGCATGAATTAAGTTATAAACTGACAAACAGCTTATTACATACGCCAACACAAGCGTTACAAAGTATGGCAAAAGCAGGGAATTCAAAAGGATTGCAAAGTTTTTCTCAAGCTTTAAAAATTGAGGCAGAATAATTTATTTCAGCTATGCTGGAAAACTTGGTTTGCTCAATAATTTTGAGTATAATCAAGGCGTATTTTTTTAAATTGACAAAGAGGTTCTTATGGGTACTTTAGGTTATACCATTTTAACAGTGGCTTTTTCATTAGGTATGATCGTTTTATTCGCATCACTCATTTTCTAATAAAAAGCTTCGGTAGATGGCACAAGCAGAAACTTGTGCCTTTTCTTTTTTATAACCCTAATTTCTTTTATGCAAAAGCTTACTTTCGCCACATTAGATTTTAATGCTCAAAATACACCGGTTTCGACCGTTTTTGACGATATTTATTTTTCAAGCCAAGATGGTTTGGCAGAAAGCTATTATGTTTTTCAAGAAGGCAACCAACTTTGGGAACGCTGGTTAGCTTGCCAGCAAGCGGCTTTTGTTATTGCGGAAACTGGATTTGGCACTAGTTTAAATTTTCTTGCCGTTGCAGAGAAATTTCAACAATTTCGCCAAGCGTATCCAAATAATCCTTTAAAGCGTTTATATTTCATCTCTTTTGAAAAATTTCCGCTTACTTCGGTGCAATTAGCTCAAATACATCAATCTTATCCGCAATTTTCAGTGCTTTCAGAAAAGTTGGTTGACGTTTGGCGTCCACGCCAAACTGGTTGCCAGCGCTATCATTTTAATGAAGTTTATTTAGATCTCTGGTTTGGTGAGTTGGCAGAAAATCTACCGCAATTAGGTGATTTCTATCAAGGCGAAATTGATGCATGGTTTTTAGATGGTTTTTCGCCTGATAAAAATCCAGAAATGTGGCAAGAAAATCTTTACCAGCAAATGTTTCGATTAAGTCGAAATGGCGGAACCTTTGCAACCTTTACTGCAGCAAGTAAGGTAAGAAAAGGATTAGTCGCGGCAGGATTTGACGTATTCAAACGTAAAGGATTCGGTAAAAAAAGAGAAATGCTGTGGGGGCAGAAACCATTAACGGCAGAACACCAAGCGCCGAGTTATCCATATTTCTATACAGAAATAACGCAAAATAGCGATGATATTGCTTTAGTTGGTGGTGGTGTGGCGAGTTTATTTTTGGCGCTTTCTTTATTAGAACGAGGGAAAAAAGTCACACTATATTGTAAGGATCCTGACGTTGCAATGAATGCATCAGGGAATTTACAAGGCGCTATTTATCCACAGCTAAGTGATGATGATGAACGCAATGTGCGTTTTTATATTCATAGTTTTGATTATGCATTGCAGCGCTTAAAACAGCTTTCACCGAAAATTCAATTTGAACAGGGCTTAACTGGCGTTGCGTTAATGGCGTATAACGAGAAAACCGCGCTGAAATTAGCGAAAATAGCCAAACAAATTGATGATTCGAATTTATTTGAACTTTGCACAGCAAAAACCTTAAGTGAAAGAATCGGTTTACCAGTACAAGATGGTGGGGCATTTATTGCTGAGGGGGGCTGGCTTTCACCACATCAATTAGTTAAAAATGGTTTCGATTATTTGATTCGTCAAGGACTAAAAATTGTCTTTAATCACGAAGTTAAATCCCCTATTTTCCGTGATGGTCAGTGGCATTGGCAGTGGCAAAACCAAGATTATGCGCATGATATTTTGGTGCTAACAAATGGCAATGGTCTGATGGCATTTGAACAAAGTAAAGGTATTCCGCTTTACCCGGTTCGTGGGCAAGTTAGTCAGATTCCAACAACGCCAGATTTACAAAAACTACAGTGTGTGGTTTGTTATGATGGTTATTTAACGCCAGTTTCAGCAGAGAATATGCATTGTTTAGGTGCTAGCCATGTGCGTAATAATGATGAACGCCATTTTTCATTGAGCGAACATCACGAGAATTTAGCAAAATTACAGCAAAATATGACCGCTTGCGATTGGACGAAAAATATTGATTTATCCGCAAATTGGGCGAAACAAGGTGTTCGTGCAGCATTGCGTGATCGATTACCGATTGTGGGGGCAGTGCCGGATTATGTGGCACAAAAACAGCAATATGCGAACCTGTACAATGCACTTCGTCGCAAACAAGCGGTTGAAAATGCTAAAAATTTTACTAATCTGTATCTCATTAACGGGCTGGGATCGCGCGGCTTAACTACCGCTCCACTATTAGCGGAAATGTTAGCTGGGTTAATTTGTCGAGAGCCGATTCCGATGGGGGACGATATTTGGCGGATGTTATCACCTAATCGTGCTTGGATGAGAAAATTATTAAAAGGCAGTAAATTAGATGAGTAAGAGGGCAAATGAAGCAGGTTGAAATTTTTACTGATGGGTCTTGTTTAGGCAACCCAGGGCCGGGAGGTATTGGGATTTTGCTGCGCTATCAGGGACATGAAAAAACACTCAGCCAAGGGTATTTTCAAACGACCAATAATCGAATGGAACTTCGGGCGGTCATTATTGCCTTACAACGGCTAAAAGAATCTTGCCATGTTCAGTTACATTCTGATAGCCAATATATGAAAAATGGCATCACACAATGGATTTTTAGCTGGAAGCAGAAAGGGTGGAAAACGGCAAATGGTAAGTCTGTCAAAAACCAAGATTTATGGCAACAGCTTGATAGTGAAATTCGACGCCATCAAATTGAATGGTGTTGGGTAAAAGGGCACGCTGGGCATCGTGAAAACGAAATTTGCGATGAATTAGCAAAAGCAGGTGCAAATGCACCGACACAAGCAGATGAGGGTTACCAAGTAGAGGCTGATTAAAGTATATTGGTAAAATTTTAGTAAAATCAGACCGCTTGTTAAATTATTGTATTTTTATGGTGTTTGCTCTACGCAAACGTTTTCTTTTTTTGTAGAATAGGGGCTGTTTTGCCCATAGAGGTTTTTATGGTTGATATTATTATCATCGGAATTATTGCATTTTCTATCTTAGTGAGCCTATGGCGTGGTTTCGTTAGCGAAGCACTTTCACTAGGTGGCTGGATTATTGCATTTTGGATAGCAAGTAGCTTCTATCCTTATCTTAGCAGCTATTTAGCACAGATTAATTCCGTGTATTTGCAAAATTCTGAATTTTTACGTAATGGCGTAGCTGCGGCAATTTTATTTATTATCACCTTAATTGTTTGCGGCATTATTAGTGGTTTATTGCAAAAAATGGTGGATATGACAGGCGTACTTTCGACTACAGACCGAATTTTAGGCGGTGCTTTTGGCGTATTGCGTGGCGTATTGATTGTTGCAGCGCTTTTATTCTTTGCAGATACCTTCACTTCTATCAACCAAAACGAATTATGGACGGAATCAAAATTGATTCCTCACTTTGATTTTATTGTGAAATGGTTTTTTGAACAGCTACAAGCCAATTCGAGTTTCTTAAAAACGACTAACTAAGAGGTAATTTATTATGTGCGGCATTGTTGGTATTATCGGGCATTCGCCTGTTAATCAGGCTCTTTATGATGGGTTAACACTACTTCAACATCGGGGGCAAGATGCCGCAGGTATCGTTACCATTGACGCTGGAAACTGTTTTCGTTTACGAAAATCAAATGGCTTGGTAAGTGAAGTATTCAGACAAGAACATATGCTTAGACTGCAAGGTAATGCAGGTATTGGGCATGTGCGCTATCCCACAGCAGGCTCTTCTAGTGCATCAGAAGCACAACCATTCTATGTAAATTCACCATTCGGTTTAACGTTAGTGCATAATGGGAATTTAACTAACAGCGCTGAACTTAAAGAGCATCTTTTTAAAGAAGCTCGCCGCCATGTTAATACCAATTCTGATTCTGAAGCTTTACTCAACATTTTTGCACACTATCTTGATCAATATCCTACCAACCACCTTACTCCTGAAAATATTTTCGAAACGGTTCGTCAAACGAATAAAACAATTAAAGGCGCTTATGCCTGTATTGCGATGGTCATTGGCCATGGAATGATTGCATTTCGTGATCCATTTGGAATTCGACCATTAGTGTTAGGCAAACGTGAAGTAGATGGCAAAGTGGAATATATGTTTGCCTCTGAAAGTGTCGCGTTAGATATTGTAGGTTTTGAGTTTGTGCGTGATGTGCAACCTGGTGAGGCGATCTACATTACCTTTGATGGTGAATTATATTCTGCTAGTTGTGCAGAAGATCCGAAACTAAATCCGTGTATTTTCGAATTTGTGTATTTTGCCCGTCCAGACTCGGTTATTGATGGCGTTTCTGTCTATGCATCACGTGTGCATATGGGAGAAATGTTGGGTGAAAAAATCAAAAAAGAGTGGGGGCGCATGATTGATGAAATTGATGTTGTTATCCCAATTCCTGAAACTTCAAACGACATTGCTGTGCGCATTGCAAATGTATTATATAAGCCATATCGCCAAGGTTTTGTAAAAAACCGCTATGTTGCAAGAACCTTTATTATGCCAGGGCAAGAGCAGCGTAAGAGCTCCGTACGCCGTAAACTCAACCCAATTTCGGCTGAATTTAAAGGCAAAAATGTTTTATTAGTTGATGATTCTATTGTTCGTGGAACAACGTCGGAGCAAATCGTCGAAATGGCAAGAGCGGCAGGCGCGAAAAAAGTGTATTTTGCCTCAGCAGCTCCAGAAATTCGTTATCCTAATGTTTATGGCATTGATATGCCAACTAGTGAAGAATTAGTTGCTTATAAACGTAATGTAGATGAAATTGCTCAAATGATTGGCGTTGATAAACTAATTTTCCAAGATTTATCTGCATTGATTAAATCTGTTCAATTAGAAAATCCAGCGATTAAGCAGTTCGATGCTTCTGTCTTTACCGGCGAATATATTACGGGTGATATTGATGAAACTTATTTGAGTGCAATTGCCTCAGCGAGAAATGACAACGCTAAAGCAAAATTAGCTGCACAATCAGCTAATCTAGAAATGCATAATATTAGTTCTAACTAATTATTGTATTAGCCTTAAATAACAACGCCCGTATCAATCTTGAGCGGGTGTTTTGTCCTATATGCCACCAAAATTTAACCGCTTGTTATGCCAAATAATTGGTTACAAGCGGTTATTTTTTATGAAACTTTTACTCATTCTACGCAGGGAGTAAAAACAGCCCTTTCGGTGCAAAAGCCATTTCATAATGGGTAATTTCGCGCTCAAAACTAGCAGAAGAGACCTTCGCTAATAAGGGCGAACCTTGCCAATCCAAATGCAGTTCCAAATAAGCGCCCATATAATCGGCTTTGAGCACTTTGGCTGCGGTATTTGAATCTGGTTTTGCAGGAGATAATCGAATGGCTTCTGGGCGAATGCCTAATCGGCAATCACCATCAGCTAATGTACTTTCTAACCTAATTGTTTGTGAACCCACCGTTATTTTATCGCCCTTTTTCTTGGCTGGAACAAAGCTAGCCTCACCCATAAATTGGGCGATAAATTGATTTTTTGGTGCTTGATAAAGCTGCTCTGGGCTGCCTTGTTGAACAATCTGCCCTTTATCCATCACCACAATTTGATCTGAAACGGCAAAAGCCTCACTTTGGTCATGTGTGACATATACCGCAGTGATATTTAATCGTTGTTGTAATGCGCGAATTTTCTCACGCATAACTTGACGCAAATTGCTATCTAAATTAGAAAGTGGCTCGTCAAACAATAAAATTTTCGGTTTCAATACCAAAGCTCTGGCTAGCGCCACACGCTGTTGTTGCCCACCCGAAATCTGATCGATAAAGCGATCTTCAAAGCCTGCAAGCTCAACTAATGCTAAAGCCTCTTTTACTCGCTCAAGTCGCTCTGTTTTCTTTACACCAGCCATTTTCAAGCTAAATCCTACATTCTCACCAATCGTTAAATGTGGGAAAAGCGCATAAGATTGAAACACGATGCCAATATCTCGATACTGCGGGGCAAGTTGTCCAATTTCGTTATTTTCTAACAAAATCTGACCGCTTGTTGCAAGCTCAAGGCCTGCAATTAGGCGTAAAATCGTTGTTTTACCACAGCCAGAGGGGCCTAGAATTGTCACCATTTTGCCTTTTTCGATGCTGAGATTAAAATCGGTCACAATTTTATTTTGCCCAAATTGCTTGGAAATCTTTTTCAATTCAAGAAATGCGCTCATATTCCTCCTTATCGCACACTATCTGCGCGCATTCTTGGCGCCAGTAATAAGTTAAAAATTAAGATAATACTCATCATCGTCACAATTAAGGTTGCCCCATAAGCGATAGCTAAACCGTAATCCCCATCTTCGACACGATTTAAAATATAAGAGGTTGCGACTCGGGTTGTTGGCGTCACTAAGAAAATAATCGCACTAATGGTTGTCATTGAGCGCACAAAACTGCTGACTAATGCCGACAACAACGCGGGTTTTAATAATGGAAATACAACATAAACCAACGTTTTCCAACCATTTGCTTTAAGCGTGAATGCCGCTTCTTCTAACGATTTATCAATTTGATTTAATGCTGCAATTGCAGAACGCATCCCAACGGGCATATTGCGAGTCACCATTGAAAGCACAATAATCGCACTCGTGCCCGTTAAATAAATTGGCGATTGATTAAATGCTAATAAATACGAAACACCAGCCACAGTGCCAGGAACCGCAAAACATAATAGCGTTAAAAAAGCTAAACTCTCACGCCCTTTAAATGTTTTACGGGTAGTTAAATAAGCTAATAATAAACCAACTAATGCTGTGATTGGCGCGGCACAAAGTGCATATAACACAGTTTGAATCAAAGAAGGGAAACCGCCAAAATCAATGCCTTGTCCGAATAATTTTTGGTAATTTTCAAAGGTAAAACTATGATTTACTCCCCAGTTCACGGTAAAACTGCCAAAGAAAATTGAGCCATAAAGCACTAAATTAAATAATGCCCAGCAACTTAATGCCACAATCACGAGATATTTTATGCCCAGTGGTAGCGCTTGACGATTCGCATGGCTCATTTTGCCAGATTGCGTAACATAAGATTGCTTACCAAGCCAATAATGCTGGACAAAAAAGATGGCCAGTGAAACCAGCAACAAAAGACTACCCAAAGTTGCCGCAATCGCATAATCAGGATTTGCGCCCACCATATAAAAATAAATTTGGCTGGCAAGAACATCAAAATCCCCACCCAATACAAATGGCGTACTAAAATCAGCTAATGATTGAATAAACGTAATCAAAAAAGCGTTCGCTAGTGCAGGTTTCAGGAGTGACAATAATACATAAAAGAAAATTTGGTTACGTGAAGCGTGTAAAGTATATCCAGCCTCTTCTAGCGTTGCCGGAATCGCTTTTAGTGCGCCTTCAATAATCATGAAAGCCATTGGTGTTAATGCCAAAGTATGAGAAATTGCAATACCATTAAAGCCATAAAGCCAATTTTTACTCATACCGAGATAATTAACTAAAAACTCTGTCACATACCCTGCGCGACCAAACAACATTGCAATACCCAGTCCAACCACAAAAGGTGGAGTTACAATAGGCAACATCGAAAAGGTCTTACTAATAAAGCGAGTTCGCTTACCAATTCGCGTGGTGTAAAGGGCGAATAGCAGTCCGAAGAAAGTAGAAAGCAGCCCAACCGCACCTGAAACTGACAGTGAATTTAAAATTACTCGCCCCATTTGTGGCTGGGAAAATACACTTAAGCTATGGGAAAGATTGAATTGCCCTTCGCTATAAAACAGTGTGCTAAAAAGTATCCCCGTAGGATAGACAATAAATAGCCCGATAATAATTAACATGCCAATAAAGGCAGCAATAATAAAACGGTCACCTTGCATAAACTGGAGCTTAGCCAGGTTTTCAACCAGAAGTGCGGTTAGGGTAATAAAAAGTACAATGCTAGAATAGCCTAAACTAAATTGAGTCAGTTTAGCTGAAATCAACACAAACAGTGTAATGGCTATCAGAAAGATAACGTTCCACTTTGGGCGTTGTAATTTAGCAAGAATTGGCAACAGCCAAGGCAAGGCAAACCAGAACCAACTAAGATTATATTGCGCATAGCCCATCGCCGCATGAACTTCATCTACGGTAGATTCGGCCAAACCATAATATAGCGCTCGACTCGGCAAAACAAAAAAGGCAAGTAGCGACAGCCCAAGCCATAAATAAGAAGAAATACGCAACATAAAGAGAAAACAAGCGGTTAATTTTGTGTAACTTTTTGCAAAGTGTAACAAAGAATTAACCGCTTGCGACATTTCATTAGATTATTTTGTTAATTTATTAGCAAGTTTGACATCATTTAACCATTTATCAATCAAACGCTTGCCTTCTTCGCTCGAACCAAATTTATCAAAATCAAATTCGATTAAATCTAATTTTTTCGGCTCTGGCGATTTCTCTGAGGCTTGCGCATCTACGGTGACTGGAATTTGGTAAAGTTTGTGATCACGCCATGGCATTTCTTGAATTTCTTTAGATAGCACAAAATCTGCAAATAATTTCGCGTTTTCTAAATTACGTGCATTTTTGATAATGCTTGTTCCACCTAATGCATAACCCACTTTGCCTTCTGGAATCACATATTCAATCGGTGCCCCTTTTTCTTTTTCCGTAGTATAAGCATGAATAAAACCAATACTTTCTGTAATTTCACCACGTGTTAAATTCGTGGTGACTAAATTACTTTTTGGATATTGCGAAATGTTTTGATCTAATTTCTTCAAATATTCAAAGGCTTTTTCCTCTCCCATTAAAGAGATAAAGGTTGCCATTGCTGTAAAGGTTGTGCCTGATGAACGAGGATCTGGCAGCTGAATTTCACCACTAAGTTTTGGGTCAAGTAAATCATCCCATGTTTTCGGCATTGGTAAGCCTAATTTTGCAAGTTTCTCCGTATTTACGCCAATTCCCAACACTAACATATATGTAGCAGAGGTATATTCCCCTTTCGATGAACTCATTAAATTTTTAAATTGAGGCAGAATATTAGCCTGATTTTTCGGACGATATGCCTCAAGTAAACCTAACTCTCCTGCTTGAAAGTGAGGTTCAATCGTACCGCCATACCAAACATCAGCCTGTGGATTATCTTTTTCAGCTTTTAATTTACCTAATACAGTACCTGTACTAGCTTGAATAAAAGAGGTTTTCACATCATACTTTTGACTAAAGCGCTGCGCAACATCTTCACATGCTTGATTTTGCACAGTGCAATAAATGGTAAGTCTTCCTTCTGCCTGAGCACTTTGCGATGTAAGTGCAGCGATTGCTAAGCTGCTAGCTAATGTGATTTTTTTTAATGCGTGTTTCATGTGTTATAATCCTACATATATTAGGGGAATTGAGTTGCCAAGTGTAGCATTTAATTTCCTTATTGCAATGTATCTTGCTAATAAAAGTTCGGCATAATGCAGAATTTTTCGGCATATAAAATTATTTTTAAAATTTCTGTTTGACAGCACTCTTAAAATCCGTAAAATACGCAGCATCTCTTCTAGAGAACCTCCAAACGCGGGAATAGCTCAGTTGGTAGAGCACGACCTTGCCAAGGTCGGGGTCGCGAGTTCGAGCCTCGTTTCCCGCTCCATTTTCTTCATCGTTCAAATCTTAGGCGTGTTAGCAAAGCGGTTATGCACTGGATTGCAAATCCATGTAGCTCGGTTCGACTCCGGGACACGCCTCCATTATCTATTTTTTAATACTTAATTTAATATATCTCGGCATATAGGACAAAACCAACGGAACAATCTAACCAAATTTAGTTAGGATTTAATTTAGATTTAAACGTAAATGTTTTATTGCAATGGAAACATTTATAGCGTTGAAGATTATTTTGTCTGACATGCTTCTGAATAGAAGAGTGTAAGCAAAAAGGACAGTTTTTTATTCATATTTCAAAAAGTGTGCTTAAAGCCTTGTACTATAAGGCTTTAAGCACCTTTTTACCAACTATTTTGTCCTATATGGCTAAAAATTTACAAAATACTGAAGGTTAGCCAAGTAAGCTTTTAAGCGCTTGGCCGATATCGGCTAGGCTTCTTACCGTTTTCACGCCTGCGACTTCTAAGGCTGCAAATTTTTCATCGGCTGTGCCTTTTCCACCACTGATAATTGCGCCTGCGTGCCCCATTCGTTTACCTTTTGGTGCAGTCACACCAGCAATGTAGCTCACAACAGGTTTCGTTACATTTGTTTTAATGAACGCTGCCGCTTCTTCTTCTGCAGTGCCACCAATTTCACCAATCATGACAATCGCTTCTGTTTCAGGATCTTCTTGGAAGAGTTTAAGAATATCAATAAAGTTAGAACCTGGAATTGGGTCACCACCGATGCCTACGCAAGTTGATTGCCCAAAACCTTCATCGGTAGTTTGTTTTACCGCTTCATAAGTAAGCGTACCTGAACGGGAAACAATGCCGACTTTACCTTTTTTATGAATGCTGCCTGGCATAATGCCGATTTTGCATTCACCTGGTGTAATGACGCCTGGGCAGTTAGGCCCAATCATACGCACGCCAGTTTCTTTTAATTTTTGTTTTACTAGCACCATATCCAAGGTTGGAATGCCTTCGGTAATACAAACAATTAATTGAATACCAGCATCAATCGCTTCTAAAATGGCATCTTTACAAAAAGCAGCTGGTACATAGATAACCGTTGCTGTTGCGCCAGTGGCTTCTACGGCTTCACGCACGGTGTTAAATACAGGTAAGCCTAAATGTATTGTGCCACCTTTATTAGGAGAGACACCACCTACTAATTGGGTACCATAAGCTAAGGCTTGTTCACTATGGAATGTTCCTTGTCCACCAGTAAAACCTTGGCAGATTACTTTTGTATTTTTATCAATTAAAATCGCCATTTAATTTTCCTCCGCTGCACGAACAGAAAGTGTTGCTGCTTCTGTTAAACTTTTTGCTGGAATAATGCTTAATCCACTTTTGGCAAGAATTTCACGCCCTTGCTCTGCGTTAGTGCCTTCAAGTCGAACAATGACTGGCACATGCACGCCCACTTCATTGAAGGCTGCAATAATACCATCGGCAATTAAGTCACAACGCACAATACCGCCGAAAATGTTAACTAACACGGCTTTCACTTTGCTATCCGAAAGAATTAGTTTAAATGCTTGGGCAACACGCTCTTTCGTTGCGCCACCACCAACATCTAAGAAGTTAGCAGGTTGACCGCCATGTAATTTCACAATATCCATAGTGCCCATTGCAAGCCCTGCACCGTTTACCATACAGCCAATATTGCCGTCTAATGCAACATAGTTAAGCTCCCATTCAGCCGCTTCTGCTTCTCGTGGGTCTTCTTGTTTTGGATCTTGCATCGCTTTTAGCGCAGGTTGGCGATAAAGAGCGTTATTATCCACAATCATTTTGCCATCTAAGCAAATCAACTTATTATCAGGGGTAAGAATTAACGGGTTGATTTCAAGTAGAGCTAAATCTTTCTCAACAAAGAGTTTAGCAAGTTTCACGAAAAGATCAGCAAATTGATGAACCGCTTTTTCTTTTAACCCTAATTTGAAGGCTAACTCTCTGCCTTGATAGGGTTGTCCGCCTACAAGCGGGTCGATTTCGGTTTTAAAAAGCAAATGTGGTGTTTGAGCTGCGACTTCTTCAATGTTCATTCCACCCGCAGAAGAAGCAATAAACACGATTTTTTGTGCACTGCGGTCAATCACGGCACTTAAATAAAGTTCTTGTGCAATTTGACAGGTTTCTTCAATGTAAATGTAATCAACAGGCTGGCCTTGCGCATCGGTTTGGAAAGTCACTAAACGTTGACCTAACCAAAGATCGGCAAAGCGACGAGCTTCTTCTTCATTGTGAACTAATTTCACACCACCGGCTTTTCCTCGACCACCACCATGAATCTGACATTTGGCTGCCCATGATTCACCGTTTAGGCGTTTTAAAGCACTGGCAACTTCATCGGCAGATTGGCATACAATACCTTGGCTAATTGGAAGTTGATATTCCGCTAAAATCTGTTTGGCTTGGTATTCATGTAGATTCATACCTTCTCCTTTTACTAAATAAGTCGAGACTAAATTTTTGTGAAAATTTGCAAATGCCAGTATAAAAATGACCGCTTGTTTATTTCAAACGGCCATTAGTAAAAAGGCTTAAATTTCAAGTAATAAGCGTGTTGGATCTTCTAATAAATCACGTACAGCAACTAAGAAGCCGACAGACTCACGACCATCAATTAAACGGTGATCGTAAGAAAGCGCTAAATACATCATTGGGCGAATTACCACCTGACCATCTACAGCAACAGGACGCTCTTTAATCGCATGCATGCCTAAAATGGCGCTTTGCGGTGGGTTGATAATTGGCGTAGACATCAATGAACCAAAAACACCACCATTGGTAATCGTGAAGTTACCACCAGTTAAATCTTCTACGGTGAGTTTGCCGTCACGCCCTTTTTCAGCTAACACTTTGATGGTTTTTTCAATATCTGCCATCGAAAGTTTGTCGCAGTTGCGTACTACTGGAGTAACTAAACCGCGTGGGGTAGAAACAGCAATACTGATGTCGAAATAGTTGTGATAAACCACATCGTCGCCATCAATAGACGCGTTAACTTCAGGATAGCGTTTTAATGCTTCCACCACAGCTTTAATGTAGAACGACATAAAGCCTAATCGCACACCATGTTGTTTTTCGAATTTATCGCCATAAGTTTTGCGTAAATCCATAATCGGTTTCATATCCACTTCATTAAAGGTGGTAAGCATTGCAGTACTGTTTTTCGCTTCTAATAAACGTTCTGCGATACGTTTACGTAAACGGGTCATCGGCACGCGTTTTTCACTACGTGCAGAGTAAGCAACGGTGCTGATTGTATTGGATTCGCTTGCTTCAGTTCTTGCAGTTTGTGCTTGTTGTTTAGCAATATAAGCATTGATATCTTCGCGCGTTAAACGACCGCCCACGCCAGTGCCTTGTACTTTGTGTGCTTCAATCCCGTGTTCAGCTAATAAACGGCGAATGGCTGGGCCTTGAGAATCTGCATCAGAATGGTCGTTTTCAATCGCAGAAGTGTGGCGATCGCTCGGGGTTGGTTCTACATCAGGTTTTGCAGAAGTTTCAATAATATCGCCCGCTTGTTGTGTAGAAATTTTACCTAAAACTTGTTGTGAAATAACGGTTGCGCCAGTTTCTTGTAAAATTTCAGCTAATACACCATCAACCGGTGCCGGCACTTCTAATACCACTTTATCCGTTTCAATTTCCACTAAAACTTCATCGCGCTTAATGCGGTCCCCAGCTTTTTTATGCCAAGTTGCGACAGTCGCATCAGCTACAGATTCAGGTAATACGGGAGTAAGAATTTCAATAGTCATTTTGTTCTTCCTTTTTTATGGATAACCGAAGAAAGAATTTGCTTCGGTTATCATCAATCGTTTATGCGATTATAAACTTAATGCTTTTTCAATGATTTCACGTTGTTGCTGATTATGTAATGAAACATAACCCACCGCTGGTGATGCTGATGCAGGGCGGCTGACTAAAGTCAATGAAGCGCCTTTTGGAATAGAAGCTTCAAAGTTATGTTTACTACAATACCACGCCCCTTGGTTTAATGGTTCTTCTTGGCACCAAACGAAATCTGTAACATGCGCATAAGGTTCAAGCACTTTTGCCATATCGGTATAAGGGAATGGATAAAGTTGTTCGATACGAATAATCGCAATGTCGGTTTGATTATTTTTACGGCGCTCTTCAAGTAAGTCGTAATAGACTTTACCTGAACAAAGAATAACGCGTTTCACTGCTTTAGGGTTAATTTCATCAATTTCGCCAATCACATTTTGGAATGTACCATCGGTCAGTTCTTCTAAACGCGAAACAGCTAATGGATGGCGTAATAATGATTTTGGAGAAATCGCAACTAATGGACGACGCATTTTGCGTAATGCTTGGCGACGTAACATATGGTAAACCTGTGCAGGTGTACTCGGGATACATACCTGAATATTTTGTTCAGCACAAAGTTGTAGGTAACGTTCAAGACGAGCAGAGGAGTGCTCAGGGCCTTGTCCTTCATAGCCGTGTGGTAATAACATGACTAAGCCACACATTCTGCCCCATTTTTGTTCGCCCGAGCTAATAAATTGGTCAATCACAATTTGTGCACCGTTAGCAAAGTCACCAAATTGAGCTTCCCAAATAGTTAAGGTTTTCGGATCGGTGGTTGCAAAACCATATTCAAATGCAAGCACGGCTTCTTCAGAGAGTACGGAATCCCATACTTGGAAGCGACCTTGGTTAGCATGTAAATGGGTTAATGGTACAAAGCCTGTGCCATCGTTTTGGTTATGGACTACAGCATGGCGGTGGAAGAATGTACCACGGCCAGCATCTTCGCCTGAAATACGTACATGAGTGCCTTCATCTAATAAGGTTGCGTACGCCATGGTTTCAGCCATACCCCAATCGAGCAATTTTTTACCATCAGCCATCTCTTTACGATCAGCATAGATTTTTTCAACACGAGAATGTGCTTTTACGTTTTCAGGATATTCTGAAACACGTTTTGCTAAAGTGGTAAAGCGATCTACAGGGAATTTGTTTTCATATTCCGCAGTCCAGTCGTAGTTAAGGTATTGCAACCAATCTACCGCAGCCATATCCATTTCACGCCATTCAGGCACAACGCATTCGCCTTTATCTAAGGCATCGCGGTAGTTATTCATCATCTCGGTGGCTTCATCTTGATTTAAGACACCTTCTGCGGTTAAGCGATCTGCATAAACTTTACGTGGCGTTGGATGTTTTTTAATGATGCTATACATCATAGGTTGAGTTGCTAATGGTTCATCGGCTTCATTATGACCATGACGACGATATGAAATGAGGTCAATGAAAATATCTCGTTTGAATTTTGTACGATATTCCACCGCCATTCTTGCTGCAAATGCGACTGCTTCTGGATCATCGCCGTTAACATGAATAATCGGTGCTTGGATCATTTTCGCAATATCGGTACAGAATTCGGTTGAACGGGTGTCGTTCGGATTAGATGTCGTGAAACCAATTTGGTTATTGATCACAATACGAATCGTACCACCAACACGATAACCACGCGCGTTAGACATATTCAACGTTTCTTGTACAACACCTTGACCCGTAATAGCAGAATCTCCATGTACGGTAATTGCTAACACCTTCTCGAATTCTTTATCGCCTATGCGTTCTTGGCGAGCACGCACAGCACCAATGACCACAGGGCTTACAATTTCTAAGTGAGATGGGTTAAAGGCGAGGGTAAGGTGTACGCGTTTGTCATCAACCGCAAAATCTGAAGAGAAACCTTGGTGATATTTTACATCACCAGTACGATTATCATGTGCGTGTTTACCGGCAAATTCATCAAAGAGATTCTCAGGGCGTTTACCTAATACGTTAACCAACATATTTAAGCGACCACGGTGTGCCATTCCCATAACGATATCTTTAATGCCATTACGGCTTGCATGGCGGATAATCTCTTTCATCATTGGAATAAAGGCATCAGATCCCTCTAAAGAGAAACGTTTTGCACCAGGGAATTTCGCACCAATATAACGTTCTAAACCATCTGCAGCAGTTAACTCTTCTAATAGATTTACTTTTTCCGCTTTTGTAAATAACGGTTTGTTATTGATGGTTTCAATTTTGCTTTGTAGCCAGTTACGCTGTTCCATATCTTGAACATGCATAAATTCTAGGCCGATAGTACCTAAATAGGTTTCCTTTAACGCTTCGGCAAGTTCACCTAATTTCATGGTGTCTTTGCCATAAACATATTTCCCAACGGTCACGGTTTCATTGAGATCTTGCTCGCTAAAGCCATGGCTTTGATAGTCTAATTCCGGCACGCTAGAGGTTTTCCAACGATAATAGCCTAATGGGTCAAGATTTGCCTGCGTATAGCCACGGAAACGATAGGCGTTAATCCATTGCAATAAACGCACTTGGCGCGCACCTGCATCTGGGTCAACAACATTAATGGATTCTGGAATGTTTTCGCGGGCTAATTTTCGGAAATAATCACGAACTTGAGAGTGGGGTTGTTCAACCACTGAGGTTGTCGGGAAACTATTAAAGACGGCTTGCCATGAAGGGTCAACGGAGTGAGGATCGTCCAAATATTGTTCGTAGATTTCTTCAATATAGGACTGGTTGCTTCCCCCAAATGGAGAAGACGCTAACCAATCATCAAAGTTTTTGTATTGTTTTTGCATATGAACCTAACCTGTGTTGAGGGAGATTAGGCGCATTATACCCGAAAGCAAAAGTAAATAATGTGAGCTAAGTCAGATTTTTGAATTTTTTTAACAAAAAAACAACAAAAAAAGAAGTACTTCTCCCTTTTAGCTCTTATTTACATAAAAATTAGCAAAATATTGGAAAAATTTAACCGCTTGTTATGCTTATTTTTCACACTGACAAACACCACTACAGATATCGCCATGTAAATTATGGTGGTGATTATGGTGATGTGAGTAAAAGGCTACGTTCTTCGCAAATTGGTCACCAAAGAAATGAATAAAATGCGGATCATTGGTAATCATTTCTGGAGAACCCGCGCAACAGATGTGTTTGTTTACACATAATACCTCATCGGTATTGGCCATTACGATATTTAAATCGTGCGAAACCATTAAAATTGCGCAATTTAACCAGCTTCTAGTGTGATTTAGTAGTTGATAGAGTTCCGTTTGCCCTGTAATATCCACACCTTGCATTGGTTCATCAAGCACTAACAGTTGTGGGTGATTTAAAATTGCACGCGCTAAAAGCACACGCTGTAATTCTCCACCGGAAAGTTTTTGCATGCTATTTTCGGTTAAATGCGTAATCGAGAGTAGCGTTAAAACTTCTTGGATATTCGTTTCAGTACAATTGGGCTTGAGTGATAAAAACTTATGCACGGTAATCGGCATTGAATGATCAAGATGTAACTTCTGAGGAACATAGCCGATTTTTAAGCCTTTTTGATGAATAACGCTGCCTTTTGTAGGTGTGAGTAACTTCAAAAGTACCTTAAGCAAGGTTGATTTGCCGCCGCCATTCGGACCTACAATGGTTGTAATTGAATTTGGATAAATGGCAAGATTGATATTTTGTAACGCATGATTGCCGTTAAAAGAGACGTCAATATGCTTGAGCTGAACCAACGGTTCTCCTTGCGCAGTAGTATTTTTTGATGAAATAGGCGTGAGTTTAGAAATTTGCATCATAATAAGAAATTAAGAAAAATCCTCATCAAATTAGCGGATTTTGATTAAAATGACAAGAATGAATTTTTGAGCCACGATTTTGTCAATAATTAGCATTTAAAAGAAAAAGAATTAGGATATATTTTGCAACACGTTATTTTAGCCAGAGATCGGAGAAAGAAAAAAAATCGCTTAAAAGTGATCTTGTTTCTTTCTGCGATTTTTTCTGTTTGTATCGGTATTTTACTTGCCGTCAAAAATCAAACGCCAGTAAATGAGCCTGAGCAACAGGCTTATGTTGCGTTAGAAGAGCGCGCGCCGGCAGCAACGGAAACTCAGACAGAAACTCAAACGATAGTAAACGATACGCCAACAGAATCAATAAAAGCAACTGATCCGAACGAAATACAAACAGCGCAATCAAACGAACCAGAAGAACAGGAAGCAGATGAAGAGTCTGAAAGCATGGGTAAAGAAGATCAAAATGCGACTTCTTATGATGATGAATTAGCTTCTGAAGATGATGCAGAAGAAGGCGATGAAACTGCGAAAACAGATGATAAACCTGAAGAAAAACTACCAGCAGAAGCAGAAAAAGTAATTGAAGATTTGCTAGATGTTGCCGATGAAGCGCTACGCATTCAAGACCAATTTAGCTATACGGTTACCAAAGGGGATAAATTAAAAGACGTATTAGAACAATCTGGTTTAGGTAATTCTGTTGCTAAAGCCTTAATCCGCCAATATCCTTCACTTGGGAATTTGGAGGCTGGACAGCAATTTTATTGGGTGTTGGATAAACACGGCGAACTAGAATATATGAACTGGTTGGTTTCTGAAAAAGAAGAACGTATTTACGAACGCCAAAGTAACGGTAGCTTTGCTTATCAAAAAATTGAGAAGCAAGGGGTATGGCGTCAAGATGTAGTTCGTGGTGTGATTCAGGGCAGTTTTGCGTCTAGCTTAAAAGATGTTGGGCTATCGGATCGCCAAATTAACCAACTAGCGGTCGGATTACAGTCACAAATTGCAACTAGCAAATTGAAAAAAGGAGATCGTTTTGCTATTTTGGTGAAACGAGAATATATCAACGGCACTGTGACTGATTTAGGAAATGTGGAAGGGATTTTGGTTTCTAACGAAGGCAAAAAATATTATGCAATTCAAGCGGATAACGGACGTTATTATAGCTCACACGGGGAAACCTTAAGCCGAGGATTTGCGCGAATTCCGCTTTTATTTAATGCACGAGTATCATCCCCATATAATCCAAGACGACTCCATCCAATTACTAAGCGAGTTCGCCCGCATAATGGCGTGGACTTTGGCGTACCAACGGGTACACCAGTTATCGCACCTAGTGATGGGGTAGTTGAACATGTGGCATTCCAAGCACGAGGCGCGGGGCGCTACATTAAGGTTCGCCATGGACATATTACGACTGTTTATATGCACTTGAGTAAACCGCTTGTCAGAGCTGGACAATCAGTGAAAAAAGGGGAGCGTATTGCGCTTTCTGGAAACACAGGTGGCTCGACGGGGCCACACTTACACTATGAATTCCATATTAACGGACGTCCAGTTAACCCGATGACTGTTAAATTACCGGGATCTGGAACCGGAATGGAAAGCAAAGAACGTAAAAACTTCTTAGAACGCGCGAAAAGCGTGGAAGCGAAACTTAAACTTTAATTGAAATAGGAAAATTAAATGAAAAAGACCAAAATTGCCTTATTAGCCTTATCATTATTCGCAGGCTCGGCGATGGCAGATGATGCTTCATTAAAAAGCAGCTTAGAAAAAATCGGGGCAACGAATGTTCGTTTGTCTGAATCGCCTTTACCAGGGTTTAGATTGGCAACCTCGAATGAAGGTATAGTACACATTAGCGAGAATGGTCAATATGTTGTGCAAGGTAATTTTAACGTTCTGGAATTAAAAAACGGTAAAGCGACAGACATTACACATAAAGCACAAATGGCAAGCCTTAATGCGTTAAGTAATGAAATGATTATTTATCCAGCAAAACAAGAAAAACATGTTGTGACTGTATTTATGGATATTACTTGCCACTATTGCCATATTTTATTTGAAAATGTCAAAGCTTATAACGAAGAAGGGATTACATTACGTTTCTTAGCGTTTCCTCGTGCGGGCGTAAACACTCAAACAGCAAAACAAATGGAAGCAATTTGGCAAGCTAAAGATCGTATGAAAGCATTAGAAGATGCTGAAGCGGGTAACTTACCAAAAGAGTTAAAAACCCCAAATCTGGTGAAAAAACATTATGAATTAGGGATTCAATTTGGCGTAACGGGTACACCATATATGGTCACGGATAAAGGGGAAGTTATCGGGGGATATGTGCCGGCTAAAGAATTAGCGAAAATGTTAAGCGAATAAACCCCGATTTACGAAATATTCTATTTATAGACACAAGCGGTCTGATTTTGTAAAATTTTTACCAAATCAGACCGCTTTATATTAGAAAATTTTTAGAGAACATTGTGCAGCCTATTATTCAGCAACGCGCTAGACAGACAACCGCGCATCTATCAGATCATCCATTACTCAATCGTTTATACCAAAGTCGCGGAGTGAAATCTCCCGAAGAGCTTGTGCATACTTTCCCCGCCTTACTTACCCCTAATCGACTAGCAAATATTGAGCCAGCAGTTGAGTTGCTTTTAGGAGCTTTTCAAACACAAAAGCGGATTGTCATTGTGGGCGATTTTGATGCAGATGGTGCAACTAGCACAGCATTGGCGATGTTAGCTTTACGCCAGTTTGGTTTTAAGCATGTGGCGTATTTAATCCCAGATCGTTTCTCGCAAGGCTATGGTTTAAGTGTTGCGGTTGCTAAAATGGTATTAGCAAAAGGCGCTGATTTAGTGATGACTGTGGATAATGGGATCTCATCTTTTGAAGGCATTGCATTATTAAAATCGCATGGTGTTCAGGTATTGGTTACCGATCACCATTTACCAGCAGAACAGCTTCCTGATGCAGATGCAATGGTGAATCCTAATTTAGTTGATTGTGAGTTTCCGTCTAAATCACTTGCTGGAGTTGGTGTGACTTTTTATGTCATGATGGCATTAAGAGCCCAAATGCGTGAACGTAATCTATTTAATGGAAAAGAACCGAATATTGCGAATTTATTAGATCTTGTTGCATTAGGAACGGTGGCTGATGTTGTGCCACTTGATCAGAATAACCGCATTTTAGTTCAGCAAGGATTAGCAAGAATTCGCGCTGGATATTGTCGTCCAGGCATTCGGGCTTTAATTGAGGTGGGAAAACGTAGTTTAGATTCTTTGCAAGCAAGTGATTTGGGTTTTGCAATTGCACCTAGATTGAATGCTGCTGGACGTTTAGAAAATATGTCATTAGGTGTGGAGTTGTTATTAACTGACAATATGGATTTAGCGCGTCAATTAGCTTTAGAGTTAGATGAACTGAATCAAACCCGAAAATCTTTTGAACAAGAGATGAAGGCTGAAGCGTTAGCCATTTGTGCTAAATTACCACAACTTAATCAAGAAGCACAGGCGCATGGCATTGTGCTTTATCAACCTGATTGGCATCAAGGTGTTATTGGTATTTTAGCTTCTCGCATTAAAGATCAATTTCATCGTCCGGTTATTGTGTTTGCGCAAGAATCTGATGAGAGTGAATATTTAAAAGGCTCTGCCCGTTCAATTAGCGGATTGCATATGCGAGATGTGTTAGAACGAATTGATTCACAACATCCAAACCTGATTTTAAAGTTTGGCGGGCATGCCATGGCGGCAGGTTTAACCTTACATCAAGCTAATTTAAGCGCTTTTCAAAAAGTCTTTGATGAAACGATTGATGAGATGTTAACGCCAGAACAATTAAAAGGGATTATTTACACCGATGGTGAATTAAAAGCGGGTGAATTTTCTCTCGAAATTGCAGAATTATTACAACAATCTGGCCCTTGGGGACAGCATTTCCCTGAACCGACTTTTGAAGGGGATTTTCGCCTTTTGCAACAAAGATTATTAGCAGGCAAGCATTTAAAAATGATGGTGGAAAATGCCTATGGCCAATTATTTGATGCAATTTGGTTTAATGTTGATACTCGATTTTTCCCTGATTTTTCCTTAAAACAGGCTAAATTAGTTTATAAACTTGACATAAATGAATACAAAGGTAACCGTAATTTACAATTGCGGGTTGAAAGCGTAATTGTTTAATAAATATCATAGATAAAACTAGAATTAGAAAAAAGAGTGTTGTAGAATTTGAAAGCCTCAATTCAACTAGAACTGATGAGCTGAAAAGTTTTAACTCAAATAAAGGAATAAATAACGATGAAAAAAACAGCTGTTTTTCGTGGATTATTACTTTCAAGTGTAGCACTTGCAGTCGCAGCTTGTGGTAATTTAAGCAAGGTGACAGATGAAGGTACTACGGAGAACCCAGTGTTCCCTAAAATTGCCGAATCTGAATTTAACCATGATGGTTCACAATTTGGTTCATGGCCAAACTGGGAAAATGTGCGTCAAATTGAACGTGGTATGAACAAAGACCAAATCTATAACCTAATTGGTCGCCCACACTTTGAAGAAGGTTTATACGGCGTGCGTGAATGGGATTACGCGTTTAACTACCGTGAGCAAGGCGTGCACAAAATTTGTCAATACAAAATTTTATTTGACAAAAACATGAACGCACAAAGCTTCTTCTGGTACCCGAATGGTTGTAATGGTAACTCTTCATTTAACTTAAGCGGTGACTTCTTATTCGACTTCGATAAAGATACTTTAACTGCGAAAGGTCGTGAAGTGGTTGATAACGTTGCTCAACAATTAAAATCTTCTGGTGCTGCAAAAGTTAAAATTGAAGGTTATACAGACCGTTTAGGTTCAGTAGCATATAACTTAGACTTATCTAACCGTCGTGCTAACCGCGTGAAAAACCGCTTAATCGAACAAGGCGTGAACGCTGAATTCGAGGCAATCGGTCACGGTAAAGCAAACCAAGTTAAAGCTTGTGCAGGTATGAAAGGTCAAGCAGAGAAAGATTGTTTACGTCCTAACCGTCGTGTAATCATTTCTGCAAGTGGTAACGTATTAACACAACAAGAAGGTGCTAACGTTGCAGGTCCTAATGGTCCAGCGCCACTTTACCAAACTCCGGCTTACAACAACGGTAATAAATAATTTACAGGGTATTGAATACTCAGTAGAATGAGAAGGGTAGCGAAAGCTGCCCTTTTTTATTTCTTGTTAACTATCAGAATAAGGAACGATTTATGCAATATCAGGCTATCGCATTTGACCTTGACGGCACTCTACTTTCTCCGAATGCCACAATTTTAGCTTCTAGCAAAGAAGCTATTGAGAAAGCGCGAGCTAAAGGCATTAAGGTCTTTTTTGTGACAGGACGCCATCATACGGCTGTGCGACCTTATTATGCAGAAATTGATTTAGATACACCGGTTGTTTGTTGTAACGGCACTTATCTTTACGATTTTAAACAAGAAAAAGTATTAGCAGGCAATCCGCTTTCACCTACACTTGCCTCCTCCTTAATTAACAGTGCGCAAGCACAGGGCATTCATACAGCAGTTTATTTTCGTGATGCAATGACCTATGAACAGTTAAATCCACATTTTACCAAATTCCAAAAATGGGTTGCGAGTTGCCCTGAAGCGGTTCGCCCAGATGTCCATCAAGTAGAAAAATTCCAACAAGAAATTGATAAAGGTATAACAGTTTGGAAAGTGCTGATTAGTGATCCTGATTTAGCTAAAATGCGTGCTTTTGTTGAAACCTTGCCAACCGATCAAGTTAGTGCTGAATGGTCTTGGGTTGATAGAGTTGATATTACCGCGGTTGGTAATGGCAAAGGCACGCGATTATTAGAATTGTTAGAAATGGAAAATATTGATCCGCAAGCGGTTGTTGCTTTTGGCGATAACTTTAATGATATTTCTATGTTACAAGCGGTCGGATTAGGAATTGCAATGGCAGGTTCTGAAACCGATGTTCAAGCTGCTGCTAAACAAACTATCGGACCAAATAGTGAAGATAGTATTGCTCAAACCTTAAAAACGCTTTTTGATCTCTAATGCGTAGCGTACTTACTCAGTCTAAACACTCGATTGCTTATCGCATTGGGCGTTATTTCTTTATTATGATTGCCTTTGCTACACTGATTAGTGTCATCTCTTTTGGCATTATGTGGAGCAACCAATCCGATGCTAGCCTGATAAACTTATCAGGCTCTTTGCGTTTCCAAAGCTACCGTTTTTTATATGAAATGGATCAATACCCTGCACGGTTACCTGAACGCTTAGCTGATTATCAAAACGACCTTCAACAATTAGAAAAACGTGCCTTTTCCTCAAGTTGGCTTGTTTCAAGTGAAATGCAAGAGAGCTATAAAGAGCTTAAAGCAGACTGGCAAGAAATGGCAGATTATATTCTTAAACAGGATAAAGCCAGTTATTCTGCGAATATTAGCAATTACGTGGATAAAGCCGATCAATTTGTTGTGGCATTACAAAAACAAGCAGAGCGCAAACTAGATATTGCGATTGGCATTATCGTGCTTTCTATGTTGCTGATTGTCGCGCTCGCTTATTATGGCGTATGGTACACACGTCGCCACGTTATTCGACATTTAGATAAATTAGTTACAGCCAGCCAACAGGTGCAAAATCGAGATTTTAACCACATTCAATTAGCAACGGATGAACCGAATGAATTGGGCGTTTTTTCTCGCGCATTTACTGAAATGGCCGATGAACTCAGCCGTTTTTACACCTCATTAGAAGATAAAGTGCAGGATAAAACTCGTCGTCTTACGGCAGTAAACCGTTCATTGATGGTGCTTTATCATTGTTCCCAAATTTTAACTTCTAAACCAATTAACCAAAGCTTATTGAAACAGGTATTAGAAACGGTTTTAAATAATGAGCAGCTTATTGGAATTGGTATTGATGTTTATGGCGCAGATTATTGGAATGTTGAATTAGATAACGATCTGTTAAAAGCATGGCGTTATCATGAAATTGCGATTGAGAATGAAAAAGTTGCGATGTTGCGCTGGAAATCCTCATTGCTTTGTCCAGATGAGCGTTTAATTCACAGTGTCGCAGAAATGATTGGACGTAGCATTTATGTAGTACAAAATCATAAACAGCAACAACAACTGATTTTAATGGAAGAGCGGGCGATCATCGCGCGTGAGTTGCATGATTCTTTAGCACAATCGCTTACGTTCTTGAAAATTCAAGTGAGTTTATTAAAACGAAATTGTGAAGACCCGCAAAAGTTAGCGAATCAAAAAGCAATTTTGTCAGACTTAGAACAAGCGTTAAATGGTGCTTATAGCCAATTAAGAGAGCTACTTTCTACATTCCGATTAACGATTGAAGAAGCAAATCTTACACGGGCATTAGAAAATGTTTTGGATAGCTTACGAAGCCGAACATCAGCAAAAATAGTGCTAGATTGTCGATTGCCATCGTTAATGTTTAATGCTCAACAACAAGTGCATGTGCTACAAATTGTTCGTGAAGCCGTTACCAATGCAATTAAACATGCAAACGCTTCATTGATTGAGGTTATCGCAGAGATTAACGCTGATGGAGAACCTTGTCTGATTATTCGCGATAACGGTAAGGGAATTGGCCAAGCGATTGAGCCTAGTGGACATTATGGGCTCATGATTATGAAAGAGCGCACTTGTGAGCTTAATGGTGAGTTAAGTATTGGTGATCGTCCTGAAGAAGAAGGCATATCAGGCACGATGATAAAAGTTGTCTTGCCAAATTTAGCGAGCAAGCGGTAGGATTTTTTTGGATTTTTGCAAATTGAGATAAAAGAGATAAGGAGAGAAAATAACCATGCAAATTCGCAAATCAACAGAAGCGGATTTTGAAGCCATTTTAGCTATTTATAACTTAGCGATTCCAACTAAACAAATCACGGCGGATTTAACTTTCGCGACCAAAGAAAATCGCCGTGCGTGGTTCGATTTTCATTTAACCAGTGAGAAATATCCTATTTGGACAGTGGAAGATGAAACTGGTGTTGCAGGTTGGTTTAGTTTTTCTCCGTTTTATGAGCGCGCAGCATTTGCACCAACTTCAGAAATCAGCATCTATTTGGCTGAAGAGGCTAAAGGCAAAGGCTATGGTTCTAAGATTATTGAATTTATGCAAGCAGAAATGCTTAACCATGGCATCCATACTTTGATGGCATATGTGTTTGAATTAAATGAAGTCAGTCAGAATTTGATGAAAAAGCATGGTTTTGCTGAATGGGGGCGTTTTCTCAATATTGCAAATATGAAGCAAACAGAGCAAGAACCTGATTGCTGGCGAACATTATTGATGATGTCTTACCAAAAAGGCATTGAAACTCAGAAAAATGAATAAGGAAAATCCAATGGATAAAATGAAAGTAGTACTTGCCACAGGAAACCAAGGCAAAGTCAAAGAGATGGCAGATGTGCTAGGAAGTTTTGGCTTTGAAGTGTTGGCACAAAGTGAATTTAACTTAGATTCGCCAGAAGAAACCGGGTTAACTTTTGTAGAAAATGCATTATTAAAAGCACGTTATGCTTCTAAAATGACTGGTTTACCTGCGATTGCCGATGATTCCGGCTTAGCTGTTTTGGCATTAGGTGGTGCACCAGGGCTTTATTCTGCGCGTTATGCAGGTGAAGAGGCCGATGATGCACAAAATCGTCAAAAACTTTTACGAGAAATGACAGATAAAACAGATCGCCAAGCAAAATTCGTCTGCTGTTTAGTTTTCTTACGCCATGAGACAGACCCGAACCCAATTATTGCATTAGGCGAATGTCAGGGTGAAATTTTGTATGAAGAACGCGGCGAAAATGGCTTTGGTTATGACTCTCTCTTTTTCTATCCACCTAAAGGATGCACTTTTGCAGAGTTGTCATCGGCAGAGAAAAAATCGGTGTCTCACCGTGGGAATGCCTTAGCTTTATTAAAAGCACAATTAAGCCGTTAATCAAAAACGCCGTTTATCGGCGTTTTGTTTTATGGCTTATTCGCTTGATGTTGCTCGCGTAAGCGATTGGCAATAATTTGAATTGCTTCGCCCATTGGAATGCCTTGTTGGGCAAGCTTTTGAATCTCTTCTACGGCAGCTTGTTGCTGTTCATGTGTGAGTGAAAGTAACGCGTCATCCATTTAATGCTCCTGATAAAATATGCTGAATCGGCCAATTAAAATGTTGGCAAAGTTGTTGCCATTGTTCATCTAGTGGGGCGCAAATTGTAATTACTTGTTGCGTTTTGGGGTGCTTAAAACTTAGCTGATAAGCATGCAACATTAAACGTGAGCATCCAGTATGTGTAGTTAATGCGCGATTTTGGTGTAAATCGCCATATTTACTGTCGCCCATAATCGGATGAAACAGATGTTTCATATGCCGTCTGAGTTGATGTTTTCGTCCAGTTTTTGGGAAAAGTGCGACCAAACTATAACGAGCAGAACTATGTTTTCCCGCTGGATAAGGCATTTCGACTTTTGCAAGTTGTCGATAAAAAGTGACCGCTTGCTGAGCCTCTTTCTCTTGGCTGAATTTATCCGCAATCTTATCTAAAATCACTTTCAGCGGATAATCAATTTCGCCTTCTCCCTCTAAATAGCCACGCACAACCGCCAAATAACTTTTTTGTGTTTGATGCTGTTCAAATTGTTCGCTCATTAAGCGTGCCATTTCACTATTTAGCGCAAAAAGCAATACACCTGAGGTTGGGCGGTCTAAGCGATGAATCGGAAAAACATGCTGACCAATTTGATCGCGCAATGTTTGCATGGCAAATTGGGTTTCATGCTTATCTAACCAACTGCGATGAACCAACATTCCCGCCGGTTTATTGATTGCAATCAGCTCCTCATCTTGATAAAGAATATCTAACAGCATGGCTTAATCTTTCAGCAATAATTCAATGGCTAGCACAGGTTGTGTAATCGCACTTAGATAGATTTCGTTTTTTAATGCTTCTTCCAAATAAGGCGTAATAGCAAAATTACGAGGCAATGTGGCTTTAGCTTCTAATAAAGCATGCATGCGAGGAATAAAGATCCATTGTAGCCATTGTGTTGGGCTTAATGATTCTACACAAAACGGTTGAGTACTTGCTAAAGCCTCTGCGCTTGGGGCAATCGACTCCCATTGTTTATGCGCTTTTAAGGCTGTTTCTAAATCAATTAAATGTTGTTTTAAACGAGATTCCATATTTTCTATTTTAAATGAGTAAGGTAATATTGAACGCAATTTTAACACTTTTAAGCAGGTTCGACTAATGCAACAATTACAAACACAACCAACAATCTTACAAAAAATTGTGCAAGATAAAGCGATTTGGGTAGCGCAGAAGCAACAAGCATTCCCGCTTTCCGAATTTCAAGCGAAAATCACAAAAAGTGAACGTAACTTTTATGCGGCAATGAAGCAAGGCACGCATGATGTACCCGCGTATATTTTAGAGTGTAAAAAAGCTTCACCGTCAAAGGGCTTAATTCGTGCTGAATTTGATTTAGATGCGATTGCGCAAGTGTATAAACATTATGCTACTGCAATTTCCGTACTGACCGATGAACAATATTTCCAAGGCGATTTTGCTTATTTAAACCAAGTTAGTGCGCAAACCAGCCAGCCGATTTTATGCAAAGATTTCATGATTTCTGCTTATCAAGTCTATTTAGCGCGTTTTCATCAAGCCGATGCGATTTTATTGATGCTTTCAGTATTAGATGATGAAACTTATCGTGAACTAGCAGACGTAGCACACTCATTAGGTATGGGCATTTTAACGGAAACCAGTAACGAAGCCGAATTTGAACGGGCATTAGCATTAGGTGCAAAAGTCATTGGGGTAAACAATCGTGATCTTCATACACTAACCATTGATATGAATCGCATTGTACAGCTTGTTGAAAAATATCAAGCACAAATTCCGTCTGATGTTTGTTTAGTCTCGGAATCGGGGATTTATGATCACCAACAAGTTAAAACAATCAAGCCATTTGCCAAAGCATTTTTGATTGGCAGTAGCTTAATGGGAAGTTCAGATCTCAATAATGCAGTAAGAAATGTGATTTATGGTGAGAATAAAGTTTGCGGGCTTACTCGTATTGAAGATATTCAAGCGGTTTATCAGTTAGGTTATTTATATGGCGGATTGATTTTTGCAGAAGGTTCACCGCGTCAGCTTTCACTACGCCAAGCACAAGAGTTAGTTGTGCATGCACCACTGCGCTATGTGGGCGTATTCCAAAATCAAGCGGTCGAATTTGTTGAGAAAATTGCAAAACAACTTTCGCTATTTGCGGTGCAGCTTCATGGTGATGAAGATGAGATCTATATTGCCGAATTAGCCGAAAAATTAGGCGAAGGTATTCAAATCTGGAAGGCATTATCAGTATCAACAGAAGCTGGCCAAATTCACTTTACGGAAAACCCTCGCGTGAGTCGTTATGTTTTAGATTCACAACATGGCACACAACAGGGGGGGACGGGCAAAACGTTTGATTGGTCGCTTATTCCGCAAAGTCTTAAAAATAAAGCTTTATTAGCGGGCGGAATTTCGCCTGATAATATTGAGCAAGCCTTAGCACAAGGCTGCTTAGGGGTTGATCTCAACTCTGGAATTGAACAAAATAAAGGCGTAAAAGATCTGGTTAAATTGACCGCTTGTGCAATTCAACTTTTGAAAGCTTAAAAATCTACATATAGCTATTTCAATCTAGATTCGCTATACTAGCGCCCGAGTTGGTTAGACAATCGCTGGTTTATTGAAGCCCTTAACCGTGTTCGCACGACCTAGTGGGACAAGTAAACGAGAGGAAAGTCCGAGCTACACAGGGCAGAGTGCCAGATAACGTCTGGGCGGCGTGAGCCGACGACCAGTGCAACAGAGAGCAGACCGCCGCGTAAGCGGTAAGGGTGAAAGGGTGCGGTAAGAGCGCACCGCGTGAGTGGTAACATTTCACGGCAGGGTAAACTCCACTCGTAGCAAGACCAAATAGGAACTCAATGGATGGCCCGTCCAGAGTTCGGGTAGGTTGCTTGAGCACAATAGCGATGTTGTGCCTAGAGGAATGATTGTCCACGACAGAACTCGGCTTATCGACCAACTCACTAGATTTCAGCGAATCGTTTTTAAACGGTTCGCTTTTTTCTTATCTAGCCGATTAAAATCACCAAATGGGAATAAAAATGAAATTTCGCGCAATTTTTGCATTATCTAGTTTATGGTTTGCTACAGAGGCAAGCGCCCATCCTCATTCGTTTTTAGATATTCAAACAAAAGCACTCATGCAAGAAACTCAACTCACAGGGTTTCAGATGCATTGGACTTTAGATGAAATTGCTTCCGCTGAATTAATTTACGAAGTAAAAAGCAGTAAAAATCCAGAGGAAACCAAAAAGAAGATCACTCAAGAGATGATTGATACGGCAAAAAATGAGCATTATTTTAGCTATCTTTATAATGCTAACGGAGAGTTGCAGAAATTTACGGATAAACCAACAGACTATGCATTTGAGATTGCGCAAAACCGCATTGTGTTTAGGGTGAAATTTTATTTAGAAACGCCGCAAGAATTAAAAAATGCGCCAGCCACACTGATGAGTTATGAGCCAACTTATTACATGGGCATTGAATATAATCGCCATAGTGATGTCAGTATTAGTAATAGCGCATGTCAGATTCGTATTGAACAGCCAAAAGTCGATCAATCGCTGCGCCTTTATGCGTCTAATTTAGATAAAAATGAGACACCTGATGATCTTTCATTAGGGCGTCAATTTGCACAACGAGTAATAATGGTATGCGAGTAAAAACAGGATTAAGCGTCATTTTGTTATTGATAATAGCTGTCGGGCTTTATTGGCTCTATCCGACATTACTTTATCAGGTGATGGAATGGCAAAAAAGTTTTAACTTAAGCTTATCTTCCGCCTTACATGCCTTAAAAGCGCATGAGCAGCAAGCAGGCTGGACATTAGCTGGAATTAGCTTCCTCTATGGCGTTTTTCATGCGGTTGGACCTGGACATGGTAAGGTAATTTTAAGTAGCTATTTATCATTGGAAAATACAGCAATCAAACATGCCATGAAAATTAGTTTAGCATCAGCGTTGGTGCAGGGCTTAGTTGCGGTTTCATTGGTTTCTGTGATTGTAGTGGTATTTACCTTATCTAGACAGTATTTTAACTTAACATTGCTTTGGGTTGAGCGGATGAGTTTTGCTCTGATGTTACTTTTCGGGCTTTATTGGGTTTATCGCGCTTATCAAGCTCAGCGTAAAGCGAGCACTCCTAAAATGCAGTTCCGTCATTTCACGCCTTTGCAAAAAAATGTGCAAAATCGACCGCTTGTAACACGCTCTTCTTTGAATATATCGTCATCTCATGATAGTTGTGGTTGTGGCCATCAACATTTGCCTTCTCAAGCAGAACTTCAGAAGCCACAAGACTGGCGGACATCATTAATGTTAATTTTCAGTATTGGTATTCGCCCTTGTTCTGGTGCCATTTTAGTCTTATTTTTGGCCTACACATTAGATATTTATGCTTGGGGAATGCTTTCTGCGATGGCCATGGCGTTAGGCACTGGTATCACACTTTGCTTGTTCGCTTTATTGGTATTGGGACTTAGACAAAAAGCTGTTTCTTTAAGTCGCTTTTATTTTTCCACAAAAACAAACCGCCGTTTGCTTTCGATAATTAAGTTTGGACTAGGTTTATTACTTGTTGTCATGGCAATATTGTTACTGCATAGCAGCTTTTTAACAGAAAATGTACCAAATACGTTTTTTAAACGCTAGCTGACTTTTTTATGAATTAGATTTAAAAAACTTTTCAAATGTTGAAAATTCGTTACAATGCAAAAAGTTCATTTTTTAGCATTTAACATAGTGAGGTCTTATGGATACCATTATTTCAGGGTTTGAAAATCTATTAACCTGGTTCGTAAATACCGTAGATGGGCCACTTTGGGATATAACTATTTTGTTACTCCTTGGTGTGGGAATGTTCTTTACCATTACGACCGGCTTAGTGCAGCTACGCTTGTTGCCTAGAAGTATTCGTGAGATGTGGGGGGGGCGCGCTGCAGAAGGCGATTCGTTAACACCATTCCAAGCTTTCGCAACAGGGCTTGCTAGCCGTGTAGGTGTGGGTAATATTGGTGGGGTAGCGACTGCTATCGCATTAGGTGGGCCAGGTGCGGTATTTTGGATGTGGGTTACGGCATTTATTGGGATGAGCTCAGCATTTGCAGAATCAACTTTAGCGCAGCTTTATAAAACGCGTGATCCGAATGGGATGTTTCGTGGTGGGCCTGCTTACTACATCACTCGTGGTTTAAAATTTAAACCGATGGCAATTGCTTTTGCGGTAACTTTAATTTTTACTTTCGGTTTTGCATTCAATGCAGTGCAATCTAACTCCATTGTTGCCGCAACAACCAACGCATGGGGCTGGAAAGGCGAATATGTTGGTGCTGTTTTAGTAATCTTAACTGGCATCATTATTGCTGGTGGGGTAAAACGCATTGGGCAAGTTTCTTCTAGAGTTGTTCCTATGATGGCGCTGTTTTATTTAATTATCGCAGTGATTATTTTAGGAATGAACATGAGTCGTGTGCCTGCTATGTTCAGCTTAATTATTGATAGCGCTTTTGATTTCTCTGCGGTAGCTGGTGGAATGTTCGGTAGCTTAGTTTCTAAAACGATGCTGATGGGGATTAAACGTGGTTTATTCTCTAATGAAGCGGGTATGGGTTCTGCACCAAACTCAGCAGCAACTTCAGATGCAAAACACCCAGTAAGCCAAGGCTTAATCCAAATGCTTGGTGTATTTGTGGATACGATGGTCGTTTGTAGCTGTACTGCAGTCATTATTTTAATGTCAGATAACTATGGCAGCCAAACCTTAAAAGGGGTTGAGCTTACCCAAACGGCATTGCAATATCACTTAGGTGATTTCGGCGTACACTTCCTTGCTTTTATTCTCTTACTATTCTGCTATACCTCAATTATTGGGAACTATGCTTACGCAGAAACCAACATTCGCTATATCAGAAACAAAGCATGGTTTGTTTGGAGCTTTAGAGCAGTTGTATTATTCTTCGTTTACTTTGGTGCAGTACGTGATGGCGGGATTGTTTGGGCATTTGCTGATACCATCATGGCATCAATGGCTGTTATTAACCTCATTGCGATTTTAATTTTGTCACCATTAGTTTGGCGTGTATTAAAAGATTATCTACAACAAGCTAAAAATGGCGAAGAACCAGTCTTTAGAATTGAAGAACATAAAGATCTAATCCATCGCGGCGTTGACCCGTTAGTTTGGAAATCTAAAGAATAATTTTATCAAGCGGTTAATTTGCAAAAAAATCTGACAAATTAACCGCTTGTTTCATTTCTCCCCTTACTCTTCCTTTCCAAAGCCTTTAATTTCAAGTAAAATCACCCGATTAAATTTTTGGCTTATTAAATAATTAACAGGACATTTTTTGCCCTTATGAACATGAAAAATATTCGTAACTTTTCAATTATCGCGCATATCGACCACGGTAAATCAACTTTATCAGACCGTTTAATTCAAACCTGTGGTGGTTTATCTGACCGCGAAATGGCAGCGCAAGTATTAGATTCAATGGATCTTGAGCGCGAACGTGGTATTACCATCAAAGCACAAAGCGTAACCTTAAATTATAAAGCGAAAGATGGTGAAACCTATCAGCTTAACTTCATCGATACTCCAGGACACGTGGACTTTTCCTATGAAGTATCTCGTTCATTAGCGGCTTGTGAAGGCGCATTATTAGTTGTTGATGCAGGGCAAGGGGTAGAAGCGCAAACCTTAGCAAATTGCTATACCGCAATTGAAATGGATTTAGAAGTGGTGCCAATTTTAAACAAAATTGACTTACCTGCAGCCGATCCTGAACGTGTAGCGGAAGAAATTGAAGACATCGTTGGAATTGATGCAATGGAAGCGGTACGCTGTTCGGCAAAAACAGGTGTTGGTATTGAAGATGTGTTAGAAGAAATTGTTCACAAAATTCCTGCACCAGAAGGTGATCCAGAAGCACCATTACAAGCACTGATTATTGACTCTTGGTTTGATAACTATTTAGGCGTGGTGTCATTAGTTCGTGTGAAAAATGGCGTGATTAAAAAAGGCGATAAGATCAAAGTGATGAGTACAGGGCAATCGTACAATGTTGATCGTCTTGGTATTTTCACACCTAAACAAGAAGATACCACCGAACTTAAAACTGGTGAAGTGGGCTGGGTTGTTTGTGCAATTAAAGATATTTTAGGGGCACCAGTAGGGGATACCTTAACCCATCATCACAATTCAGCAACAGAAGTCCTGCCGGGCTTTAAAAAAGTTAAACCGCAAGTTTATGCAGGTTTATTCCCAATTAGCTCAGATGATTATGAAGCTTTCCGTGATGCGCTTGGCAAATTAAGTTTAAATGATGCTTCATTATTCTACGAACCAGAAAACTCCACGGCATTAGGCTTTGGTTTCCGTTGTGGTTTCTTAGGCTTATTGCATATGGAGATCATTCAAGAGCGTTTAGAGCGTGAGTATGATTTAGATCTCATTACAACAGCACCGACCGTAGTTTATGAAGTCCTACAAACCAATGGCGAAAAGGTGTATGTCGATAGCCCAGCAAAATTACCACCAATTAGCAACATTAGTGAAATTCGTGAGCCGATTGCTGAATGTAATATGCTTGTGCCACAAGAGTTTTTAGGTAATGTGATTACGCTTTGTGTGGAAAAACGTGGTGTACAAACCAACATGGTTTATCACGGTAACCAGATTGCGCTAACGTATGAAATTCCAATGGGCGAAGTGGTATTAGATTTCTTCGATCGCTTAAAATCTACCTCTCGTGGTTATGCTTCGTTAGATTATGGTTTCAAACGTTTCCAAACGGCGGATATGGTTCGCGTAGATATTATGATCAACGGCGATCGTGTTGATGCATTAGCGCTGATTGTGCATAAAGATAATGCACCATATCGCGGACGCGAATTGGTGGAAAAAATGAAAGATTTAATTCCACGCCAACAATTTGATATTGCGATTCAAGCGGCGATTGGGAACCATATTATTGCGCGTTCAACCGTAAAACAATTACGTAAAAACGTATTAGCAAAATGTTATGGTGGTGACGTAAGCCGTAAGAAAAAACTCCTTCAAAAACAAAAAGAGGGTAAAAAACGCATGAAATCACTCGGTAACGTAGAAGTTCCGCAAGAAGCGTTCTTAGCGATTCTTCATGTTGGTAAAGATTAGTGATTTAATCTGGAATTTCCCCTTATGCAAGCGGTCAGATAAGATGCAAATTTTGCAAATTGACCGCAATTTTTTGATAAAAGGAGACCCATTATGGGAGTAGTTATACCGGTAGTATTTATTGGTGTATTGTATGGAATTTGGAAATGGTTGGATTCACTACAAATTCCAAACGGCATTTCGATTATCCTTGTTGGCCTCGTGATTATTTGCGGTGGTTGCTGGTTATATGAGAAATGCAGTAGCGCTAAAGAGAAGAAAAACGGCATCAGCGAATTTTTTAGTTCGCTGTTTGGGGTGTTAACGTTAGTCACCATTTTACGTTCTTTCATTTTTGAACCCTTTCAAATCCCAAGTGGTTCAATGGAGCCTACGTTGCGTGTCGGTGATTTCTTGGTTGTGAATAAATTTTCTTATGGCATCAAAGATCCCATTTGGCAAAATACGCTAATTGAAACAGGACGTCCCGAACGTGGCGATGTAATTGTTTTTAAAACACCTAAACAAGCTTTATTAGAAAGTTCTCCACAGCAACGTTCAATTATAGCGAAAGAATTGGATGCGAAAGGCGATAATATGTCGGGTGTGGATTACATTAAGCGTATTGTCGGAATCGGTGGCGATAGAGTTAAATATGATGAAGCGAATCAATCTTTAACTGTAACGCATAAAGATGGTACGGTTAAAGTATTCCAATACGAAGGTGCAAAAGCTAATCCAGATTTCTTCTATCGTGGCGAAATGCAAATTGAGAAAACTGAAATTGGCGACATTACACATCAAATTCTCAACCACCCTAACGCATTCCATTACGCGCCTTACTTCTTCCAACAAGAAGGCCAGCCAACGAATGAATGGTTGGTGCCGGAAGGATATTATTTTGTGATGGGCGATAACCGCGATAACAGTGAAGACAGCCGTTTTTGGGGATTCGTACCAGAGAAAAATATTGTAGGTAAAGCGACATTTATTTGGTTAAGTTTAGATAAAAAACCAAATGAGTTCCCGAAAGGTTTACGTTTTGAGAGAATGTTTACCTCAATTCAATAATTAACAAGCGGTTAAATTTGCAAAATGTTTTGCAAATCTGACCGCTTTAAACCTTTGAAGGGCAAGCAATGCCCTTTGTAACAAAAACTTGGGAAATCCCAAAAAATTATGCAATTAGAACGATTACAGAAAAAATTGGGTTATCAATTTGAAACCCTTGATTACCTCACTCAAGCCTTAACCCACCGCAGTGCGGCATCAAAAAATAATGAGCGTCTTGAATTTTTGGGCGACTCCATCCTGAATTTTGCTATCGGCAAAGCGTTATTTGACCAATTTCCAAAAGCTAATGAAGGCGAGTTAAGCCGAATGCGTGCGACTTTAGTGCGTGAACACACTTTAGCAATGATTGCGCGTGAATTTAACTTAGGAGAATTTCTAAAATTAGGGCCGGGCGAGTTAAAAAGTGGAGGCCATCGTCGAGAGTCCATTTTAGCGGACTGTGTAGAAGCCATTATTGCTGCGATTTATCTTGATAAGGGAATTGAGCAAGCCATGCAGAAGGTATATGACTGGTATGCGGGATTCCTTGCAGAAATTAAACCGGGCGAAGCACAGAAAGATCCTAAAACGCGTTTACAAGAATTTTTACAAAGTCGGAAACAGCCTTTGCCAATCTATGAAGTGATTGATATTAAAGGCGAAGCGCATAATCAAACTTTTAAAGTAAGCTGCCAAGTTACCCAGCTTGATATGCTATTTATTGGTAGTGGGACAAGTCGCCGTAAAGCGGAACAAAATGCGGCGGAACAAGTGCTAGCGGCAATTACGAAAAAATAATCCATAATTGCCCGACTAAGTGGGCAATTGAATGAATAGGAATACAAAATGACAGAAAATCAAAAAACTTATTGTGGCTTTATTGCCATTGTTGGGCGTCCTAACGTAGGGAAATCGACCTTATTAAATAAAATCCTTGGGCAAAAGATCTCAATTACTTCACGTAAAGCACAAACGACTCGCCACCGTATTGTCGGCATTCATACTGAAGGCGCTTATCAAGCGATCTATGTGGATACGCCAGGGTTACATATTGAAGAAAAACGTGCAATTAACCGTTTAATGAACCGTGCAGCCAGTTCTGCTATTGGTGATGTGGATTTGATTATCTTTGTGGTTGAAGGAACCAAATGGACTGAAGATGATGAAATGGTACTAAACAAATTGCGTGCAGCCAAAGCGCCTGTTGTGTTAGCGATCAACAAAATCGACAATGTAAAAGAAAAAGATGAATTATTGCCACATATTACCGAATTATCACAAAAATTTGATTTTGTTGAGATTCTGCCGATTTCAGCTCAACGTGGTAAAAACGTTCATATTCTGCAAAAAATTGTGCGTGATTCTTTACGTGAAGGCGTTCATCATTTCCCAGAAGAATATGTAACAGATCGTAGCCAACGCTTTATGGCATCGGAAATTATTCGTGAAAAATTGATGCGTTTTACAGGAGAAGAATTACCTTATTCTGTGACGGTAGAAATTGAACAATTCAAAGTTAATGAGCGTGGTGTTTATGAAATTAACGGCTTGATTTTAGTTGAGCGCGAAGGGCAGAAAAAAATGGTGATTGGTGCTAAAGGGCAGAAGATCAAAACCATCGGTATTGAAGCGCGTGCAGACATGGAACGTTTATTTGATGCTCAAGTACACCTTGAACTTTGGGTAAAAGTAAAATCTGGTTGGGCAGATGATGAGCGTGCTTTACGTAGCCTTGGTTACATGGACGAATAGTACCCTCTGAATCGGAACTTGGTATGAATGAAAGCATTCCGTTAGAACGTGCTTTTGTGTTGCATCGACGAGAATATAGCGAAAGTAGCTTGCTCGTCGATTTCTTTACGGAGCATCATGGGCGTTTAACTTTATTGGCTAAAGGGGCAAGACGAGGGAAATCTCCGTTAAAAGCCGTATTGCAGTCTTTTACGCCTCTGCTTTTGCGTTGGACGGGAAAGGGCGAGTTGAAAACGTTAACCAAAGCGGAAGCTATTTCAATGACACTGCCGATGATGCCAATGGCTTTATATAGTGGTTTTTATGTCAATGAAGTGCTCACTCGGGTGCTAGAAAATCAAACGCCTTACCCGCAGTTATTTCAGCAGTATTTGCAATGTTTAACGAGTTTAGCGGTGCAACCTAATCAACTTGAACCGACTTTACGAACTTTCGAATTTCATACGTTAAAAGCGTTAGGCTATGGCGTTGATTTTACGCATTGTGCGGCGACTGGCGAACCTGTTTTAGCGAATATGTGGTATCAATTTCGAGAAAACGAAGGATTTATTGCTTCACTTTTACAGAACAATTTGAGTTTCTTAGGTAAAGATTTATTGGCTTTTGAAGCCTTAGATTTTAGCGAGAAATCCACACAACAAGCAGCAAAGCGGTTTACCCGAATGGTATTAAAACCTTATTTGGGCTCACAGCCATTAAAAAGTCGAGAGCTCTTTCAAACTATTTTGCCGAATAAGTTAAAAAGCGGATAACAACAGGCTTTCTAAAGCGTTTAAAAAGCGGTCTGATTTGCAAAAAATGTTGCAAATTCGACCGCTTTTTTCGCTTTCTGTGGCGCTTTGTGGTATCTTTCCAAGAATGATATTAAGAGGAAATATTTATGTCTAAACACCTCACTGAAACACGTTTTTCAGATTTACCGATTCATGAAAAAATTGTCGCTTCACTGAATCAAAGCGGCTTTGAATTTTGCACACCGATTCAGGCGAAAACATTGCCTATTACTTTATTAGGCAAAGATGTCGCAGGACAAGCGCAAACTGGTACGGGAAAAACCATGGCATTTTTAATTGCCACCGTCCATTATTTATTAACGCATCCTATTGAGAAAAAAGCCAATCAACCGCGCGCGATAATTATGTCGCCTACTCGTGAGCTGAGTATTCAAATTGCGCATGATGCTGAAAAATTACTACGTGATACTGGGCTACAATTAGCACTTGCTTATGGTGGGGAAGGGTATGATCAGCAAGTGAATACGATTACGCAAGGGGTTGATATTTTAGTAGGGACAACTGGACGCATGATTGATTATGTCAAACAAGGGATTATTAACCTTGATTGCGTACAAGTTATTGTGCTTGATGAAGCGGATCGTATGTTCGATTTAGGTTTTATTAAAGATATCCGCTATTTAATGCGTAAATCACCGAAGCCGGAACAGCGTTTGACTTTACTTTTCTCAGCTACACTTTCACCAAGAGTTAGAGAGTTAGCTTATGAAGATATGCATGAAGCGCAATATGTTGAAGTCGAACCATTGCAGCGCACAGGGCATCGCATTAAAGAAGAATTATTTTATCCATCTAATGAAGACAAAATGGCGCTTTTGCTAACCCTTTTAGAAGAAGAATGGCCAGAACGTTGTATTATTTTTAGTAATACGAAACATAAATGTGAAGAAATTTGGCGTTATTTACAAGCAGATGGGCATCGTGTTGGATTATTAACGGGAGATATCCCTCAGAAAAAACGTGTAGCGATCTTGGAAGGATTTACCGCGGGCAATGTTGATATTTTGGTTGCAACTGATGTCGCTGCGCGCGGATTGCATATTCCGCAAGTAACTCATGTATTTAACTACGATTTACCAGATGATCGAGAAGACTATGTTCATCGTATCGGGCGAACAGGGCGAGCAGGCGAGAGTGGTCATTCAATTAGTTTTGCTTGTGAACGTTATGCCGTGAACTTACCGGCGATTGAAGAATATATTGGCCATGCCATTCCGGTTAGTCAGTATGATAGCCAAGCGCTATTACATTTACCGAAAGTTTCACAACCACGGACAAGAAGTTATTCTCCAAATAAACGCAAACGTTAATAACCGCTTTATGCTTAGAAAAAGATGGATTTTAGGGATTTTGTTCTCTTTCTTGCTTAGTGCATGTGGAACAGCCAATTTGGATACTGTGTTAGAAGATTTAAATAACTTAGATAAGTTATTCGAACCAGAAGAGCGTCAAGGTGTCCCTGTTTTGAAAGAAAGTCCGCAACAAAATGCGCTGGTGAAAAAATCAAAGAAAACTCGAGCCAAACGAGTTCCTAATACGACAACAGAAAATATGGTAACAACGGTCAGATTAAATACTGCCCAATGCAGTGAACCAGATGATTGGTATTTAGACGGCTATCGGGTAGGGAAATCTTTCCGTTATCAAAAAGAGGCAATGTATCAACAGCGTGTGAACTATTGTCGCAATACGCTTTCTCATACGCATCAATACCAACAGCAGTGGGAAAACGGCTTTAAATATGGCATTAAAAAGGCATAGCCTTTTAAAACTACAAGAGAATCAATTATGGCACACTATGGCATCGCTCAAAGTAAAAATGGGCAAATTATTTCATTAAATTCTAAAATGGCAAACCGTCATGGTTTAATTACTGGTGCAACAGGAACGGGTAAAACAGTCACGTTACGCAAATTAGCAGAGGCTTTTAGTGATGATGGCGTACCAGTTTTTTTAGCAGATGTGAAAGGTGACCTTTCAGGCCTTGCACAAGCGGGCGGATTTAGTGGAAAAGTTGCAGAACGTATTAACCAATTTAATTTAGGCGGAGAGGATTATTTAAGCGGTTATCCAGTCTCTTATTGGGATGTATTTGGTGAAACAGGTATCCCATTAAGAACAACGATTTCTGAAATGGGGCCGATGTTGCTTTCTCGCTTACTTAATTTAAATGACACACAAGAAGGTTTATTAAATTTAGTTTTCCGTGTAGCTGATGATAAAGGCTTATTACTCATCGATCTGAAAGATTTGCGATCAATGCTTAAGTTTGTTGCAGATAATGCTAAAGCGTTCCAAGTGGAATATGGCAATGTTTCAGCCGCGAGTATTGGTGCGATTCAACGTGCATTATTAACCCTTGAAAATGAAGGTGCAGAGAAATTATTTGGCGAGCCAGCATTAAATTTGCAAGATTGGTTACAAACCCGAGATGGCAAAGGCGTTATCAATATTTTAAATTCAGAAAAATTAGTGAACTCTACGCGTATGTATGGTGCGTTCTTGCTTTGGTTTATGGCTGAGTTATTCGAAACGTTGCCGGAAGTAGGCGATTTAGAAAAACCGAAATTTGTACTATTTTTTGATGAAGCGCATTTATTATTTGACGGTGCGCCAAAAGTATTGGTAGATAAAATTGAGCAAGTTGTTCGCTTAATTCGTTCTAAAGGTGTGGGTGTTTATTTCGTAACACAAAATCCGCTAGATTTACCTGAATCAGTATTAGGTCAATTAGGTAACCGTATTCAGCATGCGTTAAGAGCCTTTACTCCACGCGATCAAAAAGCAGTAAAATCCGCTGCCGAAACATTCCGTGCAAACCCTGGCGTGAATGTTGTAGAAGCGATTACCACTTTAGGTGTTGGTGAAGCGCTTATCTCAATTTTAGATGAAAAAGGAATGCCAACACCAGTAGAAATTGCTATGGTTTACCCACCGAAAAGTCAGTTGGCACCATTGAGTAATGAAGAGCGAAATGCCTTAGTAAAACAAGATGATTTATATGCATATTACAGCCAATATGTTGATAATGAGTCTGCTTTTGAAGTATTAAATGGTCAGCAACAAGTGGCAACAGCAGAGAAAGTGGAAGAAGAGGATGAAGGATTCTTAGGTGGCATGCTTTCTTCAATTTTTGGTACCAAAAAGAAAAAAGAACAATCGCTAGCGGAACAAATGGTAAGTCAGGTAGCCCAACAAGTAGGACGTAATTTACGTAATCAGGTTACTAAACAGATTATGCGTGGAATTTTAGGCGCAATTACTAAGAAATAATTTTAATCGATCGAAAATAAGGAGATTGACTATGTCAGATGTATTTCATCTTAATTTAACTAAAGCGCAATTAAAAGGTGCAACATTAGCAATTGTTCCTGGAGATCCAGCTCGTAGCGAGCGCATTGCTAAACAATTAGATAATCCTGAATTTTTAGCGAGCACTCGTGAATATAACTCTTGGTTAGGTTATATCAATGGTCAGCCGATTGTGGTTTGCTCAACGGGTATTGGTGGGCCTTCAACCTCAATTTGTGTGGAAGAATTGGCTCAACTAGGTGTTCGTACTTTCTTACGTATTGGAACTACTGGTGCCATTCAACCGCATATTAACGTAGGGGATATTTTAATCACTACTGCTTCAGTTCGTTTAGATGGTGCAAGTCAACATTTTGCCCCATTAGCGTATCCAGCGGCGGCAAACTTTGAATGTACAACGGCACTCTACCAAGCAGCAAAACAAAAAGGCGTAACGCCTTATGTTGGTATTACAGCATCATCAGATACATTCTACCCAGGTCAAGAACGTTATGACACTTATAGTGGTAAAGTTTATAAAGACTATCAAGGCTTGTTAAAACTGTGGCAAGATCTCAACGTAATGAACTACGAAATGGAGTCTGCAACTTTATTTACGATGTGTGCGGCTTTAGGCTTAAAAGCGGGTATGGTTGCAGGCGTGATTGTTAACCGTACTCAGCAAGAAATCCCAAATGAAGCGACAATGAAAGAAACTGAAGAAAAAGCAGTTTCTGTTGTTGTAGAAGCTGCAAAACAGCTATTGGGTTAACTTGAAATAACCGTTTGCAGTTTATTGCAAGCGGTTATTTTTTTCTTAAAATTTGCAAAAGGAATTTATTGATTAAGGAATGAGCATGAAAAAGAATTTAATATTGGCTTTGATCACAACCGTTTTATCAGCGACATTTGTTACAGAAGTATCAGCGATGTCAAGAGACACTCCAGAGATTATCCTCTCCGTTTTTGATAAAAGACAAAATCCCTCTCCAGATTTACATAAAAAAGAAATTTCTCGTTCAAATAAAAATGAGTTAGTGTGCTGGGTGGCGACAGGGATATTTGATGAGCAGGAAATTGTCACTGAAACTCTTGAAGCTGAAGGAATACATGAATTGTCTACAGATGATTTGAAAAACGCCAAATTGGTTTCATCTCCAGATAAAAAAGTCAATTCAGTTACTTATACTAATCCAAGAAAGACTCCGAATACAATGTCAAATTGTTGGGAATTTGAGCCGCAAGATCCGATTGGTAAATATGTTCTTACTGTGAAAATTGGTAAACATGAATTGGAAAAACAAGTTTTCTATGTTGGGAAATAATTTCTACCATTACAACTGCCATGTTTTAGATTTTCACAATCTATACATGGCTTTTTTTATTATCTTTCTTTAAGCGTAGTATTTCACTTTGGCAGATTTGGCTAAATTCATGCATTAGCGTAAATAATTGGGTCGTTTTTTCTTCACCAAAAGTTGCTAGTGCATTATCACACAATAGATTAGTATTCTGCATGACAGGTTCAGCTTGTATTTTACCTGAATCAGTTAAGCACATGATTCGTTCACGTTTGTCTGTTTCACTTATTTTAAATTCAATCCAGCCTCTTTCTCGATAATCTTTACAAATATTAAATACAGTTTGTTTTGGGAGGTAGTGAATATCGCAAATTTCCTTTTGTGTACATTGCTGATTAGGGGTAGAAGCAAGCGTATAGAGTACAGCAAAATGTGCATAGCTTAGTCCTAATTCGCTAATCCAACTGTCCATTACAGCATCTATTTCCCCAATATGTTTCCCGATAAGATCAAAACTATACATTAACATTCCTTACTCTTTTTGTATTCAATAAAATTGTAGCATGTTTATATAATCAAATAAATAGTCTTAAAATTTACTTGTTTTTGATTTTCAAATGGATTAGACTTTTTGGATTAGTAATTTTTAGGACTTTTATGGCGTTATGTGGAGAATGTTAACAAATATAGCTAAAACTCATCAAAGAAAATTATTGGTGACTTTGGGCTTAGTTGGAGCAGAAAATCTATTATTAATGATTTATCCAGTTTTTGGTGGATGGGTTATTAATGCGGTTATAGACGGCAATATTTTTCAATCATTAATGTATGGTTTAGTTGTGCTATTGATGTGGATGATAGGTGCATTACGGCGGGCAGTAGATACCCGCACTTTTACAAAAATCTATACTCAAATTGCTGTTCCTGTAGTATTAGAACAACGAGAAAAGCAAATATTACATTCGGCAATTACTGCTCGGGTAGCGCTGTCTAGAGAATTTGTTAATTTCTTTGAAGAACATTTACCAATTGCAGCAACGTCTATTGCTTCTATTTTGGGTGCTTGTGTAATGTTACTTGTTTTAGAGTTCTGGGCAGGTGTATTGGCTTTAATTATTTTGGCATTGTTTAGTTGGTTACTCCCTAGTTTTGTAGCAATGAGTGAATCACTTTACTTTCGTTTAAATAATCGATTAGAAAAAGATAATTACTTTATTAAGGAAGGAAAATCTAATCAGCTTTGGCGGCATTATGATTTAATGGCACGTTTTCGGATATTGATTTCTAATCGAGAGGCAATCGGGTATTTAGCTGTTGGCATTGCCATGAGTATACTTTTTGGATTTGCTTTTTCATGGATGGCGATTCAAGGCAATGTAAATGCTGGGCATATTTATTCAGTTAGCACTTATCTATGGATGTTTGCGATGAGCTTAGATGATGTCCCGAGATTAGTTGAACAATATTCTAACTTAAAGGATATTAGCGAAAGAGTGAATTTAGTAAAAGAATAAAAGAAAATAACCGCTTGAGATTATTTATATAGCTGTTACTGGTAAAGCAAAATAGAATATGACCATGTTAGAGAAGGCATATTCCAGAAACATGGTCATTTTAAGATGAAAAATTATTTTTTAACGTAGAAAACTTGTTTTTCTAATTCTTTTTCACCAATTTTAACGGTAAGAACATATTTACCGATAGGATCTTGATTGTCTAATAACCAACAGTTCATCATATATTTACCGTTTTCTATTGTTGGGCGAGTATAGGTGATGGTATGAACTTTTTTATCTGATGATGAAACTACTTTAGCGCCCTCAATGTTGTTTATGGTAAATTTCATTTTTGCTGGCGAGTGGAATATTTCTTTTACGGTTTCTTGTTCTGCAAATGTGCCCGTTGCCACCCAGCAGATTTGCTCATTTTTATTTGAACGAGAGAGTTCTTTTTTGTTTAAATCTGGAGATGGATCTTGTGTTTTATCGAAAACAGAGAGATAAATCGTTGGCAGAGCAGCATTTTCTGATTTATCTTCTTGAGTTGATGTTGATGCGGCAAAGGTTGCTGATGAAATCATTGCGACTAAAGCAAATGTGGAGATTTTTTTCATGTTAATTCCTTAGTTAATGAATAGATTTATTAGCCTACATATTATACCGATACAATTCATTTCTGCTACTATTAAATAGTCATTTTTGCTAATAGGAGAAACTAAGTAAATTGAATAGCAACTAGGTAAAATTTAATGAAAAAATGGCTAATTTGATGGAGAATAACAAGATGAAATCGTTAATTTTTTATAAAACCTAAATAATGTGTTTTTTAACTAAATTGCTTAAAAAAATCGGTAAGTGGCTGCTAATCTTTCTACTTTTTGTTTTCTCTTATCTTTTAGCCGCTTGGATTTTCGCTTCGTTACCGGTTAATCAGGCGCAGCCAAAAGGGGAAATTACGCTATTTTTAGTCAGTAATGGCGTTCATACTGATGTGGTTATGCCCTTGAAAAATGAGATTTTTGATTGGACTAGTGTTGTAAATCCAGTCGATACTATTACTGATGATGCCAATGTAGCCTATGTCGGGTTAGGATGGGGGGAGCGTAATTTTTATTTGTACACGCCAGAATGGAAAGATTTAAGTGTATCTAATGCACTTGGGGCATTAAGTGGGTTAAATCGCACACTGATTCATATCACATATTATAACTTTGAACCAAAAGAAGATGATTATATCGTGAAATTTTCTGCTACTTCTGAGCAATATCAACGGTTAACAAAATTGCTATCGGAGAGTTTTAAGCAAGAAGATGGGAAAACTATCTTACTTAAAGGTATTCATTATCAGTCTAATGATGCTTTTTACGAAGCGAAAGGGCGTTATCATTTATTTAATACTTGCAATACTTGGTTAAATGACCGATTAGTAGAAAGTGGGCTGAAAGGTGTTTATTGGACGCCATTTTCCTCACCATTGCTAGATTTGTATCGGTAGTTTCTAGTTTTCAAGCTAGCCTAATAGACCGAGCTGCTTGTAGTAGAGGTGGAGAAAAAGCAAAATAAAAAAGCAGATCACAATGATCTGCTTTTTTGTATTCTCTAGAGAAAATTAAGCGTTACCGCCAGTGATTTTTGCAACTTCTGCTGCGAAATCTTCTTCAACTTTCTCGATACCTTCACCAACTTCTAAACGGATGAAGTTAGAAACTTTAGTATTTACAGATTTTAAGTAGTCACCTACAGATTGTGAAGGATCCATTACAAATGCTTGACCGGTTAATGAAACTTCACCGGTGAATTTCTTCATACGGCCTTCAACCATTTTTTCTGCGATTTCTTTTGGTTTACCAGAGTTGATTGCGATGTCAATTTGGATTTGACGTTCGTGTTCTACTACATCTGCAGAAACATCTTCTGGGTTAACGAATTCTGGTTTAGAAGCAGCAACGTGCATTGCAACTTTTTTCAATTCATCTTCAGAACCTTCACCAGCAACTAATACACCGATTTTTGCACCGTGTAAGTATTGTGCGATTACTTGGCCTTCTAAGTATTGAACACGGCGGATATCCATGTTTTCACCGATTTTTGCTACTAATGCAGCACGTTTTTCTTCAAATTGTGCTTTTAATGCATCGATAGTGGTGCCTTTGTTTGCTGCAGCAAAATCAACAACTTCGTTTGCTAAGCCTAAGAAGCCAGCATCTTTTGCTACGAAGTCAGTTTCACAGTTCATTTCAACTAATACGCCGAAACCTGCGCCAACGCGTGCAACGATTACGCCTTCAGCTGCTACACGACCAGCTTTTTTAGCTGCTTTAGCTTGACCTGATTTACGCATGTTGTCGATTGCTAATTCGATATCACCGTTTGCTTCTACTAACGCTTTTTTACATTCCATCATGCCAGCGCCAGTACGCTCACGAAGTTCTTTTACTAATGATGCTGTAATTTCAGCCATTTTAATATCCTCAGAATAAATTTAGATAAGAAAACAGGGACGATATTTTGCCCCTGTTTTTGGTAAATGAAGGGCTAAAGCCTCAGAATTATTCAGCTGCTAATTCAGCTTCAACGTTTGAACCTTTACCTTCTTTGATTGCAGCTACAGCTGAATCTAAGTAAAGTTGGATCGCACGAGTTGCGTCATCGTTACCAGGAATGATGTAGTTTACGCCATCCGGTGTAGAGTTGGTATCAACGATAGCAAATACAGGAATACCTAAGTTGTTTGCTTCTTTGATTGCGATATGTTCGTGGTCTGCACCGATTACAAAAATTGCATCAGGTAAGCCGTTCATATCTTTGATACCGCCTAAGCTTAACTCTAATTTTTCTAACTCACGGGTACGCATTAACGCTTCTTTTTTAGTGATTTTGTCAAAAGTACCGTCTTGAGTTTGAGCTTCTAAATCTTTTAAACGTTTGATTGATTGACGAACAGTTTTCCAGTTAGTCAACATACCACCTAACCAACGGTGGTTAACGTAGAATTGTTGGCATTCTACTGCTGCTGCTTTAACTGCTTCAGATGCTGCACGTTTTGTACCAACGAATAATACTTTACCGTTGTTGCTTGAAATGCGAGTTAACTCAGCTAATGCTTCGTTGAATAATGGTAAAGTTTTTTCTAAGTTGATTACGTGAACACCGTTACGCGCACCGAAAATGAATGGTTTCATTTTTGGGTTCCAGTAACGAGTTTGGTGACCATAGTGAACGCCCGCGTTAAGCATATCGCGCATAGAAACTTGTGCCATAAGAATTTTCCTTTTATGTTGTTTGCCTTGCCACTTATGAAAGACAAGACGGGGTTTAGCCTCCACATATCCTAGAAAATCAACGATTTCTCGCACCCCAATCTCTAGCTGATGATATGTGTGTGTTTTAGTGTTAAAAAATAAATCCTGTTTAACGTCTATTAGATAGACGAAAAACGGGCGAAATTATGCCAAAAAAACAACCAAAAATCTAGTATAAATTTGCAAGCGGTCGAAAAAATTTGACCGCTTGTAAAAACTAAATCGCATAAGCGCATTCATAACGAGGCTTACCTAACATGAGCTGTTTATTATGGAAACTTTGTAAGGTACCACGATGACCAACACTGATGATAATACTCTCCGGCAACCAATGTTTTACGGTTCGATAAAGCACCGCCTCAGTTGGTTCATCTAAGGCAGAAGTGGTTTCATCTAGGAAAATCAATTTAGGTTTCGCTAGAATAATACGCACGAACGCAACACGTTGTAATTCACCGGGAGAGAGTGTTGCTTGCCAATCAGTCTCGATATCAAGTGCGTGTGTATATTTATCTAATGCACACACTTCCATCGCTTGCTTAATTTCAAAATCAGTTGCTTCAAGGTGAGGGTAGCAAATTGCCTCACGTAAGGTGCCTTGTGGCATATAAGGTCGCTGAGGTAAGAACAATTGCGAATCAGTACAAGTATGTTCAGCCTCACCAAACGTTTCAAACGGGTAGATACCTGCAAGTGCCTTTAACAAGGTCGTTTTACCGGCACCTGAGGCGCCTTGAATCAGCAATGCATCTCCTGCTTGTAACTCAATATTGATATCTTGTAGTAGCACTTTACCTTCAACATCTTTTAACCCAAAATTTTTAAGATGGAAGCCATTTGCACAAGGCATAGGTTTCTTTTCTGGTAGTGCATCTAGGTTATCTAAGGTTGTAAAAAAGCCATAAAGACGATTTAACCTGGCTTGATAAAGGGTAAATTCCTCATAAAACAGGCGGAAAAATGAGAGCGCGCGCATTAAACGGTTAAATGATTGAACCGTTTGGTGCATATCCCCAAGGCTGGCACTACCTGCAAAGAAGCGCGGCGCTTGTAGCATCAGCGGCAGGATCATTGCGATTTGCGTGACCCCAGTATTAAATCCATCTAATCCCAACATTTTGCGCACAATTTTCCAACGATTTTGAATAATTGCCTCAAATTTATGTTGCAAATGCGTCTGTTCTTTCTCTTCGCCTGAATAAAACGCGATACTTTCAGCGTTATCTTGAACACGAATCAGAGAATAACGATAATCCCCTTGTAGTTTTTCTTTATTAAAGTTGAGATTGATCAGTGGGCGACCAATCCAAATTGACAAGGTAGTAGCAATCAAAATAAAAAGATAGATAAAGAACACGACGCCTTTTGGTATTTCAAGGCCAAATAGCGGAAGAATACCTGAAAGCCCCCAAAGAATAATGGTAAATTCAATTGTCGCAACCACCGAATTAACGACACCGCGCACCATTTCAATGGTTCCTGAAATGAATGCTGTGGCATCTTGTTCAATACGTTGGTCGATGTTATCTGGTAATTCTTTCTCATATTGAACACGAAAGTAATTTTTGTTGTTTAACCAACGCAATAACATCTCTTTATTTAAACTTTCCAGCCATCGAATTTCAACCATTTGGGTCAGAAAATAGTTGAGAATAGAGTGAATGATTTTAGTGATGACTAAAAGTGCATTGATGCCCGCAAAGAACCAAAAGGCACTGGCATCTTTGTCTTGCAAGGATTTATATAATCCGTTGTAAAAAAAAGAATTAAGCACGCTAATGCGCACTTCAAGTAACACCATTAAGAGAAGTAATAATGCCAAGACGATGGCTTTAGGTTGATTAGCTTTTTGCCAACAAGGGCGGGTAATATGCCAGAATTTCTGCCCGAAGGGTGTTTGGCGGATTAGATAAGCGCTAATCACTAGCCCACATGAGGCATAAATAAGCGCCATTATCAGCCAAGAAAAACTTTGGTTGAGTTCAGTTTGCCAATTCATGAATGGTAGAATGTTAGATAAAATCTCTATGACAAAAGGTGCGCGCGAGGCACACCTTCTTGATTACGATGCAAGCGGTCGAATTTTCGTAAAAATTTACCAAAATGAGACCGCTTGTTTTTTTATGTTTAGAATGAATATTCCATATTTGCCCAGTAAGTACGTGGCATACCTAACACCGCAAAGCTGCGGTCATATTGTCCACGTTGAACTTGCCAGTAGTGTTTGTTGAAGGCATTTTCAACGCCACCACGGAAAGTTAGGCTTTGTTTATCACCCATTTTTACTACATATTTTGCGCCGAAATCTACAGTGGTGTAAGAAGGCAATTTGTAGTTTGCAGCTGTATCTTGGTAAGAGCTACCGTAGTATTGTAGTGCTGCATTTAAGGTTAAGTTTGGTACAAATGCAGGATCCCATTCAATAGCAGATTTCGCAATCCAGCGTGGGCTGGTTACTTGTACACCGTTAATAATCGTGTCTTTAAAGGTTGGGAAATCAAATACTTTCGCTTGGTTATATGCCATGCCGATAGATGGACGTAGGCTATTGTTTAACAAGCTTGCATAGGCATTGAATTCTACGCCACGATTACGTTCTTTTCCGTGTTCTTTACCTGCCAGTGATTTCATCGCCTTGGTATTACCACGAATGATGCCTGGACGACGGATTTCATAAACGCTTAAAGTGGTGGTTAGCCATTCATCCCAGTTTTTACGTACACCGACTTCAAGTTGTTTACTCACGCGTGGGCTATTCATTTCCCCAGTTTCTGGATCGGCATTACCTGGTTCTAAATCTTCTAAATAGTTACTGTAGAAAACGGTATCTGGATTTACACTATATGCTAATGCCACCATTGGGCTGAAACGGTTAGCTGTTAATTTTGTGCCATCAGTTTTGTCTAATTGCTTAATCCATTGGAAACGTCCACCCAGGGTTAAGCGAAGGCTATCTTCTATAAAACCAAGTGTGTCAGCAAACGCAAAGCTGCGAGCGGTAAGTTTGCTGTCGGTGTTTTGAGTGGTTGGCGCTAAACTAAAGCTTGAAGCAAGATTGCCAAAAGTTGGTGAATAAATAGAACCGCCAGAAATACGACCATTGGTTTTTGCACTATTATCGTGGTCACGTTGACGAACCACTTGATCATAAGAAAGGTTCCAGTTGTGAGAAACTAGGCCCGTAGCTAATTCACCTTGTAATTTCAGGTTGCCACTGGTTGTGCGGGTGCGGAAATCAAAGCCACGAATACCCGTTACATCAAAATTACCATTTTGTTTAATTGAAGTGATTTGACCAAATGCACCATCGTATCTTGATTCCATATGACCTAAACCACCTGAAAGCATCATGTTGTATGGTAAATCATATTCAAAGGTTCCCATCACAGTTTCATCACGCGTTGTTTGACCAATCCATGCTGGGTTTAAGTTAGTTTTGCCATTAGGGGCAGAAGGTACGGTATAGCTTAAGTTTTGCAAGTCTTGCAAACGTGCACGACCACCATTGGTATCACGTTTATTGATCATGTAATCTACGCCAACACGTAATTTATCACCACGATAATCCGCGCCAATCGCTAATTCTTTAGCTAATTCATCATAATGATTACGTGCGGTATCGCCATCACGATATTTCCCGCTAACGCGTACGCCCCATTCTTTGTTTTGTCCAAAACGACGACCAAAATCGAAGGTTTCTTGTAAACGATTATTGCTATACCAACCAAAACCAATTTTATTGATATCTTCATCGGTTGCGCGTTTGGTTTCAACATTCATTGAAGCGCCTGCAGAGCCTTCAGGATCCATCCCTGTCGTTGCAGTAGATGCCCCTTTAATTAACTGTGCTGCAGCAACGCCGGCGGTTGGCGTATTATAAGTTGAGTATAATCCAGCTAAGCCATTTACACTGATTTGGCGAGCATCTAGCTGTAAGTTACGAACATAAACGCCAGAAATTGTATTAGTTTCGCCACCGAAGTTCATCACTGAAGCATCAGTTTTCGCAATCGCATCAACCACGTTACGTGGTGCTTTGTCTGCAAATGCTTTTTCATCATAATTCACGACAGCAATAGGTGAGTTGAATGCAGTTTGACGACCTAATAGACTTAAATTGACGATTTCTTTTTGTTTATCGCCAGCCGCTTTGGCTTTTTCAAGTTGAGCTGTAACATCAACGTGTTCTAAATCTGTTGCGCTTTCATTAGCAAATGCAAAAGCAGGAAGGGCAAATAATGCCGTATAAATCATGTTGTGTTTGAATTTCATAATAACCTATCAAATTTAATAAAAAGAATTAAAAATGGCTGAGTATATTACCTGATATTGAAATGAAAATCGCTCGCAACTGATTTGAATTTACGTTAATTTACAACGAAAGAGTGAGGAGAAAGGAAATAAAATAAGGAAAGCAAGCGGTCAAATTCTTTTCATTTTTTGCAAAAAAATCGAAAAATTTAACCGCTTGTATCAAAGTTTATTATGGCGCATCACCACGTAATGCTCTTGGGAAGAGAATATTGTTTTCTAAATGGACATGCTCCATTAAATCTGCCGAGAAGGTTTTTAAACCCGCATAAAGCGTAAGCCAAGTATTGCAAGCACCTTCTGGCGGAGTAAGGTTATTCGTTAATTTTTGAATATCCTCTAAATCTCGGCCGGCTTCATCATGCTCAGATTCCATCACTGAAATTGGCATTGCAGCCATTGGGCCTCGACCAGATTTAATCAATGGGAATAACACTTGCTCTTCTTTCATCATATGATTTGTTAAATCATCATAAACTTTACGCACAATATAAGCTAAACCTTTCGGGCAGTTAGGATGATCTTGATGTACGCTTTCTACTTTTTCCGCCATCATAATCAGATCCGGTAATTGCTCACGGTGCGTGTTGTGATAACGCGGAATAATAAAATCAACAATTTCCGCTAACGGAGCTTCAGACCAGTTACGGGTTGATTCACTTGGCTGTTCCGCAATTACAGCAAGAGAAGCTTCAATCACGCTTACATCTAATCCTTTAGCTTGCGCTGCAGCAGCTAAAGTTTGTTTTCCACCACAGCAGAAATCCAACCCTAATTTTAAAAATAGAGAAGTTGAACGAGGTAATTTGGTGGCAATTTCACCTAAAGTTAAATCTTGATAGGACATAATCAGCTCCATAAAAGAAAGGAAAAATAGTTGAGTTATATATAAGGATTTTACGCCGAGAGGAAGAAAGAGAGAATAATCAAAAATGGGTATGTGTTCGTATTCTTTATTGACTAAAACGGATAATTTTGGAGTGAAATTCATAAACTTCAAACAATTTTAGAATTGCTATTGTCATTTTAATCTTAATGTTATATAAATTTGACTTAGACAATTACTATAATAAAAAATTCATGTTTAACGTATATTTTAAGGATTAAAATATGGACGAAACTTCTTCTTGCTATATTCAAACTCAATCATACTACGCCCATTCTGCGCAAGATAAACATCTTGACGGCACGTTCCACCTAACCATCCTAATGTGTGCCAAACACCGCAGCCAAAAGTTCGATGAGAGCCGAGGTCGTCTGAAAAACGGTAAATCCTACCGCGTCATCGCCACTTCATTAATTGAAGCCGGTGTGGATGTGGATTTCCCGCTGGTAATGCGTGCCGAAGCAGGCTTAGACAGCGTTGCCCAAGCCACCGTTATGCGCTTGACCGCTGACAACTTTTCAGACGACCTCATTCCACAGATTTTCGACTTTTCAACACTTCAAGCTAATTTATATAGCTTGTTCGTTAAATTTTGCGCGTTTTGAATTTGGAGAATCGATGTGAATTTCAACTATATAGCCCATGTCCGCAAAGCAGACGGGCAACCGCAATCTTTGCAAACCCATCTGACGGAAACCTCCGAGATCGCCAAATTATTGGCAGCCAAGCTGGATTTGGAGCAGGAGGGCGAGTTACTCGGACTCATGCACGATTTCGGCAAATATTCTCACAAATTCCAAAAATATATCCACGATGAAACTGGGTTGTTCAATCCTGACTTGGATGATGAAGAAAGTACGCCGAACGGCAGTAAAGTGGATCATTCCACCGCCGGTGCACAATGGGTTTACCGCGAATTGAGAAAAATTGGTGCAGAGCAGGGCATCGGCGAATTGTTCGGACAAATGCTGGGTTTATGCATAGCATCACACCACGGTGAAGGCTTGATTGACTGTTTGGATGGAGAGGGTAATCCGAAATGGATTGAGCGGTTTAATAAAACTGATGAACTGACGCATTTGGCAGAATGCGAGCAAAATGCCGATGAAGTCGTTCAGCAAAAAGCACATGAATTGGCAGGAGAAAACCTGATTCGCAACCTGCTCAAAGCAGTAAAACTGATACTTTCCGATTCAACGACTAATGACAAAATTAAAGAATTCTATCTCGGCTGCCTGACCCGCTTTTTATTCAGCTGCCTGATTGATGCCGATCGTATCAACAGTTCGGATTTTGAACGGGAAGCGCAAAAAGAAGTCCGTCGCTTGACGGAAAAACCTGATTGGCAAATGGTGATTGATCAAGTGGAAGCCAAATTAGCAGGTTTTCAAAACCGTTATCCTATTGACGAAATCCGCCGTCGAATTTCCAGCGACTGTCTAAAAAGAGCGGTCGACCCTCAAGGTATTTATACACTCACAGTGCCGACCGGCGGCGGTAAAACATTGGCCAGTCTGCGCTATGCCCTTCATCATGCGCAAAAGCACAATCTAGATCGCATCATCTACATCATTCCCTATACTTCCATCATCGATCAAAACGCCCAAGTCGTACGCGAAATTCTTGGCGAAGATTGGGTACTGGAACATCATTCTAATCTAGAACCCGAAAAGCAAAGCTGGCAGGACAAACTGCTGTGCGAAAACTGGGATAAACCCATTGTCTTCACCACGATGGTGCAGTTTCTAGATGCGTGGTTCGGCGGCGGTACGCGCGGCGCGCGCCATATCCACCCCATGACCAATAGCGTTTTGATTTTTGATGAAATTCAAACTTTGCCGGTGAAATGCGTCCATCTGTTTTGCAACGTATTAAATTGGCTAACGAAATTCGGTAAAAGCACGGCGGTTTTGTGTACGGCGACGCAGCCTTTGCTCGGCGAATTGGGTTTGCAGAATTTTCCTGAAGATAAAAGGGGAGCCATTACCGCACGTGGTTTGTTAAGATTGCCTGAAAACGCTGAAATCATGGGCAAGTATCAGGATTTAGATAAATTATTTGCTGATTTATCACGCGTAGAAATCCGATTCAACGAAAAATCAGGCGGTTGGAATGTGGAAGAAGCAGGCACATTTTTGCTGGAACAATTTCAGACGACCCCAAGCTGCCTGTTTATCGTCAATACAAAAAAATGGGCGCAGGAGCTTTATCAATATTGCCAAAAGCAGAATGTGCCGCCAGAGGCCTTGTTTCATTTAAGCACCCACCAATGCGCGGCGCACCGCAAAGCGATTTTTGACACTATCAAAGCTCGTCTAGAAAACAAAGAACCAGTTATCTGCATCAGCACCAAGTTGATTGAAGCAGGCGTGGATATTTCCATGGCTTGCGTGATTCGTGCTTTGGGCGGATTGGACAGCATTGCCCAAGCGGCGGGGCGTTGCAACCGGCATAAAGAAGTAGATAAAGGATTGGTTTATGTATTGAATTTACAGGAGACAGATTTCTCACAGATACTTCCTGACATTGCAGTTGGGAAGGAAAAAGCGGCAACTATTTTCAGAGAGTTTGAAGAAAAAGATATATTACAGCCCAAAGCCATGAGTCGATATTTTGAGCTTTATTTTTATAATCGTAGCGATGAGATGGTATATCTCATAAATGAAAAAGACAAAAATGATGGTTTACTGCACTGGTTAAGCGATAACTGCTTCAATGCCGGAGCAAAATTTAAAGGCTATTTCAAGAATGATATTTTGAGAAAGCGTGATTTATATCCGTTACTTATGCAGTCCTTTAAAAGTGCAGGACGTATTTTCCAAGTTATTGATGCTCCAACCCGCTCCGTGATTGTGCCGTATGGTAAAGGCAAGGAATACATCACTACTTTATGTGGGGCGTGGGATGTAAAAGAGATGAGTGAAGCAAAGAAAAAAGCCCAGTCTTACAGCGTGAACGTCTTTCCAAAAGTGTGGAATAAGTTACAAGAGAAAAAAGCTCTGCATGAAACCATTAAAGGTTCGGGCATTTATTATCTAGATGAATGCCATTACAACAATGAATTCGGCTTGTCTTTAGATAAGATAAGCGAAATGACTTGCTATATATCTTAAGGAGTAATATGGACTATAACAACCATAAATTCAGTTTCCGTGTCTGGGGGCGGCAAGCCTTGTTTACCGACCCCGTCACCAAAATTGGCGGCGAAAAATTCAGCTACCAAGTGCCGACATACGAAGCCATTAAAGGCATCGTTAAGAGCATCTATTGGAAACCCACCTTGATTTGGTATATCGACCGCATCCGTGTGATGAAACCCATCCGCACCCAAAGCAAGTCCACCAAGCCACTGGATTGGAACGGCGGCAATACTTTGGCGATTTACACCTTTTTGCAGGACGTGGAATACCAAGTAGAAGCCCATTTTGAATGGAATGATCATTGGGAAGAATTGGCAGGCGACCGCAATTTCGGCAAACATATCGCCATTGCCAGAAGAATGTTGGAACGTGGCGGGCGGCAGGATATTTTTCTTGGCACGCGCGATTGCCAAGGCTATGTCGAGCCATGCACTTTCGGCGAAGGCGAAGGGTTTTACGATGAAATCGATAATTTAGATTTTGGCCTGATGTTCCATAGTTTCGGCTATCCCGAAGAAACTGGAAAGCCTGAATTGGTCAGTCGTTTTTGGATGGCGAATATGCAAAATGGTGTGATTGAATTTCCAAGCATCAATGACACAGAAGGTCGTCTAAAAACTCGATTTATCCGTAAAATGAAGCCTGAAAAACCGTTTAAGCGCGGCGAGAATGTGGAACTGGTGGAAGATGAAGCCAAGGAGCTGGGGTTATGAGCTGGATGCAGAAACTTTATCAGACGTATGAATATGTCCAAGAACAAGGTTTGGATGATGAAGACTTGGCATTGCCGTTTCATATGTCTAAAGCGGTTCACTTAAGAGTAGTTTTAAATGACAAAGCGGAGCTTGTTCATGCAGAATCAATTAAAAGACAATTACCTATTCAGGCACCTGAAAACGTATTAAATAAAGCAGGTTCAACAATAGCTCCTAGTGCACTTCATGATAGTTTGAAATATATTGCTAAAACGGCAGAAAAATATCTGACTATTGAATATATTAGCGAAGTGGCAAAGAAGAGAGCTCCACAAAAAGGCGGAAAAAAATGGCAAGAATTTTTAGTAGGCTCAGAAGATAAGAAGCGACAATTTCTAGATAAACAAAAGCAAGAATATAAGGAAAGTTTTATAGCTTATGAAGAACAATTATTCAATTGGGTTCAATTTAGTAACCTACCAGAATTAAAAATTGTTTTGCAATATATTCAAAAAGGCTCATTGATTGAAGATTTGTTAGCGAAACAGATTTTTTCTTTCAAAGACAATATATTGTCGTCTGGAAAAAATGATCCTTTTAGCTTGACTGTTATATGGGCTGTTGAAATACCTAACGATCTACATTCTGATCTATGGAATAAGCCGCGGATACAGAATCAGTGGATTGAGTATCAAGAAAGTCTGATACAAAAAGGTCGCCATAAATCTTTATGTTGTATTACCGGAGATTTAGATTATCCGACTGAAGCCTATCCGAAAATAAACGGTAATGCCAAATTGGTTTCAGCTAACGATGATACCGGATTTACCTTTAGAGGAAGATTTTATGGTGATAAAGATAATGGAGCTAAATCAGAATTAGGCAGTCAGGCTGTGATACTAGGAAAAAATGCTTCACAGAAGGCATTTAGCGTATTGAAATGGATGATTAATCGACAAGGAATACGAAATGGTAAGCAAGTAATTTTAGCTTGGTCGAGCAATTGCATATCGGATGAAGATAAACTTCTATCAGATCTTTATCAAGACGATGTCGTTTATACTTCTTTATTTGCGAAAGATAATATTGATCATTCAGCTGATCTTGGTCTAAAAACTGTGGAACAATTAAAGAAAAAATTCCATGGCTATAAAGAAAAGCTGGCAGCTAATGAGCAGATTTCTTTATTAATGGTTGATGAGCCATCGAAAACGGGTGGCAGAATGTCTTTGACATTTTATCAAGAGAAATTAAGGGATGATTATTTCCGAGATTTAGACGAATGGCAGGATGATTTTGCTTGGTATCAAAAATATAAATCCTCTTGGATTTTTGCTGCACCGTCCTTAGAACGTATTGCAGAAGTAGTGTTAACCAAGACGGAGTTTGGAGATAAGGACAGAAAATCGAGAAGACAGCTTTATGCCCGCCTTCTGCCTGTGATTTCAGGTGGTAAATCGGTGCAGATCCCTTATGACTTGGTGCAAAAAAGTTTTCAGGTAGCCTGTAATCCTTTTGCAAATCATCGCCCCGAAGACGGAGAAAAAATCCGCTCTGAAAATTGGCAAAGAAACATCGGCGTCGCCTGTGCCTTATACAAAGGTTGGTACGCCCGTAAATATACATTACAACGGAGATATTCTATGAGTTTAGATACTAAAAACCGCTCGCGCGATTATTTGTATGGTCGATTAATTGCACAAGCAGAAAGCATGGAGTGGTATGCCTTATATTTGCAGAATGGCAAAAAAACACCGACTCGAGCAACTAATGCAGAACGTTATTTCCAGCAATTTGCACAAAGACCATATAGCACATGGAGAAATCTTGAAAGTGAGAAGTTGGTACCGTATAGAAATTATTTAACGAGTCAAGGAAAAGATTTCTATAAAGACGCCATTAGTGAAATTGTCGAGTTATTTGAAGTCAATGATTTCACCCGAGACGACAAATTAAGCGGTGAATTTCTTTTGGGCTATCACTGCCAAAAAATGGAAATAGCCCGCCGTATTGCCGAGCTTTCCGCCAACAAATCCAAAACTGATGAATAATCCAACTTAAAGGAAAACCAAAATGAGCTTAACCAAAAAAATCGACTTCGCCCTCATTCTGAAAGTAACCAACGCCAACCCTAACGGCGACCCTTTAAACGGCAACCGCCCGCGTGCTGATTTCCAAGGTTTCGGCGAAATGACCGATGTGTGCTTGAAACGTAAAATCCGCGACCGCCTGCAAGACGGTGGCGAGAGCATTTTTGTACAATCGGACGAAAAGAAAACCGATGGCATGACCAGCCTAGCCAACCGTGCTAAAGACAAAGATGTCGGCTTGGGTGCGGATGCCTTTAACGCCAAAAAAGCCAACAAAGATGATACCGCCAAGAAAGCCTGTGAAAAATGGCTGGACGTACGTAGCTTCGGACAAGTCTTTGCATTCAGCGGCGACGGCAGCAGCGGCATATCCATCGCCGTGCGCGGCCCCGTTACCATTCAATCCGCATTCAGCGTTGAGCCGATAAACATTACCAGCACCCAAATCACCAAAAGCGTCAGCGGCGAAGGCGATGGCACGAAAAAAAGCTCCGACACCATGGGCATGAAACACCGCGTCGATCACGGCGTGTACATTGCCTTTGGTGCGATGTCGCCGCAGCTTGCCGAGCGCACCGGCTTTTCAGACGACGATGCCGAAAAAATCAAAGCCGTACTCACCAAACTCTTTGAAGGCGACGCATCATCCGCCCGCCCCGAAGGCAGCATGCAGGTGTTGAAACTCATCTGGTGGGAGCACAACAGCAAATCAGGACAATACTCTTCCGCTAAAGTGCATGGCAGCCTGAAAGTGAATGCCGATGGTAGCTATGAACTGGAAAAACTTGATGGTTTAACTCCGCAAGAAATCGACGGCTTCTAAAATATTTAAAAAAATGACCGCACTTTCAACCGAAAGCCAAGGGGACAATCAGGACACGCGTCTGATTCCCCTTTCCGCCCTGCAACACTACGCCTTTTGTCCGCGCCAATGCGCGTTGATTCACAACGAGCAGGCGTGGGCGGAGAACTATTTGACCGCGCAGGGAAAGGCGCTGCATGAGCGGGTGGATTCGGGCGAGCCGGAAACGCGCAAGGGCGTGCGCTTTGAGCGGACGGTGCATGTGTCGGCGGAGAAGCTGGGCATCAGCGGCGTGTTGGATTTGGTGGAAGTGGATACAAAAACAGGCCGTCTGAAACCCGTGGAATACAAACGTGGCAAGCCCAAACCCGACCCGATGGACGAAATCCAGCTTTGCGCCCAAGGCTTGTGCCTGGAAGAAATGACGGGGCAAATCGTCTCTGATGGCGCGCTGTGGTATATGCAAACCCGCCACCGTATCCCCGTCGTGTTTTCAGACGACCTACGCACCCAAACTCTCGCCACCATCGCCGCCGTGCGCGAACTTCTAAACAGCGGACAAACTCCGCCGCCCGACTACGGCAAACGCTGCAAAGCCTGCTCGCTGGTGGAGATTTGCCAGCCGGAGTTGCTGGGGAAACGGGATAGGAGTGTGGGGTATGTAGCGGAGTTGTTTGGTAAATGCTTTTGATTTATTGGTATTTTTAGGAGAATATATGAAAATATTTTTCGTTATTGTTTGGTTGCTTTTGGCTTTTATTACAAATATTTTTGATAAGTCTTTTCTGGGATTGAATCCTAATAGCTGGTCCATGATATTTGGTGCTTTGTCGTTATTATTTGGAGCTAGTTACATGAGAGATAGATTTGTTAAAAATAATATAAGTGCTAATTTAAATGGAGATAATATACAAAATATTCAAAATTCTGGAAAAATTAATGGCAACATAAATATTAATCAAATAAACAAAAAGGATTAAAAAATGGTTTTGGGAAAAAAATTAACATTATCTCAGGGTGAAAATTCTGTATCTTTACAAAATCAAGGAGACATCACTGGTAATATAAATATTGGGCTTTCAGTTTCTGAAATTCAAAATCTATTTGAGGAACTATTTTCTGATAAGTTACCTAGCTTGATAGAAAATGCAAGATCTGAATCATATAGAGCCATTGCAGATTTAGCATTTAAATTCCATGAAAAGCTAAATTCAACTGTCGATGAGGCTGTAAGTGGTCGAATTGATGAAGAAATGGAGAAAAGATTTGCTTCTTCTGAAGTACAAAGTTTAATTAGTGAAATGGTTAACCAAGTTGGGACAAAGAATGATATTTCATTAAATGAGGTATTGGCAAATTTGTTAATGGATAAACTAAGTAGTAATAATAATGATTATTTAATCAATCAAGCTATATCATATCTAAAATACTTAAACAAGGATCAGGTGTTTTTCTTGTGTTTCATCAAATGCCTTAGAAAGCCTCTTTATGTTTCGGTTCAGCATGATGATGGAGAGTTTTATAGTGATTTTTTTAACGTTTATCAAAAGATTGTTAGTAATGTTAATTCAAAAGAATCCCAAACTAATTTAATACAACAGGCAAAGGAACTTTACAAGAAATATATAAACGGTATTTCAAAATTCTTTATGGAGAATATTTCTTCCCCTGTAAATATTGATTTACTCGCTTTGAATAATATGGTTTTTTCTGATAAATCTTATAAGATTAATACGTTAAAACTTTTGGGTGATTCTCTAGGCGTAAATAATTATAAAACAGAAAATATAAAAACTGACTTCCCAGATCTTATTGAGTTTATTGAATTTATGAAAATAGATGTTTCTGAATTTGACGCGTTAATTAAGCCATTAACTCCATTTGGAGAATGTATTGCGAAAAATTGCAATATAAAAATTGATTAAAAATCGTAGTGTGTATTTAGGCATGTATATTGATGGATTATTTGCTTTTTATTTCAAGCTATCTACAAGTATGATTTTTTAGACAGTCTAAATTGACAAGCCGGTTCAAAACAAAACTGCTGTCAAACCTTAAGGAGTTCTACATGCGCAAACTGCAAAACACACTCTATATCACCACCCAAGGCAGCTATCTGCATAAGGAGCGGGAGACGCTGGTGGTGGAGCAGGAGCGTAAGAAGGTGGCGCAGTTGCCGGTGCATTCCATCGGGCATATTTTCTGTTTCGGGAATGTGCTGGTATCGCCGTTTTTGTTGGGATTTTGCGGTGAAAATAATGTGAATTTGGCGTTTTTTACCGAAAACGGACGTTTCCTGGGACGGCTTCAGGGGCGGCAGAGCGGCAATGTGCTGTTGCGTCGGGCGCAGTATCGGGTGTCGGAGCAAAATCCCGTGCCAATTGCACGCAATATCATTGCGGCGAAGATTCAGGCGAGTAAGCGGGTGCTTCAGCGGCAGATTCGCAATTACGGCGAGAATGCGGCGATTCAAAGTGCGGTCGATGCTTTGAATATTTCGCTGCGGCAGTTGAAGGGCGCGGCCGAACTAGACGTGGTGCGTGGTATTGAGGGCGATGCGGCGGCGCGTTATTTCGGCGTGTTCGGGCAGCTTTTGAGCGAAAAAAGCGGTTTTTCTTTTGACGGGCGCAACCGCCGTCCGCCCAGAGACGGGGTGAATGCGCTGTTGTCGTTTGTGTACAGCATTTTAGGTAAGGATATCAGTGGCGCGCTGCAAGGCGTGGGGTTGGACCCTCAGGTGGGCTTTTTGCATGCCGACCGACCGGGGCGCGATAGTTTGGCGCAGGATATTTTGGAAGAATTCCGCGCGTGGTCGGCAGACAGGTTGGTGTTGTCGCTGATTAACCGAGGACAAATCAAACCGCAGGATTTTGTTACCGAGGCGAGTGGCGCGGTGAGCCTGAAGGCCGATGCGCGTAAGCTCTTGTTCCAAGCTTTGCAGGCGAAGAAGCAGGAGAAAATCGTTCATCCGTTTTTAGGCGAGGAAGTGGAAATCGGGCTGCTGCCGTATATTCAGGCCATGCTGTTGGCGCGGCACTTGCGCGGAGATTTAGCGGAATATCCGCCGTTTTTGATGAGATAAACTATGTTAATGCTGATTACTTACGACATTTCTTTTGACGATCCAAACGGGCGAGCACGATTGCGCCGCATCGCAAAACATTGCTTAGATTACGGCGTGCGGGCGCAATATTCGGTATTTGAATGTGATGTCACGCCCGACCAGTGGGTCATATTGAAAAACAAACTGTTGGAAACCTACGACCCCACATGTGACAGTCTGCGTTTTTATCATTTAGGCAGTAAATGGCGTAATAAAGTGGAACATCATGGCGCAAAACCGGCTGTTGATATATTTAAAGATATACTTGTCATTTAGTTCGCTAACCTATTGTTCTCATTAAAACCCTGATAGGATAGCGATCCTTATTTTCTTTAACAATTTGAATAAGTTAATAATTTGTGTAACAACTAAATGTTAGTTATACTTCCTGATACTCCTTATATTTTAAAGGATAGCGAAATACAGTAAATAACTTACTGATTTTTATCATCTTTTTATATAGGGAGCAGCCGCCTTCGGGCGGCTGTGTGTTGAAACATTAAAAAAGCGGCTTGCCTCCGCTTTAGTCTCAAGCAGCCGCCTTCGGGCGGCTGTGTGTTGAAACACTTTACACCAGTAGTTGCTGGCGCTGGCGCAAAAGCAGCCGCCTTCGGGCGGCTGTGTGTTGAAACGATAGGGATGCAAAAAAGGCCACCAATACTCCGCACGCAGCCGCCTTCGGGCGGCTGTGTGTTGAAACTTTTAAATGGTAAACAAGGAGAATCCATATGGAAGCAGCCGCCTTCGGGCGGCTGTGTGTTGAAACCGTCATATAGCGATCACGCGCGTAAGAAGTTACCCGCAGCCGCCTTCGGGCGGCTGTGTGTTGAAACCGGAAACAATTAACGCTACTCTTGATCAAGATGCGCAGCCGCCTTCGGGCGGCTGTGTGTTGAAACTTCAATAACAACAGTTGTGATACGTTTTTGTTGGCAGCCGCCTTCGAGCGGCTGTGTGTTGAAACCGTATGAATGGGCTTTATCTGAATTAGTCAAAGCGCAGCCGCCTTCGAGCGGCTGTGTGTTGAAACTGGTTAGGCTATTACCATAGCCGCGCCCCTTGCTTGCAGCCGCCTTCGAGCGGCTGTGTGTTGAAACTTTATATCTTGCTCGCATCCAATCAATATGGGAAAGCAGCCGCCTTCGAGCGGCTGTGTGTTGAAACTTTGAGTAATGTCGAGCGTGCAAAGTTTGTCTCGCGCAGCCGCCTTCGGGCGGCTGTGTGTTGAAACTTGCCGATCAAGAGAAATTAAAAGCAATGTTTGATGCAGCCACCTTCGGGTGGCTATTTTTACTTAATTGATTAAGAAAGGAAAAACTATCTATATTTATTCCCCATACCCTTCACAAATTGCTTGCCAATCGGTTTCATTAAAATGAATACCTAAGCGGGTTTGCTCTTTGTGAAAAGAGCGAAGAAGGCGGTTGAGGTTGTCTTTTTTCCAAGCATCATTGGGGTGAATTTTACATTTGTCAAAATCAATCAGCCAACATTGACCTTTCTCATCAAGCAAGATGTTATGAATATTTAGATCAGTATGGCAAACTTGGCGATCATGCATTGCGCGAATGACCTTTCCAATTTGATGATATTGCGCAAGAGGAAGAGGAGCTTGTTGTAACAATTTGCTTAGATCTTGCGTGTTAGGAATCTTTTCAATCATAATTTCTGCACGATAATAGCAGTGATGTTTTTCAATTTGAAAAGCAATAGGCTGTGGAACAGGTAGCCCCCATTGGTGCATTTGTTTAAGTAAATCAAACTCTTGTGCTGCACGTGTTTGAGCGAAAGACAGGAACCAATACTGATCTTTAACCAACTTACCAAATAATCCACCTCGATAATAATGACGTAAAACGATATCTCGCCCTAATTCGTGTTGTGCATTTAAAAACCAAGTAATACCGCGCCCTTTTGAATAGCCTAACAAGCGGTCAGATTTTTCAAAATTTTTGCAAGCGAAGAGTTGTTCGATAAATGGCTGTTCGGCGGTGGGGACTAAATCTGAATTAAAGTGCGTGTAAATCATATTGTTAATGTTATCTAAGCTGAATGAGCGCATTTTAGTGCTATTTTTTTTGATGTCAATTTGCTAGAATTCCGCTCTCAAATTTAGAGGAACCCGAATGAATATTATCTCCACTGAGGCGCAAAAAGTTCGCCAAGCATTGTTGGCTAAGGGCATTGAAACCCCAACAGTTGAATTAACTCAAGATAAAGATACTCGTCGTGCAGAAATTCAATCTCATATGCGACAGGTAATGGAATTACTTGGGCTGGATTTAACAGATGACAGTTTGGAAGAAACGCCACATCGCCTTGCAAAAATGTATGTTGATGAGATTTTCAGTGGGTTAGATTATGCAACATTCCCGAAAATTACGAATATTGAAAATCGCATGAAAGTAAGCGAAATGGTGTTGGTTGATGATATTACTTTAACTTCTACCTGCGAGCATCATTTTGTGACGATTGATGGTAAAGTTGCGGTGGCATATTACCCGAAAAAATGGGTGATTGGGCTGTCTAAAATTAACCGTGTGGTGCAATTTTTTGCACAACGCCCGCAGGTTCAAGAGCGTTTTACTGAACAGATTCTTACTGCATTTCAAACGATTTTAGAAACCGACGATGTTGCAGTTTATGTCAAAGCAACACACTTTTGTGTGAAATGTCGCGGGGTAAAAGATACCAACAGTTATACGGTAACCTCAGCATTCGGTGGTGTCTTCTTAGATGATCGAGAAACCCGCAAAGAATTTCTCCAGTTAATTCAAAAATAATTTTGCAAGCGGTCTGATTTCGTTAAAAAATGACTAAATTCGACCGCTTGTTCGTTAGATAAAGATGAAAATAGCATTAGGCATAGAATATGATGGCGCGCGTTATTTTGGTTGGCAACGCCAAGATGAGGTTGAAAGCGTACAACAAACATTAGAAACGGCACTTTCAAAGGTGGCCAATGCACACGTTGAGGTATTTTGTGCAGGTCGAACCGATTCAGGTGTGCATGGTACAGGACAGGTGGTGCATTTTGAAACTGATGCGATTCGTCCAATGCAAGCTTGGTGTTTTGGTACAAATGCTAATTTGCCAGATGATATTGCCGTGAAATGGGCGGTAGAAGTAGATGATTCATTTCATGCAAGATTTAGCGCAACGGCAAGACGTTATCGTTATATTATTCTAAATCAAAAATTACGCTCAGCCATTTTACCTAAAGGGGTATCGCATTATCATGTCGATTTAGATCATGAAAAAATGCATGAGGCAGGGCAGTATCTATTAGGTGAAAATGATTTTACCTCTTTTCGTGCTGCGAAATGTCAATCACATACGCCGTGGCGAAATGTACACCATCTTCAGGTAAGCCGCCGTCAGAATTATATTATTGTTGATATTCAAGCTAATGCTTTTGTTCATCATATGGTCAGAAATATTGTTGGCAGTTTGATTGAGGTAGGTCAAGGTAAACAACCGCCTATTTGGATAAAATGGCTACTTGAGCAAAAGGATAGAACATTAGCCGCACCAACGGCAAAAGCAGAAGGGTTATATTTAGTTGATGTGATTTATCCTGAACATTACGGCTTACCACATAGTTCACTCGGTCCGTTATTTTTGCCCGATGAAGCATAAAAAAACAGCTAATTAAGTAAACTCAATTAGCTGTTAATCAATTAGTTTAATGAGAAATTAATGTTCTTTTTTCTCTTTTAAGCGAATCAGTTGAGATTCTAATTTGGTTTGTACTTCATTGATTGCCGTATAGAGATCAGCATGCGTTGCTTTTGCAACTAAATCACCTAATGGAGAACCGATAGTTGCTTCTACTTCATAGTCATTAGGTTGTTTATGAATCATAAAGTGCGGATTGATAAGCTGGGTATGGAATTTATCCAATTTTGCCAAACGATCTTCAATATGACTACGAATAGCAGGGGTAATGTCCATTTGTTTACTAGAGATATTGAGTGTCATAATGTTGCCCTCTTTATGATTAGGTTGTGTTTTGGTTTAGTTTTAAAGTATGCTTTTCATAAGAAAATATCAAGGCTGATTACTGAATAAAAGTGAATTTTGTGATCTAGTTAACATTTTTAAATGCCCTTAGCCGATAATCTAAACAAAAAGAGGGAATAATGGACAGTAAGAGTAAATTTCCGCCATTTCAATGGCGTTTTCTTCATCCTCGTTATTGGGGATTATGGATTGGATTAGGTTTTTTCCGTTTACTACTTTGCCTACCTTATCCAGTATTAGTCTTTATTGGTAAAGGATTAGGCAAGATCTTTGCTGCATTAGGATTTGGTAAACGCCGTATTCGTATTGCGCGCCGTAATCTCTCACTTTGTTTTCCGCATTATAGTGAAGCAGAAATTGATCGTCTGATCGACCAAAATATTGAATCTGTCGGCATGGCGATTATTGAAACAGGGATGGCTTGGTTTTGGTCCGATAAACGTATTCTTAAATGGTCTCGCATTGAAGGATTAGAGTATCTGAAAAATCAACCTGAAGGAACAGGGATTATTTTTGTTGGAGTCCATTTTTTAACACTAGAATTAGGTGCAAGAATTGTTGGGTTACATCATCAAGGAATAGGCGTGTATCGCCCTAACGATAATCCGTTATTAGATTGGATTCAATTTCGCGGACGAGTACGTTCAAATAAAGCGATGTTAGATAGAAAAGATCTACGAGGCATGATTAAAGCATTGAAAAAAGGCGAAACCATTTGGTATGCACCAGATCATGATTATGGGCGTAAAAATAGCGTGTTTGTTCCGTTTTTTGCAGTAAAGGATGCGTGTACAACCACTGGCAGTTATATGCTACTGCGTTCAGCATCCAATAGCGAAGTGGTGCCATTCTCTCCAATTCGTCATGCGGATTATTCTGGCTATACAGTAAAAATTTCTCCAATGGTTGATTTTAGCGATTGCCAAAATGAATATGATACGGCTGTAAAAATGAATCAGCTCGTTGAGCAAGAAATCTTACAAGCACCAAGCCAATATATGTGGCTGCATCGACGCTTTAAAACCAGACCAGATATGGATTCACCAAGTCTTTACGATTAAAAATTTAGCACATCAATGTTAATTGATGTTTGAAAAGCATTTTTTAATAAAAAATACTTGCATATTTCAAATGAATTGCGCAAGCTATTGAACACACAAGCATCATAAAAAGAGGAAAATATTATGTCTATGCCTTTATTTCATGGCAGTATTGTTGCACTCGTTACGCCAATGACACATGGTGAAGTAAACTACACAGAATTAAAAAATTTAGTAGATTATCATGTAAAATCAGGTACGCACGCGATTGTCTCAGTGGGAACAACCGGAGAATCAACTACTTTAAGCATTGATGAAAATGTAAAAGTGATTAAAAAAACCGTTGAATTTGCTGATGGACGAATTCCAGTGATTGCAGGTACTGGCTCTAATGCAACAAGCGAAGCTATCACGCTCACTAAATTATTAACAAATTCAGGCGTTGCAGGTTGTTTAAGTGTTGTGCCTTACTACAATAAACCGACCCAAGAAGGCATGTATCTGCATTATAAAGCAATTGCGGAATCAACAGATTTACCTCAAATTTTATATAACGTACCAGGACGTACCGGTAGCGATTTAAAACCAGAAACGATTGCTCGTTTATCTAAAATTGAAAATATTGTGGGCGTTAAAGAAGCGACGGGTGATTTAAGTCGCTTACCGCTGATTAAGCAACTTGCAGGCGAAGATTTTATTTTCTTAAGCGGTGATGATGCAACCGGACTAGAGGCAATGAAATTAGGTGCTCAAGGCGTGATTTCTGTTACGAATAACGTTGCCGCAGCTGATATGGCAAAAATGTGTGAACTTGCATTAGCGGGTAAATTTGAAGAAGCGGATGCTATCAACCAGCGTTTAATGGCACTTCATCACGATCTGTTTATTGAAGCGAACCCAATTCCAGTTAAATGGGCAGCTTATAAATTAGGGTTAATTAGTGAACCGAATTTACGCTTGCCATTAACTACTTTATCAGAATCAGCACAACCAGTGGTATTAAAAGCATTACAACAAGCTGGATTGATTTAGTCTTTTTCAACATAAAAGCTCAATATGGATAATATTGAGCTTTTTTTGCGTTTTCTTGGTACAATCAGGCATAACTTCGCGAACAAGCGGTTAAAATGTTACAATTTTTTGCAAATATTTAATTAGATTCCTCAATGAAATCACTGATACCTTTTCTTTCTTTATACCGTACCCACTGGGGGCGTTTACTTCTCGGCGTTATTTTAGCGATTACCAGCCTTTCTGCTAGCATCGGTTTGTTAAGTTTATCTGGTTGGTTCCTTGCCGCTTCTTTTCTTGCTGGTTCTGCACTGGTTTTTAACTTCTTTTACCCATCTTCTGGTGTACGTGGTTTAGCGATTGGACGGACTGTTTCTCGTTATTTTGAACGTTTAGTGACTCATGATGCGACTTTTAGAGTACTCGCTAATTTACGCGTGACTATCTTTAAAAAATTGATTCCATTAAGTCCAAGTGGATTAAAGCGTTATCGTAATAGCGAATTATTGAATCGCTTAGTGGCTGATGTAGATACGTTAGATACCCTTTATTTAAATTTGGTTACGCCATTTGTAAGTGCCTTAATGGTGATTGCCTTTATGGCTATTGGCCTTTCTTTTGTTTCTGGCTTACTTGCAGTTATTATTTGCGGAACGTTATTAGCCTTATTAGCGATTTTTCCAACCGTTTTTTATCATTTAGGCAGAAAATTAGGACAGAATACCGTACAAAGTCGTGCGCAATATCGAGCACAGTTTATTGAATGGATTCAATTACACGCAGAATTCTTGTTATTTGGTTTAGTACCAGAAATGACGACAAAACTGCAAAAAACTGAAGAACAATGGTTAGAACAGCAAAGTAAAGAGAGTCATCTCACAGGCCTATCAAATGCTTTATTAGTTTTTTCAAATGGCATCTTGTTGTGCGTGGTCATCTATTTAATTTCTAGTGCGATTCATGCGCCAACGGCAGATTATCCACAAGCGTTAATTGCGTTAGTAATTTTCTGTGTGATGGCATCAACCGAAATTTTAATGCCGATTGGCGTGGCGTTTTTACACTTAGGTCAAGTTATTGCCGCGGCTGAGCGTCTTAATGAAATTACTGAACAACCCGCACAAGTGAGCTTTAATGGTTCAGCAACTTGGCAAGAAGTTGTATTAAATCAGCCCTTAATTAAATTTGATTCAGTCTCATTTGGCTATCCAATGCAATCAGAAATGGCAACTAAATCGATCTCTCTATCCATTAAAGCAGGTGAAAAAATTGCGATTGTAGGAAAAACGGGAAGTGGGAAATCCACCTTATTCCAATTACTTAATCGAAATTATGCACCTACAAGCGGTCGAATTTTGTTGAATCATTGCGAAATTGCGGATTATCCGGAAGCGGTGTTACGTCAACATTTAGTCACATTAAGCCAGCGTGTCCATATCTTTAATGCCTCATTAAAGCAAAATTTATTGATGGGGAATCCAAATGCTTCAGATGCACAATTACTTGAAGTGTTAGAAACGGTTGGTTTAGTTTATTTGAGCGAAGAGGGGCTATCTCTTTGGTTAGGCGAAGGTGGTCGACCGTTATCTGGCGGAGAGCAACGTCGTTTAGGGTTAGCACGAGTATTATTAAGTCAAGCAGATGTGATCTTATTAGATGAACCAACAGAAGGGTTAGATCGTGAAACCGAGCAGCTAATTTTACGATTGATTTTATCGCATTGTGCAAATAAAACCCTATTGATGATTACGCATCGCTTAAAAGGTTTATCTGAGTTTGATCGTATTTATCAGATAGATAATGGACAATTAGTCAATTAACCTGTTGAGCAACCTTAATTTAAAAGAAAACGAAAAAATGGTATATTTTCACGAAATTGTGAAATGGTAGTATATGGCAAATTATTCAGAAATTAGTATGGCTTATGCAGGTGTCTGCCAAGCTGCAAAATTAGTGCAAGAGTTAGCACATACTGGTCAAGTCGAACAGAAAGAGGCTTTTGAAACTTTAATTAAAAGTTTGTTGGTTACCTCCCCAGAATCTACGCTTAACGTTTATGGTGATAGCCTTGCTAATTTAAAAGTAGGCTTTGAAACTGCTATGGCGCAACTTAGCAGTGGCCAAGGTAAGCTAGATACTGAAATCGGGCGTTATTGGATTAGCTTATTAGCGCTTGGGCGTAAATTGAATCAAAACAGTGACGCAAAAACACAGTTAGCACAGCGTTTGCAGCAAATTAAACGTCAGCTTTCACTTTATGATGATAATGTGATGGCAGATCAAATGATTGCAAATTTAGCCGCTATTTATAGCGACATTATCAGCCCGCTTGGACAAAAAATTCACGTCTTTGGATTACAAGATTATTTAGTTCGCCCAGACATTCAACACAAAATTCGCGCGGTATTATTAGCCGGTATTCGTTCAGCGATTTTATGGCAGCAAGTGGGCGGTACCCGTTGGCAATTTTTATTTTCACGCCGTAAAATTTTTGACCATGCACGTGAACATTTTCAATCAATTTATTAACCATTGAATATACGGAGAAATCTTAATGGAACTGACAGCCTTAACCGCATTATCGCCAATTGATGGGCGCTATCAAGATAAAACAGCCGCGTTGCGCCCAATTTTTAGTGAATTCGGTTTATTAAAATATCGTGTGACAGTGGAAGTACGCTGGTTACAAAAACTGGCTTCGCACGCACAAATCAAAGAAGTTCCAGCTTTTTCTGAAAAAGCAAACGATTACCTTAATCAGATTGTTGCCAATTTCTCATTAGAAGACGCTAATCGAATTAAAGAAATTGAACGTACAACCAATCATGATGTAAAAGCGGTTGAATATTTCTTAAAAGAAAAATGTGAGGCGTTACCAGAATTACACGCGATAAATGAATTTATTCATTTTGCTTGCACCTCGGAAGATATCAATAATACTTCTCATGCGCTTATGCTTAAAACGGCGCGTGAAGAGGTGTTATTACCAGAATGGAAAAAAGTGATTGATGCAGTAACTGAGTTAGCAAAACGCTATCAGCATATTCCATTACTTTCTCGTACACATGGACAACCAGCTAGCCCAACGACGATTGGTAAAGAGATGGCAAACGTAGCTTATCGCCTACAACGCCAATACAAACAATTAGAAAATGTAGAAATTTTAGCGAAAATCAATGGGGCGGTAGGTAACTACAATGCGCATCTTTCGGCATATCCAGATGTTGATTGGCATACCTTTAGCCAAGAGTTTATTGAACAATCTTTAGGCGTGACTTGGAATCCATATACTACACAAATTGAACCACATGATTACATTGCTGAGTTCTTTGATTGTGTAGCTCGTTTTAATACGATCGTGATCGATTTTGACCGTGATATGTGGGGCTACATCGCATTAAATCATTTCAAACAACGTACCATTGCAGGGGAAATTGGATCTTCAACCATGCCACATAAAGTTAATCCAATCGATTTTGAAAACTCTGAAGGTAACTTAGGGTTAGCAAATGCGGTGATGACCCACTTAGGGCAAAAATTACCAATTTCTCGTTGGCAGCGTGATTTAACCGATTCTACGGTATTAAGAAATTTAGGTGTAGGATTAGGTTACGCGTTAATTGCTTATGCCTCAACCTTAAAAGGCATTAGTAAATTAGAGGTAAATGAACAGCATTTACGTGATGAGTTAAATCAAAACTGGGAAGTGTTGGCCGAACCTATTCAGACCGTAATGCGCCGTTATGGCATTGAAAAACCGTATGAAAAACTCAAAGAGTTAACACGTGGTAAACGTGTTGATGAGGCGGCAATGCGTGCCTTTATTGACAGTTTAGCTATTCCAGATGCAGAAAAAGCGCGCTTAAAAACAATGACACCGGCAACGTATATTGGGTATGCGGTTGAATTGGTTGAAAAACTATAAACCGAAATTTGTAAAATTTAATCAGAAAATGACCGCTTGTGAGCAATATAAGGCTTGCAAGCGGTCTGTTTTATTAGATAATTTACCATTATTTTAGGCAATGATTGCCGTTATCTGGAAATTGAGAAAAGCATGCAGACAAAAATCAAAACTGCCGCAATTAAATTGCAATTAACTAACGAAGCGCTTGTTCAAACAAAAGTGGAAGATAATGTAATCGCTGAAGTGCCAGTGGCTTTAGTGTATAACGGTATTTCCCATGCGGTGATGATGGCAACGCCGCAAGATTTAGAGGATTTTGCGCTTGGGTTTTCTTTAAACGAAGGCATTATTTCGAATAAATCTGAAATTTACGGCATGGATATTGTTCCTCAGTGTGAAGGGGTGGAAGTCCAAATTGAAATGGCAACCCGTTGTTTTGTTGCATTAAAAGAAAAACGCCGTGCGATGACTGGCCGAACAGGGTGCGGCATTTGTGGAGTAGAGCAGCTAGAACAGGTAAACCAAAGTCGCCAATTAGCACAAAAAAATGATCGCTTGAAACAAGTAAACCCGCATATTTTGGCAGAATGTTTAGCGCAATTAGAACAAGCTCAAACATTAGCGCAAGAAACTGGCGCGAGCCATGCAGCAGCCTTTTTCTCCTTAGACGGTAAGCTTCTGGCAATTCGAGAAGATGTGGGGCGACATGTCGCTTTAGATAAACTTATCGGTTGGTATGAAAAAGCAGAACGACCAGTTGGATTTGTCTTTGTGACTAGTCGGGCAAGTTTTGAAATGGTGCAAAAGTGTCTAGCTGTTGGCATTGAAATGCTGTGTGCTATTTCTGCAACAACGGAAATGGCGGTAAATTTAGCAAAAGAAAATCAATTTACGTTATTGGCATTTGCAAGAAAAGGGCGAGCCACAATTTATGCGGGAGAGCATCGTTTAGCGATTTAGTCCCTTTTTATCTTATATTTCGCCTTTTAGTGTTTTTCTGCTATAATTCCAACAATTTTTGGCATAAATGCCACCATTTTTTTGTTATGTTAGGAACAACGAATGTCTGAACTCAATCAACCGAATTACGATTCTTCAAGTATTAAAGTTTTACGTGGTCTGGATGCAGTAAGAAAGCGCCCAGGGATGTATATTGGTGATACCGATGACGGCACCGGTTTACATCACATGGTATTTGAAGTTGTTGATAACGCGATTGACGAAGCGTTAGCGGGTTATTGTAAAGACATTATCGTTACGATTCATTCAGATAACTCAGTTTCAGTGCAAGATGATGGCCGTGGTATTCCTGTTGGGATTCACCCAGAAGAAGGTGTGTCTGCAGCTGAAGTTATCATGACTGTACTTCACGCAGGTGGTAAATTCGATGATAACTCTTATAAAGTGTCTGGCGGTTTACACGGTGTAGGTGTTTCTGTAGTTAATGCACTTTCATCTAAATTGCAATTAACTATTCGCCGTGAAGGTCATGTTCACGAACAATTCTATAGCTTAGGTGAACCTGACGCACCATTAAGCATTATTGGTGATACTGAAAAAACAGGTACCATGGTGCGTTTTTGGCCAAGCCTAGAGATTTTCAAAAATAAAACTGATTTTGAATATAAAATCCTTTCAAAACGTTTGCGTGAACTTTCTTTCTTAAACTCTGGCGTATCTATTCGATTAGTTGATGAGCGTTCAGGTCAGGAAGAACATTTTAAATATGAAGGTGGGATTAAAGCCTATGTTGAGTATTTAAATGAAGGCAAAACGCATATTCATAATACGCCTTTCTATCTTTCTACTGAAAAAGATGGCATTGGCGTTGAAGTTTCTTTGCAATGGAACGATAGCTATAACGAAAACGTATATTGCTTTACCAATAATATTCCACAGCGTGATGGTGGTACGCACTTAGCAGGCTTCAGAGCAGCATTAACTCGTGCATTGAAAAACTACATGGATAATAGCGGTGTGCTTAAAAAAGCAGATGCGAATATTGATGCTTCAGGTGATGATGCGCGCGAAGGTTTAGTCGCAGTGATTTCTGTAAAAGTGCCTGATCCAAAATTCTCTTCACAAACAAAAGATAAATTGGTTTCTTCTGAAGTGCGTGGTGCAGTAGAAAGTACCATGAATGAAGCATTAGCAGAATATTTAGCTGAAAATCCAGATGATGCGAAAAATATCGTGACCAAAATTATTGATGCTGCACGTGCACGTGAAGCTGCGCGTAAAGCGCGTGAAATGACACGCCGTAAAGGTGCGTTAGATTTAGGTGGATTACCAGGTAAATTAGCGGATTGTCAGGAAAAAGATCCTGCGCTTTCAGAATTGTACTTGGTGGAGGGGGACTCTGCGGGTGGTTCGGCAAAACAAGGTCGTGATCGTAAAAACCAAGCGATTTTGCCATTGAAAGGGAAAATTTTAAATGTAGAGAAAGCACGCTTTGATAAAATGCTTTCTTCTCAAGAGGTTGCAACGTTAATTACCGCATTAGGAACGGGAATTGGTCGTGAAGATTATAACGTTGAGAAATTACGTTATCACAAAATCATTATCATGACCGATGCCGATGTCGATGGTGCGCATATTCGTACTTTATTGCTGACTTTCTTCTATCGTCAAATGCCAGAATTGATTGAAAACGGCTACATTTATATTGCGCAACCGCCACTATATAAAGTGAAAAAAGGTAAACAAGAGCGCTATATCCAAGATAATGATGAAATGGCGCAATATGAAGTTGATATTGCTTTAGAAGGTGCAGGGCTTTATGTTAGCGAAGATGCGCCAGCATTAAGTGGTGTGTCATTAGAAAGTTTAATTGGTCAGTATAATGATGTACAAAAACGTTTTGAACGTTTAGTTCGTCGCTACCCACAACCATTGTTAAATGAATTGATTTATACACCAGCACTTTCAGCTGAATTAGTGAAAGATCAAACAAAAATGACCGCTTGGGTAGAACAATTTGTCAACGCATTAGTGTCTAAAGAAACCAGTGGCAATTTCTACCGTGGTAATCTGTTCTTCAATGCTGAGCGCCAAATTTATGAGCCAGAAGTGATTGTTACTACACATGGTATGGATACAACTTATCGTATCGATTTTAATTTCATTTCTAGCCAAGAATACCAAAGCATTGTGGCATTAGGCGAACAACTAAACGATTTGTTAACCCCAACGGCCTATGTAATGCGCGGTGAACGACGTCAAGCAATTAGCAGTTTTGCAGAAGCTTTAGACTGGTTAGTGAAAGAATCTCGTAAAGGCTTAACGATTCAGCGCTATAAAGGATTAGGTGAGATGAATCCGGAACAGTTATGGGAAACAACGATGGATCCGGTTTCGCGTAAGATGTTACAGGTAAATATTACAGATGCTATTGCGGCAGATAAATTATTTAGCACGTTAATGGGCGATGAGGTAGAGCCACGACGTGACTTCATTGAAAGCAATGCATTGTATGCGCAATTAGATATTTAACAGAAAAAAGAAAGATAGCGAAAGTTATCTTTCTTTTTTTGTTTCTGGGAATGTGATTTTGGGTTAGCGATAATTTTCTTGAGAATTTGCAAAAATAGTCGTTGATTTATGTCAAGCATAACTATTTTTAATTAGATTTTTCAAAAAATTACGTTAAAATGTAAATTAGTTGAAATTTATTCATATTTATTTAAAGAGGTGATGTTATGAAACTAACGCTTTTAGGTGCAGCTGGTGGTATCGGTCAAACTTTAGCTTTGTTATTAAAACTAAATTTACCTGCAGAATCAGAGCTAGCTTTATATGATATTTCTCCAGTAACCCCAGGTGTTGCGGTGGATATTAGCCACATCCCAAGTGCTGTAAAAGTGAAAGGTTATGCTGGTGATGACTTAGATAAAGCATTAGAGGATGCACATATGGTGCTAATTACTGCAGGGATTGCACGTAAACCGGGTATGACTCGTGCAGATCTCTTTAATATCAACGCGGGAATTATTAAAAACCTTGTAGAGAAAGTGGCGGAGATTTGTCCTAAAGCTTGTATCGGTATTGTCACGAATCCAGTAAACACTTTAGTACCGATTGCTGCACAAGTATTACGCAATAAAGGCATTTATGATAAAAGAAAGCTTTTTGGTGTAACAACCTTAGATGTTGTACGTGCGAAGAGTTTTGTTTCCGAGCTGAAACATCAAAATCCAACTACTGTTAAAGTTCCTGTTGTTGGTGGGCATTCTGGTCCAACCATTCTACCTCTCCTTTCACAAGCCCTTTCTCGTGGTTTAAAAATTGAACTAAGAAAAGAAGAAATTGAGTATTTAACTCATCGTATTCAAAATGCTGGTACAGAAGTTGTTGAAGCAAAAGCTGGTGGCGGTTCTGCGACTTTATCAATGGCTGAATCTGGTGCACGTTTTGCCATTGCAGTATTTAAAGCTCTGTTAGGTGATGGCTGTGTTCGTTATGCTTATGTTCAAACACCAGAAGGAAGTGGCTTACCAGAATTCTTTGCTTGCCAAGTACGTTTTGGCTTAGAAGGCGTAGAGGAAGTATTGCCATTAGGTGAGTTAAGCGCTTATGAAAAAGCTAAATTACAAGAAATCGATAGCATTTTAAGAGATGATATTCAAAAAGGTTTAGATTTCGTGAACAATGAATCTGAAAAAGCGTAATTGGAGAATAGTCTATGCAGATAACTAAAGATGCCATCGCAGGTACATTAGAATCTAGCGATGCACAAATTCGTATCGCGCCAAATAGCTCACTTGAAATTGAACTGAATAGTTCTGTGGGTAAACAATTTGGTGATGATATTTTAGCGACTATCAATGAAGTGCTAGCGCAGTTCAACGTCACTGCCGCAAAAATTATTGTTGAAGATAAAGGCGCATTAGATTGTGTATTACGAGCAAGATTAAAAGCAGCACTTTTGCGTGCAACCGATGAAGCTATTGATTGGGAGAAAGTGCTATGAGTGAGCCGATTAAATTAAGAAGAAGTATGTTATTCGTGCCGGGTTCTAATGCGGCAATGATTAGCAACACTTTTATTTATAAGCCAGATTCAATTATGTTCGATCTTGAAGATGCGGTGGCATTAAAAGAGAAAGATTCTGCGCGTATTCTAGTGGCACACGCATTACAACACCCACTTTATCAAGAAATTGAAACAGTGGTACGTGTAAACCCACTTGATTCTGAGTTCGGATTAAACGACCTAAATGCGGTTGTCAGAGCGGGCGTTGATGTAGTACGTATGCCGAAAACTGAAACGGCACAAGATGTGGTGGATATGGATTTAGCCATTACAGAAATTGAAAAAGCGTGCGGACGCGAAGTAGGCTCAACCAAAATGCTAGCAGCGATTGAATCTCCATTAGGGATTACCCAAGCAAATCAAATTGCTACCGCTTCAAAACGGTTAATTGGTATTGCACTTGGTGCGGAAGACTATGTGCGTAACTTAAAAACTGAGCGTTCGCCAGAAGGGATTGAATTATTATTTGCCCGTTGTTCTATTTTACAAGCAGCACGTGCGGCTGGTATTCAGGCTTTTGATACGGTTTATTCTAATGCGAATAATGAAGAAGGCTTCTTAAAAGAGGCTGCATTGATTAAACAGTTAGGCTTCGATGGTAAATCTTTAGTTAACCCTCGTCAAATTGAGCTTTTGCACAATCTTTTTGCACCAACACAAAAAGATGTAGATCAAGCAGAGAAAATTATTGCGGCAGCAGAAGAAGCTGAACGTAATGGTTTAGGTGTCGTTTCACTTAACGGCAAAATGATTGATGCGCCAATTATTGACCGTGCAAGATTAGTGCTTGAGCGTGCAAAATCAGGCATTCGTGAAGAGTAAGGGAGAAAGAAGATGACAACCAGAGAACAACGTGTTGCAAAATTTAATGCCAATCGCCCAGTTTACCAAGCTGTACCAAAAGCTGAATCTCTCGCTCGCACTGCAAAAGATCGCAAAATTTGTGAAAGTTTAGAAGAGGCTATCCGCCGCTCAGGCTTAAAAGATGGCATGACAGTTTCTTTCCACCATGCATTCCGTGCTGGGGATTTTGTGGTAAATATGGTCATGAATAAAATCGCTGAAATGGGGTTTAAAAACTTAACTTTAGCGTCAAGTTCATTGATTGATAGCCACTATCCAATTATTGAGCATATTAAAAATGGTGTGGTAACCAAAATTTACTCATCAGGATTACGTGGTCAATTAGCGGATGAAATTTCAAAAGGTATCTTAAATGAGCCGGTTAATATTCACTCTCACGGTGGCCGTGTGCATTTAGTGAAATCCGGTGAGCTTAAAATTGATGTCGCATTTTTAGGCGTACCAATGTGCGATAAATTTGGTAATGCTAACGGCTTTAGCGGCAAAAGCAAATGTGGCTCACTGGGTTATGCCAAAGTAGATGCGGAATATGCAGATAAAGTGGTGTTATTAACCGAAGAATTTGGAGAATACCCATTAAATCCAATCAGTATTGGGCAAGATCAAGTTGATTTAATCGTACAAGTTGATGAAGTGGGCGATCCGAAAAAAATCGGTGGCGGCGCAACACGTATGACGACCAATCCGCGTGAATTGTTAATTGCCCGTAAATGTGCGGAAGTTATTTTCAATTCTGGCTATTTTAAAGATGGCTTTTCATTACAAACCGGCTCAGGTGGTGCAGCATTAGCAGTAACACGTTTCTTAGAAGAAAAAATGCACCGTGAAAATATTACTGCAAGTTTTGCCTTAGGTGGTATTACCTCAAGTATGGTGGCATTACATGAAGCAGGGCTCATTAAGAAACTGATTGATGTGCAATCTTTCGACAAAGATGCCGCAGAATCGTTAGCTCGCAATCCAAATCATATTGAAGTTTCAGCTAACCAATATGCAAACTTTAGCTCAAAAGGCGCATCAGTTGAACGTTTAGACGTGGTTATTTTATCCGCATTAGAAATTGATACGAAATTTAATGTGAACGTATTAACGGGTTCTGATGGTGTGATTCGTGGTGCCTCTGGTGGTCACTGTGATACGGCAGCCTCTGCACAAGTGGCAATTATTGTTGCCCCACTCGTGCGTGGACGTATTCCGACGGTAGTTGAAAATGTGATTACTTGTGTAACCCCTGGTGAAAATATTGATATTTTAGTGACCGATCATGGCGTTGCTGTAAACCCTAAACGTCCAGACTTGATCGAAACTCTAACTAATGCAGGAATTGCCTTATTCACTATAGAACAGCTTTGTGAGCGTGCTTATAGCATTACTGGCAAGCCAAAAGATATTGAATTTACAGACAAACCTGTGGCGGTTGTACGTTATCGTGATGGCACAGTTATTGACACGGTTTACCAAGTAAAAGCGTAAGATAGAAAATAACAAGCGGTCATATTTTGCAAAAGATTTCCAAAACATTCTCGACAGAAGGTGTAGATATTTCACTTGAAGCACTACTTCAAGCACGTGAAGATCGCGCTTTCTTGCAACAACAATTGTTAGCGAAGCATCAACAAACCTTGCTTTCATTCACGTTAACGGCAGTCGGTGGCGTGAAAAAAAATGAATTGTATGATTATCTTTTTGCAAAAGGATTGGAAAATCTGACCGCTTGTTTTAATCGGCTCAACATTAAACCTATTGAGGCATTGATTCGTCCACTTGAAACCGGGCATGAAGCGCTTTTTGTGTTAGCTATTGAAGCGACAACACTGAAAAGTGAAATGATTGCTTTGGAAGATAGTTCACGGTTATCTAGACTGTGGGATTTCGATGTAATAGATAAAAATGGAAAGTTGTTGAGTCGAGCTGAATTTGACTTTCCTCCAAGATCTTGTTTGCTTTGTGAACAAGAAGCAAAAGTATGTGCAAGGCATCGTACACACACAATTGATGAGATTTTGGCGGAAATGCAAAATCGTGCGCAAGCGGTTTATTTTGCAGAACGGATTGCAGAATTAGCCTATAAGGCATTATTAAAAGAGGTTTATCTTAGCCCTAAACCTGGGTTGGTTGATTTAGAGAACAATGGTTCGCACCAAGATATGACCGTGCAAACCTTTGAGCAAAGTGCAGAAGCCCTTCGTCCTTATTTTTTGCAATTTGTGCTAAAAGGGATGACAACTTATAAAGTCGATATTTCGCAAATTTTATCGCAAATTCGACCGCTTGGAATGCTCGCTGAAAAAGCGATGTATCAAGCGACTCAAAATGTGAATACGCATAAAGGCGCGATTTTTGCTTTTGGCTTAGTTTGCACTGCGATTGGTCGGCTATATGCGCAAAATAAGCCGTATGATGTAACAGCGATTTGTCATCTGGTAGCAGAAATGACGCAAGGCATTTGTGATGAACTGAAGCACTACCCGAAAGATCAACCTTTAACGGCGGGTGTGCGTTTTTATCAGCAGTACGGCTTAACAGGTGCAAGAGGGGAAGCTGAAAGTGGTTTTATTCTCGTGCAACAAGCGTTAGCAATGCTTCAATCGTATCAAGATAAATCTTTCGAACATCAATTACAAATTGCATTACTTTTCTTTATGCAACACAACCAAGATACAAATGTAGTCAATCGCGCAGGGATGAGTGGCTTAAGTTTTGTTCAAACTGAAGCTGTCAAGCGGTTAGAAAATAAAGAAATTTTACAAAATGCGACAGCGTTAACACAGAGTTTAAGGGAATTAGATCAGGCTTGTGTTAAACAGAATATCAGCTGTGGCGGAAGTGCTGATTTAGTCGCATTAACGGTTTTTTTTCTATCATTATAACTTTCATATAGAGGTGAAATATGGCGTTATCTAAAACGCAGAAACTAGCAATACTGGTCGCGATTCCAGTGCTATTTTTCTTAATCCCTGCGCCAGAAGGGCTTTCTTTGATTGCTTGGCGTTTATTAGGTATTTATATTGCAACTATCGTGGGGCTTGTGATTAAGCCTTATGGTGAGCCTGTTATTTTATTAGCAGCTGTTGCAGCATCCGCAGCAACGATCGGTAATACCGCAGGTGCTGAAAAATTAGTGAAAGTGGGACAAACCCTTTCAGGTTATCAATCCGGCACAACGTGGTTGATTTTCACAGCCTTCACATTAAGCTCTGCTTTTGTGATTACTGGTTTAGGTAAACGAATTGCCTACTATATGATCGGATGGATTGGTAATACAACCTTACGTTTAGGTTATGTTACGGTATTCTTGGATTTACTATTATCGCCAGCAACCCCTTCAAATACCGCACGTGCGGGTGGGATTGTATTCCCAATTATCAACAGTGTGGCGGTAGCACTAGGTTCTGATCCTGAAAAATCACCAAAATTAGCTGGACGTTATTTATTATTAAATGTCTATATGACGGTAAAAACAACCAGCTATCTTTTCTTAACCGCAATGGCACCTAATGCATTAGCGCTTTCTATTATGGAGCCGGTATTAGGTTTTAAAGTGAACTGGATAGAATGGTTCTTAGCGGCATCTGTACCAGGTCTACTTTGCTTATTTTTAATTCCGTTAATTTGCTATTTCATCGCAAAACCGGAACTTAAACATGTAGATAACAAAAATATTGCGAAAAAAGGCTTAGAAGAATTAGGCCCAATGAGTATGCGTGAGAAATCATTAGCGGTGTTATTTGTGTTAGCGCTTTTTGGCTGGATTTGTGCTGATTTCCTTGGCGTAAACTCAACAACCGTTGCACTTATTACTATGGTGCTTTGTATCGTATTAAATATCGTTTCTTGGGATGACGTACGTAAAAACAAAGCAGGCTGGGATACCTTAATTTGGTACGGCGGTATTATCGGGATGTCAAAAATCCTTGAAAATGCGAAATTCTTTGAATGGTTAGCGGATACTTTAAATAAACATTTAGATTTCGGTGACCACGGTATGTTGGCACTGGTTGTTATCTTAATCTTAAGTGTTTCTGTCCGTTACTTATTTGCTTCTGGTGGTGCTTATGTAGCAGCGATGATCCCAGTATTTGCAACAGTGGGGAAAGTGGCAGGTGCGCCAGTTGAATTATTGACGTTAGGTTTACTATTTGCTAACTCGTACGGTGGTTCGGTAACGCACTACGGCGGTGGCCCAGGTCCAATTACTTTTGGAGCGGGCTATAACGATATCAAATCTTGGTGGACTGCAGGTTTCATCATTGCCTTTGGTAGCCTATTAGTACATACCACTATTGGTTTCGGTTGGTGGAACTTCCTGATGAGTATGGGCTGGTTACCAACAGCTGGACACTAAACTAAAATAGAAAAGGCTGAACAATTGTTCAGCCTTTTTGCGATTTTGAAAATTATTTATTAGCAATAATTTTTGAGCCATCTGCAAATTCAATGCTCATTGGTCCAATGATCGTTTGGATATTACTGTTAGGATTTTCAACCGTTGAGCGGAATTCAGCAGGAATATTTTCTAAGGCTGTGGTTTCATTAAATATTGCTTTTGCTTTTACTGGAATAGCATCTGCAAAATCTAATGGTAAATTTGCTACGTAAAGAATTTTACCTTCAAATGAATAAGCACTAATCCAGTGAATTGCTTTAATTGCTTTATCTCCAGTATTTTCAATGTCATAGGTAACGGAAACTGTTGCATTACCTTTGGCATCTTTTGTTAAAGCACGTTTAGTCGCCGTGATTTTTACAGCTTGCTCAAACTGTGTTTTTGCATCTTGAGCATCAACTTTTTTCTCTTGGGTCGCTTGTGCATTATTTGCTGGTGCTACTTTTTTCTCCTCGTTGCAAGCTGTTAATGCAACTGCGCTGGCAATTAAAGTAGTAAATAAAATAGATTTATTAAATTTCATTTAGCGTTCCTTCATTAAAATATGTAATAGCCTTAATCCTTAATAATGACATTAAGTTTTTGCATTATACGAGGAAGAGCATGGCATACACAGTATTTAAAGGTAAATTTATTAAAATCTAATTAAGCAACTTTTGCCATTTCAAATTCAATTAACATCATTAAAATATGGATAACTTTAATGTGGATTTCTTGTGTGCGGTCAGCATAACGGAAATGCGGTACACGGATCTCAACATCTGCTAATCCAGCCATTGCTCCACCATCTTTACCGGTCATTGCAATCACTTTCATGCCTTTTTCTTTAGCCACTTTAATAGCATTTAACACATTCTTAGAGTTACCTGAGGTAGATAAGCCAAAGAGTACGTCACCTTTATTTCCAACCGCTTCTAGATAACGAGAGAAAACATAATCGTAACCAAAATCGTTACTGACACAGCTTAAATGGCTAACATCTGAAATCGCGATTGCTGGGTAACCTGGACGATTTTCACGGTAACGACCAGTAAGTTCTTCAGCAAAGTGCATTGCATCGCAATGTGAACCACCATTACCACAAGAAAGCACTTTACCGCCTTGTTTAAAACTGTTTGCAATAAGTAGAGCAGCATCTTGAATCAATTGAATGTTTTTTTCATCATTCATGAATTTATCAAGTAGATCTGCTGCTTCTTGTAATTCTGCTTTAATTTCTGCTAAATACATAAAATTTCCTTAACTTAAAAAGAGTAGCGAAAGAAATTAACTTTCGCGGTGAATAATAAAATCAGCTAATGCTTTTAAAGCGCTAGTGTCAAAAGAGAGTTGCGCTAACGCATCTAAGGCTTGCTCATACAAATCTTGTGCTTTTTGTTTTGCGCCCTCTAACCCTAAAAGTTTTGGATAAGTACTTTTATGGAGATATTCATCAGCACCAACCTGCTTACCAATTTTTTCGGTTTCGCCAATAACATCTAAAATATCATCTTGTACTTGAAAAGCTAATCCAATAGCTTGCGCATAACGTTGTAATTGTATCCGGATATGCATATCGTTTGCGGATTGAGAGAGATTGAGTCCCATCATGACCGATGTTTCAATTAGTGCACCTGTTTTATTCCGATGGATTTGCTCTAATTCCGCGAGACTGACCGATTTATCTTCGGCAATCAAATCTAAACTTTGCCCGAAGCACATACCTTTCGCCCCAGCAGCGGTTGCAAGCGCGCTAATTTGTGCAACTTTTTGCGAATCGGTTAATTTCTCATCATCGCTAATCAACGAGAAAGCCATACTTTGCAATGCATCGCCAGCCAAAATAGCGGTGGCCTCATCAAAAGCAATATGGCATGTTGGATTTCCACGGCGAAGCGCATCATCATCCATTGCGGGTAAATCATCATGCACTAGAGAATAGGCGTGAATGGATTCCATTGCCGCCGCGCTAGTGTCTAATTTATCTAGCGAGACACCGAGCATTCTGCCAGTTGCATAAATTAAAAATGGACGTACGCGTTTTCCACCTAACAATACGGCATAAGCCATCGCTTCAGTTAAACGAGCATTAGGATAATGTTTTAATGCTGATTGAATAAAATCGTTAATTCGTTTTTGGAAAAATGCGAGATCGTCAGAAAGCGTATAATTCATGATTAGTTATAATCCGTTAATTCTGCTTGTTCGTTTTTATTTAAAAGAATTTGAATGCGTTGCTCCGCATTTTGTAAGCGTTCTTGTCCTTGCTGAACTAATTTTACAGCATGCTCAAATTCATTTAGCGCTTCTTCAAGTGGCAATTCACCAGATTCTAATAAACTGACAATATTTTCTAATTCTTTCAGCGTTGCCTCAAAGGATGGCGGGGCCGTTACACTTTTTTTAGCCATAAATTTTGCTCAATATTGAGAAATACCAATATGGCAAGTTTACCTGTCGAATAGCGGATTTGCAAATAACTTGCATTGCTAAATAAAGAAAAATGATTGAAGCAAGAGGTAAAAAATTCTATGATGCGATTACTTTATTGACTTTATTTTACTTAGAGAAAAGGAATACAAACATGACAAAAGTGATTCACACTGAAAATGCACCAGCAGCAATTGGCCCTTATGTACAAGCGGTTGATTTAGGACAATTAGTGTTCACATCAGGACAAATTCCAGTCGATCCGAAAACGGGCAATATTCCTAGTGAGATTACCGCGCAAGCTCGCCAATCGCTTGAAAATATTAAAGCGATTATTGAGCAAGCAGGACTTTCGGTTGCAGATATTGTGAAAACCACGGTTTTTGTTAAAGATTTGAATGATTTCGCAACCGTAAATGCGGAATATGAAGCGTTTTTCCGTGAAAATGCGCACCCTAGTTTTCCAGCCCGTTCTTGTGTGGAAGTCGCTCGCTTACCAAAAGATGTTAGCTTAGAAATTGAAGCTATTGCGGTAAGAAAATAAACAAGCGGTCATTTTTTAAGATTTTTTTGCGAAATGAAAAAGAAACCTAAAGCGATTTTACCAACTTGGCAAGTTCCAGATTCAATTCATGCTTTCACGACATTGCGTACAGGTGGGGTAAGCCAAGCCCCATTTGATAGTTTTAATTTGGGCGATCATGTGGGAGATAGCATTGATGATGTTATGGAAAATCGACGATTATTAACAGCACAGTTTGGTTTACCGCAACCACCACTGTTTTTAGCGCAAACGCATAGCACTAAAGTGATTCGTTTGCCTTATTCAGGTGAGTCGGTTGAAGCTGATGCGGTTTATACCAATCAAGCAAACCAAGTCTGTTTAGTCATGACAGCAGATTGCTTACCTGTATTATTCGTGAGTCAAAATGGCCAAGAGATTGCGGCCGCACATGCTGGTTGGAAGGGGTTATGTGATGGAATTTTAGAAAATACTATTGCAGAATTTACTTGCCCGACATCAGAAATTCAAGCTTGGCTCGGACCTGCTATTGGTGCAAAAACTTTTCAGGTTGGTCAAGAAGTGGTTGATAAATTTGTAGCACAGAATGCTCAAGCGATAAATGCTTTTGTGCCAGATGAAAAGCAACCAGGAAAGTATTTAGGCGATATTTATCTTCTGGCTAAACAGCATTTGAATAAATTGGGCATTACCTCAATAAGTGGCGGAGAGCATTGTACGGTTAGTGAGCCGGAAAAATTCTTTTCTTATCGAAGAGAAAACCGAACGGGAAGAATGGCGACGCTTATTTGGCGAAGTGAATAAGCAAAGAGGCTTTATGATTATTCATAAAGCCTCTTTTTGTAAAACTTTTAATCAAAATGACCGCTTGTAAATATTGAGATGTCTATTTTTGACTTTTCTTGAACGCTCTTCGTTTTTTAAAAAAATCACTAATTTGTTGGCTGCAAAGAGAACCTAATACTCCACCTTGAATATTGAGTAAATGATTCATCTTAAAATCTTCAAAAAGATGAAAGCGAGAGCCAATTGCACCGGTTTTATAATCACTAGCACCAAAGACCAAACGACCAATTCGGCTATGCAAAATAGCACCAGCACACATTGCACAAGGTTCAAGGGTGACATATAAGGTGCAGTCAGTTAAGCGATAATTTTGCAGAGATTGTCCCGCCATGCGAATGGCCATCATTTCAGCGTGAGCGGTAGGATCATGCATGAGAATAGATTGATTCCAACCTTCACCAATGATTTCACCAGTAGAGCTCACTAATACCGCGCCAACAGGAATTTCACCCAGCGCTTCTGCTTTTTGCGCCAGCTTAATAGCATATTCCATCATGGTAATATCCATTTCAGATGGGATAATTTGGCAATCAGTATAGGATTTCTTAATAAACATAATGGAGCAATTTTAAAATTAAAGGTGGAGAAATCTCCACCTTTAGCTTTACATATTAAACTGGATTAGCGACGACCGCGGTCATTAAAGCGTTTTTCTTTAAAGCCACCTTTACGATCTTTGTTAAAACCATTATCACGTTCGCCACGGCGACGGTCGTTGCGGCGGTCATTACGACGATCATCACGGCGTCCACGATCTTCAAATGATTGACCTGATTGGCTACCAGCTGGACCTAATAATGACATTTGCATTTGTTTATTTAGCACACGAGATTTTTGTGCAAAATGTTGTACTAAATGGTTAGGCATGCCTTGCGGTAACTCAATTGTAGAGTAAGTATCATATAGCTTGATATGTCCGATATAACGGCTGTTAATATCGCCTTCATTTGCAATAGCACCTACAATATGACGGACTTCTACACCATCTTCACGGCCGATTTCAATACGGTATAAATCCATAGCCACACCGTTATTTTCACGATGTTCACGACCACCACGCTCACTACGACGATCATCACGATCACGACGTCCACGTTCTTGACGAGCAGGGCGAATTGCAGGGTCTGGTGGCAGAATCAGTTTTTGTTTCTCTTGTAACATCATCATCATTGCTGCAGCTAATTCTTCATGATCTTGATCTGCTGTAAATAAATCTTCAAGCAATTCACGATATTTTTCTAAATCATGATGTTCTAATTGTTTAGCAACGCGTGCTTTGAATTTCGCCCGGCGTTTTTCCATGAGCATTTCATGGTTTGGAATCGAAACTTCATCAATTGGCTTTTTCATCAAGTTTTCGATGTTGCGCAATAAACGGCGTTCGCGTGGTTCTACAAATAATAATGCACGACCAGAACGACCAGCACGGCCCGTACGACCAATACGGTGAACGTAAGATTCTGCATCAAGTGGAATATCGTAGTTTACCACTAAGCTGATGCGTTCAATGTCAATACCACGAGCAGCAACGTCAGTTGCAACTAAAATATCTAAGCGACCAGATTTTAATTTATCTAAGGTTTGCTCACGCGCTTGTTGGGTCATATCTCCGTTTAATGCTGCAGTACGGAAGCCATTACGTTCGCATAATTCAGTAATATCAACCGTACCAGTTTTTGTGCGAGTGAAGATAATCGCAGCATCAAATTCTTCTACTTCTAAGAAGCGTAATAAGGCATCGTTTTTACGGAAGCCATTCACTAACCAATAGCTTTGAGTAATGTCTGGCGCAGAACGTTGCGTAGCTTTAATTTTTACCTCTTGCGGGTTTTTCATAAAACGTTTAGTGATGCGACGAATTGGCTCTGGCATGGTTGCAGAGAAGAGTGCAGTTTGATGATTCTCTGGTAGTTCTGCCATCACGGTTTCAACATCATCAATAAAGCCCATGCGTAACATTTCATCAGCTTCATCTAATACGATAGATTGTAAGGCTGAAAGATCTAATGTACCGCGGCGAATATGGTCAAGAATACGACCAGGTGTGCCTACAACGACTTGTGAACCTTGTTTTAATGCACGTAATTGAATGTCATAGCGTTGACCACCATAAACGGTTACAACACGAACACCTTTCATATTTTTAGTAAATTGTTCACAGGCATCAGCAACCTGAATAGCTAACTCACGAGTAGGTGCCATAACTAACATTTGTGGATGGCGAGCGTTCGGATCAATTTTTGAAAGTAATGGAAGAGAGAACGCGGCTGTTTTACCACTACCAGTTTGTGCCATGCCTAAAACATCGCGACCTTCTAGTAGGTGCGGAATAGTTTCTTGTTGAATAGGCGATGGGGTAACGAAACCGATTTGGTTAACGGCATCAAGAATAGATTGAGGAAGACCTAAGTCTGCGAAAGTAATTTGTGATTCAGTTGTCATAAAAATCCAATAATAAGCGTGTTGAACACGCAAAAAATAATAGGGTGCCGAGCACCTAAGAATTGCTAGGTAAATAGAAAAGAAAAAGTGAAGCAAACAAATGCTTAAACGATATCCCGTGAGTGCAAGCGGTCGGATTTTAGCTGTGTTTTGCAAAAAAAACAGATAATTTGACCGCTTGTTCGTTCCTAATTATTCCCCAACAATAGCCGGAGTTGTTTGAAAACCTGTCAACGCATCCTGATTACGAAGTTGTGACAGTTCAAACAAAGCAAAACGATACTCAACGAAGTTAAACACTTGGTTTGCTAAAGCAAGACGAAAGAGGCTAATAGCTTCTTCTCTTTCATTTGATTTGAGTTTTTGTTTTGCAAGATAAAAATACGTTTCAGTTAAAAGTTCTGCATAATGTGCGCTATTCGGTTGCGCCATCGCATCAATTTTTGAACGTAATTGTGCAAGTGAAAGTTCCCCTAAGAAATAGCGAACAACATTAGTTCCCCAAAAATCAGGTGATAAGTTTTTTGCACGTTTCATTAAATTAGCTTTTGCCTCAAGGGGCGTCAATTCTAATTCATTGAAATAAAGCCATAATGCACGATAAGGATCTTTCGGTTCATCTTCGTAAAAACGGATTAAATCCCGTTCTGCTTCAGAGTATCGTCCACTGTAATAAAAAGATAGACCTCGATTTAAATAGGTATAACTATAAGTAGAGTCTAATTCTAAAACGGCATTAAAGGCATCAATTGCACTATCGTAATCATCATCTAATAGTAAATAAAGCCCCATATAATTGTAGGCTGCTACCATTTTTTGATTAAGAGATAATGCTTGTGAAAAATCATAACGAGCAAGAGACCAAAGGCCGAGGCTATCGTAAAGAACACCTCGTTCAAAATAAAGATCTGCACGTTCTGAATTGCTTAGTTTCGCTTCCTCTAAAACTTGGCTTAAACGAACCACCATAACTTCTTGATCGAAGCGTAATTGTGGGTTAAGTTCTGCCAGTGCTAACTTATCGCTAGAAATCATTTCAGATGTACTTCTACTCATACAACCTGAAAGCAAGAATCCCGCTAATAAATTAAGAAAAAAGAATCGAAAAATTTTAGTCTGTAGTGACATGCGTAACACAGCCTTGGGAAAATCAGCCTCAAAAGAGGCTGATATTATTCACTAGATTTCAGCCTGTTCGGTTAATTCTGCAGGCGTTTCTTCAGGAGTTTCTGAGGCAACATTATTCAAGTCTTTCATTGTTAAGCGGATACGATTTTGACGATCGATTTCTACAACTTTCACTTGAACTTCTTGACCTACAGTTAGGTAGTCAGAAACACGTTCTACACGAGCATCAGTAATTTGAGAGATATGTACTAATCCCTCTTTACCGCCTAAGATAGAAACGAATGCACCGAAATCTACAACACGGGTAACTTTACCAGTATAAACTGCATTTACTTCAACTTCTGCCACGATATCTTCAATACGCGCCATTACTGCTTTAGCAGCATTATTATCCGTTGCTGCAATTTTTACAGTACCATCATCATCGATGTCAATAGACGTGCCTGTTTCTTCAGTTAATGCACGAATAGTTGCACCACCTTTACCGATAACATCTTTGATTTTCTTCGGATCAATTTTCATGGTGTGGATACGCGGTGCGTAGTCTGAGATATCTGCACGAGGTGCAGGAATGGCTTGTTCCATTACACCTAAAATATGCATACGAGCACCTTTAGCTTGGTTTAACGCAATTTGCATAATTTCAGGGGTGATACCTTCAATTTTAATATCCATTTGTAGTGCAGTTACACCTTCACGTGTACCAGCTACTTTAAAGTCCATATCACCTAAATGGTCTTCATCACCTAAAATATCAGAAAGCACAACAAAGTTGTCATTTTCTTTTACTAAGCCCATTGCAATACCCGCAACAGCCGCTTTAATTGGTACACCAGCATCCATGAGCGCTAAAGATGCACCACAAACAGAAGCCATTGATGATGAACCGTTTGATTCTGTAATTTCAGAAACCACACGTACAACATATGGGAATTCTTCTGCACTTGGCATCACAGCTAATACGCCACGTTTTGCTAAGCGACCGTGACCAATTTCACGACGTTTTGGAGAACCAATACGACCAGTTTCACCTACAGAGTATGGAGGGAAGTTATAGTGGAATAAGAAACGATCTGATTTCTCACCTGTTAATTCATCAATAATTTGTGCATCACGCTCAGTACCTAATGTTGCAACCGCTAATGCTTGGGTTTCGCCACGTGTGAAGATAGCAGAACCGTGAGTGCGTGGTAATACACCTGTGCAGATGTCTAATGCACGAACTGTGTCTTTAGTACGTCCATCAATACGAGGTTCGCCTGCTAAAATACGACCACGCACGATTGAGCTTTCTAATGCAGTAATAATATCGATGATCGCACCTTCAGAAACGGTTTCGTCTTCTGCGGTTAATGTTGCAATTACTTCTGCCTTGATTTCATCAATTTGTGCGTAACGAGCTTGTTTTTCAGTAATACGGTAAGCATCACCAATACGCACTTCTGCTAAAGCTTTTACTTTGTTGATTAAATCTGTATTTGGTTCTGGTGCAACCCAATCCCAACGAGGTTTGCCAGCCTCACGAACGAATTCTTTAATGTTTTCAATTACAACTTGTTGTTGTTGATGACCGAATACTACGGCTGAAAGCATTTGTTCTTCGGTTAATACATCTGCTTCAGACTCTACCATTAACACAGCTTTGTCTGTACCAGCAACAACTAAGTCTAAACGGCTTTGTTTTTGTTCTGAAATGGTTGGGTTTAATACGAATTGATCGTTGATGAAACCAACGCGTGCTGCACCGATTGGGCCGTTAAATGGTACGCCAGATAAAGAAAGTGCAGCTGATGCACCAATCATCGCGACTAAATCTGGGCTAATTTGTGGATTAACAGAAACCACGGTCGCAATAACTTGAATTTCGTTGAAGAAACCTTCAGGGAAAAGAGGACGAACTGGACGGTCGATTAAACGGGCAACTAAGGTTTCGCCTTCAGATGGACGGCCTTCACGTTTGAAGAAACCACCAGGAATACGACCTGCTGCGTAAGTACGCTCTTGATAATCTACAGTTAATGGGAAAAAGTCTTGACCTTCTTTTACATCTTTTTTAGCAACGACAGTAACAAATACAGTAGTGTCGTCCATGCTTGCCATAACGGCCGCGGTTGCTTGGCGTGCGATCGCGCCAGTTTCTAAGGTAACGGTATGCTGACCGTATTTAAATTGCTTGACGATTGGAGTCATAAAAAATCCTTTATGCTAATAATATCTATACTTATGTTTATTTCTAAAATTGCGACTAGCAGAAAGGTTTTGCTGTCAAAGCATTTCTGATAGCCGCCTCTCAATATAAGAAATAAACGGAAAGCATTATACAGACTTTTTCGGCTAAAAGCGCCGATTTCTTATGAATTTACAAAAAAATCCCCAAAATTGACCGCTTGTAACGGAAATCCACAAGCAATTGACAAAAGTTTTGCTATACTTTGACCTTTTTAAGAATAGTATGGAAATTATCCTAAAAGGTTTTATCGTCTCTTTTGGCTTAATTGTCTCAATTGGCGCACAAAATGCTTTTTTACTTAAGCAAGGCATTATTAGGCAGCATGTTTTTTGGATTGCCCTCATCTGTTTTGTCGGTGATGTATTATTGATGGGGTTAGGTGTACTAGGCTTAGGTTCAATTTTGGCTGAATTGCCTGTGTTTAGTTTAGTCATTGCGCTATTGGGCTCGGCATTTTTATTGACTTATGGTAGTCGTTCATTTATTACGGCATTCAAAAGTGCTGATGTATTAGCGATGAATGGGCCACAATCAGCTAGTTTCAAAAAAGTATTATGGATTGCCTTTGCCATCACTTTTTTAAATCCTCAAGTTTATATTGATACCGTGATGATTTTAGGTGGTATTGGTGGGCAATTAGATTTTAGAGGCAAGATAGAATTCCTCATAGGCGCCTTATCTTGTTCGTTACTGTGGTTTTTTGGGCTAGGGTATGGGGCACAATTTCTTTCCCCCTATTTTAAAAAACATCGCACTTGGCAGATTTTAGATATACTTACCGGGCTAATCATGTATGCCATCGCTGCAAGTTTATTGTTCTACGCATTTCATCTTGCGAAACAGATTTTGGATTTTTAATCGATAATTTTTTAAGTTATGACTACAGAAATAATTAACTACGAAGGCGTTGAGCAAATGCCGATTAAGCGTTTTACTGAAGATGCTTATTTAAACTATTCGATGTATGTAATTATGGATAGGGCATTACCGTTTATTGGTGATGGCTTAAAGCCTGTACAGCGCCGTATTATTTATGCGATGTCTGAATTAGGCTTAAATGCTTCGGCAAAATATAAAAAATCGGCTCGTACTGTCGGGGATGTGTTAGGTAAATTCCACCCACATGGTGACAGCGCTTGTTATGAAGCTATGGTGCTGATGGCACAACCATTTTCTTACCGATATCCACTCATTGATGGGCAAGGAAACTGGGGTGCACCAGATGATCCTAAATCATTTGCAGCCATGCGTTATACCGAATCTAAACTGTCTAAAATGGCAGAGATTTTGCTTGGCGAGTTAGGGCAAGGTACAGTTGATTACCAGCCTAACTTTGATGGAACATTAGAAGAGCCAAAATATTTACCTGCACGTTTGCCGCATATTTTACTTAACGGTACCATGGGGATTGCTGTGGGAATGGCAACCGATATTCCACCGCACAATCTTAATGAGCTAGCAGACGCCTGTGTCATGTTGTTAGATAATCCGAAAGCAGGTTTAGCGGATTTACTTGAAGTGGTACAAGGGCCAGATTATCCAACAGAAGCAGAAATTATTACGCCAAAAGCAGACATTGCAAAAATGTATGAGCAAGGTAAAGGCTCAATAAAAATGCGCGCAACTTGGCGTAAAGAAGATGGCGAGATTGTGATTACAGCGTTACCACATCAAGCTTCGCCTTCAAAAGTGATTGAGCAGATCGCCACTCAAATGCGTAATAAAAAATTGCCGATGGTAGATGATATTCGTGATGAATCTGATCATGAAAATCCGATTCGCTTGGTCATTGTACCACGTTCCAATCGGATTGATTTTGATGGTTTGATGGATCACCTATTTGCCACTACTGATCTTGAGAAAAACTATCGAGTTAATATGAATATGCTTGGGTTAGATGGTAAGCCGGCAGTCAAAAACTTAGTAGAAATTTTAACAGAGTGGTTAAGCTTTAGACGTACTACGGTGACTCGTCGTTTAAATTATCGACTGGATAAAATTTTAAACCGTTTACATATTTTAGACGGTTTACTGATTGCGTATTTAAACATTGATGAAGTGATTGAGATTATTCGCAATGAAGATGATCCAAAAGCAGAATTGATGGCTCGCTTTAATTTAAGTGAAATTCAAGCGGAAGCAATTTTAAATTTACGCTTACGTCATTTAGCAAAATTAGAAGAGCATGCTCTACAAGCAGAGAAAAGCCAACTTGAAAAAGAGCGCGATGAATTGCAATTAACGTTAAGTTCTGAACGTCGTCTTAACACGTTAATTAAAAAAGAAATCCAGGCGGATGCCAAAACCTTTGCTAGTCCTCGCCGTTCTCCATTAGTTGAGCGTGCTGAGGCAAAAGCTATTTCAGAAAGTGAGCTTACCCCGACCGAAGATGTGACGGTAATCCTTTCTGAAAAAGGTTGGGTGCGTTGTGCAAAAGGCCATGATATTGATGTGCAAGCATTAAGTTATCGCGCGGGTGATGGATATTTAGCTCATGTGCGTGGACGTAGCAATCAGCCAGTTGTTTTCTTAGATAGCACGGGGCGCGCTTATACATTAGATGCCAATAGCTTACCATCAGCACGTTCGCAAGGGGAGCCAATTACTGGTAAAATCAGCTTGCCAGAAGGCGCAACCGTACAACATGTGTTGATGGCTAATATGGATGCGAAAATTTTAATGGCCTCTGATTCCGGTTATGGTTTTATCTGCCAATTTGAAGATTTAGTTTCGCGTAATAAAGCAGGTAAAGTGGTAATTAGCTTAACTGAAAACGCGCAAGTATTGGCACCGCAATATATTGAAGCGAATGAGAATATATCTCTTGTGGCGATGAGTAATGTTGGGCGAATGTTAGTCTTCCCAATTACCGAGTTACCAACACTTTCAAAAGGTAAAGGAAATAAGATTATTAACATTTCCGCGGCAGCCGCTAAAGCGGGGACTGAATTATTAACACGTTTATTGCTGATTAAACCAACCAGCTCTCTCGTCTTTATTTCAGGTAAACGTAAAATCACTTTAAAACCAAGTGATATTGACAATTATCGTGGTGAGCGAGCAAGAAAAGGATCACAATTAGTCCGTGGATTAAGTACGAATGCGACAGTAGAGATCGTAGACTAGGCTAACAAGCGGTGAGATTTTGCGAAAGATTTGCAAATCCTCACCGCTTTTTTTTTCGTCTCATTTCTTGTACAATGAGCCACTTTATCAGCCTATTTACTTACCTAATCGAAGCGGATGACAGCGTTATGCAAACCGAACTGGCAAAAACCATTCCAGAACTGATCAATTGGACCAAAGAGAGAGAATTTTCGCTTTCGTTATCCAGCGATCGCCTCGCGTTTTTATTGGTGATTTCCATTTATAATAATGAACAAACGGATGGAGAATTGCTTGAAAGCGATTTAATCGATCTATTTCGTTATGTTTCCCAAACATTTGAGCAATCAGAAAGTAGCTTGAGTCAACGTGCGAATAATGCTATCAATGATTTGGTTAGACAGCGCTTTTTAAATCGTTTTTCTAGTGAGTTTACCGAAGGGCTAGCGATTTATCGCCTAACCCCGCTTGGCGTGGGTGTAGCAGATTATTACGTTCGCCAGCGTGAATTTTCCACCTTGCGTTTATCGATTCAATTATCGATTGTGGCTGATGAGATCCAACGTGCTTCAAATTCTGCAGAAGAAGGCGGAGATGAGCGTTTTTGGCGTAACAATGTTTTTGCGCCATTAAAGTATTCGGTGGCAGAAATTTTTGACAGCATCGATCTTTCACAACGAATGATGGATGAAAATCAGCACCAGATTCGTGAACGAATCGCAGAATTATTAAGCCAAAACTGGCATGAAGCGATTACGAGCTGTGAACGTTTGTTAGATGAAACTTCTGGCAACTTACGTGAATTACAAGATACTCTCAATGCCGCTGGCGATAAACTTCAATCACAATTATTACGTATTCAAAGCTGCTTAATTGGGCGTGAAGATTTAGATTTTATCGATCAACTCATAGTGAATTTGCAGAATAAATTAGACCGAATCATGAGTTGGGGACAACAGGCGATTGATCTTTGGATTGGTTACGATCGTCATGTGCATAAATTCATTCGTACTGCGATTGACATGGATAAAAACCGTGTATTTGGTCAACGCTTACGCCAATCTATTCAAGATTACTTTGAATCGCCTTGGTTATTACATATTGCGAAAGCGCAATCTCTTCTTGATTTACGTGATGAGGATGCCGCATTAAATGAAGCAGAGGCTGTCGGTGAGTTGCCAACGGAATTGGAATATGAATCACTTTCTGATGTACAAGAGCAGATCATAGCCATTATGCAAGCACAGCTGGCACCATACCGTGATAAAGGCAAACCAATGGATTTAGGTGCAATCTTGCGTGAGCAGCTTGCTAGATATCCTCAAACCCGACATTTTGATGTGGCGCGTATTATTGTGGATCAGGCTGTTAAATTAGGCATGGCAAGTTTAGATAGCCAAGCAGTTTACCCAGAATGGCAAGCGATTAATGACACTGGCGCGGAAGTTCAAGCGAACGTGATTGATCAATATAACAAATAACAAGCGGTAGAATTTTTCTCCCAATTTGCAAATAAAATGACCGATAGAGAATTACAGATGACAGAGCAGACCCAAGACCTTATCTCGCCAAAATTGGCATTGGCTATTGCTAATCCAATCTTTCCGCAGTTAGACAGCCAATTACGTATTGGTAAACACATCAATATTGAACAGCTAGATGAGCATGCTTTTTTAATGGATTTCCAAGCAGAGCTAGAGCAGTTTTATCGTCGTTATCATGTTGAATTGATTCGTGCACCAGAAGGCTTTTTCTATTTACGCCCGAAAGCATCTAGTTTAATCAATCGTGCTGCAATGTCTGAAATGGAAATGCTAGTGGGGAAAGTGTTGTGCTATCTCTATTTAAGTCCAGAACGTTTAGCCCAACAAGGGATTTTTAGTCAAGATGAGGTTTATGAAGAACTGCTTAATCTTGCTGATGAAGCTAAATTGCTTAAAGCGGTAAACCCTCGTTCTACCGGCTCTGACTTAGATCGCGCAAAATTAGTAGAAAAAGTTGGGGGCGCATTACGCCGCTTGGCTCGTATCGGAATTATTACTCGCGTGGGTGAGCAAAATAGCAAAAAATTTATTATTGCTGAATCGGTATTCCGCTTTGGCGCAGATGTCCGTAGTGGCGATGATCCGAGAGAAGCGCAATTACGCCTAATTCGTGAAGGGGAAGCGACAACGCCGGCGCTACTTGCTGAACAAAATGTTGACTTGATGAAAGAGTCAGACAACCCAGATGAAATCGAAGAGAACGACGAATAATTATTGAGTGGGATTTATCCTGTGAGAAAGTATGTGGTGCTATGAAAGCCACCCTACGAGAGAATCAAAATGACAGAAATAAACGAATTATTTGATGAGCCGAGTATGGCAGATTCGCAAAACGTAACAGAAATCGCACCGCTTGCAGTTGGAGCGAATCATCATGTGGCACGCGGTAAATTCCGCTCATTAACGCTCATTAACTGGAATGGCTTTTTTGCCCGTACTTTTGATTTAGATGATCTCGTTACCACCCTTTCAGGGGGAAACGGTGCAGGTAAATCAACCACCATGGCGGGTTTTGTAACAGCGCTTATTCCAGATCTTACGCTTTTAAACTTCCGAAACACCACAGAAGCAGGTTCAACCTCAAGCTCTCGTGATAAAGGTTTATACGGTAAATTAAAAGCGGGTGTATGTTATGCCGTATTAGAGTCATTGAATTCACGTGGACAACGTGTTGTGACTGGTGTTCGCTTACAGCAAATTGCAGGGCGTGATAAAAAAGTGGATATTCGTCCATTCTCATTACAAAACATTCCAGCAACCCAGTCGATTATCAGCGTATTAACCGAACAGGTTGGCGATAAAGCGCGTGTGCTAGCGTTAAATGAGCTAAAAGAACAGTTTGAAGGCACAGAGATTACTTTTAAGCAGTACCATGCGATCACTGATTACCACAGCTTTATGTTCGACTTGGGTGTTTTACCAAAACGCCTACGTTCACCGGCAGACCGTAGCAAATTCTATAAATTAATTGAAGCCTCGCTATACGGCGGGATTTCAAGCGTGATTACCAAATCTCTGCGCGATTACCTATTGCCAGAAAATACTGGTGTACGCCAAGCTTTCAAAGATATGGAATCGGCATTACGCGAAAACCGTATGACATTAGAAGCGATTAAGGTTACGCAATCTGATCGTGATATGTTTAAGCGTTTGATTACTGAATCAACCAATTATGTATCAGCAGATTATATGCGCCATGCTAATGAGCGTCGTGGTAATGTTCAGTTAGCATTAGAACATCGCCAAGCGTGGTCGCAAACTAAATCGCAACTTACCCTTGAGCAACAACGCTTAGTCGAATTTAGCCGTGAAGTGGCAGAAATTACTGAAAACGAGCAAGGATTAGAGGCAGAATATAATTCTGCGAACGATCATCTCAATTTAGTGATGAATGCGTTGCGTCATCAAGAAAAAATCGAACGCTATCAAGATGAAGTTGAAGGGCTGCAAGAAAAATTAGAAGAACAGCAAATGGCGTTGGAAGAAGTGGCCGATAATATGGATCACGCTCAAGCGCAGGCTGATGAGGCTGATGATCAAGTAGAAGCTTTACGTAGCCAATTAGCAGACTATCAACAAGCGTTAGATGCCCAACAAACGCGTGCTTTACAATATCAACAAGCGATTGCTGCGTTAGAAAAAGCGAAACAATTATGTGGTTTACCTCATTTAGACTTACATAATGTGGAAGACTACCATGCTGAATTTAATGCTCAAGCAACAGAATTAACAGATGCCGTGTTCGATTTAGAACAGCGTTTGTCGGTTTCTGATATGGCAAAAGATCAGTTTGAAAAAGCGTATGAATTAGTTCGCAAAGTTTCTGGCGAGATTGACCGCGCCCAAGCATGGGATGAAGCGCGTCAATTATTAAGTGCTTTCCCAGAACAGAAAATGCAAGCAGCACAAGCGGTCACTTTACGTCAAAAATTAGCAGATTTAGAGCAACGCTTAGCGCAACAAGCACAAGCTGAAGCTTTATTAGCGCAGTTTAATCAAAAAGCACAAACCGCATTTAGCCAAGCAGAAGAATTACAAGATTACGCAGATAGCCAACAAGCGCAACTTGAAGAGGTTGAAGCGGAGTTAGCAGAATTGGTGGAACAACGTTCTGAGCAACGTCAACAACGTGAACAGATTAATCAGCAATATGCCCAATTAGCTAAAAATGCACCAGCATGGCATGCGGCACAATCGGCACTCACACGTTTAGAAGAACAGTGCGGTGAGACGTTTGAAGCAAGCCAATCTGTCATGCGTTTTATGCAAAATATGCTGACCAAAGAACGTGAGGCAACACTAGCGCGTGATACGCTTGCGCGCCAAGAAGCGGAGTTAGATGAGCAAATTAGCCGATTAAGCCAACCAGATGGCGCTGATGATCCTCGTCTAAATCAATTAGCAGAACGTTTTGGTGGCGTATTACTTTCTGAATTATATGATGATGTATCGATTGAAGATGCTCCTTATTTCTCCGCACTTTATGGTGAAGCGCGTCATGCGATTGTTGTGCGAGATTTAGAAGCAGTTAAACATCAGTTAGAAAAATTAGAAGATTACCCAGAAGATCTTTATTTTATTGAAGGTGACCCAGCAGCATTTGATGATGCGGTATTTTCTAGCGAAGAATTTGGCGAAGGCGTAATTGTTAAAGTCTCTGATCGTCAATGGCGCTATTCTAAGTTCCCTGAAGTTCCGTTATTTGGCCGTGCGGCTCGTGAAAAACATTTAGAAACTTTAAAAGCGCAGCGTGATGAGATTACTGAAGAACATGCTGAGCAGGCATTTGAAGTACAAAAATGTCAGCGCTTACAGCAACATTTAAGCCAGTTCGTGGGAACGCATTTGACTTTAGCATTCCAAGATAATCCGGAATCACATATGCAAGCATTAGCGGCAGAGCGTGCGGAAATTGAGCGTGCTTTAAATCAGGCTGCAGGTGAAGAACAGCAACTTCGTCAGCAATTAGAGAGCTTAAAAGCGCAATTGCAAATGTTAAGCAAAATTCTACCGCTTGTAGGCTTACTTGCGGATGAAACTTTAGCAGAACGCGTGGAAGAGTGTCGTGCACAATTAGATGAAGCGCAAGAAGACGAGCAATTTATTCGTCAATTTGGTGCGACATTAACTCAATTAGAGCCGATAGCAGCCGCGTTGAAGAGCGATCCTGCAAAATTTGAACAGTTAGAAGCCGAATATGCAACGCAAAAAGCGATGCAAAAACAAGCTCAACAAAAAGTGTTTGCCTTGTCTGATGTTATGCAACGCCGTGTGCATTTTGGCTACCACGAATCTATTAGTGCTGAAGGTTCTGCATTAACTGAACAATTACGTTCACAATTAACGCAAGCACAGCAAATGCGTGAACAAGCGAAAGAGGCACTTCGTCAAGCACAAGCACAATTTAGTCAATACAATCAAGTATTAACAAGCTTGCGTAGTGCTTATGAAGCGAAAAATCAGATGTTAGAAGAGCTGATTCGTGAAATTGATGATCTTGGCGTTCGTGGTGATATTGGTGCGGAAGTGCGTGCAAGAGATCGTCGTGATGAATTGCAACAACGTTTAAGCCAACAACGAGCAAGAAAAGGCTATTTAGATAAGCAATTAGGTTCGATCGAAGCGGAAATTGAAAACCTTAATCGCTTGTTGCGTAAAGCAGAACGTGATTATAAAGCACAACGTGAATTGGTTGTTCAAGCCAAAGCAAGTTGGTGCTTGGTATTAAAACTTTCTCGCAATAGTGATGTGGAAAAACGCTTGAATCGCCGTGAATTAGCATATCAATCTAGCGATGAATTACGCTCGATTTCAGATAAGGCTTTAGGTGCATTACGTACAGCCGTTGCAGATAACGAATACTTACGTGATAGCTTACGTGCTTCTGAAGATAACCGTAAACCAGAAAATAAAGTGGCATTCTTTATTGCGGTTTACCAACATTTACGTGAGCGAATCCGTCAAGATATCATCAAAACCGATGATCCAATTGATGCGATTGAGCAAATGGAAATTGAACTAGCTCGCTTAACAAATGAGTTAACGAGTCGTGAGAAAAAATTAGCAATTAGTGCAGAATCGGTTGCGAACATTTTACGTAAAACCATTCAACGTGAACAAAACCGCATCTTACAACTTAACCAAGGCTTGCAAAACATTGCCTTTGGTCAGGTTAAAGGTGTTCGTTTAGTGGTGAATATTCGTGATACGCATGCGATTTTGCTTAACGCGTTAAGTGAAGATCGTGAAGCGCATAAAGACTTGTTTGATAGTCAAAAACTAAGTTTCTCAGAAGCTTTAGCGATGTTATACAAACGTGTGAATCCGCATATTGAAATGGGACAACGCACACCGCAGACTATTGGTGAGGAATTATTAGATTATCGTAACTACCTAGATTTAGAAGTTGAAACCTTACGTGGTGCAGACGGTTGGATGCGTGCAGAAAGTAGTTCACTTTCAACCGGTGAAGCGATCGGTACGGGGATGTCAATTCTTTTGATGGTTGTTCAAAGCTGGGAAGAGGAATCTAGACGTTTACGTGCGAAGGATATTCTTCCGTGTCGCTTGTTATTCCTAGATGAAGCAGCACGTTTGGATGCGATGTCTATCAATACCTTGTTTGAGCTTTGTGAACGATTAGATATGCAATTATTGATTGCCGCACCAGAAAACATTAGCCCAGAACGTGGTACAACTTATAAATTGGTACGTAAAATTACCAATAACCAAGAGTATGTTCATGTGGTTGGATTAAAAGGTTTTGGGCAGCAATAAATAATCTGTTACTAGAACAAGGCAAACAAGCGGTGATTTTTTCAGTTCTTTTTGCAAAAGAATGAGAAAATTTGACCGCTTGTTTTTTTACAACAAAAGGAACAAATAATAATGATGATTTCAAGAACAGAGTATCGGCGCCTTGCGCTATTACGGGTGTTAGCTTTTTCGCTTTCTGCTTTTATTTTTAATACCACAGAATTTATTCCTGTGGCATTACTTTCAGATATTGCGCAGAGCTTTGAAATGGAAACATCAACCGTAGGGTTGATGATTACCGTTTATGCTTGGGTAGTCTTTTTAGCTTCTTTACCGTTGATGTTATTTTCAGCAAAAATAGAACGTAAAAAACTGTTAATGCTACTGTTTACGGTATTTATTATCAGCCATGGCTTATCCATTATTGCTTGGAATTTTGAGGTTCTGTTGATCTCACGTATTGGCATTGCGTTAGCTCATGCCCTATTTTGGTCGATTACAGCTTCTTTAGTGATTCGTGTTGCACCTAAAGATAAGAAACAGCAAGCATTAGGTTTATTAGCTTTAGGAAGTTCATTGGCAATGATTCTTGGTTTGCCGCTAGGCAGAATGATTGGACAAGCGTTAGATTGGCGTTCTACTTTCGCAGTAATTGCAGTGATTGCTTGTGTAATTATGTTGGTGATGTGGAAATTATTACCGCACTTACCGAGCCAAAATGCAGGTTCATTGAGTAGTTTACCGGTTCTAATAAAACGCCCGATGCTAATAGGTATTTATTTAACGACTGTCATAGCGATTTCAGGACATTTTACGGGGTATAGCTATATTGAGCCATTTATCGTTAAAATCAGCCAAGTTAGTGCAGAAACCGGAACAGCCATTTTATTAGTTTTTGGTTTAGCTGGCGTAATGGCTAGTTTCATTTTTGGACGTTTATATAAACGCATGCCAAATAAATTTCTTATGGGATGCCTTGGGCTAATTATTTTAATGCAATTTAGCTTATTGCCATTTAGTGAACATATTTCTGTGATTTTTGTTGTCGTTTTCTTATGGGGAATGGGTATTACGGGGCTTAGTATTGCCTTGCAGATGAAAGTATTGGAATTAGCACCAGATGCTACAGATGTGGCAACCGCGATTTATTCTGGTATTTATAATATGGGAATCGGTGGCGGCGCGCTTATTGGAAGCCTTGTGATTCAACATCTTAGTTTGGCTCAAGTAGGCAATGTTGGTGGTGCATTTGTTTTAGTCGCATTGCTTTGGCTGGGCTTCCTTTTTATGCGATTTGCTAGCAATCAGAAAAACTAATTTAGCTATAAAAAATATGCCCTCAAATGAGGGCGTATTTTATTTCTCAATAAATTGATTACTTTGTTTAATCAGCTGTAAGAAGATTGGAAGTGGAGGGCGCTCCACTTTTTCTTTCTCACCTTGTGCATTAAATTTCTCAAATTTGCCTTTACGATTAAGATGATATTGTTCTCCATCTGGCAGTATTGCAACATTCCAATCTAAATTAGTCGCTAAAATAAATACACGTTCGTTTGCTTCACTTAAATCAACACCTTGTGCATAGGATTTAATTGGTGTAGTGACTCCAAAGAATTGACGTAAGATCGTCGGCATAAAATCAAGGTGGCTAGAAAGTTGATGGTATTTTTTCGCATCACCTTGCCAATAAACAATAAATGGCACTCGAATATGCGCTTGGCTAAAGTCATTTTTAAGTTGCTCTGATGGTGCTAAGTCAGAGGTAATCACTACTAGGGTGTTTTTTAACGTGCCTTGTTCAGCTAATTCTTGCCAAATTTGGTTGAATAATTTTTGGTCTAAATCAGTTAGGTTTTCAGAGGCCGTGAGTTCTAAATAGCTAAGGAACGGTTTTGTGATATCTCTTTGCACAAACCATTTATACCAAGCATTCAGCGTGTTTTCATTCCCTGTTGTTTTGGGAAGCTTGAATTCTTTTAGCATTGCACGTTGATAAATTGGTGCTTTAAAGCTGTTATAAGAGAACAATCCAAATTGATATTGTTCTTTCTGGAATACCTCAATAAGAGGTGAGGCCGTTTTTTCGCTTAATACAGAATCAAGATATTTACCACTTAGGCTGTAGAATAAGCCAAGCGTACTGGCAGTTGGGTTATCTGCAGCCGCATAATGATTAGCAAATTCATGCGAGTTTAAGCTAATCGCTTTTAATGATGGCATGAGCTGCGTATTGACCTTTTCAGGTGCTAATCCACTAATATTGACTAATAACAGATTGACTTTCGCTGATTTCGTTACCTCTATTGCTTGTTTTGGATAATTCAAATAGAAACTATCAACTCGCCCCATGTTCTCAGCTTGTTGTTCTAGTTCTTCAATATCAATTAGCCCATGTTTTTCCAAGAAACTACGTGCGGTCATTGGGTAAGAAAGCGGATAATTTGCTTTTTGTGACGCAATTGGGCGGTTTAGGTTAGTATCGGCCCATGCATAAATTAAGTGAGTCGCAACAAAGCAACTTAAGAAAAAGCTCGCAACATATTTCCCCCAAGTTTGGCGATTAAAACTACGTAGTTTCTGCCAACACCAACGGGAGTAAAGCATTTCCATTAACAAAATAAGTGGCATGGGAACAAAAAGTAGCTGCCATTGGCGTGCTAGTTCGCCGTTATCTGGATTGACTAATAAATCCCAAACTAAAGGAGAAAGATGGAGATAGAATTGTTTGAAAACTTCGGTATCAAGTAGTAATAATGTTTGCCCGAATGTGGCAAAGATTACCGAAAATGCACGAAAACCACGGACATTTTTGATCACAAAACTCAGTGGAAAAAGAAGTAGCAAGTAAAAGGCAAAAACAACGAAGCTGAAATGGCCAAATAAACTAATAAAGAAATAAAGTTTGCCAGAAAGGGTATTGGGCCAATCGGCATTAAAGGCATAACGAGAAGCAATTAAAATCGCCAGAATAATATTAAATAGTGCAAACCAATGCCCCCATGAAATACGGTTAGCAGTTTCTTCACGGTATTGGCGGGTATTGGCAGGCAGAGTAGCTTCTTTCAGGCGATTTAACATAGCTTTAAATTATTGTTTGGTTGGCGCGAGTGCGTTTTGAAGCGTATTTCCGAACGCTTGAGCTAAACGCTCACGTTGCACTTCATCTTTAGCATTATTACGAATAATGTTCGTCACTAAATTACCTAATGCCATTAACGCAAGATCATTCGGTGCTTTATGTTGTTCAAGAACAATAAAAAGATCTTGGATTAAATTATCAAGTTGTTCGCTTTTATATTTGGATTGAATTGCCATAGGGATTCCTCTAAAAATTGGCGTGATAGTAACATAAATTGGAGAAAAAATAGAGGGCAGAAAGGGCAAAAAAATGGAAAAGCGGATCGAAAAAAGTAAAAAATCCAGTTGAATATAGTCTGTTATTTTACTAAAATGCCTACCATTAGTAAAATTTCAGACTATTGGTTGGAGGATAAAAACGCATGGTAAGGATGGAACAGTTAGGACATTCCATTACATATATCAAACAAATGTACACCCTTTGGGCAAAAAATGAAGGGCTAGATAACGTCCATGTATTATGGATTCTTTGTAGCCTTTTACGACATCCACATCATAGTCAACAAGAAATTTGCACAGATTTTTTTATTCCAAAACAAACATTATCGCCAATTTGTAAGAATTTATTAAAAGAGGGCATTATTGAGCCCGCTGCAGTTTGTTTAGATAAAAGAGAAAAACGAATTCAGTTAACTGAAAAGGGTAGAGCATTTGCTGAACCTATGATGGCACGTTTAAACATGCTAGAAAATAAAGTGTTTACTCGTTTAGGAGAGGAAAAAAGCGAGGTATTGATTACATTAACTCGCCAATTAAGTGAATTCTTAGGTGAAGAAATTCTAAGCGACATTGATGCTGCCAAATAAATTTGCAAAAGTTTGAGAAAATTAAACCGCTTGTTTTCTAGTTTAGGCATAGCCTATTTATCACAACTTTAAGAAGTAGAATGTTTTGCTTCAGTATTAAATAAAACATGATTGCTTTGTTAAAAAGCGATGAATGTTAAAAGTTTATTAGTCTTACGGAGAATCTATGACAACAGATAATAAAAAAACCTCCACAGGTAGAAAAGTACTGATTGTAATCACTTTGATTATTGTATTAGTCCTTTTTGCTGGTGTGACAGGAATGCAAAAATTTATCTCATTTAAAAAGAGTGAAGCGGCAGCCAATATGCCTGAAAAGGTTAGTCAAGTTACTGCAATGACGGTGAAAACACGTGAATGGACACCGCAAATTGCTGCAGTAGGTTATATTCGCCCTAATCAAGGTGCAATGTTAAGTGCACAAGCTTCTGGTACGGTTACGCGTGTAAATGTGAAATCAGGTCAACGTGTTAATAAAGGGGATTTATTAATAGAGTTAGACGATGCAGTTGAAGAAGCAACATTAAAAGCCGCGCAAGTTCAATTACCAAACGCGAAAGCAACACTTGATCGTTACCGTACTTTAGTGGCATCCAATAGTGCATCAAAAGCAGAATTAGACAATGCCCAATCAACTTACAATCAATTACTTGCGAACATTGAATCTCTAAAATCATCAATTGGTCGTCGTAAAATCTATGCCCCGTTTAGTGGTGTCGCAGGTATCGTGAATGTGAACTTAGGCCAATATATTGCTACAGGAACAGAAATTGTGCGTGTGGAAGACCAAAGTTCAATGAAAATTCGTTTTACTTTGCCACAAACTGATGTAGAGAAAATTGCGGTAGGTCAGAAAGTGACAGCAGAAATTGATGCACTTCCAGGTCAGACATTCCCTGCAAATATCATTGCGATTGATCCTGCTGTTGATCGTAATACTGGTTTAATTAACCTTGAAGCAGTCATTACTGAAGGTGGGGAAAAATTGCTTTCAGGTATGTTCGCTCGTTTAAACGTGGCATTACCGACTAAACAAGAACAAATTGTGGTGCCTCAAATTGCAGTTACATACACCATGTATGGTGAAACCTTATATGTATTGCAACCACTTTCAGATGAAGATAAAAATAAATTATCGGCACAAAATCCTGATAAAGATTTAAGCAAGATGTATCGTGCAAAACAAACGGAAGTGAAGACTTTAGATCGTAATGGCATTTATGCCTTATTATCAAAAGGTGTGAAAGCTGGAGACTTAATTGTTACTGGCGGTTTCCAACGTTTAGAAAATCATGCATTAGTCGAAGTTTCTGATCAAGAAGCGGTAGGGGTTATTCAACCGGCTAAAGATTCAAAACTTTAATTGGGGTTTTTAATGAAATTTACTGATATTTTTATTAAACGACCGATTTTGGCGATATGTATTAGCTTGCTGATTACGATTCTTGGCTTGCAATCTATCAACAAATTACAGGTGCGGGAATATCCAGAGATGACGGTTTCTATCGTTACCGTTAGTGTTAACTATTCGGGGGCTGATGCTAGCCTTATGCAGGCATTGGTTACCTCTCAACTAGAGGAAGCTGTCGCGCAAGCGGATAACATTGACTATGTAACTTCTTCAAGTAGTCCAAGTACTTCAAGAGTAACCATTAAGATGAAGCTGAACACTAACCCTCAAATGGCGTTAGCTGATATTTCAGCTAAAGTAAATGCGATTCGTGCGAAATTACCAAGTGGTATTGATGATCCATCAATTAGTGTTTCATCTGGTTCAAACGATGCGTTGATGTATATTCGCTTTGTTTCTGATGAGTTAAGTACGCCACAAATTACAGACTATATTGACCGTGTTGTAAAACCGCAATTCTTTACGGTTAACGGCGTTTCTAGCGTAGAGGTTTTTGGTGCTTCAACCTTTGGTTTACGAATTTGGTTAGATCCAGAAAAAATGGCAGGGAATAACCTTTCTGGTGCTACAGTTTTATCTGCTTTAAGCGCGAATAACTTGAGTACAGCAGCTGGTAGCGCAAATGGTTATTACACGGTTTATAAAAACAAAGTGGAATCAACTACGCCTTCTGTTGCTGAATTAGAAAATGTAACGATTTCGACAACATCAGATGGTCGTACTATCAAATTAAAAGATATTGCAACAGTTGAATTAGATAAATATCAAGATGCCTCACGAGCAGTAGCTGATGGTAAAGATGCGGTGGTATTAGCGGTTTCAGCAGCAACAACTGCAAACTCACTAACTGTTGCAAAAGATATTTACCCAACCTTTAAGCAAATTCAACGGAACTTACCGGATTCGCTTAATGGGGAAATTATGTATGATAAAACCATTGCAATTGATAGTTCAATTAAAGAGGTTTATAAAACAATTATAGAAGCAACGGTTATCGTATTAGTGGTGATTATCCTCTTCTTAGGCTCATTACGCGCGATGATCGTGCCAGTTGTGACGATTCCAATTTCATTGATTGGGGTATTATTCTTCTTACAAATGTTCGGCTTCTCAATTAACTTGCTGACGCTATTAGCCTTGATTCTTGCTATCGGCTTGGTGGTGGATGATGCGATCGTTGTGCTAGAGAACGTAGAACGCCATGTAAAAGAAGGAAAATCGCCATTCGATGCGGCAATTATTGGGACACGTGAAATTGCAATTCCCGTTATTTCAATGACCATTACTTTGGCGGCAGTATATTCACCGATGGCATTGATGGAAGGCGTGACTGGCTCACTGTTTAAAGAGTTTGCACTTACGCTTGCGGGTGCGGTATTTATTTCAGGGATTGCTGCATTAACGCTTTCGCCAATGATGTCTAGCCGAGTATTAAAAGCACACAGTGAAGAACATGAAAGTGGTTTTGCTAAATGTGTTAATGGCATGCTAGATAAAATGACAAGCTGCTATACAAATATGTTAAGGGGCGTAATGGCAGTCCGTTGGTTTGTCGTTGTGTTTGCTATCGGTATTTTTGCAACGTTACCAACGTTATTAACATCTTTATCTAGTGAAGTTGCACCAACTGAAGACCGTGGTTTCATTGTTGGTATCGGAAATGGTCCATCTAATACAAACTTAGACTACACGCAACAAGCAACTGAGCAGTTCAATGAAAAAGTTAAAGCGCTTCCAGAAGTGGCAGCAATGATGACAGTTTCTGGTTTTAACGGTACCAACAGCGCGCTTTCAATTATTTCATTAAAAGATTGGAATGAGCGTGATCGTGAACGTGCCGCGATTGCTGCTGATGTCTCAAAAATTGCTAAACAAATTGTTGCGATGGATATCAATGCAATTTCGTTCCCAGAAATTTCAACTGGTGAAAACGGCTTACCGTTCTCATTAGTGATTACGACAGCGGATGATTACAATAAGTTAGCACAAGTTGCTGGTGATGTGTTAGCAAAAGCACAATCTTCAGGTCAATTTTTCTTTGCGAATTTAGACTTGAAATTTGATACGGTAACAATGAAATGGAAATTTGATCGCGAAAAAATGGGAAGTTATGGTATTACTATGCAACAGGTGAGCCGAACATTAGGCGCATATTTATCTGGTGCAATTATTACGCGTGTAGATATTGACTCTCGAGCTTATCCGATTGTTTCTCAAGCAATTCGAAAAGATCGCCTAAATCCAGAAGATTTAATGAAATTCTATGTGAATACCGCAAGTGGTGAAACGATTCCGCTTGGTTCGATCGTTACATTAGAATTAGCGACAGAACCAGCTTCATTAAATCGAATGAGCCAACTTAACTCGGCTACTATTAGCGGTGTTGTGTCAGGTTCAATTGGTGATGCAGTAAATTGGGCAAAAGCTGAATTAGATAGAACATTGCCACAAGGTTACCAATACGATTTTAGATCTGAAGCACGTCAATATGTTCAAGAAGGTAGTGCAATGGCAATGACTTTCGCTTTAGCGGTGGTGATTATCTATTTAGTGCTTGCAATTCAATTTGAATCTTGGCGCGATCCAATGGTAATTTTGGTTTCTGTACCGTTAGCTGTGAGTGGCGCATTGCTAGTATTAAATATTCTTGGTATTGGCAAAGTTGCTGGAGCCACCTTAAATATTTATTCACAGGTTGGTTTGGTAACGTTAGTTGGGTTAATTACGAAGCACGGTATTTTGATGTGTGAAGTAGCAAAAGAAGAGCAATTAAATCACGGATTATCGCGTTTTGATGCCATTGTTCATTCAGCAACTATTCGTTTACGTCCGATTCTAATGACAACAGCTGCGATGGTAGCGGGCTTAATTCCATTACTATTAGCTTCTGGCGCAGGTGCGATTGCCCGTTTTAGTATGGGGATGGTGATTGTGGCTGGTTTAAGTATCGGTACGCTCTTTACCTTATTCGTATTGCCAGTGATTTATACCTTCTTAGGAGAACGTCACAAACCATTACGTGAATTTGATGAAGAAAAATATGCGAAACCCGCACTAGAAAAAACAGATATTGAACAACAAGCATAATCTGTATTGACTGACAAGCGGTTAGATTTTTGCAAAAATTTGCAAGAAACTAACCGCTTTTTCTATTGTCAATTTCTGTTAAAATAGGCATATTTTGATGATTATGCACGCATCAGCTTGCTGATTTTCATTACAGCAAGTCGACTCTTTTAATTATTTTCAAACAAGGATATTCAAATGACCAAACCTTTAAGTGTGGTAATTCTAGCAGCAGGAAAAGGCACGCGTATGTATTCAGACTTACCAAAAGTCTTACATCCAATTGCGGGCAAACCTATGGTAAAACATGTTATTGATACGGTAAAACACCTTAATGCACGCCAAATCAATTTAATTTATGGCCATGGCGCTGATTTATTAAAAGAAAGATTAGCGGATGAGCCAGTTAATTGGGTTTTCCAAGCAGAACAATTAGGCACAGGTCATGCGATGCAACAAGCAGCGCCATTTTTTGCAGATGATGAAAATATTGTGATGCTTTATGGTGATGCACCGTTAATTCAGCAATCGACGCTTGAGCGTCTTATTGCGCAAAAACCAGAAAATGGTATTGCACTATTAACGGTTAAGTTAGACAACCCAACGGGTTATGGTCGTATTATCCGTGAAAATGGCTCGGTGGTTGCGATTGTTGAACAAAAAGATGCTTCGGCTGAACAGTTAAAAATCCAAGAAGTCAATACTGGCGTTATGGTAGCTAGCGGTGCAAGCTTCAAAAAATGGTTAGGCAATCTCAATAACAATAATGCGCAAGGCGAGTATTACATTACAGATGTGATTGCGATGGCAAATGAAGATGGATTCCAAGTACAAGCGGTGCAAGCTGATGAATTTATGGAAGTTGAAGGGGCAAATAACCGTCTTCAACTAGCGGCACTTGAGCGTTTCTATCAGAAAAAACAAGCGGAAAAATTATTGCTTGCTGGCGTAACTTTAATCGATCCAAGTCGTTTTGATGTACGTGGTACCGTTGAACATGGAAAAGATGTGTCTATTGACGTTAACGTAATCTTAGAAGGAGATGTTAAGCTAGGTAACAATGTTAAAATTGGTGCGGGTTGCGTCTTAAAAAATGTGACCGTAGGTGATAATGTAGAAATCAAACCATATTCTGTGTTAGAAGATGCAGTGATTGGTGAAAAATCTGCAATTGGTCCTTTCTCTCGCTTACGTCCTGGCACTCAATTAGCTGAAGGTGCGCATGTCGGTAACTTTGTTGAGATTAAAAACGCACAAGTAGGTAAAGGCTCTAAAGTGAATCACTTAACTTATGTTGGTGACGCTGAAGTTGGTAGCAATGTGAACATTGGTGCGGGTGTGATTACTTGTAACTACGATGGCGCAAATAAATTCAAAACTATTATTGGCGATGATGTGTTTGTTGGCTCAGATAGCCAATTAGTTGCACCAGTTGAGATTGCTAATGGTGCGACCATTGGTGCGGGTTCAACCATTACTAAAAATGTGGCTGAAGGCGAATTAGTGATTACACGTGTTGCACAAAAACATATTCAAGGTTGGCAGCGACCAACAAAGAAAAAATAATGTAAAACATATGATTTTGTTTTCATGAATAAATTAGCTCCGATTTAGGTTGGGGCTATTTTGTTGTTTGGGGTTCTAGCCCCTCAATGCTAGAATAAATTGACTATAATGGAATATAGGTAAGGCAATATGAAGAAGGCTTTGGTTATTGCAAATGAAGCTTTTATGGATAATTTTCTTCCAGATTGGAAAGCCCAATTTGAGTTTGAGTATTACAGTGAAAAAATGGGGCAGAAGCAGAGTTTACCTGCGATTCAACAGAACGCTTATGATGCGCTTTTTGTAGATGATGAAGGTCTAAGTTATGACGAAGACACCTTCTTTTGTTGGTTACGCGTGCTGAAAGAAGAGGGGATTTTAGCTTTAAAATCGAAAGCGGGTATTTCACCTTTGGCATTACATCAACCATTTAGTCAAGTTGTTAGCTATCAAGAAAATACTAATGTGAATGTTTGGCTTTATTTTAAAGACACCAAACGTTTAGGTAAGAGCTATATTGATATTTATGTTGATTTTAATAATGCTCTATTGCGAAATGATTTAATGAGTGCGCTAGAATCCTTAGAAAATATGGCACTATTGGATCCAGATTCTCCAGCTGCTTTTTTAGCAAAGGTGCAAACCTTGCAAAAAGCAGGAGTTACCAATCAAGAAGAAACGGTTTTTCAGCGTTATTTACGTTATAAGATAAATATTTCTGCTCATCTTTTCAATGTATGTAGTATTTTATTAGCTGGTAATTATCAAGAAGGGTTTAAAGCACGTGAGAAGCTTTTTGAGCTTGTTGAAGAACTATTTCCTGAACGTCGCAGCCCATTTCCACCAAAAGATGAATGGCTTAAAGAAAAGCGCTGGAAAGGAGAGTCTTTAGCTAATAAACATTTGGTCATTTGGAGTGAGTTTGGTTTGGGCGATGAGATTATGTTTGCTCAACTAGCGCATATGCTGAAATTGCAAGGCACTAAAAAAATTACATTAGTGGCACAAAAGCCAATAATTTCATTATTACAAACGCATCCAGATATTGATGAAGTCATTATTCGCGAGAATGCTAATGCCGAACTAACGCATTTCGACTATTGGGTTTATCCTCATGCAATTTTAGCTCATGTGACAATGCCTTTTCAGCTTCAGCCGAAAAGAATACCTTATCTATCTGCAATACCAGAGAAACAACCACTGTTTTGCAAAAAAATTATTAAAAATGACCGCTTGAAAGTAGGCGTGGTATGGCGAGGTGATCCGTCGCATGAAAATGATGCTAATCGTTCTATTCATGATTTGGGGCCGATAGAGAAATTATTTAATAGCGATAATGTTGATTTCTATTGTTTGCAAAAAGAACAAAATGAGGCTGAAAAAGATTTATTAGCACGTTATCAAGTGACGGATTTATCCGCTGATTTACATGATATGGCGGATACTGCTGCGGCAATTAGCCTGTTAGATTGTATTGTGACGGTAGATACATCAGTGGCACATGTGGCTGGCGCATTGAATAAGCCAACATTGTTGATGCTTTCTTATGTTGTTGATTGGCGTTGGGGAAGCTACCAGCGAGAGAATTTGTGGTATCCGAATATGGAATCTATTCGCTGGCGTGCGATGATTGAAGATTGGCATTATGTGATTGATGAAGTAAAGCAAGCTTTAGCTAAAATCTCAGCAAGTCGATAAAATCGAACAGGCGCTAAATCAGCGCCTGTTTTGCATTAACCATCAAATTCTTCGCCAGTTTCGTCCCATTTAAAATTCAGTGCGACGGAGTTTAAACAAAAACGTAAGCCAGTTGGAGGAGGGCCATCGTGAAAAACATGACCAAGATGAGAGTCACAATTACTACAACGAATTTCAACTCGATGACGACCTAAAGAGTAGTCGTCTAGATAACGTAGTGCTTCATCTGAAACGGCTTCATAAAAACTTGGCCAGCCGCATCCTGCATCAAATTTTGTATCAGAACGGAATAGTGCGGAATGGCAACGTGCGCAACGATAAGTTCCCACACGGTTTTCTTCTAAAAATTTACCCGTAAATGGCATTTCCGTGCCGTGGTTAATGAGAATTTCAACTTGTTCTTCCGTAAGTTCATCAATATCTTTAATCATTTTATCCTCTAAAATTTTACTTAAAAGATAGCTAAAAAGTTCCGAAAAGCAGAGATGTTTTTTACCTAAAAAGCGTTATTTTTATCAAATTTGACATGGATCATAAAAATAGAATCTGATATAGTGATTACGTTCTTTAGGCGTGTTTGCTGCATAAAAACATATGCTATAATGTAAGCATCTTTACAGAGATAGTCTTTCAAGTAAAGAACAATTTTGTTTAACTTTAATATAGGTGAAAAAATCTATGGCTATTAAAATTGGTATTAACGGCTTTGGTCGTATCGGTCGTATCGTATTCCGCGCAGCTCAACTTCGTGATGATATCGAAGTTGTAGGTATCAACGACTTAATCGATGTTGATTACATGGCTTACATGTTAAAATATGACTCAACTCATGGTCGTTTCGACGGTACTGTTGAAGTTAAAGATGGTAACTTAGTGGTAAACGGTAAAACAATCCGCGTAACTGCTGAGCGTGATCCTGCTAACTTAAAATGGAACGAAATCGATGTTGATATCGCTGTTGAAGCAACTGGTTTATTCTTAACAGACGAAACTGCTCGTAAACACATTACTGCAGGTGCGAAAAAAGTAGTTTTAACTGGTCCATCTAAAGACGCTACACCTATGTTTGTAAATGGTGTTAACTTTGATAAATATGCTGGTCAAGATATCGTTTCTAACGCTTCTTGTACTACAAACTGTTTAGCGCCATTAGCGAAAGTAATTCACAATAAATTCGGTATCAAAGATGGTTTAATGACAACTGTTCACGCAACAACTGCAACACAAAAAACTGTTGATGGTCCATCTGCAAAAGACTGGCGTGGTGGTCGTGGTGCATCACAAAACATCATTCCATCTTCAACAGGTGCAGCGAAAGCAGTAGGTAAAGTATTACCAGCATTAAACGGTAAATTAACTGGTATGGCATTCCGTGTACCTACACCAAACGTGTCAGTAGTTGACTTAACTGTAAATTTAGAAAAACCAGCTTCATATGAAGAAATTTGTGCAGAAATCAAACGTGCTTCAGAAAATGAAATGAAAGGCGTTTTAGGTTATACCGAAGATGCAGTAGTTTCAACTGACTTCAACGGTGCAACTGAAACTTCTGTATTTGATGCTGCAGCAGGTATCGCATTAACAGATACTTTCGTGAAATTAGTTTCTTGGTACGATAACGAAACCGGTTACTCTCACAAAGTATTAGATTTAGTTGCTCACGTTTATAACTACAAAGGTTAATTGCAACTTGCTATGAAAAACGCCACTCAATGAGTGGCGTTTTGTTTTGTTTAAAGTTAAATGGTTGAAAAACTTTGGCTAAATTAAATTAGTCATTGAAGTAGAGTGGGTTTTTTTGATATATTTATACGCAATTTTTTCACATCATTATTCATGCAAATGCATGAGCAAATTAGTTAATTGACGGATATTCAATATGTTTAAAAAATTTTTAGGATTGTTTTCTAACGATCTTTCAATCGATCTCGGTACAGCAAATACGCTAGTTTATGTAAAAGGACAAGGCATCGTACTTGATGAGCCATCTGTAGTGGCTGTCCGTCAAGATAGAATTGGTTTATCAAAAAGCATTGCGGCGGTTGGAACAAACGCTAAATTAATGTTAGGCCGTACCCCAAGAAGCATTACTGCAATCCGTCCAATGAAAGATGGTGTGATTGCGGATTTCTTCGTAACGGAAAAAATGTTACAACACTTTATTAAGCAAGTTCATACTAATAACTTTATGCGCCCAAGCCCACGCGTGTTAATTTGTGTGCCAGCTGGTGCAACGCAAGTTGAACGTCGCGCAATTAAAGAATCTGCAATGGGAGCAGGTGCGCGTGAGGTTTACCTTATTGAAGAACCTATGGCTGCAGCGATTGGTGCTGGTTTACCAGTACATGAAGCAACAGGTTCAATGGTGATTGATATCGGTGGTGGTACAACAGAAGTTGCAGTGTTATCATTAAATGGTATTGTTTACTCAACTTCAGTGCGTATTGGCGGTGATAAATTAGATGATGCAATTGTTGCGTATGTTCGTCGTCATTTTGGTTCAGCAATTGGTGAAGCAACTGCTGAACGTATCAAAAAAGAAATTGCATTAGCAACGATTCGCGATGAAGACGAAGTTAAAACTATGGATGTACATGGACATAATCTTGCAGAAGGTGCACCGCGTACATTTGAATTAAATTCAAGACATGTATTAGAAGCGATTGAGCAGCCATTAGATGGCATTGTTGGCGCAGTAAAATCTGTGCTAGAACAATGTCCTCCAGAATTGGCTGCAGATATTTTTGAACGTGGTATGGTGTTAACTGGCGGCGGTGCTTTATTACAAAATTTAGATATTTTACTTTCAGAAGCCACAGGTGTACCAGTAATTGTTGCAGATGAACCATTAACTTGTGTTGCAAGGGGTGGTGGTCAAGCATTAGATATGATTGACATGCATGGTGGAGATGTATTTAGTCCAGATGAATAATTTCGGCATCTAATCTAATAAATACTGAATGGATAATGGTTTTGCCATTATCCATTACCTTTTTCTAGTTCTATTCTTTTAATTCATTCTAAAGAAACAATGAAGCCTATTTTTGCTAAAGCCCCTTCTCCTGGCGTTCGACTTTTCTTAGCTATCTGCTTTTCTATTGCGTTGATTGCTTTTGATGGAAGAAGTTCTGCGTTGATTCATTTTCGTAATATGCTTGAAACGGCTGTTAGCGGATTGTATTACTTTGCCAACACGCCTCGTTCAGTATTAGATGGGGTCAGTAATAACTTTATTGATAACAATAAGCTTCAATTAGAAAATAAAGTTTTAAAAGAGCAGTTGCGTGAAAAAAATGCCGATTTACTTTTATTAGATCACCTTAAAGTTGAAAATCAACGATTACGCTTGCTATTAAGTTCTCCTTTGCGTCAAGACGAATATAAAAAGATTGCAGAGGTGTTAACGGCAGAGATGGATAGCTATCGTCAACAGGTGATTATCAATCAAGGGCAGGACACAGGCGCTTATGTTGGACAAGCTATTATTGATGAGCGTGGTGTAGTTGGACAAGTTATCTCAGTAGGAGAAAAAAGCAGTCGAGTATTGTTGATTACAGATATTACTCATGCAATTCCAGTACAAGTATTACGGAATGACGTACGAGGTATTGCCAATGGTACAGGTCATAATGATGAGTTAATTATTGATAATTTGCCTCGTTCAGTTGATATTGTTAAAGGAGATGTATTAGTAACCTCAGGGTTAGGCGGACGTTTCCCTGAAGGATATCCGGTTGCGATTGTAGAATCTGTGGCAAACGACACCAAAAGCCAGTTTGCGCGTATTGTCGCTAAACCACTAGCTTCGTTAGACCGTTTACGTTACCTATTATTGCTATGGCCAACAACAGAAGAATTACGTAAACAAAAAAGTTTATCCCCACAGCAGGTGCGAGATGTCGTTGAAGAACGTAGAAATAGTACAAATCCGATTGAACGATTGCGCTCCTTAGCACAGAAAAAGGAAGAAGTAACAGAAGAAAATAGTAAAGAAAATGTTACTGAACCGAATGATGAGTCTGCAGAAAACCCAGCAGCTTTACCGGAAAAAGATAGTGATGAAAATCATCACACTGATGTGGGAGCAGAGTAGTAATGAGACAAACTTTTTTTCAGATTTTTATCTTAGCCTTTATTTTCATTGTGGCATTTGTGCTAGAAATTATGCCATGGCCTAATGATTTTCAGGGATATCGCCCAACATGGGTAGTATTAGTTTTGCTTTATTGGGCGTTAGCGTTACCAGATAAAGTTAGCGTAGGTACAGCATTTGTTGTTGGTATTATTTGGGATCTTGTAGTGGGTTCGATTTTAGGGATTCATGCATTAGTATTGTCTATTGCCATTTATATCATCACTAAGAACCACCAAATATTGCGTAATTTATCGCTTTGGTTACAAAGCTTATTAGTGATGCTATATGTTATTTTTATTCGTTTCATGATTTTCTTTATCGAAATGGTATTAAATAATGCAGAGTTTAATAACCAACAAATCGTGGGTGCAATAATTAGTGGTATCCTTTGGCCATGGGTTTTTTTATTGATGCGCCAAGTAAGACATCAATTACGATTACATTAAAATGATAAGTAGCCTTTCTTTTGATTTTTCCGAGGATTATCGCCCATTAGCTGCCAGAATGCGTCCGCACACGTTGGCAGAGTATATAGGGCAAAGCCATTTATTGTCTGAAGGAAAACCACTTTATCGTGCAATTCTTGCAGGGCATGCACATTCAATGATTCTTTGGGGGCCTCCGGGAACCGGTAAGACAACGTTGGCTGAGATTATTGCGGGGCATTTTAATGCTGAAGTTGAACGGCTTTCGGCTGTAACTAGCGGCGTAAAAGAGATTCGAGAGGCAATTGAACGCGCTAAAATCAATCAACAAGCAGGACGACGAACCTTATTATTTGTTGATGAAGTACATCGTTTTAATAAAAGCCAGCAAGATGCCTTTTTACCATATATCGAAAATGGCACAATTATTTTTATTGGCGCAACTACTGAAAATCCTTCCTTTGAATTAAATAACGCGCTACTTTCACGTGCGAGAACTTATATTCTCAAGCCTTTGCAAGCGGTCGAAATTTTAAAAATTTTGCAAAATGCGTTAGCAGATAAAACCCGAGGATTAGGTTCAGAATCCTTTGTATTGGAAGATGATGTGTTATCGCTTCTCAGTGATTATGTAAATGGTGATGCGCGTTATGCACTAAGCTGTTTAGAACTTATGGCTGATATGGCGCAAAGTACTTCAAAAGGAAAGCTATTAAATAAAACATTGTTAACGGAAATATTAGGCGAGCGTCAAGCTCGATTTGATAAGGGCGGTGACCGCTATTACGATCTTATTTCTGCGTTACACAAATCTATTCGAGGTTCTTCACCAGATGGCGCTTTATATTGGTTTACTCGCATTCTTGCAGCAGGAGGTGATCCACTTTATGTTGCAAGACGCTTGCTAGCGATTGCTAGTGAAGATGTGGGGAATGCAGATCCTCGAGCAATGCAAATTGCATTGGCTGCTTGGGATTGTTACACTCGGGTTGGTGCTTATGAAGGCGAGCGGGCAATAGCACAAGCGGTTATTTATTTGGCGGTAGCACCAAAAAGCAATGCGGTTTATACGGCTTTTAATCAAGCAAAAAAATTAGTCAAAGAAACAGCTGATTATGATGTGCCTGAGCACTTACGAAATGCACCAACTGCGTTAATGAAATCTTTAGGATATGGTGAAGAGTATCGTTATGCGCACAATGAACCGAATGCTTATGCTGCTGGCGAAAATTATTTTCCACCTGAATTATCTGAAACAGTGTTTTACATACCAAGTGAACGAGGAATGGAAAAACAAATTAAGGAAAAAATGGCTTGGCTAAAAGCGCAAGATGAACAGAGCGAACAAAAACGCTATAAATCATAAATGAGTTTGCAGAGAAATCTATGTTTGATATTTTACTTCCCGCTTGGCTTGCGGGATTACTCCTCGCCTTTATAACTGCGCCATTAGGTGCTTTTGTCGTTTGGCGAAAAATGGCCTATTTTGGAGATACACTCTCTCATTCCGCATTATTAGGCGTTGCTTTAGGCATCTTTCTTGAAGTTGATCCTTATATTGCTGTAATTGTGATGACTATATTGCTGGCTTTAGCATTAGTATGGTTGGAGCATAAAACGAATTATTCGATTGATACTGTGCTTGGTATTATTGCTCATGTTAGTCTCTCTTTGGGCGTTATTACTATCAGTTTGCTTGATAATGTTCGGGTTGATCTGATGTCATATTTATTTGGCGATTTGTTAGCCATTGATTATCAAGATGTCATTTTCATTGGCATTGGCGTTTTCGTGATTGCTATTGTAGTCAAATTGTTTTGGCAGAAACTACTCTCAATTACGATTAGCCCTGAACTTGCTCAAATTGAAGGATTAAATGTTGCACGCCTTCGCCTTTTATTGATGACTTTGACAGCATTAACTATTGCATTAAGCATGAAATTTGTTGGCGCACTTATTATTACCTCTTTATTGATTATTCCTTCTGCAACAGCTCGTTTATTTGCTAGAACACCTGAAAAAATGGTGGGATATGCTATTTTATTTACTATTTTAGCCATTTCAGGTGGCTTATCTCTTTCTTGGTGGAAAAACACACCAGCCGGTCCTTCTGTGGTGTTATGCGCAGGAATTTTATTTTTACTTGGACTAACACGCCGAAACCGAAATTAGCGCAGCTTGGCTTTAGATTTAGATCAAAAAGCATTGAACTATTACAATCGGCTATAAAATTATTCGGATTTGCCTATTGAATTCGGGAAGGGATTCTCCGAAAATAATAAAAAATAACCCTATTATTTTAAGAAGAAAATTATGTGTCAATTACTTGGAATGAATTGTAACACGCCAACTGATATTACTTTCTCTTTTGAAGGTTTCCGACGGCGCGCTGGTATTTGCGATCAGCATACAGATGGTTTTGGAATTGCTTTTTTTGAAGGAAAAGGCGTCCGTATTTTTCGAGATAATCGCCCTGGTGCATCCTCACCTATGGCAGATTTAGTCAGCCAATATAAAATTAAAGCTTATAACGTTATCTCTCATATCCGTAAGGCGACACGAGGCGATGTTAATTTAGAAAATACTCATCCTTTTATTCGTGAGCTGTGGGGAGAAAACTGGGTTTTTGCCCATAATGGCACGGTAGAAGGTGTTAAACCTTGTCCAGATTGTCACTATCAGCCAATTGGTACCACAGATTCTGAAGCTGCATTTTGCTGTTTGCTTTCAAAATTAAAAGAAAAATATCCAGCTAAACCATCAGATAAAGAAATTTTTGATGCAGTAGTAGAGATTACCTCTCAAATTGCAGAAGCCGGTGTATTTAATTTTATTTTATCAAATGGGCATTGGATGATTGCTCGTTGTTCAACCCGTTTATATTATGTTAGACGTAAAGCTCCATTTAGCAAAGCATTGCGTGATGATGATGTGGAAATCGATTTTAGCCAATATACCACTCCAAATGATAAGGTAACGATTATCGCAACGCAGCCATTAACCAAAAATGAAAAATGGCAAAAGATGAAAAATGGCGGTTATGTGATGTTTAAAGATGGTGATTTGGTTGAAGAAATCGAAGGAACACTACCAGATAACCAATCACACGTTTAATTCAAAAATATAAGAAATAGACTGTACCTTAAAAGTTAGACTAAATCATTAACTGACTAGGTGCAGTTTTTTTATAACTAAATATAATCAATTATTCTTTCAATAAGTCAGAAAATTTTTGATCCTGCTCACAATTTCAAAAGAATCGCCTTTCTTTATTTTTAAGCTCTTCTACAATAGTCTCGTTTTTAGTATTAAAAACATACAATTCAATTTAATTTCAGATATCACAAGGGTCTTTTTATGAAAATTTTAACTTGGCCTGTGGTTGCAGGTGCTGCACTTGGTATCGTTGCGCCACTACTTACTTATAATGGCAATCCCGGAAATATGGGATTTTGTGCGGCTTGTTTCTTACGCGATACGGCAGGATCGCTAGGCTTACATCATGCATCGCCATTACAATATCTTCGCCCAGAACTCATAGGATTAGTGTTAGGTGCATTAGCTAGCGCTTTCTTATCTAAAGAATTTAATCCACGTGGTGGCTCAGCACCACTTGCTAGAATTAGTTTGGGTTTTTTTGCTATGCTGGAGCACTCATTTTCCTAGGTTGTCCATGGCGGGCTTATTTGCGATTAGGTGGTGGTGATCTTACGGCAATAGCGGGTATCGTAGGATTATTTGTCGGTGTATTAGGCGGCATTTTCTTCGCTAATCGAGGATTCTCATTAGGTAAGTCTAAGGAACAAAGCCAATCTTCAGGTTTAATTGGTCCAATTTTTACCGTGATTTTGCTTGTTTTAGCCTTAACTCAATTTAAATTTGGTGAAAACCTAGCAATTTACACCTCTGAAAAAGGCCCAGGTGCACAACATGCGGCAATTTGGATGTCACTTGCTGGTGGATTACTTCTCGGTGTGCTGATGCAAAAATCGCGTTTTTGCACAATTGGGGCATTCCGAAACTTTATCCTCTTCCGTGATGCGCATTTATTAAATGGTGTGATTGCATTGATCGTTTTTGCGGCAATAACCAATGCCTTATTAGGTCAATTCCATTTAGGCTTTGAAAAACAACCTATCGCGCATAACGATTATCTCTATAACTTTCTTTCTATGGCGCTTTGTGGGCTTTGTTTTGCATTAGGTGGTGGTTGTCCAGGTAAACAATTAGTGAATATAGGTGAAGGAAATAATGATTCAGCACTATTTGTATTAGGTATGGTACTTGGTGCTGCGGTTGCGCATAACTTCGGTTTTGCAGCCTCTCCTACAGGTGTTGTAACCTTCACACCTTATGTTTTAATAGCTGGTTTTGCAGTTTGCCTATATATTGCTTTAACTAATAAATCTGAGGCTTAATAGGTTTATCGGAAAAATAAAAGGACTGAATGAAATCAGTCCTTGAATTTAAATATGTAAACTAACGTTTAGGGGCTCTATTCAGAGCCCCTATTTTTATTATTTGAAGATGATGTCATCTTTTGGATCGTAATCTGTTGCGTTTAATACTTTCTTCTCTTCAAAGTATTTTTTCAACATTTCCGCATCAATAAAGCCTGTATTTACATAAGTTGGGTGAGTTTTCATAATTGGATAACCATCACCACCCGCAGTTAAGTAATCAGGAATAGAGATTTTGTAAGATTTGTTCATATCTAACGGAGTACCGCCAACTTTCACATCAGAGATAGTTTTAGCTTGACGATCAACTACCATAGAGATATTGGCAAATTGTGGATAGCCACCAGTATCAGTTTCTTTTAATGCAACCGTTGTTAAGAAATCCACTAATTCTTGGCCTTTTAACTCAATAGTAGAGATCATATTACCGAAAGGTTGAACTGAAAGAATTGAACGATAAGTTACATCACCTTCAGGAATTGAAGTACGGATACCACCACCATTCATAATCCCAATATCAGCTTTCACGCGTGTACGTTGAGAATCTGCAATTAAACGACCTAAGTTGCTTTGATGGAAACGAACTGTTTCACGACGACCATCAAAAGTTCCGCCTTTTACTTCACCAACTTTGATACCAAGGGTTTTGTCACCTTCATCTTGGTATTTTTTCAACTCAGCATATAGCGCTTCGTCAGCTTTAATTTCTGGTTGATAGAGTTCATATTCTTTTGAACCATCCTCTTTCTTAATGGTTTTTTTCAAGTTAATTGGAATTAACTCATATTTTACTAATGTAGTTTTGCCATCTTTAAATTCGAAATCTGCACGACCTAAATATTTACCCCATTCACCCGCTTGCATAATCCAAGTTCCGTTTTGGAAATCTGGTTTACAAGCCGAGCCTGGAATGTATTTTTCGATAAATTTACCTTGTTCATCAAAACAAACTGTATCATGCGTATGACCACCGATAATCATATCAAATGCACCTGCTGGTAATGCACGAGCCATAGAAACATCGCCAGGTGCATTGGTACCGTGTTTACCATCTAGATACCAACCCATATGTGTTAATGCAATACGCACATCTGGTTTTTCTTTGCTATCGTTAAGCGTTTTTAAGACTTCTTGAGCAGTTTTAGTTGGATCTTTAAATTCCACGTTTCCTGTTACATCTGGGTTACCTAATTTTGCAGTATCTTCAGTTGTTAAACCAACAACGACCACTTTCAAACCACCTTTATCTAATAAAATATAAGGTTTAACTAAAGGTTGGTTTGTCCGTTTGTTGATTACGTTTGCTGATAAGAATGGGAATTTGGCCCATTGTTCTTGCATGGTAAGAATTTGAAGTGGAGAATCAAACTCATGGTTACCTAATGTCATTGCTTCATAACCGATTGCATTTAACCCCTCAACATCAGGGCGAGCATTTTGCATATCGGATTCAGGCACGCCAGTGTTTAAGTCACCTGCGTTTAATAAAATCACAGAACCGCCTTTTTCGCTGACCTCTTTTTTAATGGCATCGATCATCGTTTTTTGCGGAGCTAAACCAAATTCACCTTTGTTATTATGCCAAAAGTGACCGTGAATATCATTGCTGTGCAATACAGTAAAAGAATAGGTTTTACCTTGTTCGTATGCCATAGCTGATGTTGCAGAAAGTAATGCAACTGAGATAAGCGTTTTTGAGAATTTCATGATTTTCCTTATATAGTGAGTAACGAAGAAATGAGAATATCGGCGTTATGCAAAAAATAGCACTAATAGCCAAGTCATTCCGGCAAGAACCATCGCCATAAAAACAGCTGCAGATCCGATATCCTTAGCTCGACCAGAAAGTTCGTGGAATTCAGAACCGATACGATCCACGACCGATTCCACTGCACTGTTTAGCAACTCAGCCACAAGAATAAGCAAAACGGAGCCGGCAAGTAGTGTTTTTTCAACGCCGGTATTGCCTAAATAAAGACCGATAGGAATAAGTACACAAGCCATCCAAACTTCTTGACGAAAGGCTGCTTCATGTAAATAGGCTGCTTTAAGCCCTTTCATGGAGTAACCTGCAGCACGAAAAACGCGTGCAAGGGTTGCTTTGTTTTCTGGTTTCATAAAATTATCCTGCAATAAAATATTGCCTTATTCTAGCCTAAAGGGAGCAGTTGGGCTAAAAAAATTTTCAATAGACACCATAAAAATTGAACTGTTTTGTAAATTTTTGCAAAAAAAATAGCAAAAATGACCGCTTGGCTATTCCATATAATCTATTTTTAAGCTAATCTCAAGCTCTCAAATTTTTAGGTGGATAGACGGCTAAACCGCTATCTTTTAGTTGTTATATAAAAGTGAACATTTTATGAGTACTTCATTTACATCAAAATTACTTGGCGGTAATTTGGTATTGCGCATTGCAATCGGGTTAGTGCTAGGGCTTGCATTGGCACGCTTGAACCCAGAATGGGCAAAGGCAGTGGGCGTTTTAGGTCAATTTTTCGTAAAATCATTGCGTGCAATCGCACCAATTTTGATTTTCTGCATTGTTTTATCCACCATTGCGAATAAAGAGGTGGGTTCTGACAGTAAAATCAAACCGATTTTAGTGTTATATCTTGTTGGTACCTTTGTTGCTGCGTTAACTGCGGTCATATTAAGCTTTATCTTCCCAACCAAGTTAAAATTGGTTGCCGCAGCTGAAAATATTGCACCACCAGAGGGTATTGGTGAAGTGATTAAATCAGTCACATTTAACTTAGTCGATAACCCATTACAAGCTTTAGCGAATGGTAATTTTATCGGCATTTTAGTTTGGGCAATTGGTTTAGGTCTTACTTTACGCCATGCTTCACCTTCAACTAAAACTTTCTTAGCTGATTTTTCTGAAGCTGTTTCAGGCGTAGTGAAATTTGCGATCGCGTTAGCACCAATCGGGATTTTCGGTTTAGTAGCAGAAACTTTCGCAATCAGTGGTTTTGAAGCATTTCGTGGTTATGCACGTTTATTAGGCGTATTATTAGGTGCGATGGCGATTGTTGCATTTATCTTAAATCCATTACTTGTATATCTCAAAATTCGCAAAAATCCATTCCCACTAACTTTCATTTGCTTACGTGAAAGTGGTGTAACTGCATTCTTTACGCGTAGTTCTGCGGCAAATATTCCAGTAAATATGGGATTATCAAAACGTTTAGGTTTACGTGAAGAAATTTACTCATTAGCAATTCCGCTTGGCGCAAACATCAACATGGCTGGTGCTGCAATTACAGTAAGTGTTTTAACTTTAGCTGCAGCTTATACACAAGGTATCGTGCCAGATTTCTCAACAGCATTATTATTAAGCGTTGTAGCATCTATTTGTGCTTGCGGTGCATCAGGTGTTGCTGGCGGTTCATTATTGTTAATTCCTTTAGCATGTAGCTTATTTAACATTCCAAATGATGTGGCAGCACAAGTAATTGGTGTAGGCTTCATTATCGGTGTGATTCAAGACTCTGCAGAAACTGCATTAAACTCATCAACTGACGTGTTGTTTACGGCAGCAGTAAGTATTGCTGAAGATCAGAAAGCAGCGTAATTATTAGCGTATAACAAGCGGTAAGATTTTGCATTTATTTTGCAAATCTTACCGCTTTATTTTTTGGTAAGTATCAGAAAATTCGCTATAATCCCTTCGTTTTATCGGCGCATCCAGTGCCGATGTTTTTATATAAGAGAAGATATGTTTCAAAATAACCCCCTATTAGCGCAGTTAAAGCAACAAATTGAAGCCAGTAAAGAATATGTAGAAGGCCGTGTAAAAGCTTCTGATAAAGCATTTGGTTTTTTAGAATGTGAGAAAAAAGCTTATTTCATTCCGCCAGTGGAAATGAAAAAAGTAATGCATGGCGATATGGTTAAAGCAGTGGTTAAGCGTGATGGCGATAAAGAATCGGTAGAAATTGATTCATTGCTAGAACCTATGCTAGATCGTTTTGTTGCGCAAGTTCGCTTTAATAAAGATGGAAAATTACAATTAGCCGTAGATCATCCAAGCATTAAACAAAATATTAGTGCTAATACGCATAAAAAGGTGACTGAAAAATTAGAAAGTGGCGATTGGGTGGTCGCACAATTAAAAACGCATCCGTTACGTGATGATCGTTTTTTCTTCGCGCAAGTAACGCAATTTATCTGTAAAGCGGATGATAATTTTGCACCTTGGTGGGTAACATTAGCTCGACATGAACAACCTCGTGAACCGGTGAGCAATGAACCGAATTATACTTTGCATGATGAGTTGGATAGAGAAGATCTTTCTTCACTCTATTTCACGACTATCGATAGCCCAAGCACACAGGATATGGATGATGCACTCTATATTGAGCCCCTAATGCAAGCAGAAACCCAAATAGGTTGGCGTTTAGTGGTGGCAATTGCAGATCCAACGGCGTATATTCCATTAAATTCAAACATTGAAAAAGCTGCACGCCAGCGTTGTTTTACCAACTATTTGCCGGGCTTTAACATTCCAATGTTACCGCGCGAATTATCTGATGATCTTTGTTCTTTGGTGCCAAATGAAAAACGCCCAGCATTAGTGGCTTATATTACGACGGATTTAGAAGGGAATTTAACGCAAGACGCGACCTTTACTTCCGCATGGGTGGAATCCAAAGCTAAATTAGCTTATGACAACGTTTCGGACTATTTAGAAGGCATAGAGAATGCGTGGCAGCCAGAATCGGATGAAGTTAAACAACAAATTGATTGGTTGCATCAATTTACTCAAGCACGTATTCAATGGCGTGCAAAAAATGCCTTATTATTTAAAGAATCGGGCGATTATAAATTTGAGTTAGCTGAAGATGGCGAAGTAAAAGATATCCATGTCGAATATCGTCGTATTGCTAACCAAATTATTGAAGAGTCGATGATTATTGCCAATATTTGCTGTGCGAGATTCTTAGCAGAACACGCTAAAACCGGTATATTCAATACCCATTCTGGTTTTGACCCGAAAAATTATGAAGCGGTGAGAGCTTTCTTATTGAGTACATTAGGCACAGAAGAAAATATCGCTGAACTAACGCAACGATATAGCCCTGAACGTTTAGCAACATTAGAAGGCTATTGCGATATGCGTCATGATATTGAGTCTTTCCCTGAAAATTATTTGGAATTACGCTTACGTCGTTATTTGACTTTTGCTGAGTTTAAAGCTGAAGTTGCACCGCATTTTGGTTTAGGAATTAGCCATTATGCGACTTGGACATCTCCAATTCGTAAATATGGAGATATGGTTAACCATCGTTTAATCAAACAAGTGTTATTGAATCAGCCAATTCAGGCGGTAGAAGAGAGCGTATTAGCGCGTTTACAAGAAGCGCGTCGTCAAAATCGTTTAGTTGAGCGCGATATTGCTGATTGGTTGTATGCCCGTTATTTACAACCAATGGTTGAGCAAGCGGTCGAATTTGAGTGTGAAATTGCAGATGTTTCTCGTGGCGGATTACGTGCGAAAGTGATTGCAAATGGTGCTCAGATCTTCGTGCCATTTTCGACTATCCATTCAAACAAAGATGAAATTGAATTTAGAGCGGAAGAATTAGCGCTTTATATTAAAGGCGAAAAAGCTTATCAAATTGGACAGGCTGTTAAAGTTAAATTAACAGAAGTACGATTGGATACCCGTTCAATTGTGGGTAATCTTATTTAGTTGACAAGGCGGAGTGAAAAAGTAGCTCCGCCTTTTTACAAGGAGAAACCATGGCAACCTATATTGTGGGAGACTTACATGGCTGTTTTGACGAATTTCAACGGCTATTAGAAAAAGTCGCCTTTGATCCAACCGAAGATGAAATTTGGTTAACGGGCGATTTAGTCGCAAGAGGGGAAGATTCTTTAGCTTGCTTACGTTTTGTGAAATCATTAGGTAGCAAAGCGCAAATGGTGTTAGGAAATCATGATTTGCATCTATTATCGACATTGCTTGGGATCAAACGTGTGAAACCAAACGATAAAGTTGATGCTATTTTCCAAGCTGAAGATCGTGAAGATTTGCAAAATTGGCTTAGAAATCAACCGCTTGTTGCGCAACATCCGAAACATGGTTTTTTATTAGTTCATGCGGGAATTAGCCCTCAATGGGATTTAGCTACCACGCTAGCTTGTGCAAGAGAAGTAGAGCAAACATTACGAAGCGAACATTATGCAGATTATTTAGCACAAATGTATGAAAGCCAACCTGATTATTGGCGAGCAGATTTAACAGGAATCGCGCGTTGGCGTTACTGCGTGAATGTGTTTACTCGTATGCGCTTTTGCTATGCGGATGGGCGATTAGATTTTGCTTGCAAAGCACCAATAGAAGAAGCCCCTAAAGAATTATTACCTTGGTTTGCACTTGATAACCCACTCTATGAACAAACGCCAATTATTTTTGGACATTGGGCAAGTTTAATGGGAAAAGCTAACCGAAAAAATATTTACGCTTTAGATACTGGGTGCGCTTGGGGGCAATATTTAACAATGCTACGCTGGGAAGATAAACAGCTTTTTACCCAACCAAGACTTAAATAGTATAAATAAAAAATCCCAGTTCAAGGAACTGGGATTCAGAATAATGGTGCGACTAGCTGGACTCGAACCAGTGACCCCCACCATGTCAAGGTGGTGCTCTAACCAACTGAGCTATAGTCGCAAAATATGGCGCTATTCTAACGAAAAAATAAAAGGCTGACAAGGCAGAATACGTTGTTTGCTTTTATTTTAAACATAAAAAAGTGCTAAAAATTAGCAGTAAACTAAAAGTTATTAGACAAGCGGTTTAATTCTAGAATTTTTTTACAAAAAAGTCAGGGCAGTGCCTGACTTTTTCTTTTTGCTAAAGCAAATTATTCTTCGCCTAATTCGCCCATTGCAGTAATGCTAAAACCTGCATCAACGTGTAATACTTCACCTGTTACGCCAGACGCAAGGTTTGAACATAAGAATGCCGCTGAGTTACCTACATCTTCAATGGTTACTGTACGACGTAGTGCTGCAGTTTGCTCGAAAGCGGCTAACATTTTCTTGAAGTTTTTAATGCCAGATGCTGCAAGTGTACGAATTGGGCCTGCTGAAATTGCGTTTACGCGGATACCTTCTTTACCTAAATCTGCTGCCATTACACGCGTTGCTGCTTCTAATGATGCTTTTGCTAAACACATTACGTTGTAGTTTGGAATCGCACGCTCTGCGCCTAAGTAGCTTAAAGTTAGTAATGAAGCATCTTTATTTAAGAATGGACGAGCTGCTTGTGCCATTGCCACAAAGCTGTATGCACTAATATCATGTGCAATACGGTAGCCTTCGCGCGTTGCTGCATTAACATAGTCGCCATCTAATTGGTCACCAGGTGCGAATGCGATTGCGTGCACAAAACCGTCAAATTTTTCCCATTTTTTGCTTAATTCGGCAAAACAGTTTTGGATGCTTTCATCAGTTGCAACATCTAAAGGTAATACGATATCTGAACCGAATTCTTTTGCAAATTCTTCAACGCGTGGTTGTAATTTATCGTTTAAATAAGTGAAAGCTAATTCTGCACCTTGTGCTTTCATCGCTTTTGCGATGCCGTATGCGATAGAACGGTTGCTTGCAAGACCAGTGATTAAAATGCGTTTGCCTGCTAAGAAGCTCATAAAATTTCCTCTTTTAAATAAATCGGGGTAAAAAACCTTGCAAATTATACCTAAAAAATGACCGCTTGAGCAAATCTCCCTTGGGGGAAATCCACCAACAAGCGGTCTGATCTGACCTGATTTTTACAAAATGCTATTTTATTGCAATCATAGAACCGAAGTTAAAACATTGGAACCAAAGCTCAACTTGTGAGAAACCTGCATTCTTCAAGCGGATCTTATGGGTTTCAATGCTATCGGTTAGCATTACGTTTTCTAGCGCAGTTCTTTTTTGACTGACTTCTAATTCACTATAACCATTAGCGCGCTTGAAGGTGTGGTGTAAATCAATGAGTAATTCGTTCATTTGCGTATTCTCAAATGTGAATTTTTCTGAAAGTACCACTATGCCGTTTGGATTAAGACCTTGATAAATTTTATCTAAGAGAGCAAGGCGATCTCTTCGTGGTAAAAATTGCAGCGTAAAGTTGAGTACAACCATAGAGGCATTTTTGATTTCGACTTCGCGAATATCTGCACAATGAATTTCCACAGGCACATCAGAATGATAAGCCTGGATATGCGCACGACAACGTTCAACCATTGGCAGTGAGTTATCCACGCCAATGATTTTAACATTTTCCGCTTGAATATTACGTCGCATAGATAAGATTCCCGCACCACGAGAGCAGCCTAAGTCATAAACTTGCGAATTCGGTGTGACAAAGCGCTGGGCTAACATGCCGATTGCGGTAATAATGTTGGAATAACCTGGTACAGAACGTTGGATCATATCCGGAAATACTTCTGCAACAGATTCATCAAAGGTAAAATCGCCTAATTTTTCAATTGGCGTAGAAAAAAGGGTATCTCGATTCATTATTCTTCCTTATCAATAAATTTTTGAATAGCTCGCACAACAGTTTCAGGTTTTTCTGCGTGAACCCAATGTTGCGCATTCGCTACAACAAACACTTGCGCTTTAGGGCATTGTGCTAACACGGCTTCGGTATCTTTTGCTTGAATATAATCAGATGCGCCACCTTTAATAAATAAGGTTGGTTTTTCAAAGAAAATTGGTTGCCAGCCCATTAAATTTGCATAATTGGCTTGAATGGCGGTTAAGTTAAATCTAAAACTGTCAGGCTTCTTCGGATCAAAGGCTTTAAGCATAAATTGCTGTTCAGCTTCGTCTTTTACAAATTCACTTAGAATCGCTTTCGCTTCTTGTCGAGTTTGTGGCGCTTTTTCTTTCACAGCAAAGAGTCCGGCAAAATTATTATTATGTCGATGAGTAGGATTATTAACCGGTGCAATATCAATTACGACCAGTTTTTCAACTAAGTCTGGGGCGATGTGCGCTAATGTCATCGCAATTTTCCCGCCCATAGAATGACCGATAACGATGCAATCTTTCAGTTGTAGATGAAGTAGGAGAGCGCGTAGATCTTCAGCCATTAAAGTATAATTCATCTCATCAGCATGAAAAGAAAGCCCGTGATTACGTAAATCGACTCGTAGAATGTTAAATTGTGCAGCAAAAGATCGGGCAATAATCCCCAAGTTATTCATATCACCAAATAGTCCATGCAGGAAAACCATTGTTTTTGCAGAATGGTTTTCTGTCGCGGCTTGGTACTGATAATGTAGAAGCGTTTGTTTTGTCATAATGTGATGATTTTGTATTATTTTTTAAATAAGAATCTATAAAAAGATCTGCGAAGTGTATTATAATGCTTAGAATTTTTTGAAATCAAATAATAATCCGTGAATCGGGGAGATCAGATGAAAAACATTGAAGTCGATGATGAATTATACCAGTATATTGCCAGTCGGACACAATCAATTGGTGAAAGTGCTTCTGATATTTTGCGTCGTTTATTGCGTTTGCCTTCCTCTCCACAACCTTTTGTATTGGTGCAACAAAATACGCTAAATGAACTTAAAGAATTGGTTACTGAGAAATCGTTGAAAAAACCAGTAAAAAATGATCCTGAAACTCATTTGGAGAAAACAGTTCAGCGAGTAGAAAAAGTTTTAAAATCAGAAGCATTTACGCAAGAGAGCAAAAATGTAGTACGTTTTTTGATGTTGCTAAGCGTATTACATAAAGCAGATCCTGAAACTTTTTCTCAAGCAACAGAATCTATTCGAGGCACGGAACGTACCTATTTCGCTAAAACAGAGCAAGCATTATTGAGTCATGGCAGTAGTGTGAAAGCTAAACAGATTCCAGATTCACCATTTTGGGTGGTAACCAATAATAACACTAACCGTAAAGGTTTAATTGTTACGGGTGTGATGGAGTTTATGCAATTACCAAAACACCTGATTGAACGCGTTAAAATGTTATTCGTGTAATTATGCTAACCGTTGATTGTTTTCTTCCTCAATATTGGGCTAATCAACAACCTGAGCGAACTGCCTTAATTTGGAATAAAGGTAGTTCGCCTTTTTTTCCACAGTTACAAAGTCAGTCGATGACATGGAGCCAATTAAATAAGTTAATTACCCAAATCTCGGATAAATTTCGTGGCAATGTCACGAAAAATAATATTATTGCCTATTGTGGTGAATCTCGTTTTTGTGGATTGCTTAGTTATTTGGCGGTAATTGTGTTAGGTGGGCGTATTGTGATGCTGAATCCAGCATTAAAAATATCCCAGAAAAATGCCATTTTAACTGATATCGGCGTAGATTTTTTGATAACCGATCAGGATTTTTTATCTATTGAGAATCAAAGTAATTTTGACTTTGTTGGTTATGATAATATTTCTCAAGCATTAACTTTGACCTTAACTTCAGGTTCTTCAGGAAAGCCTAAAGCGGTAGTGCATACCGTTGCAGACCATCTTGCAAATGCAAAAGGCGTTTGTGAGCTGATGGCGTTTTCTCATACAGATAGCTGGTTGCTGAGTTTGCCGTTGTTTCATGTTTCTGGGCAAGGCATTGTTTGGCGTTGGTTATTACAAGGCGCAACTTTACAAATTTGCGAAGATAAATGTGATTTTATGGACGGGCTTGATAAGGTTTCTCATGCATCACTAGTGCCGACACAATTACAACGTTATCTTGAACAACGCCAACAGCCATTAGATAAGCCGAAATCTATTTTATTGGGTGGCGCATTTATTCCGCCTGAATTAGTTGAATTAGCTAAAAAGAGAAACATTGTCACGTTTTCTGGTTATGGTATGACAGAAATGGCATCCACTATCTGTGCGGGAAGAAATGAATCTCATAATGTTGGCTATCCGTTATTAGGTCGAGACGTTCGATTAGTTAATCAAGAAATTTGGGTAAAAGGTGCAGGGCTTGCTCAAGGTATTTGGCAAAAAAATGGTGAAATTCGACCGCTTGTAAATGCAGAAGGTTGGCTACAAACTAAAGATAAAGGCGAATGGAATGCCAAACATCAATTGATGGTATTAGGACGATTAGATAATATGTTTATCTCTGGCGGAGAAAACATTCAGCCAGAACAAATTGAGCAACAAATTTATAGTTCAAATTTAGTCTCGCAAGCTTTTGTATTACCGATTGAAGATAAAGAATTTGGTGCTAGACCGGTAGCCTTTATTCAATTTAAAGAAAATCATTTTGAGGCTGAAAGCACTAAACTTCAGTGTTATTTAGCCGAAAAACTTGAAAAATTTAAACAACCTATTCGTTATTTTCCGTTAGATATAGCTAAATGGCAGGCACAAGGTACAATTAAGATTTCAAGAACATTACTTCAACAACATTTAATTGAATTATTAGAAGCAGAAAAAACAATATGATAAAACAGATTTATATGCCATTTATGTTGGCATTTGCCGTGGTTTCTGGTGTGAGTTTATCCGCATCAGCTGCGTTACCCTCTGAAAAAGCCCTACAAACGGCAATTGAAAATACTAAAAAACTTGAACAAACAGAAGAGAATAAACAGCAACTTCAGTTATTGGAAGATACGCTAGCGTTTATGACTCAAACTGAAAAAGTGAAAGCAGATAATGATGCGCTAGTGGCAGAGATCACAGGTGCGCATAAAGCGATCGCAGCGAGTAAAGCAAATTTTGAGAAACTAAAAGCGCAAACTTTACCAACTTCAGAAAAATTAGCTGAACAAGACATCAGTGCACTTCAAGCCTTGCAAGAAGAAACGCAAGCAGCACTTGAAAAAGCGCAAAATGAATTAACGGCAACGAATACCAAACTCATTGCCCAAAATGCTGCGCCTGATAAAGCTCAAGCTTCACTTTCAGCAAATGCAAAGCGTAAATCAGCATTAAATACCGAATTAGCTAATTCGGCTCTTTCAGATACAGCTAAAAATAAGATTGAAGCAGAACTAGCTTTATTAGATGCGCAGAATAGCTACAGCCAAACTTTATTGCGTGGCAATGAAGAATTGAGTTCGCTATATAACGCTAGATTAGATGAGAAAAAGCAAGCACAACAAAATCAACAACAACTTCTTAGCCAAATTCAGGAAGCACTTAATATCAAATTAGTACAGGCTTCTAAAAATAAGGTGGAAGAGGCGGAAAAATCTCAACAAAAAAATAAAAATACTAATCCGGTCATTAGTAAAGAGTTAGATTTTAACACTTCTATTAGTGAAGAATTACTGAAAAAAACAACAGAAATTAGCCAGTTATCACAAGATAATTTACGTATTAAAAACGTATTAGATAATCTCCAACAAACGCAGCGTAATATTGAAGAACAAATTAGTTCTCTTCAAGGTACGTTGGTGCTATCTCGTATTATCAATAAACAACGCCAGTCTTTACCGCAAGATAAGGTAATTAAAGGTCTATCAAAGCAGATCGCAGATTTGCGCGTCCGCGTTTTTGATATTTCAGAATTTAAAGATAGTTTAGTAGATACGCAAGCTTATATTTCAAAGTTAGAAAGCCGCGAAAAAACAACATTCACTGATGCAGAAAAAGCTCAGCTAGAAGAAATTCTACAAACGCGTAGCAAAACTTTATCTGAATTGCTGAAGCTACTAAATAATCAATTGAATTTATCAATTAACATTGAGCTGAACCAACAACAAGTTAAAACAATCAGTGATGCACTACAACAAAAACTCCAACAGCAGAGCTTTTGGGTAAAAAGTAATAGTGAAATGGATCTTGAGTGGTTTACTCGTTTCCCTGGATTAGCAGGTTATGAGTTAACCGAGATTTCGAAAAAATTAGATTTCTCTAATTGGAAAGATAACCTCGGTTTAGCTGGCTTACTGATTGGCGGATTAAGTTTATTAACCTTCTTTATTCGTCGTCAGCATGATCGTATTAAACAGAAGCTAACGAAAATCAACAACAGCATGTTAACTGTTCCAACGGATAGTCAATGGAATACACCAATGGCTATTTTCTGGACTGTGGTGTTGTGTTTACCAAGCACATTCATGTTCTTAATTGTGTTTGTATTGGTCACCTATATTTGCTTCCTTGACCCAACGGAAGTTTGGCCTTGGGGCTTAAAAATGGCGTTTTATTGGCTTTACTTTGCCTTCATGCTAGCAATGTTACGCCCAAATGGGATTGCTTATCGCCATTTCAATATGCCGCAAAGTAGTAATGCCGTATTTAGAAAAATTCTCAAACACTCGGTTTGGGTAATCGGTTTATTATTAAATACATCAATCTTTAACAATGCGACAGAATATGGGATTGCCTACGATGTGATTGGTCAGGCAATGACTGTATTAGTTCTAATTAGTGTGTTATTTGTGGTTGTACCAGGCTTTCGAATGGGAATCGCAACTTATCAAAAAGCAGCATCTTATAGACGTGATGCAAAACCAATGTTGCTAGGACTTGTTCGTATATTATTAGTTTTAGCACCGATTGCGTTAATTGTTTTAATCGTTATGGGCTATTACTATACTGCCTCACAAATTATTGAACATCTTGTTGCAAGTTATTTTGCAATTGTAACTTGGATTATTATCCGAAATATGGTCTATCGTGGCTTTAATGTCTCTTCTCGTCGTCTTTCTTATCGAAGATTACAGGAGAAGCGCGCATTAGCTCAGGCAAAAGCACAAGCACAGCAGAATGGGCAAGAGCAAACAGTCGAGACTGAAGATAGCGCCTTAGTATTGCAAGATGATGCGATTTCAGTGAGTGATATTAAAAATCAAATGCTCAAAATCACAGATTTAGTGCTTTGGACTGCATTATTTGGTTTGCTTTATTGGGTTTGGTCAGATCTTGTTACAGTGGCGTATTATTTGAAAGAGATCACATTGTGGCAACAAGCAACGACAACTGAAGCAGGTACGGTAATGGAGTCCATTACCTTGCTTAATCTGTTGGTAGCAATGATTGTATTGATTGTGACCTACATCTTAGTGAAAAACTTAGGTGGTCTGTTAGAAACCTTAGTATTCTCTAATTTGAATCTCTCACAGGGTACGCCTTATACAATTACAACAATCTTTACCTATTTATTGATTATTATTGGTGCAAGTATTGCGTTTGCATCATTAGGGATGTCTTGGTCTAAATTGCAATGGCTATTTACCGCATTATCCGTTGGTTTAGGTTTCGGTATGCAAGAGATCTTCGGTAACTTCGTTTCAGGGATTATTATCTTGTTTGAACGCCCTGTACGAGTGGGGGATATGGTAACCATTGGAAGCTTTAACGGTACTGTATCAAAAATTCGTATTCGTGCTACAACTTTAATTGATAATGACCGAAAAGAGGTTATCGTACCAAATAAAGCCTTTATTACTGAACGTGTCGTCAACTGGGCATTAACTTCAAGCATGACCCGCTTGGTAATTACAGTAGGTGTAGCTTATGGTTCAGATCTTGAATTAGTTAAACGCTTACTACTTCAAGCTGCGGAAGAAAATGAGGCGGTATTAAAAGATCCTGCACCAGCAGCATATTTCTTAAGCTTTGGTGCAAGTACCTTAGATCATGAATTGCGTGTTTATGTAGGACAATTAAGTGATCGAGTCAGAACCATTGATGCACTTAACCGCAGAATTGATGAGCTATTTATGGCAAATAATATTGAGATTGCCTTTAACCAACTAGATATTTTTATTAAAAATCAAGCGACGAACGAAGAGGTGAAGTGGGGAACTGAACCGCTTGTTCCCGTAAAAAAATAAGGACACAACATGGCAGGCAACAGCATTGGACAACTTTTTAAAGTCACGACGTTTGGGGAATCTCACGGCATTGCATTAGGATGTATTGTCGATGGTGTGCCCCCTAATATGGCATTATCAGAAGCAGATATTCAACCTGATTTAGATCGCCGTAAACCCGGAACATCTCGTTATACCACACCACGCAGGGAAGATGACGAGGTGCAAATTCTTTCTGGCGTATTCGAAGGAAAAACGACAGGAACAAGCATTGGGCTGATTATCAAAAATGGCGATCAGCGTTCAAAAGATTATGGCGATATTATGGATAAATATCGACCAGGTCATGCTGATTTTACTTACCAGCAGAAATATGGCATTCGTGATTATCGCGGAGGTGGTCGTTCTTCTGCACGAGAAACAGCTATGCGTGTGGCGGCTGGTGCGATTGCGAAAAAGTATTTGCGTGAACAATTTGGTATTGAGGTAAGAGGTTATCTCTCTCAAATTGGCTCAGTAAAAATCAACCCTGAAACGGTTGCAAGCATTGAGCATATCAATTGGCAATATGTGGCTGAAAATCCATTCTTTTGCCCAGATCCAGTTGCTGTAGAACAGTTTGATGCATTGATTCGTGAGCTTAAAAAAGAAGGTGATTCTATTGGAGCAAAACTCACAGTGGTTGCCGAGAATGTGCCAGTTGGCTTAGGCGAACCTGTATTTGACCGATTAGATGCTGATCTTGCCCATGCGCTGATGTCTATCAATGCTGTAAAAGCGGTTGAAATTGGTGATGGTTTTGCAGTCGTTGAGCAAAAGGGCAGTGAACACCGTGATGAAATGACACCAAATGGCTTCTTATCAAACCATGCTGGCGGGATTTTAGGCGGTATCAGCTCAGGCCAACCGATTATTGCCAATATTGCTTTAAAGCCAACTTCAAGCATTATGGTGCCAGGAAAATCAGTAAACTTGAATAATGAAGCGGTTGAGCTCGTCACGAAAGGACGTCATGATCCTTGTGTGGGTATTCGAGCGGTACCGATTGCAGAAGCGATGATGGCGATTGTTTTGCTTGACCATCTTTTACGCTTCAAAGCGCAGTGTCGTTAGACAAGATATAACAAGCGGTAGGATTTTTTTTCTTTTTTGCAAAGAATAGTCAAAATCCTACCGCTTGTATTTTATCCCTATCGAGTCCAAAGCGTTTTTTTCGGCATGAGCATTTTTGTGCCAGTATGTTTGATACTCTCTAATTTAAATTCCCACACATCATTGGCTTTTAAGCGTGCCATGGGGTAGTGATGATAATAAATGGCTAATGCTGCGGTGCGTTTATCCTCTTCTTCTAAACAATTCGCAGTAGCTGAGAATTGAATCCCTTCCAATTCAGAAAATTTGTCAATTTGCAGGCTTATTGTGCCGACAATTTGGTTATTACCTAGCATGATTTGTCCATGCCGAGTACTTTTATTTGTTAAAATAATCAGGCGAGCTTGTTCATCGTCAAAAGCATAAAAACAGTTTGCAGCCCAGAAATCACTTTCAGATTTTGCAGCAAAATTCACAATATGGTTATTTACAATAAATTGAACAATATGTTCTGGTAGCTTTATCACACTGACTCCTTGAATATAATCCGACTAAATTACTGTGATAAAATGATATAAAATAAAAGTGAATTAGGCTAGTACTATTTGGAAAGGAAAAATAAAAAGGTAGAAACCGAAGTTTCTACCTAAGGGATTAGTGATGTACTGCAATCATCATCGCAATCACAAAACTAGCAAGCGCCAGTAAAAAATTTCTCATAGAAAATGCAGTGTTGCTTTTGAAAGTTTTGATAGAGAAAAGCACATAAAGCGCGACAAACAGGAATTTTCCATATAACCACCCTAAATCGCCGAATGAGTAGACTTCATTACTGGTATAGGTGTAAACCACAATTGCTCCACTAACTAATAATAGTGTATCAATCAGATGTGGTGCGATTTTTAAAATTTTATACTGGCGCCAATTCACATTTTTTTGCGCTAGAAATCCACGACAAAGCAATAAAATCAGGCTTAAATAGGCAAAGCCTGCATGGCTGTGAATCAGTTTAGGTAATAATTCAATTGATAGCATTACGCCTCCACAATTTCAGTTTTTAAGTATTGAAAAATATCACGATAATTTTTCGCTGGTTTATTTGCTTCTTTTTCTTTTTGCGCGCCACGAATTAAATTACGCAAGTGTTGGCGATCAAGTTGCGGATATTCGTTAAGTAAGTTACTTAATGCGGCATCTCCCATATTCACTAATTGATCACGCACTAATTCTAATTTGTGTAACAAAGCTTGTTGTTGATTGTGGCGATTTTTTACTTTATCCAGTGCTTCTTGAATTGGTTCTGGATCACGATTGCGTAATAACTTACCAATAAATTGAATCTGACGGCGACGAGCCTCTAGTTTAAAACTTTGCGCTTGTCGAATCGCTTCTTTTAAATCGTCATCTAACGGAATTTTTTCTAAATTCTGTGGAGTCAGTTCAATCAATTCTGCACCAAGTTTTTTAAGATGTTCCGCATCTCGTTTAATCTCGCTTTTGCTGACCCAGATAATTTCTTCTTCCTCATCTGTCCAGTCGATTTCATTTTTACTACGTTTTTTCGCCATAATGGTTTCCTGTGCGGTTTCCCACAAAACATTGAAAGGGATAAAAGTGCGATATTTTAACAGAAAATTCAGGTAGAATATATGCCAAGATTAGTTGGTTAATTGGGAAATACTATGTCAATTACGACAAAAGCAGCGCTTCAGGCGCAAGAATTAGAACTTCGAGAAGCGGTTGAATTTGCGTTGCAAATTGCAAAAAAAGCAGGCGCAGAAGCTGAAGTGGGAGTAACGAAAGTCTCAGGGCTGTCTGTTTCCACTCGCTTAATGAATACTGAAAATATTGAATTCAATAACGATGGTTCACTTGGGATCTCGGTCTATTTAGGGCAGAGAAAGGGCAATGCTTCTACCTCAGATTTACAGCCGAAATCTATTCAACAAGCGGTTGAATCTGCATTAGGGATTGCAAAATATACTTCAGAAGATGAATGTGCCGGATTAGCTGATAAAGATTTGATGGCGTTTGATGCACCAGATTTAGACCTTTATCATGAAGCACAAATCAGTGTTGATGAAGCAGTAGAGATGGCGAAAACGGCGGAAGAAAGTGCACTTAATGTTTCAGAACGTATTGTAAATAGTGAAGGGGCTACTTTTAATTCTCATAGTGGTGTTCGCGTTTATGGGAATACACATGGCATGCTACAAAGCTATCTTTCTAGTCGTTATTCGCTTTCATGTAGTGTGATTGCTGCATATGAAGAGCAATTAGAACGAGATTATGAATACACGGTTTCTCGCGAGCTAGATGCGTTAAGCTCACCGATTTGGGTTGGACAGCAGGCTGCAATTAAAGCTGAAGATAGGCTAAATCCACAAAAAATTGCGACATGTGAAGTTCCTGTGATTTTTTATAATGAAGTCGCAACAGGGCTTATCGGGCATTTGGCGGGCGCAATTAGTGGGGGCGCGTTATATCGCAAATCCAGTTTTTTACTTGATAAACTAGGTACTCAGGTATTGCCTTCATGGTTTGAGATTTCAGAACGACCACATTTGCGTAAACAATTAGCTTCTAGTGCTTTTGACAGCGAGGGAGTTAGAACGCAAGATCGTGAAATTATTACTGATGGTATCTTGCAAACCTATCTGATGACGAGCTATTCAGGGCGGAAAATGGGCCTACCAAGCACCGGACATGCTGGCGGGATTCATAACTGGTTAGTGAAACCTAATCGTAGCGGTGGATTAAATACATTGTTAGCAGAAATGGGAACGGGGCTATTAGTGACAGAATTTTTAGGTTCCGCAATCAATCCTGTTACTGGAGAATATTCTCGAGGGGCGGCAGGTTTTTGGGTTGAAAATGGAGAAGTACAATATCCAGTTGCTGAAATTACTATTGCTGGGCAACTTCAAGAAATGTACCAACAAATTATTGCGGTAGGAGATGATATTGAACATCGCTCAAACATTCAAACCGGTTCGATTTTATTAGAAAAAATGAAAGTCTCCGGTCAATAATCACTTAAGAAAATGCCCGCTTGAACGTTAACAAGCGGGCATTTTTTATGAAAGTTTTACCAATTATGACCAACCGCCATTGCGACTACGGCGTTTAGGTAGAATGATTGGTATGATTAGCCCAAGAAGAAGACCAACGACTAATACCGAACCGCCATAAATAAAATACTGAATTGCAATCGTGCGCTTTTCAGCATCTTGCATAATTTCCAGATTACGGTTCTTATTTTTAACGATTTCTAATTCGCGTTTTAATTGGGCATTTTCTTCAAACAAATTACTACTTTGTTTTTCAGCATCTTGGCTGCGGCGTTGCATCTCGGCTGTACGTCTTTGCCAATCGCTATCCATATTTTTAAGTTTTGCTGTAAGAGTTTGAACTTCTTGTTGTAGCTGTGGAATTAACTCTCTTGGACTGGCAGTTTGAGATATTTCGCTAGCTAACACCCAGCCTTCACGGTTACGGCTATCACGAATCAACACAAAATTATCTTTTTTGTCTAATACAGTAACGGGTTCACCTGCTTGGATAGAACCAGAGATTTTAAATTGGTTGCCAGCACCTTTACGCATATAAGTAGTGAGATTTTCGGCAATGTAATCGGCTGCGAAAGCTTGCGCGCTTGCACCGAGTAATACGGCAGAAAGTAGCGCTGTTCGTAGTTTTTTCTTCATAAAGAATCCTTGAATCATAGAAAGCATTTCTAAAATATTTTCAGCAAAATAGCTTAGAAATCGCTGCTAATAAGAGGGCAATAAATTGCCCTCTTCACTTGCAAAATTAGTAAAAAATTGCGTGTAAAATGTAATAAACAATAATTGAGAGAACCGCTCCAGCAGGCAATGTAACAAACCATGATGCTACGATGTTGCGGATAATGCCAAGATTGATTGCTGCAATACCACGCGCAAAACCAACTCCTAAAATCGCCCCAACTAAAGTTTGAGTAGTTGAAATAGGTAAACCTGTGCCTGATGCTAATACAACTGTAACTGCACAAGCAAATTGAGCAGCAAAACCACGGCTTGGAGTAAGTTCGGTAATCCCTGTACCTACCGTTGCCATCACTGATTTACCCATTACCGCTAAACCAACACCCATACCAAATGCGCCTAAAGGTAATACCCATGGCGCCATTGGTGCTTTATCAAGAATCTGACCACCATTATTGATGATAGATTCTACTGCAGCTAATGGACCAATTGCATTTGCTACGTCATTTGAGCCATGCGCGAATGCCATTGCACAAGCTGTTAATAACATCAAAATACTGAAAATTTTCTCAACGCCACTAAACCCACGTTGTTCTTTGACTTTAGACATAAAACGAGCGCTTCGGAAATAGATATAACCGAAAATCGTTGCAAGGATAGCTAAGCCAAATGAAACGAAAAAAGTTTCCCAATTTGAAAGGTGTAAACCAACGTGTTTTAAACCTTTTGAAATTGTTACAATAGAAAGAATAAAAATGGTAATTCCCATGTAGAACGGGCCATATTTTGTAGCTTGTTTAAATGGCTTAGAACGGTTAAAGATCAATTTTTGCGAGTTAACGAAAATCGCAAAGGCAACAATACCAGCTAATACAGGCGTAATAAACCAGCTACCAACGATACCTGTTAATTGTCCCCAACGAATTGATTCTGGGCCAGAAGTAATTACCGCAAAGCCAATTACTGCACCAATAATCGTGTGAGTACCAGAAACTGGCCAGCCTTTTTTGGTTGCCACAATTAACCAGATCCCCGCAGCACATAATGAAGACATCATGCCAAGCACGAGTACCCCAGGTTCGCTAACAAACATATCCGCTTTAATGATCCCGCTTTTAATTGTGTCTGCGACTTCACCACCAGCTAAATATGCACCAGCTAATTCAAATACCATCGCGATGATAATTGCTTGTTTAACAGTAATTGTGCCAGAACCAACAGAAGTTCCCATTGCATTCGATACATCATTTGCACCAATACCGAAAGCCATTAGAAAGCCGAGTACGGCGGTAATAATTACTAATATTGAGCCATATTCTTGCAATAGTTGCATAAATTCTCCTATGCTTTTGCCAGCATTAGCTCAATACGTGAACCAATACGTTGAGCTTGATCAGCTAAAATGCTGACACGTTCGATACATTTATATAAAAACATTACGTCAATTGGATTAAGATTTGCTTCGAGCCCAAATAGCGTACGACGTAATGAAACTTGCAGTTGATCGGTATCATCTTCAATTTTATCAAGTTCTAGGATCATCTCATTTACGAAACGGCGTTCACGTCCGCGGAAGCCTGTTTCAAGTAATTCATCTAATTCACCTAATACTTTACGGACTTGGCGGCAAGAATCGAGACTGCGGAAAAGGAATTGACGGAAAGCTGGTTGCATAATTTCTGGTACAACCAAATGGCGCCCCATAATGCGTCCTGAAATATCTCTTGAATAGTTAGCTAGCTTATCGAGCTGGGTCACGATTTCTAATAAATCGGTTCGTTCGACGGGGAGGAATAAACCTCTAGGGAGTTTTAAGCGAATTTCACGTTTTAGACTATCGGCACGGCGTTCTAAATCAATAATTTGATTGCGAACTTCTTCGGCTTTGTCCCAGTCATGGTTGAAACTTGCTTCAAAAAATGGCTCTAATAATTCACTACATTCTGTTACTTTGACAGAAAGTTGCTTTAGAGGTTTGAGTGGCGATTGTGCGAATAAACCTAAAATGTTATTCATTGCCATAAAATTTCTCCATATATAGATAAGATATTTTGCTGATTTCTGTAAAAGAATTCGGCATCATTTTACTTGATCCATGTGGAAAAATCACGAAATAAGACAATGGTTGTATAGCTTTTCTACGGATTTGCAAAAAAATTGTTAAAAATGACCGCTATTCCTTTACATAGTTAGTCAAATGTAAATTTTACGGTGGTCGATGGTCTAATCTGTTGACACTTCCTTACTTGCTAGTTGAGAAATAAGTCTCCATAATACGCCCTGTTTTCGTTACCATGGTTGGTACAGATAAAGATGAACTTGTCTGTTTTTTAATGGAATCTCCTTGTTAAAAATATAAAAGCGAAAACACCAAAAAAGGCGTGAATGGATTTCACGCCTTTTTCGTTTGGTTAAATATGGTGGATCACCAATCGCTTTCCAGCATGGGTAATCACTTCTGCATCAAGATTGAAGATGGTTTTTAAATTCTCTTCGGTAATTATTTCTTCAGGGCTGCCGATCATGGCAATTTCACCTTGTTTCATTGCGATAATGGTATCCGCATAGGCTGCTGCCATGTTGATATCATGTACGACCATAATTGTCGTTAAATTAAGTTCGTCGGTTAGTTGACGGAGTAACCGCATTAAAGATCTAGCATGAAACATATCTAAATTATTAAGCGGTTCATCTAATAAAACGTGGCTAGTTTGTTGACAGAATGTCATTGCAATTAGTGCACGTTGGCGTTGTCCGCCCGATAATTCACTTAAATAACGAGATTCAAGTTCAGTGAGTTCAAATCGTTGCAATGCTTCATCAACCACTTGATTGTCTTTTTCGCCAACTTTACCTTGATGGTGAGGGTAGCGACCAAACATCAATAAATCACGTACAGTAATACGGCTATGAATAACGTTATCTTGTGTAAGAATTGCCAAATGTTGGGCAATTTGGCGAGAAGGCGTTTCAGAGAGATTTAATGTATCTAAAGTAATTTTGCCACTTTGCAAAGATTGCAGGCGAGCAATCAGTGAAAGTAGTGTCGATTTTCCCGCACCATTTGCTCCAATAAGGGCAGTAATGCCACCATTGGGAATAGTTAAATTGATATTATTAAGAATGGTGGATTGCCCAATTTTGTGTGAAACATTTTCAACTTTAATCATAATTATTTACTATTCCTTAACATTAAATAGATGAAAATTAGCCCGCCGACTAATTCAATGACCACGCTTAACACCCCTTGCATGCTGAGTAAATGTTCAAAAATGGCTTGCCCTAGAATGAGTGTAATGGCAGAAATTAAAAAGACCATCGGGATTCTAACAGCATGATTCACGACAGGGCTAAGTGCATTAGCAATCGCGCAAACTAACAAGCCTAAAAAAAGAATCGGCCCAACTAAGGCAGTTGAAACAGAAACAAGCAACGCACAACAAATTAGTAAGCGGTAAGAGAATTTCGCATAATCTAAACCTAGCCCAATGGCTTTATCTCGACCTAGTAATAATACATCGAGTTGATGACGCTGCATCCAAATCCAAATAGCACTAACAAGCGTGACAATGCCACCAATTGCTAATAATGTTGGATTTGCACTATTAAAACTAGCAAATGAAGAGCCTTGAGTGACTGCGAAATCTTCAGGCGAAATCATTCGTTGCAGTAAATTATTCACACTTCTAAAGAATACGCCAAAAATCACGCCTACTAAGATCATTCTTGCTAAGTCATTATTTTCTTTGTTAATCAATTTGAATAGGAATAGGGAGCCTGCAAGCATTAAACTTGTTTCGAACGCAAATTTTTCGGCGATGCCTAAACTCGCAAAACCTATCCCGCCCAGTAAAAAGACGAGTACGGTTTGAATGAGCAAATAGAGCGAATCAAATCCTAAAATGCTAGGGGTTAAAATAGGGTTGTTGGTGAGTGTTTGAAATAACAAAGTGGACACACCAATGCTATAGGCCACTAACAATAATAATAAGAGTTTTTTGCCCCTAAATGACAAGGTAAAAGCCCAATCTCCTTGATGGTTAAACATCATGAAAAATAGACCGCTTGCAACTAATCCAAACGCAAGGAAAAATAAATAGAAAGAAGCTTTACGCATGTTTTTTCCCCTTAAAGAGTAAATAGAGGAAAATTAGTGTGCCAAGCATACCGAACATGGTAGAAATCGGCACCTCATAAGGGTGGTTGATAATTCTGCCTAATATATCGCACGCTAGCACAAGGTTGGCACCTAATAACACCACAGCTGGTAAATTACGGCGAAGTCTATCTCCAGAGAGTCGAGAAATGATGTTAGGCACAACAAGCCCAATAAATGGAATTTGCCCTACAGTCACAACAATGACTGCGGTAATCATGGCAACAGTCAGTAAGGCAAGCCAAGTCATTTGTTTATAATTTACGCCCAGATTCGTACTAATGTTTTCGCCTAAACCAGCAATGCTGAGTCTGTCCGCCATAAAATAAATCACAATCGCCAAAATTGCCGTTAGCCAAAGCAGTTCGTAACGCCCAGCCAATACGCCAGAGAAATCACCAGAAAACCAGAATGAGAGTAATTGTAGTGAATCCGTTTCGTAAGCAATAAAGGTAGTCACAGCTTCGATAATGTTACCGAATACAATACCAACTAACGGCACCATCAGCTGTTGGTAATCGGGGAGATGTCGAAGGAGTAACATAAATACACCCATACCAATTAAGGCAGAGACTGTGGCAAACGACATTTTAAATAGTAAATCAGAAGCTGGGAAAAGTAGAGAAACGATCAAAACGCCCAATGCAGCGCTTTGGCTGGCACCAATCATGCCAGGTTCTATAAAGCGGTTTTTGAGCACAATTTGTAATACCATTCCTGCCACACTCAGTGTTGCACCGACAAGAATAATGGCGAGTGTTCGTGGAATACGGCTAATTAAAAGTAAGCTAAGTTGTTCTGATTGGCTAAATATGGCTTTCCACTCGAAATCCCCTACGCCAATGGATAAACTACATAAGCTTAATAAAAAAAGTAAAATTAGATTATAAACGGTTAGTTTATGCATAAACGCTCAGATGAATAATCATAAAGAAAAAAAGATGGCATAGCGTATGCCATCCTAAAGGTGCTTATCGGCTAAATGCTTGTTTAATATTAGTTAAATCTTCACGCATTTGTTCTACACTACCGGCTGCTAAATAAGCTGAACTGCTTAAATAGATAATTTGGTTGTTTTTCCATGCTTTTGTTTGATGAACTAATTCATTATCTAGCACTTCTTTGGCTAATTTTCCTTCTTGACCAATTGCGGCAGTTCTATCTAATACAAACAACCAATCTGGATTCACTTTTTGGATAAATTCAAATGAGGCAGGCTCGCCATGGCCAGTCCCTTTGGTGGCAATGTCTTTTGCAGCCATTGGGATCTCTAATGCTGAATGTACCCAACCTAAACGGCCTTTATCCCCAAAGGCAGAAATTTTTCCACCATTGACTAAAATAATTAAACCATTTCCTTTATCTTTCACTGCAGCTTTGGTTTCGTTAATTAAGGTTTCCAATTCAGTCACCAATTTTGCAGCTTCAGCTTCTTTATCAAATAATTGTCCAAAGGTTTTAATATTATCTAAGCCTGCTTGTAGCGTGTTGACATCAGCCGGAGCGGTAACATCAATCGTTTTAGCAATGCTATTTAATTCATCAAATTTTTTGGCTGCGCGGCTGCCCACAATAATCAGATCAGGATGAAGACGATTTAATACCTCATAATTAGGTTCAAAAACCGTACCAATCACTTCTGTTTTTTCAGTGATCGGACGCAAGAAAGGCAAGGTTTTAGCGACATCAGCTGTTCCAATCATCGGCACACCTAGATGTGCGAGTGAATCAATTGCAGCTGCCTCAAACACTGCCACTTTAGTTGGGGTTTGCGCAAAGGTTACTTCACCGCGAGCGGTTGGAATGGTTACTTCTTTTGCAAAAGTGTTACTGGTTAATGTTGCTGCAAGCGTTAGTGTAAAAAGGGCTTTTTTGAACATAGAGAATCCTCCTGGTTACAACTGAAAATAATTCTCAATGATTTTATTCATTTTTTTACATATGTAAAGAAAATTGTAACAATCTTAGTCTCATTGCGGAGATAAATTTTCATTTAGTTCAAATTAGGCTAAACTAGTAATCTCATTCCTCATTTTGATGTCATTTCTGAGAAAGATCATGTCTGAAAATAAGCCTGTAAGCAAAGAACGAAGTAAAGATAAACAAGTTGAGCAAATTGCTATTACGCCTCACTCTATCGAAGCTGAACAAGCGGTGTTAGGTGGCATTATGCTTAGTAACGAGCATTGGGATAGCGTAGCAGAACGTGTCCAACCAAGCGATTTTTACAACTATGCACATCGAATTATTTTCGAGCAAATGACTGAACTAATGCGCAATAATCGACCAATCGATATCATTACGTTAGATCAGGCGCTTAAAGATAAAGGTGTGTTACAAGATGTTGGTGGTTTTGCTTATTTAGCTGAGCTCTCTAAAAATACGCCAAGTGCAGCGAATATTCTTGCTTATGCGGATATTGTTCGAGATCGTTCTGATCTCCGAAGTGTCATCAGTGCAGGTAATAGCATTGCTGAGATGGCCTACCATACACAAGGACGAAATGCGAAAGAGGTATTGGACGAGGCAGAGCGTATCGTTTTTGATATTGCAGAAAAACGAGGCAGTGGCAGCGAAGGCCCACAAAATGTAGATGATATTTTAATGAGTACGCTTGCTCGGATTGAAATTCTTTCAAAAAATAGAAATAACGGCGGGGTGACGGGCGTAACAACCGGCTTTACTGATTTAAACCGCAAAACTGCCGGCTTACAGCCTTCGGATCTTATTATTGTTGCCGCGCGCCCATCTATGGGTAAAACAACATTTGCAATGAATCTATGTGAAAATGCTTCGTTAATGGATGTTGAAGACCCGACGGATTTAGACGAACAGGGCAGACCGAAAAAGAAACCGGCGAAACCAGTATTGATTTTTAGTCTTGAGATGCCGGCTGATCAGATTATGATGCGTATGTTGGCCTCCCTTTCGCGCGTAGATCAAACTAAGATCAGAACGGGGCAAATCCACGATGATGAAGACTGGGCAAAAATTTCTTCAACTATGGCGATTTTGCAAGAGCGTCGTAATATCTTCATTGATGATAGCTCTGGTTTAACACCAACAGAAGTTCGCTCAAGAGCGCGCCGTGTCTATCGTGAAAACAATGGGCTCAGCCTGATTATGGTCGATTATTTGCAACTTATGCGTGCACCAGGCTTCTCTGAGAACCGAACTCTAGAAATTGCTGAGATTTCCCGTTCTTTAAAGGCACTTGCAAAAGAATTGCAAGTCCCAGTTGTTGCGCTTTCGCAGTTAAACCGTAGTTTGGAGCAACGCGCGGATAAACGCCCAGTCAACTCGGATTTGCGTGAATCTGGCTCTATTGAACAAGATGCGGATTTAATTATGTTTATTTATCGAGATGAAGTGTATAACGATAACTCCGATCTTAAAGGGGTCGCAGAAATTATTATCGGTAAACAACGTAACGGTCCAATTGGGCGAGTTCGATTAACTTTCCAAGGACAATATTCACGCTTTGATAATTATGCAGGACCGGAATATGACGACGAATACTAATTTATGTGCCATTTATAAAAGCACTAAAAAAGAAGGTATGTTTCTCTATGTGGCAAAACGTGATCAGTTTGATGCGGTGCCAGAGGCATTACAACAGATTTTCGGAAAGCCACAATTTGTTATGCTGTTTAATTTAAACGGACAAAAGCCACTCAAGCGGGTAAAAAATGAAGAGGTTTTACAAGCTATTCAAACGCAAGGCTTCTTTTTACAAATGCCACCACCGCCAGAAAATTTATTAACGGCATTCCGCCAAGCTCAAATGAAAGGAGAAATCTGATGCGTTGTCCTTTTTGTGGTACAGAAAATGCTAAAGTAATTGATTCACGTGATGCGGCAGATGGTTATCAAATTCGTCGCCGTCGTGAATGTTTAAATTGCAAAGAGCGTTTTACAACCTTTGAATCAGCTGAATTGTTAATTCCCTATATTGTGAAAAATAACGGCGCACGAGAGCCGTTTAACCCAGCAAAATTACGTGCGAGTTTGCAAAAAGCATTAGAAAAACGCCCAGTTAATGCTGAAGATTTGGAACGTGCGATTACTCGAATCACGCTTAATTTACAAGCTACGGGAGAACGGGAAGTGCCAAGCAAATTGGTTGGAGAGCTAGCGATGGAGGCATTAAAAAGCCTAGATAAAGTCGCTTATATTCGGTTTGCTTCAGTTTATTTAAGCTTTGATGATGTGAAAGAGTTTTCTAATGAAATCGCAAAATTAAGCGAGAAATAAATAAAACAACAAGCGGTCATATTTGTAAAAAGTTTTGCAAATATGACCGCTTTAAACATTATAGCGTAGCTAATGCAGCGTCATAGTTTGGTTCGTTTTTAATTTCAGAAACCAATTCACTATATAAAACGTGGTTATTTTCATCTAAAACAATGACGGCACGAGCAGTTAAACCAGCGATTGGGCCAGTGGTGATGTTTACGCCTAATGCATCATGAGCTTCTTTGTGACGGAATGTTGAGAGGTTTACAACATTTTCAATGCCTTCCGCGCCACAGAAACGTGCTTGGGCGAAAGGTAAATCTGCAGAAATACATAATACCACCGCATTATTTAATGCCGCTGCACGTTGATTAAATGTGCGAACAGAGGTTGCACACACACCAGTGTCAATACTTGGAAAAATATTCAATACTTTGCGTTTGCCCGCGAAATCAGCAAGCGTCACGTCAGAAAGGTCTTTATTCGTGAACGTTAAACCATTGACTTGTTCGCCTTGTTTAGGAAAATTACCAATTACTTTGATTGGATTTCCCATCATAGTCACTTGAGACATATTTGCTCCTTTTATAGTCTAGAAAAATTCTCGGGTATTATATCGGCTTGTATTGAGACTGAAAAGGATTCTGTAGTTTCCCTTCTGCTTTCCCTTATGCAAGCGGTCAAATTTTGAAATGGATTTGTAAATTCTTGAGAGTAATGTCACAAAATGGGTAAGGACTATTCGACAATTTAAGGTTGAAGTGGTAGGGTGTCAGTAATCTTTCTATGGTTTTTTTGTTCTGTTATTTAATAAGGAATGCCATATGTCATCTCTAAATTATCCTTTCAAATTTGGTGTAACTGTATTAGCTGCTCTAGTGTTATCTGCATGCGGTAGCAGTGGCAGTAATTCTAATAGTGCGCCACCTGTAAATAATCAAGTTCAACAAACGCCACCAACGCCTACCAAGAATCCTGAGGTTCAGCCTAAGCCGCAAACTGAAATCAGTCCAAAGACTACACCAAATAATCAATCACAACCACCTAAAGTCAATATACCTGCAAATAACGTAGTTCAAGCTAATCCACAAACTGGCCGTGAAACAGGCGCAGTATTGGTTGCTTCAGGTCGTGGTGATAAGGCTTCTATGCATCGGGTAGAGATGAATAATTATACCCCTAAAATGAGTTCAATTAATGTTGAAGGAACTGATGTTGACATTGGTATCCGTGGACTTACAGCAAAGCATTGGCTCAATTTTTTAAAAGAAAAAAAGAAAAGACGTTTTGATGTATGTTGTGGTATCTATTCAGATATGCGTTTTGGTTCAAATAGTGGCTTGATTGATAAGAGCCATATTTATTTCTTCTATAATGGCAACCCAACTAACGATATGCCGACAACAGGTACGGCATCTTATGTTGGTCATGCGATTACTTCAGTAGATCTTAATCCATTAGACCATAGAGATCTCTATCAAGGCGATTCGCAATTTAATGTGGATTTTGGGAATAAAACATTAAATGGCGCATTAGATATTCGAAATTTTCATGCAGACATTAATGCAACAATTGCGGGCAACTATTTTAACGGTACAGCAAATTCATCATTAGTATCGACAGGACGCGTAGAAGGTAAATTTTATGGTTCTCAAGCAAAAGAACTGGCTGGGTTCGTTCAAGCAAATGATAATAGTTGGGGCGCGGCATTTGGCGCAAAGCAAGAATAACTGTTTTAAAATTAAACGAAACAATGCCAGCTTAATGTTTGCTTTGTTTTAGAATAACGTCGCTATCTTTTTAGAAAATAGCAACACATAACTTCACAAAATTGACAAAGAATATAGACAACTTAGAACTGAAATGGTAGGCTCTTGTCAATCCTTTTAGGATAGTTATATTTATTGTTTAGTTTAATAAGGAGTATTACATGTCTTCTGTAAATCACGTATTCAAATTTGGTGCAACTGCATTAGCAGCTTTAGTTTTATCTGCATGTGGCAGCAGTGGTGGCGGTAGTAACAATAATGAGGCTACCCCAGCGAATAATCAAACACAACAAAACCAATCTAATCCATCTGCTGCTAACAATTCAGCACAGCCTAATCAGCAAGCAAGTAGCGGAACAGGAGCTGCACTTGTGGCTTCTGATAGTACCAGTCTTTCTATTCGTCGTGTAGAACTCAAAGGTTATAATACCACTAGCATCAATGTAGATGGAACTAATGTAGCAATTGGTTTTCCAGGAATTTCAGCTGGTGATTGGTTAAATGCTAAAGCTAATGGACGTGATTTAAAAGTGTGTTGTGGTATATATTCAGATATGCGTTTTGGTCTTACTGATAGCTTAGATGATAATGGCAATGCTTATGTATTCTATAATGGCAATCCAACCCGTAACATGCCAACCAGCGGAAGTGCATCATATTCTGGTCAATCTATCATTTCAGCTAATGTTCCAGCATTAGATAAAGAAGGTTTCTACACCGGCACTTCACAATTTAATGTGGATTTTGGCAACAAAACATTAAATGGCTACTTAGGGATCAATAATATTCAACCTGTGAACATTAATGCCTCTATTTCGGGTAACAGCTTTAATGGTACAGCTACTTCCTCATCATTACCGTCTGCTGGGCGCGTAGAGGGTAAATTCTATGGTGATCAAGCGAAACAGCTTGCTGGATTAGCACAAGCGAATGATAATAATTGGGGTGCCGTATTCGGTGCACAAAAACAATAATTAGTTAATTTCAACAATAATAAAGCAAGCCTTGTGCTTGCTTTATTTCTCTTCTTATACTCAAAATGAAATTCACAAAAACTTTTTTATATTCTGTACTCGGTATGACGTGCGCAAACTTAGCCAATGCTGAAGTCGCACAATCTAAAAATGACAATCTAGATGATAACATTCAGGTTGCCACACCCAAATTTCAAGCGCCCACTGTTCAGCCTAAAGTGAATAATCAAGGCTCAGTTTCTATGACTAAAGCTGAGTTGGCACAACATCCAGATTTAATTATACGGGGAATGATTCCTGCGGTATTACAAAATAATGAAGAAGTTGTCTCATTACTATTACCCTTATATCGAGAAATCCCTCAAAAAGATCCCGTCTTGCTGAGTTGGGCAGAAGCGATTGATACGCGCCATCAAGGGAATTATAGTGAAGCTGCGCAGCGTTATCGTACCTTGTTTACTCAGCATTCTGATATCTTACCGCTACGTTATCAGCTTGCTCAGGCACTTTTTTTGAATAATGATAATGAAGCGGCAAAAGATCAATTTCAAAAATTACGTGCAGAAGAGATGGCGCCAGAAATGACAGCCGTCATTGACCAATATTTATCGGCATTAAATCAGCGTGACCAGTGGAAATTTAGTGGCGGTGTCAGTTTTCTGAATGAAACGAATATCAATAATGCACCTAAAGCTGGTACGCATATTGGTAGCTGGCAAGCCTGGAAAAAAGAAAGTGCACAAGGGCTTTCCTATTCATTAGGTTTGGATAAAAAATGGTCTTTACCAAATAACTTTTTTACTCAACTTGGACTTGATGGTCAAGGTAAGTATTACTGGGATAATAAAAAATATAATGAGTTAAATGTACGCCTAGGCTGGGGATTAGGCTATCAAACCTCTCGTTTGGAATTATCTTTAACGCCATTTACTGAAAAACGTTGGTATAGTGGCGGCTCTAGCGGAAGTGATGCACTAAAACAGTATTCAAAAAATTCTGGTGCCCGTTTTGATATCAGTTACTGGCTTAACCCTCGTTGGCAAATTTCCTCTGCATTAGAATATGGCGAGCAACGTTATGATTGGCGTAAGCATTTAAACGGCAATAATTACTTGTTCTCTAACACATTACTCTATGTTCCGAAAAGTGGCCAATATTGGTTTGCAGGGTTAGATTATTCTCGTGAAAACACGCGAGATAAAGATAATGCTTATCAACGAATGGGTAGTCGACTTGGTTGGGGACAAGAATGGCCGTGGGGCATATCTAGCCGAATTACGCTTTCTTATGCTAAACGTCATTATCAAGCGGTAGATTTCTTTAATATTCGCCAGAAAAACCGAGAATATGCTTCAACATTAACCCTGTGGCATCGCGATCTCTATTTCTGGGGCATTACACCTAAAATCACTTGGTCTTATCAAAAGGTGAAAAGTAATCATCCTTTCTATGGCTATGATAAAAACCGTGTATTCTTAGAAATGAGCAAAACATTCTAGCGATAAGCGGTCGTTTTTTTCGAGTTTTTTACAAAAGGAATCATCATGGATTTAGCGTATCTTGCCGAATTACCAAAAGAAGAATTTTTCCTTCGCCGTCAACGGGTATTTGAGCAAATGCAAGACAATTCGGCGTTAATTGTGTTTACAGAAACGGAAAAACGCCGTAATAACGACTGCGATTATCTTTTTCGGGCAGACAGTTATTTTTGGTATCTCACAGGGTTTAATGAACCGCAATCTGCTTTGTTACTCATAAAAAAAGAAGGGCTGTGCCGCAGCATTTTATTTCTGCGTGAGCGTGATCCGCTGATGGAAACTTGGCATGGTAAGCGTTTAGGTGTTGCCCAAGCACCAAGCGTTTTAAATGTGGATGAAGCTTTTGATATTACGCAAATTCAATCAATTTTTGCAGAAAAAACACAAAACTTGACCGCTTGTTATTATGCTCAAGGCTGGCAAACTTGGGGGGATGCCATCGTTCAATCTTGTTTTGATGAGGTAATTGATTGGCGTTTGATGCTATCTGAAATGCGCTTAATAAAATCTGAAGCTGAAATCGCATTGATTCAACAAGCTTGTCATATTTCTGCGTTAGCGCATATTCGTGCAATGAAACAGACTCGTCCAAATCGTTATGAGTTGGAAATTGAAGGCGAGATTCAACATGAATTTAGCCGTTTTGGCGCGCGTTTTCCTGCTTACAATAGTATTGTTGCTAGTGGAGAAAATGCTTGTATCTTGCATTACAACGATAACAATGCCGTATTGCAAGACGGTGATCTTTTGTTGATCGACGCGGGCGCTGAATTTGCTCATTATGCGGGCGACATTACGCGAACTTTTCCGATTAACGGAAAATTTAATGAAGCTCAGCGCGCGTTGTATCAATTAGTGCTAGATTCGATGAAAGCAGCAGTCAAACATCTTGTGCCTAATAGCTCATTCAAAGTAGCTAATGAGGCTGCTATGGAGGTAATGACAGATGGTTTACTGGCACTAGGTATTCTTAAAGGTGAGAGAGAAACGCTATTAGCAGAAAAAGCAGTGAAGCGATTTTATTTGCATAGCTTAGGGCATTGGCTAGGGTTAGATGTGCATGATGTTGGCGATTATGGACAAGAAAAAGATCGCCCGTTACAAATTGGTATGGTGCTGACTGTTGAGCCTGGGCTTTATATTCCGTCTGATGCGGATGTCCCAGAACAGTATAAGGGGATTGGTATTCGTATTGAAGATAATCTGTTGATTACTGAATATGGAAATAAAAATCTTACCTCAGGTTGTCCAAAAGAAATTGCCGATATTGAAGCAATCATGGCAAATCATTAACACTATCAGAAAACAAAACTGCCCCGAAAGGGGCAGCAAGCGGTAAGCTTCTAAAGCAATTTTGCAATTAGCCACCAATTGAGGCTAAATTATTTCGCACACCGCTATCACCGATATGCAAGTAGTGATGCTCTCGTTTCCCTTGCAAAGCGGCTTTTAGGCGAGCTTGTAACTGATAAACTGAAGCCTCTTCAGTTAACAAATCTCGTAACTCAATTCCTTCTTCTCCAAACAAACAAAGATGTAATTTGCCTGTGGCAGAGACGCGAAGACGATTACAACTTTGGCAGAAATTCTTCTCATAAGGCATAATCAGCCCAATTTCGCCTAAATAATCAGGATGACGCAATACTTTCGCCGGGCCATCGGAAAGTGCACGGTTTTGTAATTGCCAGCCCTCACGCAATAATCTTTCCATGACAGATTGCCCAGAAAGATGTTGCGCATGGAAGAAATGATCCATTTCACCAGTCTGCATCAATTCAATAAAACGCATTTGGATAGGTTTATCTTTAATCCAAGCTAAAAATTTATCTAATTCTGAAGCGGTGTATTGCTTCATGAGTACGGCATTAACTTTAATTTTTTGATAGCCAATTTCAAACGCGCGATCGATACCTTTTAAAATAGACTGTAACTTATCTTCGCCGGTAATAAGCTGGAATTGGCGTGGATCTAAGCTATCTACACTTACGTTAATATCAGTAATACCAGCTTGTTGCCAATGTGCTACATCTTTTAATAAACGATAACCGTTAGTCGTTAAGGCAACTTTTCTAATTCCCGAGGTTTGTGAAATCGTATGCGCAATTTCAAGAAAATCTTTGCGTAGAGTTGGTTCTCCACCAGTAAGGCGGATCTTTTCCGTCCCCAATTCCGCAAAAGCAACTGCCAAACGCTGAATTTCAGGTAAGGTTAAGAAAGTTTGTTTATGCGCAGGCGGTTGATAGCCGTCTGGCAGGCAATAGGTGCACTTAAAATTACACACATCGGTAATTGATAAGCGCAAATAAGTGTATTGTCGGTGGAAGCGATCAACCAATCCAGAGATGGTAGATTCTTCCCCTATATTTTTGATAGGAATAGTTTGCATGGACACCTTTCTAAACACGAGAGGAAGTTCCGTTTCCAAAACTTCCCGGCACCAAATAGTATATTTTCTGCTTGATGCGGCATTGTTACCTTATTTTCGCAACTTAGGTAAACAAGCTCGGAGCCTAAATTAAAATCCTATTCTAATAAGCTGATAAAATAACGCAACTAAAATTATCGGATTTACCCCATTTACGTTAATCATTTTTGCAAAAGAATGCGTAAAATAAACCGCTTGTGATATGATAACGCTTTCATAAAAGGAGTATAAAATGAAAAATAAATTCGTCTTTCTTGCAGCGTTAAGTGGCTTCTTTTCGATTTCTTTAGGCGCATTTGCTGCACATGGGTTAGCTAGTAGCCTTGATGAAAAAGCGATGAGCTGGATCCATACTGGCATTCAATATCAAACCTTTCATACGCTTGCCTTACTTGTGTTAGGCTTATTCCAAATTGCAAATAATTTACAAAATCCGCCCGCTTGTCGCGCTAAAGCCTTTAATATTATTGGTGGAAGCTGGTTCTTAGGTATTCTTTTATTTAGTGGCAGCCTTTATGCTTTAGCGTTAGGTGCAAGTAAAGCTTTAGTTTGGGTTACCCCAATTGGTGGTACCGCTTTCTTAGTAGGCTGGGCCGCTCTTGCTTTTATTAGTTGCCAAAATCGTAAGCAAGCGCAATAAGTTGAATAAAAATGAATAAATTAGCTTTATATTGCCGTGCTGGTTTTGAAAAAGAAATGGCGGGGGAAATTAACGATAAAGCCGCTCAACTGGGCGTGTTCGGTTTTGCCTCGGTTAAAGAGAGCAGCGGTTATGTGATTTTTGAGTGTTATCAAGCAGGCGATGCAGATAGATTAGCCAGAGAATTGAGCTTAAAAGATCTGATTTTTGCGCGTCAAATGATTGTGGTTGGCGATTTATTACAAAATTTGCCCGAACAAGATCGTATTAGCCCGATTCTCGAACAATACCAAACACTCAATCCAATTAACAGTAGCGATGTCGTAGTTGAAACGCCTGATACTAATGAAGCCAAAGAACTGTTAACCTTCTGCCGTAAATTTACTGTGCCATTGCGTAACCATTTGAAAAAAGCAGGTTATTTAGGCAAGTCTGATCAGGCAAGAAATAGCATAACTTTGCATATTCTGTTTATTCGTTCTGGTTGTTGCTATGTTGGGTATGCGTATAATTATAACCGTTCACCATTTTTGATGGGCATACCCCGTTTGAAATTTCCATCAGAAGCACCAAGTCGCTCAACATTGAAATTGGAAGAAGCGATTTTAACTTTTATACCTCAAGCAGAAGAGAAAAAACGATTCAGTGATTCAATGACAGGCGTGGATCTAGGCGCTTGTCCAGGGGGATGGACTTATCAGCTTGTTAAACGCGGTGTATTTGTCTATGCGGTTGATCACGGCAAAATGGCGGCAAGTCTTAATGAAACGGGGCGCATTGAGCACTGTGCTGAAGATGGCTTTAAATTCCAACCACCTAAGCGTAAAACAATTGATTGGCTAGTTTGTGATATGGTAGAACAGCCTATTCGCATCAGTAAACTGATTGCAAAATGGTTGATTAACGGTTGGTGTCGAGAAACGATTTTTAACCTTAAATTACCGATGAAAAAACGCTATCAAGAAGTGCAGCTTTGTTTAAATTATTTAAGTGAAGAATTGGCTAAAAATGGTTTCCGTTTTAGCATTCAGGCAAAACATCTTTATCACGATAGAGAAGAGATTACCGTGCATATTGCAGTGCAAAAATAAATAGCAAACAAGCGGTAGAATTTTCACAATAATTTGCAAAATGCTTGTAAAATCGAACCGCTTTAATTAAACATAAAAACAACAAATAAGAGGAAAACACAATGACATTAAAAATTGGGGTAGTCGGCGCAGGTGGACGAATGGGACGTAATTTAATTACGGCAGTCGCAAATGCAGAAAATGCGACTTTAACTGCAGCTTTTGAGCGTGCAGGATCTTCACTGATCGGCGCAGATGCTGGCGAATTAGTTGGCGTAGGTAAGTTAGGCGTTGAGATTAAAGCGACGCTGGCAGAAAATCCTAATTTTGATGTATTGATTGATTTCACTCGCCCTGAAGGTACGCTTGAGCATATTGCTTTCTGTGTGGCCAATCAAAAGGCAATGGTAATCGGCACAACGGGTTTTGATGATGCAGGTAAACAAGCGATTCAAACTGCAGCAGAAAAAATTAGTATTGTATTTGCTTCAAATTATAGCGTTGGGGTGAATTTAGTATTTAAGCTGTTAGAAAAAGCGGCAAAAGTGATGGGCGATTATTGCGATATTGAAGTGATTGAAGCTCATCATCGCCATAAAGTAGATGCGCCATCAGGCACGGCACTGTCAATGGGTGAACATATTGCTAAAACGCTTGGACGTGATTTAAAAACGCATGGCGTATTTGAGCGTCATGGTATTACAGGCGAGCGTAAACGTGATGAAATTGGTTTTGCGACTATTCGCGCAGGCGATGTGATTGGTGAACACTCTGTGTGGTTTGCTGATGAAGGCGAACGTGTGGAGATTGCGCATAAAGCTTCAAGCCGTATGACCTTTGCTAACGGTGCAGTTCGTGCTGCTAAATGGGTTGCAAATAAATCGAATGGCTTATTTGATATGACAGATGTGTTAGATTTGAATAATCTATAAAATTAAAAATGTAATGATATTGATGCGTTAAAAACACCTTTTTATTATAAGGGTAGCGCAAGTAAGGAAATCCAAATGACCAAATTCAACAACATTGAAACCACCTTAGTTCAACTAGGTAATCGTACAGATCCTCGCACAGGTGCGGTGGCAACTCCAATTATTTTATCAACCGCTTACGGTCGTGATGGTTTAGGTGAATCAACAGGATGGGATTATACGCGGACTAAAAACCCAACTCGTGCGGTGTTAGAGCAAGGTATTGCTGATTTAGAAGGCGGTGATGCAGGTTTTGCTATGGCATCAGGTATGGCGGCTATTCAGTTAGTAATGTCATTATTTAAAGCACCGGATGAATGGATCATTTCAAGCGATGTTTATGGTGGATCATATCGTTTATTCGACTTTAGCCATAAGCATCACAATACGGTAAAACCGGTTTATGTGAATACCGCAGATCTAGCTGAGATTGAAGCAGCGATTACACCAAATACGAAAGCAATTTTTGTCGAAACTCCATCCAATCCATTGATGGAAGAATGTGATGTCGATGCAATTTCTGTGATTGCCAAAAAACATAACCTGATGTTAATTGTTGATAATACCTTCTTATCGCCAGTATTATTCCGCCCAATTGAACATGGTGCAGATATTGTCATTCACAGTGCTACCAAATACCTTTCAGGGCATAATGATGTGTTAGCGGGTTTAATTGTTGCAAAAGATTCAGAAGCGACTAAAGTGAATGGTCAGAATCTTTCAGAGCGTTTATTCTACTTCCAAAACTGCGCAGGTGCTGTGCTTTCACCATTTGATTCATACCTTGCCGTGCGTGGTTTAAAAACGCTTGCTTTACGCATGGAACGCCATCAATCAAATGCAACAGAATTAGCTAAATTCTTAAAAGAACAGCCAGAAATTGACAGCGTATTATATTCAGGTAAAAGTGGCATGCTTTCATTCCGTCTGCAAAAAGAAGAATGGGTACCAAAATTCTTAAAAGCGATTAAATTGATTACGTTTGCAGAAAGTTTAGGTGGAACTGAAAGCTTCATTACTTATCCTGCAACCCAAACTCATATGGATATCCCAGAGGCAGAACGTATTGCACGTGGGATTACCAACAATTTATTACGTTTCTCAGTGGGCTTAGAACATGTTGAAGATTTAAAAGCAGATCTTCGCCAAGCCTTTGAACAATTAAAATAATCGCCTATTGCTAAGGGTAAAAAATGAAAAAATATCATGTTGAAACCTTAATTTCAGCGCAAGACGTCCAATCTCGTATTGCAGAAGTTGCGAAAGAAATTAGCCATCACTACCATCATTCAAATTGCGAGAATTTAGTCGTGATTGGGCTGTTGCGTGGTTCTTTTATGTTTATGGCAGATTTGGTGCGTTTAATTGATTTGCCACTTGAGGTAGATTTTATTACCGCATCAAGTTATGGCTCTGGCACAGAATCGAGTCGAGATGTCAGAATCTTAAAAGATCTAGATGGCGATATTGGCGGCAAGGATGTTTTAATTGTTGAAGATATTATCGATACTGGTTTTACGCTTAACAAAGTTCGAGAAATCCTACGTTTGCGTGAGCCTCGTTCTGTTGCCATCTGCACCTTATTAGATAAGCCTTCAAGACGAGAAGTCAATGTACCAGTAGAATGGGTTGGCTTTGCGATCCCAGATGAATTTGTTGTGGGATATGGTATTGATTATGCGCAACGTTACCGTAATCTAGATTACATTGGTAAAGTTGTAATGGACGAATAATTACCGCTTAAAATGAGACCGTTTGACGTTTTTGGGAACTTCAAGCGGTCTTTTTATTCTAATTTTCTGCAAAATTTAAAGGAACATATTATGTGGAAAAAATCGCTGCTTGCCGCCTTATTAGTGGTAAGCCCACTTGCATTTTCGCAAGTAGAAAAAAGCAAAAAAAGCGCCCTTGTCACGTTTAATGAAAGCGAGGTAACTGAAAAAATTACGCTTGCTAAAAGCCAATGGCAACATGATGCAGATAAAACAGCATTATTACTTCAACAGCAACGCGAAAGTTTTTTGGCGTTAGAATATCTGCTTAATGGTGCAGTAAAACAACAATCGCTTTCAGCCTCAACCATTTCATTAGCGCAAGGGTTGATTGAGCGCTTAAATGGCTACCCATTACAGCAAGATGCAGAGTGGGCATTACTTAAAGCCAAAATTGGACTCAATCAAGCCACTGAATCTGATATTTCAGCGTTTCTTCAAAAATATCCCGATTCGATTTATCAATCGCGTTTAACACAACTGCCATTTGAACAATTGTATCAGCAGCAAGCTTATCCAGCGCTATTGGCATATAGCAAGAAAGTGTCTCCTGAATCTGTGCAGAATCAATGCCGTGTATTAGGTGCAAACTACCAGCTATTAGCTGAAAAAATGGAAATCAATCCCGAACTTGCGCAAGCAAACAATGAAAAACCTCAAACTGATTTTGTGATGACCGATCTGCTTAACCAGTTTGAAAAGTTATGGTTAATCATGCCAAACTTGCCTAGTGAATGCGCAAATTTAGAAGCGTATTGGAAAGATAACGGTGGCAAAACCGAAGTAAATATTCGTCAGAAAGCGGTCAATTTATTTGAGAAAAATGCAAAAGAGGCATTACAAGCACTGAATTCAGATAATCCGGCATTAAACGGATGGTTAGCTAATGTGGTCGAATTGTTTAATCAGCCACAAACATTGCCTAAGTTTATTGAGAATACTGAAGTAAATCCTCAAAGTCAGCAAGTGGTTAAATTAGCATTTGCAAAATGGCTCAAAACTTTACCAGAAGAAGGCAAACCTGGTTTTGAATTGCTGGAAACTTGGGCAACGAAACTGGAATTAGATGCGCCAACACTGAATAATTGGAAAATTAGCTATTTAAACCATCTGTTTGATGGTGTTTCTCCTGAATTTGTGGAGTGGCGCGATAGTCAAATTGAGGCATTAAAAGCAGATAATTTAACCGAGCGCCGTATCCGTATGGCATTATGGCAACAAACGGATACTGCAAAATGGCTAGATTTGCTGTCTAATGAAGGAAAACAGAAACTAGAATGGCGTTATTGGGCGGCAAAAAATGAATCTAATTTAGAAAAACGTAAGGCGATATTCAAAGAGATGGTCGGCGAGCGTGGATTTTATCCAATGTTAGCCGCGCAACAATTAGGCGAACTGTATCAGCCGCCTTCAGTCGCTGTGATTGAATTGACTCCTGAAGAAAAAGCCAAGTTACCGCAGTTAGATCGTATTGCCGAACTCATCGCCTTAAAACGTCATGCACAAGCTAAAAATGAATGGGTTAACTTGGTAAAATTGTTACCAAAAAATCAACAACTTAGTGTGATACTCTATGCTTATCAAAAACAATGGTATGCACTGGCCGTTGAGGGCACGATTCAAGCAAAAGCTTTTGATTACCTGTTCTTACGTTTACCAGATGCGTATGCTGATTGGTTTAAAATTGCTTTAAAAGATAAGCCGATTAGCAAAACTTTTGCTCAAGCCATTGCACGACAAGAAAGTGCGTGGAATGTTGAAGTAAAATCGCACGCGAATGCCATGGGGCTAATGCAACTGTTGCCAACAACAGCAGAAAAAACAGCGAAAGAGAATGGGTTACCATTTAATGGCGAAAATGATTTATTCCAACCATTTAATAATATTATGCTGGGAACAACGCATTTGGCGGAATTAAATCAACGGTATCCGAATAATCGTATGTTAATTGCAGCTGCGTATAATGCGGGGGCGGGGCGAGTAGACCAATGGTTAGCAAGAAGTGCAAATAAGCTAGATTTTGATGTGTTTGTGGCTTCTATTCCGTATTATGAAACCCGTGGATATGTACAAAATGTTCTAGCATACGACTATTATTATCAAATTCTGCAAAAAGAAGATGCACCAAAAATGTTCTTAACTTCAGAATGGGATAGAAAATACTAGGTATTAGTACACAACAAAAGTAAAGCGGTAGAATTTTGTAAAACATTTGCAAAATCCTACCGCTTGTTTTTTTAGATTATTCTCATTTAAACATTATTCGAATAATGCTGCATGTAATGAACGAACAATTTCATCTGCTTCGCTATTTTTAACAAGTGTGCAAACGTTGTTGGTGCTTGCACCATAGCTGATTAAGCGAATGTTGTAATTTTCAAGCGTGTGGAATAAACGTTTTGCCACACCGGCTTGCGTATGTAGATGATTACCAATGATTGCAACTAAAGCCAAATCATTTTCAACTTGTACATGGCAGTAGTCGTTGAGTTCTTCTAATAATGCTGGAGAGAGCAGGTCTGTGCCGGTTGATGCGGAACCAGTTTTATCTAGCGTTAATGCGACACTCACTTCAGAAGTGGTAATGACATCTACTGAAATATTGTGTTTGGCTAAAATAGCAAAAACATTTGCTAGGAAACCTTTCGCATGCAGCATAGAAAGGCTAGATAGCGTGACTAAAGTTTGGTTGCGACGTAATGCAATCGCACGGAAAGTTGGGCGAGGCTGTGGATCGCGCGTTACCCAAGTCCCACCTTGTTCAGGCGCTTTGCTTGAGCCAACATAAACAGGAATATTACTACGTACAGCCGGTAATAAAGTTGCTGGGTGTAACACTTTCGCACCGAACGTTGCCATTTCTGCAGCTTCGTTAAATGCCATGGTATCAATACGTTTTGCCGCTGGTGCTACACGAGGGTCAGTAGTATAAATGCCCGGAACATCTGTCCAGATTAACACATCGTCTGCATCTAACACTTCAGCCAATAACGCTGCAGAGTAGTCTGAACCACCGCGACCAAGTGTGGTTGTTTTACCTTCTTCATCACGACCGATAAAGCCTTGTGTAATAGCCACTTTGCCTTCGGCAATCAATGGTTTTAATAAAGCATCCGATTGCGCTTTTGTTTTTTCATCGTTTGGTGCTGCTTTACCAAATTGGCTATCAGTGGCAATCAATTCACGCACATCTAGCCATACTGCTGGGTAACCCCGTTCTTTGCATAATTGAGTAAAGATTTTGGTAGACATCATTTCACCTTGGCAGATAAGTTCATCGGCTAAGGCTGCTGAAGTGGCAAGGCTTGCTGATTCAGCTAATGATTTGATATGCGCCAATACGGTATCAATTTCAGCACGAACACTACTTGGTTCAGCTAATTTATCAATGATATTGTATTGAATGGTGCGTACAGCTTCTAAGATTTCATCACGGCGTTCTTTTTCACAACCGTTAGCTAATTCCACAAGATAATTGGTTACGCCAGCTGATGCAGACAACACGACCACACGGGTATTTGGGTCATTTGTTACGATATTCGCACAAAGCGACATCGCATCAAAATTTGCAACACTGGTACCACCAAATTTCGCCACAGAAAGTTTAGACATAATAAGAATTCCTAAATAAATAAAAAAAGAATGTGGTTGTTGTGGAGATTCGGAAAGGAAATTGAGTAGATTTATTGGTAGGGACCATTCAATCAGAGCACTCCATTTGATTGAATTAAAATCAAATGACAGCTGATAGGATTCAACCTGACTCAGCCGATGTTCATTCCAGTCTAGTGAATTCACACCTCGGCAAACACTCCCATCACCTAACCGTCATACAGCCCTAGTTGCCTAAAGTTAAGTTGCCTGAGTGATGCGCCTCTCTGTGCCGCAAACGTTTGGCTTGCGACAACATCAATTAAAATACGCCTTTTTTAATAAGAGTCAAGTAGAAATATTAGATAGGTGGATAATTGTTCAAAGAACAAACAAAGCAAGCGGTAGTATTTTCTCAAAGATTTGCAAAATGAAGTGAAAAATCCACCGCTTGGAGGAAGAATGTTAGTCTGCTTTTGCAGGAGTTTGCTTATGAGATGCCATTTTTTGACGAATCTCGCGGCGTTGTTTAGATAATTCTGCATTACGAATCATGTAATCATCAACGCGGTTTTCGTAGTCATCACGCATATTTGCAATAATGGCACGAATTTCTTCTACGCTCATATTATCGTTAATGTATTGATTTAAGTTATCTAATAACAATACGCGTTTTTGGTTATCGCGGATTTTACGGTCGTTATCGGCAGTTTCACGATGCAATTTGTTTTTTAAGCGATAAAGATGCACATAATCGAGCATATCTTGGAAGGCTTGTTTTTTGTTTTCGGCCATAAAATGATCCTCTTAGTGGGGTATTAAAAATAAAACATAACTGATGAAATCCTATTCCTTTTCTGCAGTTTCGTCAAAATGTTTTCTTACTTATAGAAAAATTGCTCAAATAAAGCATAAAAATGCGCAAATTTAATGGCAAGAACTATATGCTCTAAGCTAAAAATGCTAAAATTCGACTATTTCTCTTTAATTGAATAGGGCTTGATATGTTTTCTCAACCATCTTCTTCAAACGGATTTCGTGAATTTGCCGCCATTGATCTTGGTTCAAACAGTTTTCATATGATTGTCGCTCGGATAGTCAATGGATCAATTCAAGTGCTATCTCGTATTAAACGTCGTGTTCGTTTGGCGGATGGGTTAGATGAACATCGTATCTTAAGCCAAGAAGCGATTCAACGCGGTGTTGATTGTTTAGCATTATTTGGCGATCGACTACAAGGATTTTCGCCAGAAAATGTGAGAGTTGTTGGCACCTATACATTACGCCGTGCACTAAATAATGCTGATTTTTTAGCACAAGCAGCAAAAGTTTTTCCATTCCCTATTCAAATTATCTCTGGTCAAGACGAAGCGCGTTTAATTTATGCGGGTGTAAGCCATACCCAACCTGAAAAAGGTCGAAAGTTTGTGATTGATATTGGCGGTGGCTCAACGGAAATGACGATTGGGGATGATTTTGACCCCTTACGTGCTGAAAGCCGACACATGGGCTGTGTCAGTTTTGCCAAGCGATTTTTCCCTAATGGTGCATTAACAGAATCCCGTTTTCGAGCTGCTTATCAATTGGCGATGGAAAAATTAGAAGATTTAGAAGCAGAATATCGCGAACTTGGCTGGGAGCATGTATTAGGTTCATCTGGCACGATTAAAACAGTTTCTAAAGTGTTGATGGCAAACGGCTATCGTGATGGCTTAATTACTGAGCCACGTTTAAAAGCGATTATTGCAAACTGTTTAAAATTTAATTCATTATCGGCTATTCAGCTAAAAGGCTTGCTGGAAGAGCGAGCAGATGTATTAGTGCCGGGACTTGCGATTTTACTGGCATTATTTCATACCTTTAAATTGCGTTCGATGCGTTATTCTGATGGTGCGTTAAGAGAAGGGGTTATGTATGGCTTGGAGCAACGTTTCCAAGTTGGTGATATTCGCCAACGTACGGCAGAAGCGCTAGCCCAGCAATTTAACATTGATAAGGCACAAGCAAATCGTGTAGAAGAAACGGCCTTAGCCTTATTTGAACAGGTTGAAGATTGGCAAAACCGCCAACAAACGAAAGAGCTTAAAGCCATGCTGAAATGGGCGAGTTTGCTACATGAAATAGGACTGGTTATTAACCATAATAATGTGCACAAACATTCAGCCTATATTATTGCTAACAGCACCTTAGCTGGATTTGATTCTGAACAGCAACATTTGTTATCAGTGTTAATGTATTTCCATCAAAAAGGATTTAAACGAACCGAAATTAAGCGTATAAATCGTTACAAAAACCGTGACATACTCTCGATTTTGCGTATTTTCAGACTCGCGGTGTTACTTAATCGTGCACGTCAAGCCACCATTAGGCCGAAAGAAATGCAATTATCCGTTGCCGATAATGATTGGAAATTACAATTTGAAGCAGACTTTCTAACACAAAATCCGTTAGTTTTCGCTGATTTAGAAGAAGAGAAAAAACTTTTAGCCCAAATTGATTGCGGATTACAAGCGGTTTAATTTAGATAATTTTTTGCAAAAATAAAGCTCGGTATTCCCGAGCTTTATTTGTTTGGTTGAGCGTTATTCTTGCGAAAGGGCAACAATTGGATTGAGTTTAGAGGCATTTTTTGCCGGCATATAACCAAAAACAACCCCAATTAACGTAGAGAAGAATACTGCTAGTACAACAGATTCTAATGAAAGTAACATTTTGAAATTAGAACCTAAGGTGTTAAACAGCGTGATAATCGTACCTGCCAACAGAATCCCAATCACACCGCCTAATAAACAAATTAAAATGGCTTCAATTAAGAATTGTTGCAAGATATTACGTTGCTTAGCACCAATCGCCATTCTTACGCCAATTTCTTTAGTGCGTTCTGTGACAGAAACTAACATAATATTCATAACGCCAATTCCGCCTACCACTAATGAAATTAACGCGATAGAAGAGATGAGAAGCGTTAAGGTATTTGTGGTGCTTGTAATGGTTTGTTTAATGGTGTCGCTATTCATGATAAAGAAGTCTTTCTTACCATGTTTTGCGCTAAGCAATGAAATTACACTTTTTTCAGCGGTTTGACTTTCCACCTCATCCTTCACTTTTACTGTTAAGGAATCAATATGCTTTTCGCCAGAAATACGTTGCATCAAAGTGGTATAAGGCGTCCAAAGTTTTAGGCTGGTTTGGTGCATATTATTTGACTCTTCCGCTAAACCAATGATCTTCAGCGGTTTTTTATCGACTAAAATCACTTTCCCTTCTACTGGTGCGATAATCCCCAAATCTTTTTGTGTGTTAGCATCAATCACGACTACTTGCGCAGCTTCTTTCACTTCACTGTCATTAAAGAATCGCCCTGAAACCATCTTCATGCCTTTAACATTCAAATATTGTTCTCCTACGCCATTGACTGAGCCAGTTACATTGGTATTACCATAAATTACCGTAGCACTGAGATTGCTTAAAGGCGTAGTACTATCAACAAATCCTTGTTTATTGAGTAATTCTGCATCAGATACGGTGAGGTTTTTAGTTAAATTCGCGCGTCTATCGCCAAATCCAGTACCATTCATAATGGTCATGGTGTTTGTGCCAAGACTATTGATATTAGACAATACCTGTTGCTGTGTGCCTCGCCCTAGCGCCACAACAGAAATCACGGAGGCAATACCAATAACTATCCCTAGCATAGTTAATAATGCGCGTAATTTATGCGCCATAATTGCACTTGTTGCCATTTTGAAGGATTCAACAAGCTGATCCCAAAATCGGGGGGCACGATATTCGCCTTTTGTTAGTTTTTGTTGATGTTGATAAGGTTGTTGGCGTTCATCTTTAATTATTCGCCCGTCTTTAATTTCAATGACACGACTTGCTGTTGCAGCAATGTTAGGATCATGGGTAACCATGATAATGGTGTGTCCTTCGCGATGAAGGTCTTGTAAGATTTCTAAAACGGTTTCACCGCTTTTTGAATCCAGTGCGCCGGTTGGTTCATCCGCAAGAATAATGTCGCCACCATTCATCAGTGCTCGCGCAATACTGACGCGTTGTTGTTGCCCGCCAGAAAGCTGATTAGGCCTATTTTGCGTTTTTTCTTTCAAACCAAGTTTATCTAACAAGGCATCTGCATGTGCTTTTCGTTCACGCGAGGGCATTCCTGCATATACAGCTGGAAGTGCAACATTTTCATTCGCATTTAATGCAGCAAGCAGGTTATAGCGTTGAAAGATAAACCCAAATTTGCGTTGGCGTAAGTTTGAAAGCTCATCTGCATTCATCGCAATGGTTTCTTTGCCATCAATACGACAAACACCACTGCTTGCCGTATCTAAACATCCGATGATATTCATCAACGTGGATTTGCCTGAACCTGAGGCGCCAATAATGGCAACAAAGTCGCCTTGGTCAATGCTAAGGTTAATATCTTTAAGAATATGCGCTTGGTTTTCGCCTGTTCCAAAGTATTTATTTAGCTTCTCAATTTCTATCAATTTCATCTTAACGGTTGCTTTTACAAGCGGTTAAATTTTTTAGGTATTTTGCAAGGTACGGTTCTAGACAAAATCTCTTGAATCAAGTTCCTAGCACTAAGTTAGTCTATCCATAGTGGTAAAACAATCTCTACTCGTAAGCCACCAATACTTGCTTTCGAAGCTACCACTGTTCCTTTATGTTGTTGTACCGCATTTAATACAATCGCTAAACCTAATCCTGTCCAAAATCTCTTGAATCAAGTTCCTAGCACTAAGTTAGTCTATCCATAGTGGTAAAACAATCTCTACTCGTAAGCCACCAATACTTGCTTTCGAAGCTACCACTGTTCCTTTATGTTGTTGTACCGCATTTAATACAATCGCTAAACCTAATCCTGTCCCACCTGTTTGACGAGCGCGGGCTTCATCAACACGATAGAATGGTCTAAAAATTTGTTCATATTCGGATTCAGGAACACCAGGGCCATCATCTTCGATATCAATGACTAAATTCTTTTTATGAATAGTGAGTACAACGGAAACACGCGTTTCTGCATATTTTTTCGCATTGCGAATCACGTTTTCAACTGCACTGCTTAAAAGTTGGCAATTACCATTGATGTAATAGCGTTCAGAGGGTGGAATATGATTATGAATTTCAAGCGCTAAGCCATTTTCATTCATTTCGAATTTCGCATCTTCTAAAATATCAAACCAAATTTGTTGAACCGGGAATTTAGCACGTGCGAGATGGCTGTTTACTTGTTGGCGAGAAAGCGAAAGTAAATCAAGAATCATTGTATTCAGTTTTTGGATTTCGTTTTCAATCCGGTCAATCTCACTGGATTCCCCATTACGGCGACGAATAATTGCAACGGCGAGTTGTAGACGAGCTAATGGTGTCTTTAACTCATGCGAAATATCAGCTAATAATCGTTGCTGGTATTGGTTTAAATCTTGTAGAGCAGTCACCATTTGATTAAAGCTTCGTCCTACATCACGTAGCTCTTTAATACCTTGCTTTTCAATTTTAGGATTGGTTTTTAAATCCCCCAATGCAATTGCATTCGCGGCTAAACGCAATTCTTTAACAGGGCGGGTTATACGCCAAGAAAGGAAAAAGAGAATTGGGAAAGCAACACACATCACAATCACGCTCATTAACCATGGCGAGTCGAAAATTTCATTAAAGCCTTCTTTTTGTGGGTTTACCGTTTGAATAAAATATTCGTTATATTCGCGTTTGGGGGTTTTAACAATAAATGGCCCGTTAATGCGTAAGTGGTCGAAACTTCTTGCTAATGGAACGCCAGATTCTTCCGCGCGATATAAAAAAGCCAAAAGGGGTTTGAGGTTATCTTGATCCATACCGCTGACAGAGCCAGAGTTTTTTTCAACTAAGATAACGCTAGACCCACCTGGGGTACGAATAGAAAGATCTTGTTCAAAAATGTCATCTAAATCATAGACTTTTTGCACATGTTTGCTTTCAGTATTAAAAAAGCTGATTTCCGTTTCATTAAGAGCGGTAAACTCCCGATCATCGAGCTTTGAGATATTAAAGGCGATAGTCAGCACGACTAAAAAGGCTAGCCCAAAATAAATAAATAGCTGGTAGGCTAAAAAATGACGGAAAGAGAGGAGTATTTGAAGGTATTGTTTTAATGTTTGCATAAATATTTCCAACAAATAAGCAAAAAAACGAAAATCCCCCGAAGTTAGTCGAGGGATTTTATTACTATTTTTCTGTTACGAGTAAATAACCACGCCCACGTAAAGTTTTAAACCATGGTAAATTATCGTTACGCTCAGGGAGCTTTTTACGCAGGTTTGATATATGCATATCAATCGCGCGATCATACGGTGTTAGACGCTTACCTAAAATTTCTAGGCTCAATAATTCGCGTGAAAGAATTTGGCCTGGATTACGCATCAACATTTGTAAAAGTGCAAATTCTGTGCCCGTTAGATCTAAATCTTTACCTTCAAAAATCGCTTGCTGACGACCAGGATGTAATTCAACCCCACCAAATGAAAGTTGTTTGCTATTTTCTTCTGCTGTTTGAGAAGATGGCGTAATTACATCCGTTGCAAGCGGGCTGTTACCAGCAGTACGACGTAAAATAGCTTTAATGCGTGCTACTAATTCACGGTCGTTAAATGGTTTCGGTAGATAATCATCCGCCCCTAACTCTAAACCCAGTACGCGGTCAATATCATCATCACGTGCACTTAACATTAACACTGGCGTAGTAAGTTTTTGACGAAGTTGTTTTAGCGTTTCAATACCATTTAACACAGGCATCATGATATCTAATAAAATAATGTCGTAGGTTTGTAACTCAAGTTCAGTCAAGGCTTCTTGACCGTTATGAACAACGTGAATATCAAAACCTTCTAAAGATAATAATTCCGCAAGAAGATTTGTAAGTTCTACATCATCATCAACGAGTAAAATTTTCGACATGGTTATTTCCTTACATTAAAATTGCAATGTCAATTGCTAAAAATTATGCATTTACATAACATAATTTCTGCAATTTACAAATTAAAAAGAGAATTGTCAATTCATTCTAAAGATTTAATTTGATGCCAAATCGCATCAAGTTCCATCAAGTTACATTCAGAAACCGCTTTTCCTTGCGCTTTTACTGCTGCTTCGACTTTGCGGAAACGTCGTTCAAATTTAGCATTAGCTTCTCGTAACCCACTTTCTGCTTCAAGCTGATAGTGGCGGCAAAGATTTACCGTCGCAAATAATAAATCACCTAATTCTTCGAATAATGCAGCTTGAGAAGTCGGATAATTGGCTATTTCAGCTTTGACCTCGTCTAGCTCTTCTTCTACTTTAGCTAAAACATCTTGCGGATTATCCCAATCAAATCCAACTTTTGCGCATCGCTTTTGAATTTTATGGGCACGTGTTAATGCCGGCAATGCAAATGGCAAATCATCTAAAATAGATTCATGCTGTTGGTGTTTAGCGTCATTTGCTTTTTGTGCTTCCCAATTCGCTAATGCTTCATCACTATCTGCTGCTTTAGTATCGCCAAAAACATGCGGATGGCGATAAACAATTTTTTGATGAATATCGCTTAAGACATCATAAAAATCAAAAGTTCCTTCTTCTTTCGCTAATTGGCTAAGAAATACCACTTGAAGTAATAAATCGCCTAATTCTTCACGTAGTGCACTGCGATCTTGAGTATGAATTGCTTCTGCCACTTCATAGGTTTCTTCTAATAAATGTGGCAGCATAGAGTTAAAATCTTGTTTAATATCCCAAGGGCAGCCATGTTCTGGGTCTCGAAGTTGGGCAATAATTTCTAGAAACTGATCCATATTAGTCTGCATAAAGGCTCCTCAAGCGGTTTAATTTTCAGAAAGTTTTGCAAAATATAGCATTTTCTGCAGCTTTCGCCCATAATAATTGGCATTCAAAAATAAAGAAGGAGCCATCATGGCCGCTGAAAAACTTACTAAAAAACGCTTAATTCAAATTCTTATTATGTTGTGCATTTTAGTTGGCGCTTTTTTATATCGAACTTATACTTATTAAATACTGTTAAATTTTTTAATTAAAGGAAATATCCATGATTTTAACGACGACGCCTCAAATTGAAGGCAAACAAATTGTTGAATATAAACAGATTGTATTTGGTGAAGTAGTTGCAGGTGCAAATATTGTGCGTGATTTTATTGCTGGCATTACCGATATTATTGGTGGACGTTCAGGTGTATATGAATCTCGCTTAAGCCGCGCAAGGGAAGAAGCGCTAGAAGAACTGGCTAAACGTGCACTAGCCGTAGGCGCAAATGCGGTAGTTGGCATTGAAGTGAATTACACCACGATGGGTGCTAAAAATATGTTTGTAATTAGTGCGAGTGGTACAGCCGTGGTTGTTCGCTAATTTGTAAAAAAGCCTAAAAATCAACCCGCTTGTTAAGGCAGATTTGTGCTAGAATCTGCCTAATTTTTTTATTTAGTCAGTCTCATGAATACTCCTTCTTTTTTCTTCTACGATTACGAAAGTTTTGGCGTGAATCCTGCAACAGATCGTCCAGCACAATTTGCAGGGATTCGCACAGATCACCAATTTAATATTATTGGTGAACCAGTGATGTTTTATTGCAAACAAACGCCAGATTATTTACCTACCCCAGAAGCCGTGATGGTAACGGGTATTACTCCTCAATTATGCAATCAAGAAGGGATAAGCGAACCTGAATTTGCTGCGCGTATTCATGAACAATTTAGCCAACCTAATACTTGTATTATCGGTTATAACAACATTCGTTATGATGATGAAATGACCCGCTATACGTTCTTTCGTAACTTTTTTGATCCTTATGAATATAGTTGGAAACAAGGGAATTCGCGTTGGGATTTATTAGATGTGGTACGTGCCTGTTATGCACTTCGACCAGAAGGCATTGAATGGGTACATGATGAAAACGGGTTACCAAGTTTCAAATTAGATCAACTTACCAAAGCAAATGGGATTGCACATGAAAATGCGCATGATGCAATGTCAGATGTTTATGCCACCATTGCTATGGCAAAACTCATTCAGACCAAACAGCCGAAATTGTTTGATTTTTTCTTCACGCATCGTGGTAAAAAAGAAACGGAAAAACTGATTGATACGGCAGAAATGACGCCATTAGTGCATGTTTCTGGTATGTTTGGCAATGCCCGCAGCAATATCAGTTGGATTGCACCATTAGCTTGGCATCCAACTAATCAGAATGAAGTGATTTGTTGTGATTTAACTGGCGATATTCAACCATTATTAACAGAATCAGCTGATGTTTTGCGGGAACGTCTTTACACCAAACGAGAAGCGTTAGCCGAAGGCGTAAACCCAGTACCACTAAAAGGGGTGCATATCAATAAATGCCCAATTTTAGCCCCCGCTAAAGTGCTATTACCGGAAAACGCAGCGCGTTTAGGTATTGATCGTGAAGCTTGTTTAGCAAATTTAAAACAGCTCAAAGCCAATAAAAGTCTTATACGCGAAAAAGTGACAGATATTTTTACCCAAACACGCGAATTTTCAGCAAGTGAGAATGTAGAAACAACGCTTTATCAAGGTTTTTTCTCCGCAGCAGATAAAAATAACATGGCTATTTTACGTAGCCTTAAGCCAGAAGAATTAGCGCATCATGGGCTAAAATTTGCGGATGAACGAGTAGAACCGCTTTTATTTCATTATCGTGCGAGACATTTTCCTGAAACGCTCAGCCGTGCTGAACAAATAAAATGGCAGAAATATTGTCATCAAAAAATTGATGAGAAAACCGAAAGTTTTACTAATTCATTAGCGGCATTATTTACGCAATACCAAGAACAACCAGAAAAATTAGCATTACTAGAATCTCTAGCAGCCTATGCAGAACAACTGACTGAAACACCGATTTCTTTAGCTAACCAAATAGAAAGTCAGCCCAATTTGGTGAACGATCTGAATAAGCTTGCTGAACAAAACGTAAACAAAGCTGAAAAACTCAAAATGCTAAAAGCCCTGATTCAATAGGAAGAAAAATGACAGCTGAACATGAATTAGAACATCATCCGTTTGAGCCTATTTTGCCTGAAAATGCCACAGTAGTGATGATGGGAACGTTTCCACCAACCAATGAGAAACGTTGTATGCAATTTCATTACCCTAATTTCCAAAATGATATGTGGCGGATTATGGGGCTAGTTTTTTATCAAAATGCTGATCATTTTCGCGTAGGTGAAGAAAAACGTTTTGATCCAGTTCGTATTGAGGCTTTTTTACGCGAAAAAGGCATTGCACTTTGCTCTTCAGCTCAAACCGCTATTCGCTTAAAAGGCAATGCATCAGATAAAGACTTGAAAATTGTTGAACCTGTGGATATGCCTAAATTGTTAAAAACCTTGCCTCATGTAAAATGGATTTTTACCACTGGTGGCTTAGCAACCGATACATTGCTTGGTCTATTACCTGAAAAAGTGAAAGCGCCCAAAACAAACGAATGTATTGCTTATCCGTTTGATAGCAAAAGACCATTATTTTTATATCGCTTACCATCCACATCTCGCGCTTATCCATTAAGTTTGGCTAAAAAGGTGGAAGCGTATAAACAATTTTTTATCCGAGCAGGATTATTAACTGATGAAGTTTGATTTACATTCTCATAGCAATGCCTCTGATGGAACATTAAGCCCTACTGAATTAGTAGAACGCGCGGTTAGCCAAGGTGTAGAAATGCTTGCCTTAACTGATCACGATACTACCGCTGGCATTAGTAAGGCTAAAAAAGCGGCAGAAAATCTGCCGATTCAACTTATTAGCGGCGTTGAAATTTCTGTGGTATGGCAAGAAAAAAATATTCATCTTGCCGCATTAAATATTGATGAACATCATCCAGCAATGATCACGCTACTGGCTAAACAAGCCGAATTAAGAGCAACTCGCGCGATTGAAATTGGAGAAAAACTGGCTAAAGTTGGAATTCCAAATGCGTATGAAGGCGCAAAATCGCTTGCCGAAGGGGAAGTAACCCGTGCGCATTACGGTCGTTTTTTGTATGAGCAAGGTTATGTTCGCAACATTGAACATGCTTTTAAGAAGTATTTAGGTGCAGGTAAGTCTGCTTACGTTAAACCAAGCTGGTGTTCATTAGAAGAAGCGATTTCAGTAACTCATTCAGCTGGAGGCGTGATTTGTATTGCACATCCATTACGTTATAAATTAACAGGCAGATGGATTCGCCGCTTGATTACAGATTTCAAAGCAGCAGGGGGCGATGGAATTGAGGTTTCTGGCTGTGGACAAACACCAGACCAACGCCAACTCATTGTTCGCTGGGCAGCTGAGTTTGAACTTTATGCTTCTGGTGGTTCAGATTTTCACTTTCCTACAGGCTGGATAGAATTAGGCAGAGGGCTCACGTTACCGCAGAGCTGCCGTCCGATTTGGGAGTGTTTTTCATAATACAAGCGGTCTGTTTTAGTAAGAAATTTACAAATCCAATGCTAACAAAGCGGAGCAGTATGCAAAGGCTTTTAAAATAAGTGTATTTGTGCTTTAATAGCGCCAATTTTTCTCATAAAAAAGGGTTAAAAATATGAGCTGGTTAGACAGAATTTTAGGTCGAAGTGGCAATACTTCTTCAGGGGTTTCTAAAGTGCCTGAAGGTATTTGGACAAAATGCAGCCACTGCGAACAAGTGTTATATAGTGAAGAATTACGCCGCAATATGGAAGTCTGCCCAAAATGTGGCCACCATATGCGAATCAACGCACGTACGCGTTTATTACAATTATTAGATGAAAATTCTGCGCAAGAAATCGCAGCAGAATTAGAACCACAAGATGTGTTGAAATTTAAAGATCTCAAAAAATATAAAGATCGTTTAAGTGCTGCACAAAAAGAAACGGGTGAAAAAGATTCGTTTATTGTGATGAGTGGAACACTTCACGGAATGCCTGTGGTAGTTGCTTCATTTAACTTTGCTTTCATGGGCGGTTCAATGGGCGTAGTAGTTGGGTCGAAATTTGTTCGTGCTGCAGAAAAAGCGTTAGAAGAAAAAATTCCGTTTATCTGTTTCTCTGCATCTGGCGGTGCTCGTATGCAAGAAGCATTATTCTCTTTAATGCAAATGGCAAAAACTAGTGCAATTTTAGCCAAAATGAAAGAAGAAGGTGTGCCATATATTTCTGTGATGACGGACCCAACATTAGGTGGTGTTTCAGCAAGTCTTGCTATGTTAGGGGACATCAATATCGCAGAACCTAAAGCACTTATTGGTTTTGCTGGCCCTCGTGTGATTGAACAAACTGTACGTGAAAAATTACCAGAAGGTTTCCAACGTGCTGAGTTTTTATTAGAGCATGGTGCGATTGATATGATTGTTCCACGTAAAGAGATGCGCGATACTTTAGCTCGTCTTTGTGCGAAACTGACATTCCAACCTTCACCATTTAAAGTGGTAACGGGCGAGTTAATCGTTGAAGAAGACGCTACGGCTTAATTAATAAAACGGATATAAAATCCCTGTTTTTACAGGGATTTTTCTATTTTAGGATATATTATGAACACCAAAATTCCTCCGAAAGAAACGGATAGCTTAGCCTGTTGGTTAAATTACCTTGAACATGCGCATTCAAAGCCTATTGATATGGGGTTAGAGCGTGTACGTTCAGTAGCCGAGCAACTCGATTTACTACAACCCGCGCCTTATGTCATTACTGTGGCTGGTACAAATGGCAAAGGTTCGACTTGTCGTTTATTAGAAGTCGCGCTGATGAAAGCGGGCTTACGCGTTGGCGTTTATTCCTCTCCACATTTAATTCGTTATAACGAACGTGTACGCATTCAAGGTGAATTACTCCCAGATGAATGGCATGTTAAAACCTTTGCGATGATTCAAAAAGAGAAGCAGGTTTCGTTAAGTTATTTTGAATTTAGTACACTTTCCGCATTAGCGCTATTTAAACAAGCCAAATTAGATGTTGTGATTCTAGAGGTCGGTCTTGGTGGACGTTTAGATGCAACCAATATTGTTGATCCAAATTTTGCAGTCATTACTTCGATTGATATAGACCATGTTGCTTTCCTAGGCGATAACCGAGAAGTGATTGGGCGTGAAAAAGCAGGCATTTTTAGACCTAATATTCCTGTTGTAATTGGTGAACCAGACTGCCCACAAAGTATTCGTGATTACGCTATTAAGTTGCAATGTCACGCTTTTTATCGTGGAGAAGATTGGCAAATCATTGAAAAAAATGACCGCTTGCAATGGCAATCTAATACGCTTTGTTTCGACAATTTGCCTCAGCCGCTAATTCCTGTACCCAATGTCGGGACAGCGCTGGCTGTTTTAACGCAGTTGCCATTTTCAATAAGTGAACAAATGATAATGGAAGCGATTGCAGAAGCCCAAATGCCAGGGCGTTTTCAGACATTAACCGCAAATGATTTTGCCCATTTTCAAGGGCAGCAACCTAAATCACGAGTCATTATTGATGTTGGTCATAACCCGCATGCAGCGCGCTATTTAGCATCACGTTTGCAAGCGGTTAAAAAAGGAAAGATTTTTGCAATTTTCAGCGCACTGGAGGATAAAGATCTTTCGGGTATCGTCGAACCATTAGATCAATTGATTGATAGTTGGTATTGCGTGGGGCTTAATTGCTGGCGTGGACAAGAAGCTCAAATGGTTGAAAGCAAACTACTTGCCGTCTTACCGCAGGCTAAAACTTCTACATATAAATACATTGGCGATGCTGCAGTCAAATTATTTAGCGAAGCGAAAGCCGAAGATATTATTTTAGTCTTTGGCTCATTTCATACCGTTGCAGATTTTATGCTGTGGCTTGAAAATAGCGGGAAATAAGAAAAAGGGCAGTTCATAGTGAATTGCCCTTTAACGTTATGTTTTATGCAGGATTATCAATATCAATAAATTCAACAGATAAACCATATTCTTTTGCCAACCATTCGCCTAAGGCTTTAATGCCATCACGTTCTGTTGCGTGGTGACCACAAGCGAAATAGTAAATCCCTTGTTCACGGGCTGAATGGGTGGTTTGTTCAGAAATTTCTCCGGAAATAAATGCATCAATGCCTTTAGCAGCGGCTAAATCAATATATCCTTGTCCACCGCCTGTGCAAATACCAACGGTTTTAATCATTTTTTGTGGATAATCTGCAACAAATTCATCGCAAACAATAGGTTTACGTTGCAGAATTTGTTCAAGTCGTTGTGCTAATTCTTGCGCTGAAACTGGTGTTTCTAAAGTACCCCAAACAGGAATAGAATTGGGTTTATCTTCTAATCCAGCAAGCTCAACAATGCCTAATTGCTGAGCTAAACGTGCATTATTGCCCAATTCGGGATGAATATCTAAAGGTAAGTGATAGCCGTACAAATTAATATCGTTAACTAATAATTGCTTGATTCGTTTCCCTTTCATGCCGCGAATACATGGATTCTCACTTTTCCAGAAATAGCCATGATGCACTAAAATTGCATCCGCTTGTTTTTCAATCGCTTTTTCAATTAATGGCAGTGTAGCTGTTACCCCTGTAACAATCTTTTTCACAGTTTGGCGACCTTCAACCTGTAAACCATTAGGCGCATAATCGGTAATTGCTTTACTATTTAATTTTTGGTCGATAATTTGTTCTAGTTCAAGGTTATTTAGCATCGTCTAACTTCCATTTATCCGCCGCTTGTTGATCGCTTTCTCTACCTTCAATCCAGCGTTCGCCGTCTTGCGTAGTTTCTCGCTTCCAAAATGGCGCACGCGTTTTTAGATAGTCCATAATGAATTCATTTGCATGATAGGCATCGCCTCGGTGAGCAGAACTAACGCCAACTAATACGATTTCATCGCCTGTGTGTAATTGACCAATACGATGAATCACGGCAACACGTTGCAAATCCCAACGTTGACGAGCTTGTGCAACAATTTCTTGCAAGGCTTTTTCCGTCATTGCAGGATAATGTTCTAAATAAAGGCCAGAGACATTATCGCCTAAATTCATTTCGCGCACTTTACCAACAAATAATGTTGTTGCACCCACGCTATGTTCAGCGCTTAACCATTGATAAATTGCATTTTGGTCAAAATTATCTTCTTGAACTTGAATGAATGTTTGTTGCATTTAACCTCCAGTAACAGGTGGAAAGAAAGCGACTTCATCACCATCTTGAATAGCACTCTCTAAACTCGCAATAGTTTGGTTAATCGCAACTAATAATTTCCCTTTTTCTAACGCTAATTGCCATTTTGGCCCTTGTTGGCTTAAATGTTCGCGCAGCGCTTCTGCCGTATCAAATGTTTCTTCAACACGCAGGCTATCCACACCAACTAATTCTCGCGTTTGTGCAAAAAATAAAACTTGAATACTCATAAACTATTATTCCTTTGTTGATGGAGCAACGAAATCGCCAGACTTACCACCACTTTTGCTTAATAGGCGAACTTGTTCAATCACCATGTCTTTCTGTACCGCTTTACACATATCATAAATGGTTAATGCGGCAACACTTGCTGCGGTTAACGCTTCCATTTCTACGCCTGTTTTTCCACTTAATTTGCAAAGCGATTCAATCCGAACCTGATTGCTTTCAACCAAAGCTTCTAATTTTACTTCAACTTTTGAAAGCAGAAGCGGGTGGCAAAGCGGAATCAACTCCCAAGTGCGTTTAGCGGCTTGAATGCCAGCGATACGTGCAGTTGCAAAAACATCACCTTTATGATGGTTGCCAGATAAAATCATTTGTAAAGTTTCAGCACGCATTGAAACAAATGCTTCTGCGCGAGCTTCACGTACGGTTTCCTGTTTGCCAGAAACATCCACCATATTCGCTTCGCCTTGCGTGTTAATGTGAGTAAATTCGGTCATCGTTTTTTCCTTCTAATTATTGGGTTATTTTACCTTAACAAGCGGTCATTTTTCTGAAGTTTTTTGCAAAAGAGAGAAATTTTGCGATCTTGCTCGAAAAATCCAATAAAAACAGCGGTATTTTTTTTCCTATTCGATATGCTTGCCATTATTTATGTTCTATTTGGCGATGATACGACAAGACCACGCATTTATCTTATTTCCTTTGCTTTGTTTGCCTATTTTATGGCTGCCATTAGCTGGTTTTCTTTATCTTATCATCGCTTATAGTACGCTTTTGCTATGGGCAATCTCAGCCAGATATAAATTATTAGCATGGGTGCTTTTCTTGGTGTTACTCAGTTATGCAAGGGTAGCACATTTTGCAAATGAGCTGGAAAATCAGACCGCTTTAGTGCAAACCAGAACGGTTAAAATTGTACAATTACAGAAACTTACCGATTATCAAGCTGCGATTGGGCAGTTAGAAAACGGGGAGCGTATTTACTTAAATTGGCAAAACCAAACACCGTTAAAGCTGGAACAACATTACCAAGTTCAAACCACTTTTAGACCAATTAGTGCACGGTTAAATGAAGGCAACTTTGATCGCCAGCGTTGGTATGCAGCAAATCATATTCAAGCTACCGCAACCATTAAACAAGCAATATGGTTAGAAAATCAGGAAACCTCCTCTTGGCGAACAAAGTGGCTTTATCGCGTGGTTGATCAAACAGACACTTTTCCTACCCAAGGACTATTATTGGCGTTAGCTTTTGGAGAGCGAGCCTGGTTGAATCATGAATATTGGCAAATTTTCCAACAAACGGGTACAGCGCATTTAATTGCTATTTCAGGCTTGCATATTGCATTAGCAATGGCCGTTGGATTCTGGCTAGCAAAATTGGGGCAATGGGGAATGTTATATGCTCATCACCGCTATGCGATAAGGACTTTTTATAAAATAGGGCAGTCTTACCTTTTTCCTCGCGTAATCGGATTATCCTTTGCCTTAGGATATAGTTATTTAGCGGGTTTTTCTATTCCCACATTACGTGCAATCGGGGCAATTTTATTGATATTAGTTTGTCAATTTGCTCGCCGACATTATACCCCAACACAATTATGGTGGCGTATCGTCTCATTGCTAGTGCTACTTGACCCATTAACATTATTATCGGATAGTTTTTGGCTCTCTATTTCGGCTGTTGCAAGTTTAATTATTTGGTATCGCTATTTTCCACTTTCCAACTGGATAACTACTCAACATTTTCCAAAAATTGTACGAGGCATACTTTCGTTAATCCATTTACAACTTGGTATTTTACTTATTTTTGCGCCAGTGCAATTTTTCTTTTTTCAGGGGACTTCTACCTGGAATTTTCTTGCCAATATTCTTATTGTTCCGCTCTATAGCTTTGCATTAGTCCCCATGATTTTATTAACGTTAATGACGGATAATTTCTTTTCAACTTGGCAATGGGCAGATTGGCTAGCGCAAAGCAGTCTTACGTTAATTTCACCATTATCTGAAAGCTGGATTCCGTTAAGTTACCAAACCCAATGGGAATTATTGAGCTTAGATTTAGCTATTTTACTTGGGCTTTATGCTTGGAAAAATAGGCAAAAAATTTATTGGTTAAGCCTAGGAATCATCGTTCCACTTTTTTATGGTTGGGGTTATATGGTTTTTATGGTTTTTATGCGTGCATCATTACCTAGTTGGATAACCTTTGATGTTGGGCAAGGTCTGGCACAAGCCTTGATTTATGAAACAAGCGGTCAAAAAAAGGCGATTTTTTACGACACAGGCATAAGTTGGGGCGAAGGTGCTAGCTCGAATAATATGGCAAAACTAGAAATTCTGCCTTATCTTCAACGCGAAGGCATTACAGTAGAAGCTATTTTTCTGAGTCATGATGATAATGATCATGCAGGCGGGGTAGAAACCTTATTACAGCATTATCCCCATGCACGGTTAATTTCAAGCAGCCAGAAACGCTATGCTGGTTATCAACCAGAATCTTGTGTTGCAGGTAAATCCTGGCAGTTTGGTCATTTTCAACTGCAAGCTATCTATCCTGTTCAAACAGTGTTAGTGGCTAAAAATCAAGATTCTTGTGTTTTGCTAGTCCGCATAGGGCATTTTCGTTGGTTATTGACAGGAGATAGCGGTGCTATACAAGAACGTGAATGGTCGGAAAATGTTGGGCAAGTAGATTTTCTACAAGTGCCCCATCATGGCAGTAAAACCAGCAGTAGTGAAACTTTATTGCAACAAACCAAGCCAAGGGTAGCTATTATTTCTAGTGGGCGGTGGAACCCTTGGAAAATGCCAAACAAACAAGTGATTGAACGATTAAATTTACATGGAGTTCAAACACTAAATACTGCAGAAGTTGGCATGGTTAAGATTGAATTCGCTCAGGCACAAGCAAAGCTTACAACAGCAAGACATAAAAATAGCCCTTGGTATCAGGGCTATTTCGAGTTTTCTAATTAATTAAGCGTTGGGCGGTAAATCTTGCGTTGCATTTTCATTTTTGGTGATAAACATCGCATCACCATAACTGAAGAATCGATATTGATTTGCCACAGCATGTTGATAAGCCTGCATGGTATGTCGATAACCAGCAAAGGCAGAAACTAGCATAATTAGTGTGGATTCTGGCAAATGGAAATTGGTCACTAAAGCATCCACGACTTTAAAAGTTTTTCCCGGGTAGAGAAAGATTTGTGTATCAGAAAAGAATGGCGCAATCAATTTTCCTGTTTGTTCTGCTGCTTGAGCTGCACTTTCGATAGAGCGCACAGAAGTTGTCCCTACGGCAATGACTCGTTTACCAGCTGCTTTAGTTGCAAGGATTTTTTCCACCACTTCTTCACTAACCTCAGCATATTCTGCATGCATTTGATGATCGAGGATATTTTCTACCCTAACAGGTTGAAATGTTCCCGCACCAACGTGCAAAGTTACAAACGCAGTTTGAACACCTTTCTCACTAAGCTTTTCTAACATCGCATTATCAAAGTGTAAGCCAGCTGTTGGAGCAGCCACTGCGCCTAACACTTTGCTATAAACAGTTTGGTAGCGCTCTTGGTCTGCATCTTCATCAGGGCGGTCAATATAAGGTGGTAGAGGCATATGACCAGCTTGTTGCAATAAATCAAACAAGGGTTGTGCTGCACTAAATTGCAACTCAAAAAGCGCACCATGGCGGGCTGTCATGATGGCGTGAAACCCATTTCCTTCACCTAATTTATCTTCGCCCAAAATAATTTCAGCGCCTTCTTTAGGCGCTTTTGAAGCACGAATATGCGCTAAGCAACGATGTTCATCTAATACTCGCTCAACCAGTACTTCTAATTTACCACCACTAGATTTACGACCGTAAAGACGAGCGGGAATAACACGGGTATTATTAAAAATTAACAAATCACCCGCTTGAATATCTTCTAGCAAATCAGGGAAGTGTTGATCGGTCAATGCGCCCGTATTGCCATCTAATTTTAAAAGGCGGCTCGCGGTACGTTCTGGCATGGGGTAACGCGCGATAAGATTATCAGGGAGATCAAAATGAAAATCCGAAACAAGCATTTTATTATCCTTATTATTTTAATTATTCAACAGAAGAGATAGCATTAACAACCGCCTTAACTAAGGTGGCTAATGGAATTGCAAAAAACACACCCCAAAATCCCCACAAGCCGCCAAAAATTAGCACCGCAACAATAATGGTTAGTGGATGTAAATTGACGGCTTCAGAGAACAGAAACGGTACAACAATATTTCCATCTAACAGTTGGCTAATCACGAAAGCGAGTAGTACGTAGTAAAAATCAGGCGATAAACCAAATTGAAATAATGCAATTAATGCAATCGGAATGGTAACTAATACCGCACCGATATATGGAACTAATACCGAAAGCCCTGCAGCAACCGAAAGTAGTAATGGGTAACGTAAATCGAAGAAAATCAGAATAATGTAGGTCACCACACCAACAATCAAAATCTCTAACAATTTTCCGCGGATATAATTATTGATTTGTTGTTGCATTTCCATCCAAACACGCGTAGTTAAACGGCGGTTTTTAGGCATTAAATTTAAAAATGAACGAACAAATAAAGGTTTGTCTTTTAATAAGAAAAAGACCATTAACGGCACTAAAAATGCATAAATGCCTAAACCGACTAAGCTCACCAGTGAGTTAAGAGAGAAGGTTAATAATGATTCGCCATAACCTAGAATTTTTGCCCGTAATGAGGTCATTAGGCTATCTAGCATCGCGTAATCTACCAACTCAGGATAATGCTCGGGCAAGGCTTGTAGCCACGTATTAAGCAAGTTAAACATGTTGGGTAAATCGCGCACAAAACCGACAGTCTGATTCCATAAATTCGGTAATAACACCGTAATAAATAGGGCAAGTAAAGAGAGTGTACTACCAAGTACAATCACAATGCTTAATGTGCGAGGGAGCTTAAATTTTTGCGTCAATACACGAATAGGCGTATCTAACAGATAAGCAAAGACGATGGCCACTAAAAGTGGCATAATGAGATCGCTAAAGAAATAGATAATCCCAAAACCACAGAGCAGAATACCCAATAATGCGGCACTATGCGGATTACCTAATTTCTTTTTATACCAAGTTTGGAATAGTTCAAACATTATTTTTGGCTACAAATAGCAATAAAACCAAGTTTTTTATCAGGGTCGTTAAATGTATTAAACATTTTTTTGAAGGTATCACGATTCTCAGGTTTTAATGCATTGCTGATAATTTTCATCGCACCCAATACGCCTTCATCGTAAATTAACCCTTTCGGCGAAAGTAAACTCATCTCACCGCTAAATGTTTCCACATTTCTAAAACCGCAACGAAGGAACGTTTCTTTCCAGTCAGGTTTGGAAAGTGGGGTTACTGTAATGTTGATTGCTGAACGCAAATCTGCAATCACTTTTTCGACATCATCAGTGTTCAGCATTACATCATGGGTTAATAAGAAACCGTTCGGTTTAAGTACACGGAAGTATTCCCGAATCGCTTTTTCTTTTGCTTCAATTGGCAACATAGTCAACATGGCTTCATTGATAACAATGTCGAAAGTGTTATCTTCAAATGGCAATTTAGTCGCATTTGCGCGTTGCACTTTAACTAAGTTTTCTACGCCATTTTCTTTAATATTATGACGTGCTTTTTCTAATGCTTCTTCGTCTAAATCCACACCCGTAATTTCACAACCATATTGCTTAGCAATTTGGATAGCAGTGGTACACATATTACAAGCGACTTCAAGTACTTTTTTATTTGCATTAAAATCAGCATTCGCAATAAGCCAATCTGTGGCTAATTTACCGCCTGGGCGCAAACGAGTTTTACCAAGACGTGCTAAGAAATTATGTCCGACTTCTTCTTTTTTCATATTATCCTCTGTGTTTGCAAAATGCGAATAAAACTTATCCGCTTGAAGTGAAATTTCGGTAAATTATACACAACTTTACCCCTAACTTATATACAGGAAAAGTAAATTTTGGCAGAATGCACACGCAATTTTTTGCAATTAAATCTAATTTAATAAGGATAAATGATGAGTAAAAATCAATATGCCCACCAACGTGGCGAAATTCAAGAAAGTGCGATAAAAGCTTTAGTTACAGACCCGTTATTTAAAACCCGCGTGATGCGAAATCGTAAAGGGAAAGGCAGTTACCAACGTAAAGCAAAACATGCTAATCGTTATCAAGGCGAAAGCCCATTTAAAATAGTCAAAGTATTTTAAATGGGCTTTTTCTTTACTGACATTTTGCTGCTAACACATCTCTAACCGCCAGGCGAAACTGTGCCAATGTTTGCTTTTGGGGCGTAGCTAACGTAAGACTATTTTGTTCTAGATTATCTCGTAAGATGGCAAGTTCTTCAGGATATTGAGTATAAAGCCGTTTCAGTGATGCAAAACAAGCCGAGAAACTCCGTTGAGCAAATGCAAAACCATGCAAATTTTGTTGGTCTGATTCATCTAAAGCATAATCAGCCACTTTATTAGGGAAAAGCGCTTCGCAATAAGGTAAAACTGGGGCATCACGCTGAAATTTTGCTACTGCTTGTGCAACAAATTGCTTTCCTGCCTCAGAAATAGGGTAGAGCATCATAGCACTTTGATAACCACTGCTTGCTTCTCGGTTAGGCGTAATTTGTACTAATACGAAACCACACTGTTGCCAAAATTTCAGCAGGAAATCGGACATACCGAAACTGACCGAAATAAAATCAAGCGGTTGAATTTGTTTGAAGATTTGCAAAATAAAGTCAGAAACTAACCGCTTGCCAATGCCTTGTTGTTGCTTTTTTGGCTGAACGGCAATCCGAGAAATTCGTATTGAATGCAAGGTGCAAGCTGACTTTAAATTCCCTTGCGCACAAAGATATTGCGCCACTAAATTCCCCGCTGGGCGACGCGTTCCAGACCATACTTGCTCTGTTAACGCATCTGACAATCCGCCTTCATTGAGCGCCCAAATTGCACCAATTACTTGCCCATTTTCTTGATAAGAAAAACATTGCTGATTTTCTCCATCAAATAACCGGCGTAAGTCTGTTGGCGTCGTTTTGTAATGCGCATTCGCAAATAATTGATAGTATTGTGCAAGCGGTTCTATGTGTTCGCTTTCATCTAACAATAGTAGCTCGTTAATAAACTGCTCAAGCGGGTCATTTTCTTCCCAGCGAAGTTGTGTAGTTAAATGCCATTCTTGATAAGTGCGGGAACATTGTGATTTAAATCTTAAACTGAACCCTCGCCCTGTACCTTCATAATTGTGGGTGGTTGTGGTTAGCACAACTTTATGAAAATAACGGCAAAGCGTTTGCAACATAGGTAAAGGCAAACTCGCGGCTTCATCAATAAATAACCAATGATTTGGAGAAATACATTTTTGCGTTATTTTCGCAATCAACTGATCGGGCGCCATAAATTGCAAAGAATCATGTGAAGCCATATCCGTTAATTGAGCTAAAAATTGGGGAAGTGCAGCGCGACTTTTAGCGGTGATAATTACTGAGTGATATTCAGCAAGGGTTTTTGCAAGTTGCCCTGCAAGAGTGGATTTACCTCTCCCACGATCGGCTAAAATTAAATGAATATCAGCGAGGTGCTTAGGTAGCTGTTCGAAAATTTGCTGCTGTTCTGGCGTAAATTCGCAAAATATTTGCATTTTTTGCCCGCTTGCAGGGAGCAAAAAATCTTTTTTTCGTGGCATTGTCACGCTAAATTGATATTTTTGAATCAATTTTTGAAAATAGCGATAGAAATTCGGTGTAGTAATCAGCTTCCCATCATTCCAGCGTAGAGAATCGCTATCAGGAATTTGGGATAATTGTGCAAAATCAGGACAAACAAGGAAAAGCGTTCCACCATTCATAATGGTGCCAGCAATAATGGCTAAAGCTTCTAAATGCAAGCAAACCCCATCAGGACTACGCATATCATAAAGTGCCTGAAAATGCTGCGTGCCGAGATACTGCTTGGCTTTTGCAAAATTTGTTTGATTTAAAATAATGCCGTCAAAATCTGACGGCATCGCTAATAACACAACGAGCTTTCGCATTAGTCGAGTTCTTTTTCGCTCAAATAAGGATCTTCAAAGCCTAATTTCTGCATAATTTGCGTTTCTAGACCTTCCATCTCTTCTGCTTCGACCTCTTCAATATGATCATAGCCAAGCAAGTGTAACGTGCCATGCACAGCTAAATGCGCCCAGTGGGATGCTAAAGAAATTTGTTGTTCTTTTGCTTCACGTTCCATCACTTGACGACAGATAACTAAATCACCTAATAAGGGAAGTTCAATACCTTCTGGCACTTCGAAAGGGAATGAGAGGACGTTTGTTGGGTAATCTTTTCCGCGATATTCTCGATTAAGTGTTTGGCTTTCTTCTTCATCCACAATACGGATGGTCATTTCTGTTTCAGGAAAATCTTCAGTTTGGGCTTCAAAGGCGAGGGCAGTTTCTACCCAGTGAGTAAATTGTTCCAGTGTTGGCAAGCCTTCGCTATTTTCACTGGCAATTTGTAAATCAATAATTGGTGTTGTCATAGTTCATCAATATAAAGAAAGTATTTTTGGTATTCTACCGCAACAAGCGGTCAAATTTCTTTAATTTTTTGCAAAAAAACGCCCAGTGTAAACTGGGCGTATCATATGAACGTAAATTAAGCTTGAGTTGCTTGAATTGCAGTTAATGCAATGGTGTAAACGATATCGTCTACTAATGCACCACGAGATAAGTCATTAACTGGTTTACGCATACCTTGAAGCATAGGGCCAATTGAAACTAAATCTGCAGAACGTTGAACTGCTTTATAAGTGGTGTTACCTGTATTCAAATCTGGGAAGACGAATACAGTTGCTTTACCTGCAACAGGTGAGTTTGGTGCTTTAGAACGCGCCACATCTTCCATTACTGCAGCATCATATTGTAATGGGCCATCAATGATTAAATCTGGACGTTTTTCTTTTGCAATACGAGTTGCTTCTTTTACTTTCTCAACATCTGCACCAGAACCTGATGTGCCGGTTGAGTATGAGATCATTGCAACACGTGGGTCGATACCAAATGCTTTTGCAGACTCTGCAGATTGAATTGCGATTTCTGCTAATTGTTCAGCTGTTGGGTCTGGGTTAACCGCACAGTCACCATATACCAATACTTGGTCTGGTAATAACATAAAGAAGATAGAAGACACAATTGAGCTACCTGGTGCAGTTTTAATAATTTGCATCGGTGGACGAATGGTATTAGCCGTTGTATGAACCGCACCTGAAACTAAACCATCAACTTCGTTTGCTTCTAACATCATAGTACCTAATACTACAGTGTCTTCTAATTGTTCACGTGCAGCTTCTTCAGTCATACCTTTTGCTTTACGTAATTCAACTAAACGCGCAACATAGTTTTCACGTACATCTGCTGGGTTGATGATAGTAATACCTTTACCTAAGGTTACACCTTGTGCTTCTGCAACGCGTTGAACATCTGTTGGGTTAGCTAATAAAACACATTCTGCAATGCCACGTTCTGCACAAAGTGCTGCAGCTTTCACTGTACGAGGCTCATCACCTTCTGGTAATACAATACGTTTTTTCGCTTCACGTGCAAATTCAGTTAATTGATAACGGAATGCTGCAGGAGAGAGGCGACGTGCACGAGTTGCACCTTTAGAAACTTCTTCTACGAAGCCTGTATTTAACGTACTTGCAACATATTCTTTGATTGCGTTAATACGTTCTTTGTCATCAGTTGGCACTTCTAAGCTAAAACTTTGTAAGTTTAAAGCGGTTTGCCATGTATTGCCTTCAACACGGAATACTGGAATACCTGTTTCAAACGCTTGTTGGCAAAGTTTTGCAATTGGTGCTTCAATTTTATAACCACCAGTTAAAAGAATACCACCAATTTCAACACCATTCATAACCGCAAGACATGCTGCAACTAACACTTCTGGGCGGTCTGCTGAAGTTACTAATAAGTTACCTGCTTTAAAGTGATCAACCATGTGTGGAATGCTACGCGCACAGAAGCTGACACCACGAATACGACGGGTATTCAGCTCACCTTCATTAATGATTGCTGCATGTAAATGTTTAGCTAAGTCAATTGCACGAGTTGCAATTAAATCCGCTTTCCATTCAATACAAGCGAGTAGTTTAATTGGGCTTTTTGCAAATAACGCTTCAACTTCTGAAACGTTTTGTGTGCTGTGTTGGAATGAGTCAAAAATTTCTGCTAAATCAGGGCGAGTACGACCAGATTCATCTACTGGTGCATTAAATTTGTTGATAACCACACCTAAAAGGTTAGGGTTGTTACGACCACCGAATTCAGATGCAGCAGCTTCAACACGCTCTTTTAATTGAGCTGGTTTATCAGAACCAGGTGCGGCAACTAATACGATTTCAGCATCTAACGCTTGTGCAATTTCATAGTTAATGCTGTTAGCATATGCATTTGTACGAGTTGGAATTAAACCTTCGATAACAATAATTTCGTTATTTTTAGCTAATGCTTGATGGCGTTCTACCACTTTTTCTAATAAAACGTCAGTTTGGTTTTGACCGATAAGCGTTTCTGCTTCACTTAACATAAATGGCACACCAACTTCTGTTGATTGAGCTGCCTTGATAATTGAAGTTGAACGGTCTAAAACGTCTTCACCAGTAATAGACTGTGCAATAGGTTTTAAAAAGCCAACTTTAGTCCCTTTTTGTTCTAAAGCGTGCACTAAACCTAGGCTTACGCTTGTTAATCCAACACCTGTGGTCGTTGGAATAAGAATAATCGTTCTTGACATAATTATATTCCTATAAAAATAAAGTTAAAAAAGGGCAGAGTAATCTGCCCTTAAAAGTTATAGTGCTAATTTAGCAGTATCTTGTGCAATCACTAATTCTTCATTTGTCGGAATCACGATTGCTTTGAATGCTGAATCATCTGCTGTAATAACACCTTCTTTACCGAAGCGTGCTGCAAGGTTACGGTCGTGGTCTAATTTAACACCGAATAATTTTAAGTGGTTTAAAGTTAATTCACGAACGTGAGCTGAGTTCTCACCGATACCACCAGTAAACGCGATAGCATCTAAGTGATCATCACCTAAAATTGCCATATATGCACCGATATATTTTGCTAAACGGTAGCTATATACGTCTAAAGCACGTTTTGCTTCTGGTTTAGATGCATCATCATAGTTATCTTCAGCGTAACGACAGTCGCTGGTCACTTGAGTTAAACCTAAAAGACCTGATTTTTTCACTAAAGTCGTTTCAATTTCATCCATTGACATACCTAAGTTTTTGTATAGGTAGAAAATGATTGCTGGGTCAATATCACCAGAACGAGTACCCATTACTAAACCTTCTAACGGTGTTAAACCCATTGAAGTATCGATACATTTACCGTTACGAACGACAGAAACAGAACCGCCGTTACCTAAGTGGCAAACAATGGTATTTACTTGATCAGCTGGTTTACCAACACGTTCTGCGACTTCACGAGAAATAAATAAATGGCTTGTACCATGCGCACCATAACGACGAATGTGGTGTTCAGTATATAAGTTATATGGAAGTGCATATAAGAATGCTTCTTCAGGCATTGTTTGGTGGAATGCAGTGTCGAATACTGCAACGTTTTTGTCTTTTAATTCAGGGAAAATACGGAATGCTTCTTGAATACCGATTAAGTGGGCAGGGTTGTGAAGTGGTGCAAATTGAACTGCATCTTCGATACCTTTGATAACATCATCGTTAATAACAACAGATGAAGTAAAGCGCTCACCACCATGAACGATACGGTGGCCAATAGCACCAATACTTGCTTTTAATTCTTCTGATAACAACTCATTTGCGATGAATGAAAGCGCTTCGCTATGTGCAGCGCCAGCACCTAAATCTGCATTACCTTTTTCACCGTGTAATTTCCATTTGATGCGCGCATCTTCTAAATGAAAAGCTTCTGCTAAACCAGATAATTTTTCATCACCGGTTTTAGGGTCTAAGATAGCAAATTTTAAAGATGAGCTACCACAGTTAAGGATAAGAATTAAATTTTTAGACATGTCAAATACCTTAGTTGATTTGAAAGGGTAAAAGTTAGATACGCAAAGGCGTAGCTATCTGATATAGAATACACGTTTCGGCTATTGAATTAAAGATCTGATATAAAAAAATGGTAGAGATACCTTTAAATAGTTAATCGTCTAGATTTCGCATAATGACCTACAGGTTATGTTGAATTTGAGGGCTGTATACTTTTTAAACGGCCCGAAAATTTACACATAACCTGTTGTTATGCGAAGTTTATCAATAAGGTAGTTAAATGGAAGAAATAGAGAAAAGTTCTGATAATGTAGTTCTGGCCCTTTCTGCTAATGATCAAAAGTTAATTCTTGATTATTTAGAACATCCTAGAGAACCTAATCCAGCAATGTTAGAGGCTCTAAAAATGTATTCTTTATATGTTACTAAAAATATTAAATAGGGTTTTAAAGCTAAACTATGGCAGATATAACCTTATCTCATATCACACCACAACATTTTTTTGAGACAGTTAGACTCTTAAAAATGTCTGAACACCGTATTTATTTGACTGTTAACTCTCTGGAAGTCCGATTTCAATATAACCAAGCAGAGAGTAAAGAAGAGACTAACGAAAGACTTGAAAAGCTGGAGCATTTTATGCATTTTCTGGAAGAGTTAGTAAATTCGGATGTGCCGATTGATTTGGAAGAATTTATTAAGATGTATAAAAAAACAACTAAAAAACGCTATTATAGGCGGTAATAGTGATGTTTGTCTGAGCTCGCTAGAGTAGTGGACTACTCTTTAATAGTCCACTCTTGTAACAATTTGTTACATCTTTGATTGTTTATTACTCTATTTAGTTGATTTTACCTTCAATAATCTCTCTTTCTATTTTTTCTTGTTCTGCTCGGTTGATCAAATCGTGTTTAGCATCATTGAGATAATTGTTAATCATATAATTAACAACGTCCGTCCATTTTGTCACCTTTCCTGTCTTAGCAGTTATTTCAACGGCAACCCTTTCAATTTTCATATGCGTTTCTGTTGGAACGCCTAGATTTTTACGTTTCATTAGAGATTTCTCCACTATCACTATTAAGCATTTATGATAGCTCACAAATATATTTTTTATTATGTGAGTAAAATCACTTGCTCACAAATGAAATTTGATTTATTTTATTATCACTTGTGAGCAAGTGAGCGTTTTGGTTATGATTGATTTCTTGAAACTTTCTATCCCTTTTAAAACAGAGCATATCATCGTCTGTAAAGATGGTGAGACTTCGTTTTTGAAAGATAGCTTGATAGAGATAGCTAGAAGAACAGGCATAAAGTTAAAATCATCTAATGTTACGTTTGAGATTGATGGCGATCTTGATGTTCAAGAACTTTCACATCCATATGAATCAATTCCCAGCAATTATTCATCTTTAGCGATGAAAATTTTTAATGGTAGCGATACTTTAAAAACTCCTCCCTATGTGGAGTTGAAAGCAAGTCCCGCTAAATTGTTACAAGGACATAATATCTTCGGTTCAACAAATTTAGATGTATGTGCATTTATTATGTTGGAATCATTTCTCAAAGCTATGCCCGAACTTTATGAGATGGTTGACATTGATGAAACATCTGTTGATTGGATAGATGTTACGTTCTCGTCCCACATTCATTCAGAATCAGTACAAAAACAAGTAATTTTATTTCTTCAGAATGTAAAAGTAGGGCAGACACGAAAAACAAAATATAACAGAGAATATGAAACAACAGCAGAATGGAATTCAGGCTCTGAACATCGTTCTTTGAAAGTTTATTTGAAGGGAGATGAAGTACAAAAACGTTTGGCTGAGGCTAAATCTGAGTTAAGAAAAACACCCAGTAAAAAACATCTGCAAAATACGATAAATGTACTAAGTGATCCTAAGTTGATTGAGTTTTCAAAAAAATGTGTTCGATTTGAAGCAAGGTTAAAAGGTAGTTATTTAGACAAGCATAAGATTCCAAGAAATTTATTTGATCTAATTAAATATCAAAAAAGTTATGAAAAGAAGGGTAGAAACCTGATAAGAGATTTATGGCAAGAAGCATTTAAAGACCTAATTAAAGCAGTTGGAGAAAGTAAGATGAATGTTTATAACAGAGATCATATACAAAAATTATTATGTAAAACTTATTTTTCAATAACACCAAAAGGCAATATTAGTTATGCAAAAGCTGAGCGGATATTTAGCTTTTATAAAAATTTACTTAATGATGGTTATCAAGAAACGCAAAATTGTATGAATAGACAGACATTCTGGCGATATGAGAAAGATTTAATTGCTATCGGTTTAACCAAAGCTCAATTACAAAATCTGAAAGCTTATGAACGTCATAACATCATTCCGCTGATGAAACTTGTTGAAATTGATTTTAGTTGTCAGCGTCCTGATTGGTACGTTGAGCCAACTTTGGAGAAATGGGGCATCGCCGCATAGTTGAATAAAAAAGAGGAAATTAAAATGAGTAATCAAAACATTAACCAATACTTACTAAAAGTGCAGGTATTTGCAACATCACGTATTGATGAGCGTTCAGGTGTAAGCCAAAAAACCGGTAAAGATTGGTATATCCGCAATCAAGAAGCTTACATTGATTTAGGTGGCCAATTTCCTGTAATGGTAAAAATCCCATTACAGAAAGATCAAATTCCGTACGGTCCGGGTAATTATTACGTCCATCCAAGTTCATTTAGAGTCAGTGGTTATTCTGATTTACAGGTTTCTGATATTGTCCTAGTGCCTTCTGATGAAAAATAAATCTTTATATATCAATTACTTAGATTGATTTGTTTCGCATAATGTAGATTATGTTAAATGAATAATTAAACTAACAAAAGATTGAGTAACTTTGTTATCCAACTAACGTTTTATTCGGCTCTCCACCAATTTCACGTGCTAGTTTGGGAACTAAGTAACCTGATGTAATTTTTTGAAGTTCTCGGTAAATCTTTAAAGCTTCAGCATCTTCAACGAAGAAATGTGAGGCCCCTTCTACTCGGTCTAATAAGTGTAAATAATATGGCAAAATCCCAATACTAAATAATTTATGACTCAATTGTTTTAAACACTCAGCCTGGTTATTTACACCTTTAAGCAATACAGCTTGATTAAGCAATACAACATTAGCTTTTTTAAGCATTTGCATTTTTTGTGTAAAAATTTCATCTATCTCATTAGCGTGATTGATATGTGTCACCATCACAATATGCAAACGAGATTGCAAGAATCTTTGGCATAATATTTCTGTAATACGATTTGGAATCACTACAGGTAAACGAGAATGAATACGCAATGTTTGTATATGAGGAATTTGCTCTAATTGCGTAATAAGCCAATCTAACTCGGCGTCTTTCGCCATCAAAGGATCCCCCCCAGAGAAAATCACTTCCTCAATTTCTTTATGCGCGGCAATATAATCCAATCCTTGTTGCCAAATCTGTTTGCCACTTTTGATTTCATCATATGGGAAATGACGTCGGAAACAATAACGACAATTGATTGCACAACTATTTTTAATCATAAATAACAATCGATTTTGATATTTATGCAAAATATTAGGTGCTGGACTATGCTGTTCTTCTAGTGGATCTTTAACAAACCCTTCTGCTTGCAAAAATTCATTAGCCGAAGCCATTGCTTGTAGAAATAAGGGATCATAGCGATTTCCCTTCTCCATTTTTTCAGCAAATGATTTTGGTACACGTAAAGCAAATAATTTGCGCGCAAGTATATCCTGAGAAAAATCAGCTGGATCTAACTCAAGAAATTCAAGTAACGCGACTGGGTTATTAAAGGCATTAGCTAAATCGGTTAACCATTGCGCTTTTGTAGCTGTTTGTTGAGCAGTTGGAATAATCAATGAGTGCATAATAAATGCCCCTATTTCAAGGGGCTAAATAGAAGAATTAAGGAAGGAGCTGGCATTCTAATGGAGTGCCATTTGGATTTACCATCACAATAGGCGTACTTTGGCCACCTTGTGCAGCTGCTAAATATTGCACACCACCAATACAATAGCGACGATATCCATCTGTTTTTTCAACTAAATATGGGTCAATTTGTCCACCAATACTATGAAATTGTGCGACTGTAGAGACTACATTTTGTGTTGCTGGTGCTTGTTTTGTTTCAGTTACCGTTTGAGCTTGAGTTGTACCCTCTTGTGCTACTGCCTCATTAGGCGCAAGCGCATTGCTTAATAAATACCCTGCAGCTGCACCTGTTGCAAAGTTTGCCATACGATTCCCATTTACCGCTTGTTGGGATTGGTTGGGAATAGTTCGATTTGGCGTATTTTCAAAGGTCGCATCTTGTTTTTGTTGCGTGGATTGTGTTTTCTGTGTTTGAACAGGTTTTGAAACTACTGCACGAGAAGAACTGCCACCAAAACCGCCTGAACGCCCACCTCTTGCTTCAGCAAACCCTGCAACGGTGAATGCCACAATGGCAGAAATTGCCATAATTTTTTTCATATTCATTCCTCTTTTTAAGAAAGTTAACAGATTATAACAAAATTTTTTAGAGTTCTTTGAAGATTTACGGTATTATAGGGGGCTTTTTGGAAAACCCAATAGCGGGTAATTCAAAGTTTGTTAATTTTTTGTAAAACATTGAGGAATTTATGGCTAACTATAGCACTAATGATTTCAAACCAGGTTTAAAATTTATCCAAGATGGCGAACCTTGCGTAATCGTTGAAAACGAATTCGTGAAACCAGGTAAAGGTCAAGCATTTACCCGTACTAAAATCCGTAAATTGATTTCAGGTAAAGTATTAGAAATCAACTTTAAATCAGGTTCTTCTGTTGAAGCAGCTGATGTTGTAGATTATAACTACAACTACTCTTACAAAGATGAAGACTTCTGGTATTTCATGCACCCAGAAACTTTCGAGCAAATTTCTGTTGATGCAAAAGCATTAGGCGATAACGACAAATGGTTGGTTGACCAAGCAGAATGTATCATTACATTATGGAACGGTTCTGCAATCGCAGTAACACCACCAAACTTTGTGGAATTAGAAGTTGTTGAAACTGACCCAGGTTTAAAAGGTGATACCGCAGGTACTGGTGGTAAACCAGCAACATTAAGCACTGGCGCAGTAGTTCGTGTACCATTATTCGTTCAAATCGGTGAAGTTATCCGTGTGGATACCCGTTCAGGCGAATACGTTTCACGCGTAAAATAATTTAATTTTCGCAGTTTAAACAAAACAAGCGGTAAAATTTCTTGCAAACTTTGCAAAAAATCTTACCGCTTTTTATTGCTTCAAAAAATGGCTGAAGATTAACGTTTATATTGTTAAGCAGCCTGTAAAATTGTTTTCAACTGTAATGCGCTTGGCGTTACTACAGGTAAGAATGCGCCTTCTCTCCAACGACGAATAAAATCTGAACCTGCATTTTGTAAATAGCCACGCCCACCAGAGGCTTGAAGTTCTAGCAATAAACTTTGCGCGACTACATCCACAATTTCAATGCGAATATTAAATAGCGCTTTAGGATTTTCAATAAAATAGTTACCTTGTGCTAAACCTTGAGCTAAACGCTGTTCTAAGTCCGCTAATTTTTTTACCTGAACATCATATTCAGGTTTTAGCACAGAACGATTCTCAACATAATCTAATGCTTTTTTTACTTCCGCTAGACTGCGAGCCGCCAAACCAAATGCCATTGCACATTGTAACCCCAAGAAAGTAGGGCGAACATCAGACAAATATTCTTCCGCATTGTTGGCAATAATCCAATCGGGATCAAGCTCTACATGATTTAGCTCCACAGCAACAGTATTACTTCCTTGTAGCGCGACTAAAGAAAGCTCTTTAGCCCGAACAACGCCTTGTGCATTCGATGGTAACGCGACAATAATTGGCGCATGGCTACTATTTTCATACTCGGCAGCAATAATGGTTACAAATCCTTTTGCGGTTAAATTCGTAATCCATGGTAATCGCCCTTGTAAATAGCGCTTTCCATCTTTTTCGATAATTTTTACTTGTAATTCTTCAATACCTGATAGGAATTTTACTGCATTTGATAATCCTGTGCCGCCTGAGAGATTACCAACTAACAAATCGGCTAACCAACGTTCTCTTGGTGCGTGGTTTTCACTACTTAATAGATTTTGAATTAGGGTGCGATGCCCCCAAGAAATAAACCCCGCGGTTAAAGAATAAGTGGAAATTTCACGTACGGCGGCAATGGCTTGTTCAAAATCTCCCCCTGCTCCACCAAGATTCTCTGGTACTCCGATTTTAAAAACGCCTTCGTTTGCTATCCGTTGAAATAATTCATCGGCATATTGATTTGATTGATCGATTTCAGTGGCATGTTGGTTTAACCATGCTAGAAACTCTGCTGAGAAAAATTGAGACATTGTGTTGCTCCTTATTTGTTTTTTTATTGTTAAAAATGGAATGGCATGATAGATAGTAATTTAATTTTTTAGGCAAGAAAACCAACTAAAATCCACTAAATATTCTTTTTTTGTATAAGAATAAAAAGTTATAACACTAAACGATGCTCTTTTTTAAAGGCAAAATAAAAAGCAAGCGGTCAGAATTTGCAAAATTTTTACAAAAAAGACGCGCTTGCTTTCGCCCTTTCCGTTCTTATCAATACAGTGTAGAATACAAGTTATTTTTTATTGAAAAACAGAGAATGTTATGAGCGAAGAGATTTTAACTAACGCACCGGAAAGTCGTGCGAATTTTATTACCCATATTATTGATGAAGATTTAGCATCAGGTAAACATAACAACGTTTATACTCGATTCCCACCTGAGCCAAACGGCTATTTACATATTGGTCACGCTAAATCTATCTGCCTAAACTTTGGTATTGCACAAGAATATCAAGGTAAATGTAATTTGCGTTTTGACGATACTAACCCTGTAAAAGAAGACGTTGAATATGTTGATTCAATTAAAGCTGATGTGGAATGGTTAGGCTTTAAATGGGAAGGTGAACCTCGTTATGCTTCAGATTACTTTGATGCGCTTTATGGATATGCTATTGAGTTAATCAAAAAAGGTTTAGCTTATGTTGATGAACTTTCACCAGATGAAATGCGCGAATATCGTGGCACATTAACTGAACCGGGTAAAAACAGCCCTTATCGTGATCGTTCAGTAGACGAAAACTTAGCGCTATTTGAAAAAATGAAAAATGGCGAAATCGCAGAAGGTAAAGCTTGTTTACGTGCCAAAATTGATATGGCATCGCCTTTTATTGTGATGCGTGACCCAGTGATTTATCGTGTTAAATTCGCTCACCACCACCAAACGGGGGATAAATGGTGCATTTATCCGATGTACGACTTCACGCACTGTATCTCTGATGCTATTGAACGTATTACCCACTCTTTATGTACGTTAGAATTCCAAGACAACCGTCGTTTATATGATTGGGTATTAGATAATATTTCTATTGAACGCCCATTACCGCATCAATATGAATTCTCACGCTTAAATTTAGAAGGCACATTAACCTCTAAACGTAAATTATTAAAACTGGTTACAGATGGTATTGTCGATGGTTGGGATGACCCTCGTATGCCAACCATTTCAGGTTTACGTCGTCGTGGTTATACGCCAGCATCATTGCGTGAATTCTGTCGCCGTATCGGGGTAACCAAACAAGATAACGTAGTAGAATACTCTGCGCTTGAAGCATGTATTCGTGAAGACTTAAATGAAAATGCACCACGTGCAATGTCCGTGATTAACCCTGTTAAAGTGGTGATTGAAAATTTTGGTGACAAAGAAATCTTAAAAGCACCTAACCATCCGAACCGCCCAGAATTAGGTGAACGCGAATTGCCATTTACGCGTGAGCTTTATATTGATGAAGCGGACTTCCGTGAAGAAGCAAATAAACAATATAAACGTTTAGTATTAGGCAAAGAAGTTCGCTTACGTAATGCTTATGTGATTAAAGCTGAGCGTGTTGAAAAAGATGCAAGCGGTCAAATTACCACAATTTATTGCACATACGATCCTGAAACCTTAGGTAAAAATCCAGCGGATGGTCGTAAAGTAAAAGGCGTAATTCACTGGGTATCTGCTGAAGAGAATAAACCTGCTGAATTCCGTATTTACAATCGTTTATTTACTGTACCAAATCCAGGTGCAGCAGATGACATTGAAACCGTATTAAACCCTGAATCTTTAGTGGTGAAACACGGTTTTGTGGAACCAAGTTTAGCGAATGCAAAAGCGGAACAAGGTTACCAATTTGAACGTGAAGGCTACTACTGCTTAGATAGCAAAGATGGTTCAGCTGAGAACTTAGTCTTTAACCTGACAGTGAGTTTAAAAGAAGGCTTTAGTGCCTAGTGAACATTTGCAAGCGGTCGGATTTTCTCAACCGCTTGCAATTTTATTTTGAGGAAAGTGTTATGAAAAAAATCATCCTATTATTAGTTAGCATATTAGCCATCAGCGCTTGTTCGCAATCAAAAAACGTTTATTTCAATGGTGCGGAAGGCTCTCACTCGGGAATTCGATATAGTTCAACCGATAAAAGCATCTCTATCAACCCATAAAACAATGCGGTAATAACCAATATTACCGCATTCTTTTTGCTAATCGTCCGTCAAATGAGAAATATCATGGTAAGACGCTAATTTACGAATAGTTCGTGAACGGCCTCGAATTAACAACGTTTCTGTAAAGATCATACTGCCTTTGCGTTGCACACCTCTAAGCAAATCTCCTGTAGTAATGCCTGTTGCAGCAAAAACGACATTATCATCTCGCACAATCTCTTCTATTTTTAATACCGTATTCACAGGAACATTCATGGCAGCACAACGCGAAATTTCTTTTTCCGCAGCTTTTAAGTTTTCAGGTGTATTCCCTTTTACTTTATTACGTGGAATCAATCTTGCCTGAATATCTCCCCCTAGTGCATTTACAGCAGCCGCAGTCACAACTCCTTCCGGCGCACCACCGATGCCATAAACTAAATCAATATCGCTATCAGGCAAACAACATTGTACACCAGCAGCAACATCGCCATCTGGAATAGCAAGAACTCTTACGCCTAAGGCTTGTACCGATTTGATAATTTCATCATGTCGAGGTTTTGCAAGAATAGCTACCGTAATTTGTGATAGTAATTTTCCTTTTTTAGAAGCCACTCGGCGAATGTTTTGTTCAAGCGGTAAGTTTAAATCAATCATCCCTTTGGCATCGCTATCTACCACTAGTTTTTCCATATACATATCTGGCGCTTGTAAGAATGTGTTTTTTCCCCCAGCAGCTAACACCGCTAATGCACCAGATTGCCCCATAGCTGTCATGCGAGTTCCATCAATTGGATCAACCGCAATTGAAACCTCTTCTTGGTCAGGTTTGTTTTGTCCAACTTTTTCACCAATATAAAGCATTGGCGCTTCATCAATTTCCCCTTCTCCAATCACTACTTCACCACGAATTTCCATCTGATTCAGTAGCTGACGCATTGCTTTTACCGCAGCATTATCTGCCGCATTTTTATCCCCTCGCCCAATCCAATCAAAAGCAGCTAACGCAGCTGCCTCTGTGACGCGAGAAAATTCAAATGCAATTGCCCGTTTCATGATTCTGACTCCTTTACTAAAAAAACATTATTATTTTAACGCAACGCAAACGATTGCGAACAAAAATTTGCATAAAAACGTGATAAAAAATTATTTTTTACAAAAACATGGAACTTTTCAATGAAATCAATATCTTAATTAGGTATAATCCTTATGTATTTTAGTCACACATTTCCCATTTAGAGGTAAACACTATGTCATTAACAATTCTTGACCAACTTGAAGAAAAAATTAAACAAGCCGTTGAAACTATCCAACTCCTTCAATTAGAGTTAGAAGATTTAAAAGAACAAAAAGCGGCAGCAGAACAAGAATCAGCGGCATTACGCCAAGAACATGAGCAATTAAAATCAGAGCACCAAAACTTCCAAGATCGTTTGCGTGCACTTTTAGGTCAAATTGACAACGTTTAATTACTGATTAACACCAAACGGCTACTTAGTTAGCCGTTTTTTATTACACTGGATTATGGCAAAGCTCTACTTTTATTATTCTTCGATGAATGCAGGGAAATCGACTACTCTGCTTCAATCTGCTTATAACTATCGCGAACGTGGTATGAATACCCTTATCTATACTGCTGCCATTGATGATCGCTTTGGATTAGGTAAAGTGACCTCCCGAATTGGTATTGCAGAAGATGCCAAGTTATTTACCAATGAAACCAATCTTTTCCTTGAAATTGCTAACGAGTTAGAAAAACAGCCACTGCACTGTATTCTGATTGATGAGGCACAATTTCTAACTAAAGCGCAAGTTTATCAACTGACCGATATCGTTGATAAATTAAATATTCCAGTGCTTTGCTATGGACTACGTACCGATTTCCAAGCAGAATTATTTGAAGGCAGCCACTATTTGTTAGCTTGGGCTGATGAATTGGTAGAACTCAAAACTATTTGCGATTGTGGGCATAAAGCCCATTTCGTGTTGCGTCTAAATGCGGACGGTCAACCTGTTAAAGATGGCGAGCAAATACAAATTGGCGGGAATGACCGTTATCTTTCCGTCTGCCGTAAACATTATAAAGAAAGACTTGGTAAATAGCCTAAATTGAAAAATTAGCTAATTTGCCAAAATTATGCGAAAATGGCCACCGATTTCAAGGAGCAGTTATGAACTTATCTCAATATCGGTGGACTAAGGCAACGGAAATTTACCCAAACCGAGGTAAGAAATCCTATGCAGGCAAACGCTTGCGTTATAGACTTCGTTCACTCCTTCATCGTCGCCAAGTTAAGCAATTTGAACAATTTGTTGCACAACATCCACTACTTATCCCTCTTTTAAAACAGCGGGTAAATTATAGCTATCCACTGGTACATCGTTTTTTAGATAAACGATTTAATACTCAACAGCGCTTTAATGCAATTTGTGAAAATTTATTATTTTTACCACAACAATTATCCTATTTGACTGAACCACTTTGGCAACAACCAATAAGCTTTGGTGAGGTAATTCCAGATTTTGAGATTTTACTCAATATCAATGAACATCAACCAATGGAGGGGTTCTGGGCATTAGAGCTTCGCTATAAACCACATAATCAACTGATCTATTTACTCACGTTCGGTAAGTTAGATGATGCATTACTGATTGCAGTAGTTCAAGGTCCGAACTTTGAAGGTGCTAAGGAGTTGGTTAAACGGCTTACCAAATCTTGTCATGGTTTACGCCCAGCATATTTAATGGTTGAAGCGATGAAACTGCTTACCCAAATACTGGGATACCAGAAACTTTTTGGTATTCCCCAAAAATATCAGAATAAATCTCGCCTAGTACAAAGCAAGCGTTATGTGGTGGATTATGATGCTATTTTTTCTGAAGCTGGTGGGAAAGCTGGGCATTATTGGACTTTACCATTGCAAGAAGATCGTGATCTTGAGTCTATTCCTAGCAAAAAGCGCTCAATGTATCGGAAACGTTTTGCAATGTTAGATAGTCTAGGTGAAATCATGCAACAAACATTAAATAAATAGTTTTCGCACATAAAAAAGCTCGGTATTTACCGAGCTTTCTTTTTGCAAAAAATAGTAGAAATCAGACCGCTTGTTATTTCACTAATTTTAAGTGAGATGACTTTTTCTTCACGACTTTTTTCTCAGTTGTGGACTCACATAATTGTTTCGAACGCTCAAGATAAGCTTGTTCGCTATAATACGACTCTTCTTGGAACAAAATGCCATCTCCAGACTCTTGAGCATATAACGCTTCTGCAGCCCCAAATGGAATATAAATATCTCGTAACATTCCTTGAAAACGTGCACTAAAACGAATTGCTTCATCATCAACCACATATTGCCCAATTGAACGTTGGGAAATATTTAAGATAATTTTTCCGTCCCGTATAAATTCAACAGGAACATCTACATCTGGATAATTGCAATTGACTAATAAATAAGGGGTGTTTCCGTTATCTGAAATCCAGTTGTAATAAGCATAATAAACATAAGGGCGTAAAGGTTTCATTATTCTTTATCATCCATTAAATGTTTCGGTGCAGCACCACCGATAGATTGTACAAAACTATCACGTTGGAATACACGCGTCATATAAGCGTTGATTGCTTTTGCACTGCTTCCACTAAATTCAATACCAAGTTGATTCATTCGCCATAATAGTGGTGCAACATAGCAATCAACCAAACTAAACTCTTCGCTCATAAAATAAGGCGTTGCTGCGAAAATTGGGGCCAATGCCATCATTTCTTCACGCAGTTGTGCTAATGCTTTTTGTCCTTCTTTTGATTCAGGTGCGCGATTTACGATATTGATCAAAGAATACCAATTCTGTTCAATACGATACATCGTTAAACGGCATTTGGCACGTAATACAGGATAAACAGGCATTAGTGGTGGATGAGGAAAACGCTCATCAAGATATTCCATAATAATACGCGAATTAAACAAGACTAGGTCGCGATCAACTAAAGTTGGAATATTACCGGAAGGATTTAATACCATTAAATCTTCAGAAATCGAATTAGGGCTCACATTTTCAATCTCATAAGGCACCCCTTTTTCGGCTAAAACGATACGCACCTGATGGCTATAAATATCGTTTTTCTCTGAAAACAAGGTGGTTACAGAACGTTTATTGGCACTACTTGTCATTTATTATTCTCTCCGATAACTGATATGATACGCATGCTATTGAAAAACACATTGCAATAGCGAATTCAACGATAAATTATAGCATTTCCTTGCCTAAAATAACAGTATAAAATCATGCTTTGTCGCGTATTCCTTCGATAAGGAAGGATTATTTAAAATACCCAAGCAATCGTTTGCTCATCATGCTATACTTTTTATTATTTATTGACTAAACATAAGGTTTTCTATGTCTCAACCAGAAATTGCCATTGTTATGGGTTCTAAAAGCGACTGGGCAACAATGTCGGAAGCAACACAAATTTTAGATCAATTTTCGTTACCCTATCACGTTGAAATCGTTTCAGCCCATCGTACACCAGATAAACTTTTTTCTTTTGCTGAAAATGCTCGGGCAAACGGCTATAAAGTCATTATTGCGGGCGCAGGTGGCGCAGCTCATCTTCCCGGCATGATCGCAGCTAAAACTATCGTTCCTGTTTTAGGTGTCCCTGTTAAAAGTAGTATGTTAAGCGGTGTAGATAGCCTCTACTCTATTGTGCAAATGCCCAAAGGGATTCCTGTTGGCACGTTAGCCATTGGGCCAGCTGGTGCAGCCAATGCGGGGTTATTAGCCGCACAAATTTTAGCGATGTTCCATCCTGAATTGACTGAAAAACTACAAGCTTTCCGTCAAGCACAAACACAAACTGTATTAGATAATCCAGATCCTAGAGTCGCATAATATGTCGAAAAAATTATTGATTCTACACACTGGCGGCACGATTTCTATGAGCGAAGGCAAAGATGGAAAAGTCTCGCCTTCTGAGCGAAATCCGTTATTAGACACTCTTGAGAAATTAAATCATCCTGCACAACTATTCCAAGAGTCTATTTTTAATGTTCCTTCTCCACATATCAATTTAACGCATTGGCTAACGTTAAAAGCACGGATTGAAAAAGCGGTTAATGACGAATTTTACGATGGCATCGTTATCACACACGGTACAGATACATTAGAAGAAACAGCTTATTTTTTAGATTTAGCATTAAATATCAATGTACCAGTTGCCATTACTGGCGCAATGCGTTCAAGTAATGAACTTGGTGCCGATGGCTTAATTAACCTACAAAGTGCAATTTTAGTGGCGCTTTCGCCAGAAAGTCGTGGCAAAGGCGTCTTGGTTGTCATGAATGATGAAATTCATCACGCAAAATTCGTCACGAAAACCCATACTACAAACGTAGCTACTTTCCAAACACCAACTTTTGGACCTTGCGGGTTAATTACGAAAAATAATGTGCTTTATTTCCAGCAACTAACCGTTTATGAACGTTTTCCTGTACGTGAAATCTGTTACTCAAACATTCAAGTTATCAAAGCTTATGCGGGAATGGATAGTTTCTTACTTACCCAATTAGCTCAACATGGATGCGATGGTGTCATTATTGAAGCTTTAGGCGCAGGAAACCTTCCGCCAGATTCACTTTCGGGTGTAAACGCATTATTAGAGGCTAATATTCCCGTCGTATTAGTTTCACGCGCATTCCACGGCGTTACCCAAGATGTTTATGATTATCTTGGCGGCGGAAAACAACTCAAACAGCAAGGTATCATTTTTACAACGGGTCTTAGCGGACAAAAAGCACGCATTAAACTGATGGTATTATTGAACCAACAACGTGAAAAACCGCTTGCCGATTATTTTTAACAAAAACGGAATCCAAACCATGCAAAAAAGTGCAATTTACCCACCAGTGTATGTTCTAGGTAATGGTCAATTAGGCAGAATGCTACGCTATGCTGGTGCGCCTTTAGATATTGAAGTTTTGCCTCTTGCTTTTGATGCGCCAGTGTTTGAACTGCCTTCAAACAGCATCATTACCGCAGAAATTGAACGTTGGACGCAAACACCTTTAACCCAATTACTTGGTAATCATTCTAACTTCGTTAATCTAAATGTGTTTGGCACAACGGCCGATCGTTTCACACAAAAAAGCTTATTAGACAAACTACAATTACCGACAGCACCATGGCAACTACTCTCCTCTAAAGCACAATGGGATGAAGTATTTAGCCAAGTTGGAAAAAAAGTGGTGGTAAAACGCCGCACAGGTGGCTATGACGGACGAGGTCAATGGATTGTCACTCAAGAAAATTGCGCACAAATTACGGATGATCTCTTTGGAGAAGTCATCGCAGAGAAATTTATTCCATTTGATGGTGAAGTTTCTCTAGTCGGCGCACGGTTTAAAAATGGCGAAACACGTTTTTATCCAGTCACGCATAACTTACAACAAAACGGCATTTTACGTTATTCGATTTATCATCCTGATTTTCCACAGCAAGCCCACTTCCAAGCGCAAGCTGAACAAATGCTTAAAAAAATTATGGATGAACTCAATTATATCGGCGTGATGGCAATGGAATGTTTTGTTGTGGGCGATAAACTCCTCATCAATGAGCTGGCTCCTCGCGTACACAATAGCGGGCATTGGACTCAACTTGGTTGTTCAATTAGTCAGTTTGAACTTCATTTAAGAGCGTTATTAGATCTCCCTACTCCAAAACTTGAGCCCATTGCACCAAGTGTGATGGTTAATCTCATCGGCATTGAACATAACAATGCTTGGCTTAATATACCGTTTTCACAATTACATTGGTACGGTAAAGAGGTTCGTGCAGGACGTAAAGTTGGGCATATCAATCTCACTCATCCAAGTAACACCCAATTGATCGCATTACTTGAGCAGCTTCGCCCGCATCTTACCGAAGATTTCCAAAGCGGCTTAAATTGGGCAATTGAGAAATTAAAATAACGAGCACATTACAAGCGGTTAAATTTGTAAAAAGTTTTGCAAAAAATTTTTCATTTTAACCGCTTTTCTATTGTCAAAAGCGACTATCAGTTGTATAAGTAACCTTAGTTCACACACAACAATGAGGATAATAAGATGTCATTATTTGCACATATTCAGGCTGCACCAGCAGACCCAATTTTAGGTTTAGGTGAAGCATTTAAAGCAGAAAAACGCCCTGGTAAAATTAACTTAGGGATTGGCGTTTATATGAATAACGAAGGTGTTACGCCAATTATGAGCGCAGTTAAAATTGCTGAAGCTCGCCTATTAGAGGAAGAAATCAATAAAAACTATCTCACAATTGATGGCGTACAAGCATTTAATGCACACACCCAAGAATTACTATTCGGGAAAAATGCTGAAATTATCCACACTGGACGTGTTAAAACTGCACAAAGTTTAGGCGGAACTGGGGCGTTACGTATCGCAGCAGAATTTATTAAACGCCAAACTGCTGCGCAAAACATTTGGATTTCTAACCCAACATGGCCAAACCATACAGCGATTGCAAATTCTGCTGGTATCAATGTTAAAAACTATCGTTACTACAACCAAGAAACCCACGCATTAGATTGGGATAATTTAATTGCTGACTTAAGCCAAGCACAAGCAGGCGATGTTGTGTTATTCCATGGGTGCTGCCATAACCCAACCGGTATCGATCCAACACCAGAACAATGGGATTTCTTAGCAAAAATGTCAGCTGAGAAAGGTTGGCTACCATTATTTGACTTTGCTTACCAAGGTTTAGGTAACGGATTAGAAGAAGATGCTTACGGCTTACGTGCATTTGCCAAAGTCAATAAAGAATTATTAGTTGCAAGCTCATATTCTAAAAACTTCGGTTTATACAATGAGCGCGTTGGCGCCTTTACTTTAATTGCTGAAACACCAGAAATTGCAAATAATGCCTTCTCACAAGTGAAGTCTATTATTCGTGTGCTCTACTCTAACCCTGCTTCTCACGGCGCAAACACGGTTTCTCGTGTATTAGATGATGCAGAATTAAAAGCAAGCTGGATTAAAGAATTAGATGGCATGCGTGATCGCATTAAAACCATGCGCACCAAAATGGTAGAATTGCTAAAAGAAAAAGGCGCAAAACAAGATTTCAGCTTTATTGCTGAACAAAATGGAATGTTCTCTTTTAGTGGCTTAACACCAGAACAGGTTGATCGCTTAAAAGATGAATTTGCCATTTATGCGGTACGATCAGGTCGAATCAACGTTGCCGGCATTACCGACAAAAACATTGATGCACTTTGTGAAGCTATTGTAAAAGTGCTCTAATCTAAAAAGAAATTAGATTTATTAAACAATCTGCACCTTAAAATCGATTACTTATATTGGTAACAAATTAAGGTGCAGATTTTTCTTACAAATTTTGGGAAATTTTCCTGTATGAGAAAAGTTTTAACTTGCCTCATGATAAAAATCACTATTTTCCTATTATAATAAAACGTTCCTTTGCTGCTTCCACAATCTGTTCAAAAATAGAATGCGCTCTTTTGAATCTATTCAATGCATTTCGAATAGGTTGCATCGCATCGACTAAATTATCTGGGTAACATTCTATTACTTGTTTTGGTTCGAGTTTTTCATCTATTGGGAAATAGATATCGCCTTCTTTAGCATTAAGCTTAAATCCAAAAGAAATTAATTTTGTTTCATATTTTTTGTATTGTTCGCTAATAAAGTTTTTCCATTCTTTCTCACTACATTGGGTAAATTGCTTCTTATAACTATAGAAGCCTAATACCATACGTTCATTTTTATGTGAGAATAGTGGTGTTATCCACCAATACGTTCCTTTTTCTATTATTCCTTCATCACATTCAAATCCAAAATAATAATGAGCAAAGCAGTTTTTATAATCTGCATCATTATTGTTATTAGCAAGCCATTTAATTGGATAAAAAAGCACATCGCCATGTTGAAAAAAATCGAATCTCCCTTTAAACTCAGGAAACTCATCCTGAATTACTTCATCAATTTTATTAAATAACAATGCATTAAATTCATCCCTTATAAGTAATGAAGCTTCATCAAATATTTGAATATTTTCAATAATAATTCTAAAAGCGGCTTTTTTACTCATTTTTACTCCCTAAAATGTAAGAATATGTTGTATAAACTGCTCTGCTAACCAGATACCTTTATGTTGTGATACTTGCTGATTGGTTCTACGAGTATATTGAGTAAATGCAGTAGCAAGCCTTTTCCATGATAATCCAATAATATCTTGTCTGTTACGATAATTAATAGGCAATAAGCCATCACGCGTTAAATAAATTACTACAAAAGTCCGATTTCCAGCCTTAATTCTAGCATTGTCTAAATACCGTTCTAACTGTTTTTCACCCTCAATAGCATTAATTTTCACTTCAATAAATACTAATAGATTCTCAGCTTCAATTTCAATATCAACACGCTCACTTATTTCACCTAGCGGATGGCTTTCAGCTGTAGTACGGTATTGAGTTAAAGTTGGTAAAGATGATGATAAATGTATACTTTCAAATAATGCATTTAAAAAAGCTTTTCCCTGCCCATGATCTGCATACATATCTAAAAACCAACGTAATACTTTGCTGTTTCTTACTTCATTTTGTCCAATGTTCGCTATCTGCCAAACATTTATATATTTCCCTTCTGCTTTTTCTTGCTCAATCCCTGCTGTTATTTGTTGGTAATCAGTCAAAAATTGTTGAAGTTTTTTGGCATCAGGGATGTATTGAAATTTCTGCATATTTGATTCTACAGATAATTCAACATTTGCTTGCCAATCTGCACAGAAATTTGCAAGTTGTTGCGCAAAATTATTATTTATACCCATCATTTTCTACGTTTAAATTTCTAATAAACACATTTTCAAATTATGAATTTCATCTCTCACTGCAGCCGCTTTCTCAAACTCAAGATCTTTTGCAAAATCTCGCATTTGTTGTTCTAGCTGTTTCAGTTCTTTTTCTAACGCTTGACGAGATTTCGGTTTAGTGTCATTTGCAAAACTGTCTGATTTTTTGACCGCTTGTTTGCCACGTTTTGGTTTGTCCGTTTGACCAATATCGAGTAATTCACCCACTTTTTTATTCAATGCTTGCGGGACAATGCCTCGTTCTTCATTGTATTTCATCTGTTTTTCACGGCGACGTTCAGTTTCTTGAATCGCTTTTTGCATAGAATTTGTAATTCGGTCACCATATAAAATAGCTTTACCATTGAGGTTACGCGCAGCACGTCCGATGGTTTGGATGAGTGAACGTTCGGAACGTAAAAAACCTTCTTTGTCTGCATCTAAAATTGCGACCAATGAAACTTCTGGCATATCTAACCCTTCACGTAATAAGTTGATGCCGACTAACACATCAAACATTCCTTTACGTAAATCATGAATAATTTCAACACGTTCAACCGTATCAATATCACTATGCAAATAACGCACTCGCACGCCATGTTCATCTAAATAATCGGTTAAATCTTCCGCCATTTTTTTCGTTAATGTCGTCACAAGCACGCGTTCATCGACCGCAACGCGTTTATGAATTTCTGAAAGCAAATCATCCACTTGTGTCGCTACTGGGCGAACTTCAATAATCGGGTCAAGCAAACCGGTTGGGCGCACGACTTGATCCACAACATCTCCGTTAGATTTTTCTAACTCATAATTTCCCGGCGTGGCGGAGACATAAATCGTTTGGGGTGCTAGGCGCTCAAACTCTTCAAATTTGAGTGGGCGGTTATCTAATGCGGAAGGCAGACGGAAGCCATATTGCACCAAGTTTTCTTTTCGAGCGCGGTCTCCCCGATACATTCCACCAATTTGTGGGACGGTCACATGAGATTCATCAATAATTAACAAACCATCGCTAGGCATATAATCAAATAAGGTTGGAGGTGGTTCACCTTCTTTTCGGCCAGATAGATAGCGAGAGTAGTTTTCAATCCCTGAGCAATAACCTAACTCGTTCATCATTTCAATATCAAATTGCGTACGTTGCGCAATGCGTTGTTCTTCAATCAGCTTATTCTCTTTGATGAAATATTCACGACGAGCGACTAATTCAGCCTTAATTTCTTCAATTGCAGCAAGAATTCGTTCTCTGGGTGTTACATAGTGCGTTTTAGGATAAATCGTATAACGCGGAACTCGCCCTAAGCTATGGCCAGTAAGCGGATCGAATAACGATAAGTTTTCAATTTCATCATCAAATAACTCCACGCGTAACGCAACTTCATCGGATTCTGCGGGGAAAATATCAATCACTTCACCACGAACACGAAAGGTTGAACGCTGGAACGCTTGATCGTTTCGGGTGTATTGTAATTCAGCAAGGCGCGCTAAAATTTCACGTTGATTGATAATTGCGCCTACTTGTAAATGCAGCATCATTTGCATATAAGCATCCACATCACCCAAACCATAAATGGCTGAAACGGAAGCAACAACAATGGTATCTCGTCGTTCTAGGAAAGATTTAGTGGCAGAAAGTCGCATCTGCTCAATTTGCTCATTGATAGAAGCGTCTTTTTCAATGAAAGTATCGCTGGCAGGCACATAGGCCTCTGGTTGATAATAATCATAATAAGAAACGAAATACTCTACTGCATTTTCTGGGAAAAAGGCTTTCATTTCCGCATAAAGTTGTGCAGCAAGCGTTTTATTCGGTGCCAGTAACATGGCTGGGCGATTTAGTTTTGCAATCACGTTCGCAATCGTAAACGTTTTCCCTGAGCCAGTCACACCTAATAAAGTTTGATGCGCTAAACCATCATTTAATCCTTCTGTTAATTTTGCAATCGCCGAAGGTTGATCGCCAGAAGGTTTAAACGGGCTGTGTAAAATAAAAGGTTTCCCTTGTTTTAGGTCTTGAGTATTACGCATAAAAAATCCTATTTTGTCTAAATAAAATTTTATCACATTTAGCGGTTAGTGTATAAATTAACAGAATGGGGAAGTAAATCTTCTTATTACACTTAAGAAAAATCTGAAGCATAAAAAAAGCCCGAATCCAATAATCAGAAACGGGCGGAGGTCTTACCTAAGGAAATGAAAAAAACTTTGCTGATAAATTCAGTCAGTTAGCGATATATCTGACTAAATTGCTTTCACAAAGTTCATCTTTTTTTATAAAAATTTTAAATTTTTTTATTGGTGCTACTCTTTTTGTTCAAAAAGGCGGGATATTTCCTGAAATGATTGATCTGTTTTTGAGCTAGATGAGAAAAAAATCCCCCGCCACAGCTAGATTTCTAGTAGAATAGCGAGGATTTTATCTAAAATGCTAGAAAATATTATTTTGAGGTATTCAATGTCTAAATTTCCAACAGTTTCAGAAGTCCTCACCGGTAAAGTTGCGGTAGGCGAAACCGTTTCAATTCGTGGTTGGGTGCGTACCCGTCGCGATTCTAAAGCGGGATTATCTTTCTTAGCCGTTTATGACGGTTCTTGTTTTGATCCTATCCAAGCTATTATCAATAACGACTTACCAAATTATCAAGATGAAGTATTACGCTTAACAGCTGGCTGCTCTGTGGTTGTAACCGGTCAGATTGTAGAATCTCCGGCAGAAGGTCAAGCAGTAGAATTACAAGCAACGCATGTTGAAGTGGTTGGTTGGGTTGAAGACCCTGATACTTATCCAATGGCAGCAAAACGCCACTCTATTGAGTATTTACGTGAAGTCGCACACCTTCGCCCGCGTACTAACTTAATCGGTGCTGTTGCACGTGTGCGTCACTGTTTAGCGCAAGCGATTCATCGTTTCTTCCATGAGCAAGGTTTCTATTGGGTTGCAACGCCGTTAATCACCGCATCTGATACTGAAGGTGCTGGCGAAATGTTCCGTGTTTCAACACTAGATTTAGAAAACCTACCACGTACTGAAGAAGGTAAAGTCGATTTCAGCCAAGATTTCTTTGGTAAAGAGTCATTCTTAACCGTATCTGGTCAATTAAACGGCGAAACCTATGCTTGTGCATTAAGCAAAGTTTATACATTCGGCCCAACTTTCCGTGCAGAAAACTCTAACACGACTCGTCACTTAGCTGAATTCTGGATGGTAGAACCTGAGTTTGCATTTGCAGATTTAGCTGACAATGCAAAATTAGCCGAAGATATGTTGAAATATGTATTTAAAGCAGTATTAGCCGAACGTCCTGATGATATGGCATTCTTTGCAAAACACATTGATAAAGATGTGATTACTCGTCTTGAAAACTTTATTGCATCGCCGTTCGCGCAAGTTGATTACACTGATGCAATCGAGATTTTATTAAAATCAGGTAAAGAGTTTGAATTCCCAGTTTCTTGGGGTATCGACCTTTCTTCTGAACATGAACGTTTCTTAGCAGAAGAATACTTCAAATCGCCTGTGGTTGTGAAAAACTATCCGAAAGACATTAAAGCATTCTATATGCGTTTAAATGAAGACGGTAAAACAGTAGCAGCAATGGACGTTTTAGCACCAGGAATCGGTGAAATTATCGGTGGCTCACAACGTGAAGAACGTTTAGAAGTATTAGATAAACGTATGGTGGAAATGGGCTTAAACCCAGAAGATTATTGGTGGTATCGTGATCTTCGTAAATACGGCACGGTTCCGCACTCTGGCTTTGGTTTAGGCTTTGAACGTTTAATTGTGTATGTCACTGGCTTACAAAACATTCGTGAAGTGATTCCATTCCCTCGGGCACCGCGTAATGCGAACTTCTAATCTGTACAAGCGATAAAAATTAAGGCGAACTTTGCAAAGTTCGCCTTTTTCATATCTGTTTATCATTTTGCAAATAAGCGTTCAAATTTAACCGCTTGTTTACTCATGAAATTAACTGTTTTCTTTCGCAAATTTGTCCATAAATGCAATCAGTGCTTCAACACCTTCAATCGGCATTGCGTTATAAATAGAAGCTCGCATGCCACCTAATACTTTATGCCCTTTTAATGCCTGTAAACCTGCTTGAGTTGCCTCTGCTACAAATTTCGCATTCAATTCATCGTTATTTGTCGTAAAAGTGACATTCATTACAGAACGGTTTGGCTTAGCAATGTAGTTATGATAGAAAGTGCTGCTGTCTAAATATTGATAAAGCAATTCTGCTTTTTTCAGATTACGCGCTTCCACGGTTTTTACGCCACCTTCTTTCAATAAGTGTTTAAACACTAGCGCACATAAATACCATGCGAAAGTTGGGGGGGTGTTAATCATTGAATCTGCATTGGTTTGCGTTTCATAATTCCAGATAGATGGTGTTGCTTGGCGAGCATGACCAATTAAATCTTCACGCACAATAACAATTGTGATACCCGCTGGCCCAAGATTTTTTTGTGCACCCGCATAAATCAGACCAAACTGACTAATATCAATCTCACCTGATAAAATGTTAGATGACATATCTGCCACCAATACTGCATTCCCTACATTTGGAATTTCTTTGATTTCTACACCAGAAATCGTTTCATTTGTGCAGTAATGAACATAATCATACTGTTCTGCAATATCAGAAAAATCGGTTCTCACCACAGAAATCACACCGTTAGCATCTGTTTCTGTAATATTGATTTCATCAATCTCACAGAAATTACGCGCTTCTTTTGCTGCTGTTGCAGACCAGTGACCGCTATTTAAATAGAGCGCTTTACCTTTCTTACCAATTAAATTCATTGGAATTGCCGCAAATTGTCCGCGTGCGCCGCCTTGTAAGAATAAAATTTTGTAGTTGTCTGGAATGTGATAAAGCTCACGGAAATCTTTATCTGATTGCGCAGCTAGTTCCGAGAAATATTTACCACGGTGGCTCACTTCCATTACAGAAGTGCCTTGATTTTGCCAGTTTAATAATTCTGCTTGAGCTTGTTCTAATACCGCTTTAGGCATCATTGCAGGGCCTGCGCTGAAGTTATAAATTTGTGTCATGTGTTTGCCTCTATTGTTGAAATGAAAAAGGGCACCTATTAGAAATAGGTTTGTCCTAAAATTCTAATAGAATACCCTTGAATTGCAAGCCGCAAGCGGTCATTTTTGTCGATTTTTTTGCAAAAGGCCTTATTTGATCGGTAAACGATGATCTTGCAATACTTGCATTGTTTTTTGTTTAAACTCTAATGCACTACCTGGGTTAGCTTGAACAATCAACATATAAATCAAATCTAACACAAATAATTGGGTCATTCGTGTACCGAGAGAGTCCCCTTGAATATGCCCTTGGCGATTGCCATTGACTAACACATAATCAGACACATTAGTAATTGGCGAACGCATATTATGCGTTAAAGCGATGGTAATCGCGCCATTTTCTTTCGCTAGTTTTAACGATTTATATGTTTCTTCTGAATAACCAGTATGACTAATCCCGATTGCAACATCCCCCTCTTTCATTAAGGAGGCCTGCATATACATAAAGTGATTGTTGGTAACCGCATCAATTGGATAGCCAATTCGCATTAGTTTAAATTTAAAGTCTTCTGCAGTCAGCCCTGAAGACCCTACACCGAACAAAATAATGCGTTTTGCCATGCGAAGCGCTTGCGTAACTTTTTTCAGTTCCTCGAAATCAAGTAAATTAAGTGTTTCAGTGATGACATTATTAAGGCTTGCTTGCAATTTAACTGCGATTTCTTTTGGCGTATCACGTTCAGAAACATCTGTATCTAATAAAACGCGATTCGCTCTATCTTGGGTAGCAAGCTCAATAGCCAGATCTAATTTAAAATCTGTATAACCTTTAAAACCTAATGTGCGACAAAAACGAATAAAGGTCGCCTCCCCCACATCGAGTTGCGTTGCGACTTCAGATAATGAACATTGGCTTAATAAATCCGGACGCGCCAAAATTGCGGTGGCAATTTTCTTTTCTGTTTTCGTTAAGCTACTATGCAATGCACCAATTTTGTCTAGAATTTTACCTTGTGTGGACATAACACACCTCCCGCTTATAGCGCCTCAACTGGTACTTTTACCACTAATTTTTTAATCGTTTGAGATTTGCCGTTAACGGTATTGCCTGGTTTATGCGGTTCGTAAGGGAGGAAAATAGCAAATTGATTTGGTTTTAAGATAACCTCATTTTTATCTTCAATAGCTGGTGTTAATTGGTAGTCATCTTCATCACGATATTCATCAAATTTGGCTAAATCTGGTTGTTGTAAGCCATATTCAATCATCTCTTCGCCTTCAATAACTAATTGAATATCAACAAATTTACGATGCATTTCTGCTTGTTTACCTTCAGGCATTGAGGTTTCAAATGTCATAACATTCATTTGAATATCATCTACTAATGGTTGCCAACCTAATGGCAAACTAGCAAGATCTAAAGCGGTTAATTTTTCACATAATTTTGCAAATACTGACGGTAATGATTTTGCATAATCCGCTCGAGTAAGATCACCTAATAACATATTATTCTCCTTAATGAGCACTATCGCTCCCAAATTAAATTCTCTAAATGAAGATGCACTCCATTTTGCATAGCGTAGTGCTTTATCCTTGAAATAACAAGCAATAAATTAAAAAAATGAGAAGCAGATCAAATTTTAACAAAGAAAAACCCCAGCATAATGCTGGGGTTGATTCAATTTATGATAATTGTTTAACAATTACCAGAATACACGCATACCTACGCCGATAGCTTTATCTTCAACTTTAGCTGTGTAGTTGTAGCCATTGCCTGTGTAATCGAATTTTTTAGCACGTACGTATTTGCCTTCAACAAATGCAACAACTTCTTTGCTGAATTTGTAATCTACGCCTAATAAGAAACCGTGTGCAGTTGCTTTAGATGCGTGTTGTTCTTTAGCACGTTCGTATAAATAGTTACCATATACTTTAGATGCAGGAACTACTTGATATGCAAAGCCTGGAGAAACATAGAATTTATTGATTTTCGCACCAGCTTTTTTCACGTGTGCATAACCGAAGTCACCAGTTAATTTGAAATTATCAACTGTATAACCAAGAGATGCTAAGTAACCATCTTTGCGGTGTTTTACATCGTTTGAACCAGTTTCATAGTTAGTGTGACCATATGCAAAACGAGCATCAAAGTTATCTTGTGCGAATAATGCACCTACACCATATGCATTTTTAGTTGGAGCCGATAATGCAGCACCATTCTCTTTGTGTCCTTGACCAAAGTTGTAGTTTGCGCTAAGTTGTAAACCTTCAACACCTTTATAGTCATAACGTACTACACCAGTACCAGCAGTTTCAACATAAGCACCTTTTGGAATAAGACCATATTCGTAGTCATTCGCTTGGCTTAAATCATCAGCGATAGTTACTTGACGACCGAATGTTACTTCACCGTATTGTTTGCTACCTAAACCTACATAAGCACGTTTAGCGTATAAATCGCCGAATTGGTCACGAGATTCAGTTTTATCAAAACGGAACTCTAAACGACCTAATGCGTAGAAGTCTTCACCTAAGTTGTGTTTAACTTTCACACCAAAACGTGAACCTGCATTACGTAACGCTGAGCCTCTAGTTTTCTCAGATTTGTTAGTAGCAACAGTTGTTTTTTTCGTGTTAGCTTTTTCTAAGATTAAACGTAATGAACCATCAAAATCAACTTTAGTTTGATCTGTGTCTAATACGGTAACAGCTTGAGCTGAAGATGCTGCGAAAGCCGCAACTGATAATGCAACAAGAGTTTTTTTCATAACAATCACCTTTCCAAGTGTAGGTTTATATTTATACAACTACTCTTTTGAGAGCGTTAAGAGTAATTTCCAAAATTTTACATTTAGTTCCGTAAATTCGGGTAAATGTCTTTTGCGTGGAAATAATCGCAAAAAGACACCATGCTGTCAATAGGCAATGATGTAAATTTATTTATTAAAAAAACATAATAAAAACAATTAGTTATAAACTTATCATCAAAAATGGAGCATTTTCAACATTTAAAATGCATTTTTTCTTCACTTGGAAAGTTAACATAACTTATTGATTTATAATGACTTTACCTTAATAAACTTAAATTTACGCTTTTAAAAAATTATTTTGTGATGTAGTTCTCAATTTTAAAAAAAACTTGCTTTATAGTAGCTTCCATACACAAAAAAATACCATTTTATTTTCAAAAATTCCCTTTTATAATAGAAAAAACAACTTTATTCGTTAATTTATGCCTATTCACGCTCAAGATTTTTCCTCTTATTTAGCATTTTTCACACCATTTTTAAACCAAGAAGCGGTCGTTTTTGATGACTGTTTTACTAAAAAAACACAACTCGTTTTGCATTTTGTTTATGAGATGCAAGAAACCATTACACAACTCACTCAACAAAAAGATACTGAACACGCTGAAGTTTATGCTGCACGATTATTACGCCAATTCGATGCACTAAAACGCGCAGTTGCCCATATTAAACCAGAGAAACAAGCGCTATTCCAATCAAGTTATCAATTCCCGAAAAACATTCATAGTTTACCAGTATCCAAACGACTCAATGAGTATCGAAAAGCATTAAGAGCATTACATGAAAAAACAAGCTGGTTAATTGAACAGAATTTGAAAGCGACAGATGCTAGAGTTAAGCAGCAATTTAAAAATAGTATTCAAGAAACAGAATACCGAAAGCAGAAATGCATTGCTGCGATTGAAAAATTAGAGGAAGAATTAAGTTTTGTAAAATAAAAAGCCCCTAATGGGGCTTTTTAAATTCTTGGAATTAAAGTGTTTTAGCGAGCTTTTTAATATAATCTTTAAACTCTGCGCCAAATTTATTATGACGTAAGCTATATTCTACGAATGCTTCCATATAACCTAACTTATCGCCACAGTCAAAATTGCGACCGGTCATATTAAATGCTTCTACGGTTTCTTGTTCAATCAGCATGTCAATTGCATCAGTTAATTGAATTTCATCGCCAACGCCTACTGGAGTTTTCTCTAGCAAGTTCCAAATATTTTTCGAGAAAACATAACGTCCTACTACAGCCAAATTAGATGGTGCTTCTTCCACTGCTGGCTTTTCAACCATTTTAACAATCTTGGCTGAACCACCTACTGGAATTTCTTCACCCGCACAATCTGCCACGCCATAGCTACTCACGGTTTCCATTGGCACTGGCGCAACCATTATTTGGCTATATCCAGTTTCATTAAAACGCTTAATCATAGCAGCTAAGTTTTCAGTTTTTTGATTCGCTGTAAAATCTGCCAAGATAACGTCAGGTAATACAACAACAAATGGTGCATCACCCACTACTGCTCGTGAACAAAGTACTGCGTGACCTAAACCTTTTGCCTGACCTTGACGAACGTGCATTAACGTTACATCTTTTGGCACAATAGAACGTACTTCATCTAATAGCTGACGTTTAACGCGTTTTTCAAGCATGGTTTCGAGTTCAAATGAAGTATCAAAATGGTTCTCGATAGCATTCTTAGAAGAATGAGTAACAAGTACAATTTCTTTAATACCAGCTGCTACACATTCATTAACAATATATTGGATCAATGGCTTATCCGCAATGGTTAACATTTCTTTTGGAATTGCTTTCGTTGCTGGAAGCATTCTTGTACCTAAACCTGCAACAGGAATTACAGCTTTCATATTTTTTCCTTATATGAGACGTCCTTACCATATTTGGCAAAGGATTTGATGATTTACTTAACTTGCATAGACAAGCTTGTTTAGTATTTTAGTATCGCGCTCTATTCTTCAACAGAATTACTATCTTCCGCTGCTTTAATGCGTTCATAAATTTCTTGACGATGTACAGCAATTTCTTTTGGTGCATTCACACCTAATTTCACTTGATTCCCTCTTACGCTGAGAACTGTAATTTCAACGTCATCCCCTATAATCAAACTTTCCCCAATTTTACGGGTTAAAATAAGCATAAAAAACCTCCACAGGTCTATTTATATCTGCCTTGTGAAGGCTAAAATCACAAGGCAGTTGCCGTTAGAATCATTCTAGACGACAAGTTATAGTTATTAGATTTTTGCCTGAATCCATTCTTTTGCAAATGTAAGTGCATTAGATAAATGTTGCGGCTCAGAGCCACCCGCCATCGCCATATCTGGACGGCCACCACCTTTTCCACCTACATGCTGGGCCATTTCTCCTACTAATTCGCCAGCTTTGACCTTGTCAGTTAAATCTTTCGTTACCCCAACAATGAGGCTAACTTTATCATCAACTACGCTTCCGAACACAATAATGGCAGTTCCTAGTTGATTTTTCAAGTCATCAACCATTGTTCTTAATGCTTTAGCATCAACATTATCAATTTGTTGAACAACCACATTCACACCATTGATTTGCTCTGCTTGTTTTGCTAAATCTGCACCAGCTTGTGAAGCTTGTTTTGTTTTTAACTGCTCAAGTTCTTTTTCTGTACGTTTTGCTTTATCTTGAAGTTGTTGGATTTTCTCCACCAAACTTGCCACATCAGTTTTTAACACTTCCGCACTATTTTGTGCAATTTGTTGAAGATTATGCAACCATGCTAATGCATTTTCACCGGTAACAGCTTCAACACGGCGTACGCCAGCAGCAACTGCACCTTCAGAAGTGATTTTAAATAAACCAATATCTCCAGTTTGGTTGACATGCGTTCCACCACAAAGTTCAATTGAGAAGTCTGACATATCTACAACACGTACGACATCCCCATATTTCTCACCGAATAACGCCATTGCCCCTTTTGCTTTTGCAGATTCAATATCCATTTGCTCAATCACAACTTGAATATTTTCTCTTACTTTACGGTTAACAATACGCTCAATTTCTGCCAGTTGCGCTTTGTTGATAGCCTCTGGTTGTGAGAAGTCAAAACGCAATACCTGCTCGTTCACTAAAGAACCTTTTTGTGCAACATGGTTACCTAACACTTCACGCAGTGCTGAATGCAATAAATGCGTTGCTGAGTGATTTAAGGTAATTGCGTGACGACGTTGTGCTTCAACTTCAGCCTTAACTTTATCGCCTACTTTTAAACTACCAGAGGTTAATTGACCAATATGACCAAAAACTTGTCCATATTTTTGTGTATCATTAACTTGGAAATTGCAAATTTCTGAAGAAATTAAACCGCTATCACCGACTTGACCACCAGATTCACCATAGAATGTAGTTTGATCTAAAATCACTACCGCATTTTCGCCAGATTTAATTTCATTAACAGACTCACCATTGCTGAATAATGCGACTACGGTTGCATCGGTATTTAATGTCTCATAACCCTTAAATTGCGTTTGACCCTCAACTTTAATTACATTGTTGTAGTCCATACCAAAGTTGCTGCTAGCTTTTGCACGCTCACGTTGTGCTTGCATTTCTGCTTCAAAACCTTTCTCATCAATCGCAATATTACGCTCACGACAAACGTCCGCCGTCAGGTCTAATGGGAAACCGTAAGTATCATAAAGTTTAAATGCAACTTCACCAGATAACTGATTATTAGTTACTTTTGCTAATTCGTCTTCTAATAATGCCAATCCACGCTCAAGCGTACGTGCAAACTGCTCTTCTTCTGCTTTAAGCGTTTTTTGAATATGGGCTTGTTTTTGTGAAATGATTTCACCTGCATGCCCCATAACTTTAGCTAAAGTTGGAACTAACTCATAGAAGAATGCACCTTTTGCACCTAAAATATTGCCATGGCGCACTGCGCGACGAATAATACGACGTAATACATAGCCACGACCTTCATTTGATGGAACAACCCCGTCTGCAATTAAATAAGCACAAGAACGGATGTGGTCTGCAATTACGCGTAATGATTTATTGTTTAAATCTGTTACGCTTAATAATTCTGCAATCGTTTTGATTAGTGTTTGGAAAATATCAATCTCATAGTTTGAGTTCACATGCTGCAATACAGCCGTCATACGTTCTAAGCCCATGCCAGTATCTACTGATGGTTTTGGTAATTTTTCCATCGTGCCGTCTGCATGACGGTTAAATTGCATAAATACGATATTCCAAACTTCAATGAAACGGTCACCATCTTCTTCTGGAGAACCTGGTAATCCACCCCAAATATGATCACCATGATCATAGAAGATCTCGGTACAAGGACCACAAGGACCTGTGTCGCCCATTGCCCAGAAGTTATCTGAAGCATATGGCGCACCTTTGTTATCACCGATACGAATAATATGTTCTGACGGCACACCTACTTCATCATGCCAAATGTTATAAGCTTCATCGTCGGTTTCATAAACGGTTACATAAAGTTTTTCTTTTGGTAAACCTAACCATTGCGGAGAAGTTAAATATTCCCAACCGAATTTGATTGCATCTTGTTTGAAATAATCACCGAAACTGAAATTCCCCATCATTTCAAAGAAAGTATGATGGCGCGCGGTATATCCTACGTTTTCTAAGTCATTATGTTTACCACCAGCACGCACACAACGCTGCGCAGTAGTTGCGCGGGTATAAGGACGTTTTTCATTACCTAAAAATACATCTTTAAATTGGTTCATCCCTGCATTAGTAAATAACAAGGTAGGATCATTTTCAGGCACTAGAGAACTACTTTCTACAACGGTATGCCCTTTACTATGGAAGAAATCTAAAAAAGATTGTCTGATTTCTGATGTTGTTTTCATTTAAATCATCTCTTAAAAAATCGTTATTTGAATATATAAGATTACCAGCGCATATTCGTTATTTTGGCAGGCAATAATCCTCTTCCCATTTTACACTTATTTCATATAGATTGCTAAATAGAATTGCGCCTATTTTTGCGTCTTATTAAAAATTTGTTAAATATAAACAAAAAACGACCGCTTGTGTTGTCACAAAACGGTCGTTTTCGCTTAAATTTTCTGACTATTTTTCAGTGCCAGATTGATATAGGCGACCTTTGTAGAGGTAACTTCCTAATAATGCATGCGCTAAGGCTTCTTTTTTCATATCTTCTGGCACAGCTTTTTCTGTTAAAGTCTCTGTCGCTTTATCATAATAGTAACCTTTGGCTTCTACTTTCGGCGCTTGAATGACTACATCATGATTACCTTTCATCATTGCTTGAACTTGATCAAATTGCATGAAGGCCCGATCTGGATTCACATTTTGGGTTAAGTCAAATCCAATCATCGGATAGTTTCCACTAACCCCTGCAACGGAAAGTAACGTTGTCGGCATATCAATTTGACTCACTAAGCGATCATCTCGGCGTGGTTGAATACCTTCACCTAAAATCAGTGCCGGAATATGGAAATGTTTAATCGGCATTAAAGACGCCCCCGCAACACGCGAGTCATGGTCTGCGATTACTAAGAAAATGGTATCTTTCCAATAGTTTGAGGCTTTAGCTAGTTTAAAGAAATGCCCAATCGCATAGTCAGCATACTTTGAGCTGTTATTTCGCGTTTGTTTAGGTTGTTCATAAAGCTCAATTTTGCCATCTGGGAACTCAAATGGATCATGATTGCTTGAGCTAAATACAAGGCTGAAGAACGGTTTTCCTTCTTTTTGTAACGCTGTAAATGTTTCATTTGCCTTATCGAATAAATCCTCATCACTGACGCCCCATGTTGCAGTAAATTTTGGATTTTTATAATCTTGCTGATCGATAATAGTTTTGAATCCATTACCATAGAAGAAGGTCGCCATATTATCAAAATGCTTTTCGCCTCCATAAATAAATGAGGTGTTATAACCTTGTTGGCTTAACAAATCAGCAATAGTGAAAAAGCCATTTTGTGCATTATTTAATTTCACTACTGCACGTGCTGGTGTTGGCGTAAACCCAGCAGTTACTGCTTCAATACCACGCACAGAACGCGTACCTGTTGCGTATAAATTTTCAAATAACCAACCTTCTTTAGCCAATTTATCAAACTCTGGAGAAAGTGGTTTACCGCCTAATGTCCCGATAAATTGAGCACCTAAACTTTCTTCCAAAATAATCACGATATTCTTTGGCTTACCTTGATAAGTCGCTTGGTTTTTTGTCAAGGTCGGGAATTTATCAGAAATATAATCACTTTCTGGGCGTCCGCGACTCTGTTTGACAATACGTAGCATTTCATCAGTATCCATTTTGCCGTACATTTCAGAAGATTTATCTTCATCTTTAAATTGCTGTGCCGCATAAATAACAGAATAGCCTGAATTTAATACTAATGAATTCACTAATGCATCAGAAGAAAAAGCAACCATTGCAGGGTTAATCCCACGGTGTTGAAAACTAGAACGTGCTCCAATAAAACTTACGGCAATGATTAGCAATGCTGCAACAGGGCGTAATGTCCAACGCATAACAGCTAAGTTTTTGACTGCATAGGCCGAAAGTTTCCAATAGAATATCGTTGCCACTAATGTAATGGCTGAACTAACAACTACCGCGGTTAAATGCCCCTCTACCAACATAGAGAAGACTTCTTGAGGATAAATTAAGTATTCAATAAATAAGCGGTTTGGGCGGAAATCGTAGGTTTCAATAAATGCAGGTGTAGCCAATTCCATAAACAGAATAAACACACTGCCTAATGTCAGCCATACACGTAGCACTTTTAACCATAACTTGTTGTTATGCAAAAATACGGTTAATAATGCTGGCACGCCGAATAAATAACAAAGTGCAACAATATCAATTCGTAGCCCTTGTAGGAATAATTGTCCCCATGCATCTACTGCAGAAACACGTTCTGATTGCCATAATGCCAATCCTAAACGGGAAAGCGTAAAGACAATGAGATTTACCAATACAAAAAAGAATATGGGAAAGAGTGAAGATCGTTTTTTCATAATAGTCATATATTTGAAATGATTTGATTGCTTCCATGCAATAACAGAATGGAAAGCGCCTTTTATTTTGTTGTGAAATGGTTATGTGATCAAAACGAATTTTTCGACAGACTTTAGTTTCGTTTAGTTTCACATTTGACCAACCTCCAAATAACAAAATTTGGTGGAGTATCAAGCCAAAATGGCATATCGTCAAGAATTAAAATCATAAAAAGCTAAGGGCGAAGCCTTTACAGCTTCGCCCTTTAGGAATTTCTATCGTAATTTATTACTCATCATCAAGTGGTACAACCAACATATCCACTTTTACGCTATTCATTAATTGACGGGTTGAAGACATAAATTTGCTCCAAAAGTCTTGGTGATGCCCTGTAATTAATAAATCAACATCATGTTTATCTACTGCTTCTTCTAACACTTGGCTGAAATCACCTGTGCCATTGAGTTTTTCTGTTACAGGATAAGTAATTTGACCTGCGAGATCATTTAATGCTTTGCTTGTTTCAGCAATCACACTATCTTGAACCGAAGACATATTGATATCAATTAAACCGGTATAAAGATCAGAAAAATTCACATCAACGTGAATAAGAGAAAGTTTTGCGCCGAATTTTTCTGCAATATGTGCCCCTTTTCTAAGTAATACGAGGCTTTCTTCAGAAAGATCAACAGCAACTAAAATATGTTTATACATAAGAAGCTCCTTGCGTTTGCTTATTAAATTTTTAATATATGAATAAATACTACCATTCTTCACTAGGGAAAAATGTGATTAACTTCTCATTTTTGAAAATTACTTTAAGCCTTTAATAAAATACTCAGACTACTTTTCTCAATACCTTTTTAGTGTTAAACTTTGCGGTAAATCAAATTTATAAAACATTTCACGGACGTTTTTTTATGAAACTTGTTGCTGATTCCAAACATACCGGACGTTCTTGCACAATTCATTGCCAAAATTGTAGCATCAGCCAGCTCTGTTTACCATTCACGCTTAACGAGCATGAATTAACTCAGCTTGATAACATCATTGAGCGAAAAAAACCGGTTCAAAAATCTCAAATCATCTTCAAATCTGGTGATGAATTACGTTCAATTTATGCTATTCGTTCTGGTACTATCAAAAGTTACACTTTAAGCGAAAGTGGCGAAGAACAAATTACCGCTTTCCATTTACCGGGTGATTTAGTTGGTTTTGATGCCATTATGAATATGCAACATGTTGGTTTTGCACAAGCGCTTGAAACCTCCATGATTTGTGAAATTCCATTTGAAATTCTTGATGACTTGGCGGGTAAAATGCCGAAAATTCGCCATCAAATCATGCGCTTAATGAGTCATGAAATTAAAAGCGATCAAGAGATGATTTTATTATTATCGAAAATGAACGCTGAGGAAAAACTAGCCGCATTTTTATATAACCTTTCTCAACGCTATGCAGCACGTGGTTTTTCTGCCAGAGAATTCCGTTTAACGATGACACGTGGCGATATCGGCAACTATTTAGGTTTAACGATTGAAACCATCAGCCGCTTACTAGGGCGTTTCCAAAAAAGTGGCATGATTACCGTACAGGGTAAATATATTATGATCAATGATATGGAAATGTTAGAAGAATTATCTGGCGCAAAACGTCCGCAAATTGCTATCGTTGAGGTTTCTGAAGAAGTAACAAGCGGTTAATTTTTAAAACTTTTTTGCAAAAGCAATAATAAAGGCGAACATGATGTTCGCCTTTTACTTATCTAATATTATTTCTTACGTTCTACCCATTGTCCGTCTAGATAATCCATTATCCATTTCGTTTTCTTACCCCCTTTTTCTGAGGTGATATATTGACGTTTTTCTTTACGGCTAAAGCTAATAATAGCTGGATTACCTTCTGGATCAGTTAAAGGCGCATCGGCTAAATACTGCAATTTCTCTGGTAAACGTTCACGATATTGCGCCAATTCAGCCACTTTTGCTGGACGACTCTCACGTACTTTCGGGAAATTATGCGCGGACATAAATACCCCCACTGCACTATCTCTCAATACGAAATATGCATCTGCTTTTTCGCATTTCAATTCAGGGAACGCAATTGGCTCTTCACGTGGTGGCGCAACCTCTCCGTTTTTCAAGATTTTACGCGTGTTATCGCAATGGGTGCATGCCATGTATTTGCCGAATCGACCTAATTTTAAATGCATGTCTTCACCGCATTTATCACATTCAATAACAGGACCATCATAGCCTTTGATCTTAAATGAGCCTTGCTCTAACAAATAGCCATCACAATTTGGATTATTCCCGCAAATATGCAATTTACGGTGCGCATCAATCATATAGCTATCCATTGCTGAATCACATTTTGGGCAACGTTTTCTAGCCATGAGCGCTTTGGTTTCAGTCTCATCATCCAATACGTTTAATAATTCCGCCTCAGGAATCAGATTCATGGTTTCTTTACAACGTTCTTTCAGAGGTAAAGCATAACCAGTGCAACCTAAAAATACGCCGGTAGAAGCAGTACGAATAGCCATTTGGCGGCCGCAATGATTACAAGCCACATCAATCGGCACTAAGCTATTTGGACGCATACCGCCTTCAAGCTCATCAAGCTCTGCTTGCGTTAACTGTTCAGAAAAATCTTTAAAGAAACGGTTTAATGCTGCTTTCCAGTTTTCTTGACCTTCAGCGATTTTATCCAGCGTTTTTTCCATGTTCGCGGTAAAATCATAGTTCATTAAATCGCTAAAAGATTCATCTAAACGATCGGTAACAATCTCACCCATTTTTTCAGCATAGAATCGACGGTTTTCTACACGAACATAACCACGTTCTTGAATGGTCGAAATAATTGCTGCATATGTTGAAGGACGCCCAATACCACGTTTTTCTAGCTCTTTAACTAAAGCGGCTTCACTAAAGCGTGCCGGCGGTTTGGTAAAGTGCTGGCTTGGTAACACAGTATCTAACGTTAAAGTTTGTCCTAACTCGACTGCTGGCAATTCTTGATCTTCTGCTGTTTTGCCTTGAATTGGCAATACTTTCGTCCAACCATCGAAGCGTAAAACACGGCCTTTCGCTTTCAATTCATAATCACCTGCTTGAACACTCAAACTGGTTGAATCGTATTGTGCAGGTGGCATTTGACAAGCCAAGAAACGGCGCCAAATTAAATCATAAAGGCGTTCAGCATCTTTATCCATTCCTTTTAAATCATGCATGGTGTTACGAACATCAGAAGGACGAATGGCTTCATGCGCTTCTTGTGCGTTTTCTTTGCTGGAATAGAAATTTGGTTTCGCTGGCAAGTATTCGGTGCCAAACTGGCTTTCAATATAGCTACGCGCCATATTTAAAGCATCTTGGCTTAAATTGGTTGAGTCGGTACGCATATAGGTAATGTACCCTGCCTCATACAAACGTTGCGCCAACATCATTGTTTTTTTCACACCAAAACCTAAACGGGTGCTAGCGGTTTGTTGTAACGTAGAAGTAATAAACGGCGGACTCGCTTTTGATGCGGTTGGCTTTTTCTCAACTTCTGATACAACAAATGCAGATTGCTGTAAATTTTCGACCGCTTGCATGGCTTGCGTTTCGTTTTTCGCTTGCCATTTTTTGCCTTTAAAGCTAACTAACTCTAATGGTAAGGGTTTACATTGTGCAAAAGTATTAGCAACAATTTCCCAATATTCTTGTGGTTGGAATGCTTTAATTTCACGCTCACGCTCAACTAATAATTTCACTGCGACAGATTGCACACGCCCAGCAGATAAACCACGAGCAATTTTTTTCCACAATAATGGTGAAACCATAAAGCCCACTACGCGGTCTAGAAAACGGCGAGTTTGCTGTGCATTGACACGATCCATATTGAGATTATCTGGATGCTCAAACGCTTTTTGAATCGCATTTTTAGTGATTTCATTAAATACTACACGGCTAAAACGTTGTTCATCACCCCCAATAACCTCGCGTAAATGCCAAGCAATTGCTTCCCCTTCTCTATCCAAGTCGGTTGCTAAATAGATATGGTCTGCTTTTTTTGCTAATGATTTGAGTTCTGCGACGACTTTTGCCTTATCTGGCATAATCTGATAATTCGCTTTCCAATCATGATAAGGGTCAATGCCCATACGTTTAACTAATGCACTACGATCTTTTTCTGCCTTTACTTTGGCTTTTTCTTCAGCACTCATGCCTTTTGTTGAGATCGGCTTAGCTCGTTCTTTCTTTTCCTCAGAACCGCTTTTAGGTAAATCACGAATATGGCCAACGCTAGATTTCACAACATAATCGCTACCTAAATATTTATTGATGGTTTTCGCTTTTGCAGGCGATTCCACAATCACTAATGATTTTCCCATAGCAATCTACCTAACCTGAAATTAACTCAATATGAATAAAAATAAATATTTGCGCAAAATTATTCCTTTTGGGTTGATTTTTTCACGCGCTATTTTTACGATAACAAGGCTAAACAGAAATTACAACAGAATAAAGCAGAAAAAGAAGAGAATGGACAAACTAAACGCAATTAACCTTTTTTGTAAGGTGATCGAAACCCAAAGTTTTACCCAAGCAGCAAAACAAATGAACATGTCGCTCGCGATGGCCAGTAAATTGGTTTCTCAACTAGAAGCATTTTTAAATGTTCGCTTATTACATCGTACAACCCGCAAAATCACCCCAACTGAAGCGGGAATGCTCTACTATCAGCGCTGTGTACCAATTATCAATGATTTAAAAGATGCAGAAGACAGCATCAGCGATATTGCCAGTTCACTACAAGGGCAAATATCTATTTCTCTTCCAATGGATTTTGGTACACGTTTTATTGCACCGCATTTGAATCAATTTTTAGAACACTATCCCAACGTAACATTAAATTTAGAATTTAGCGATCGTCGTGTAGATGTAGTGGCTGAAGGATATGATTTAGTTTTAAGAATTGGACGACTAGAAGATAGCTCACTATTTGTCAAAAAAATTGGCGCATCCGATAACATTATTGTCGCCTCTCCTGCTTATTTAGCTAAATTTGGCACACCAACCCATCCAAGCGAATTGGCTAATCATCAATGTTTGGTTTACCATATGCATCGTGCTTGGAAATTTAATATTGGCGATGAACAAATAATTATCCAACCCCAAGCGCGCGTTCAAAGCAATAATGGTTCTGCACTAGTAGCCATGGCAAAAGCGGGACAAGGCATTATCAACTCGCCCAAATTCTTGTTAAAAGATGAATTACAATCTGGTGCGCTAGTGCCTATTTTAACAGACGCGCATCAAGCTCAATTTGATATCAGCCTACTTTATCCGCATCGCCGTTTTTTATCACCAAAGGTAAAAGTATTTATGGCGTTTCTTGCTCAATTACTAGAAGAACAAAAAGCGTATTTAGTGCGCTAGTTTTTGCAAACAAGCGGTCAAATTTGACCGCTTGTTTACTATCCATGTTATGCCATTATCGACTGATACTATCTGTCCAATTAAATAACTCTTCCAAATCGTAATCCCCTGAATGTGGAACATTCCATGGCGTTTCATAATCTACATTCTTTCCTGCCATACTTAACTTAATGGCTAAGATTGCACTAATAGCATGAGAGGTATCTCTATCACGCGTGCCTGCGCGAACCCGCCAATGTTGTGTTGGGCTAGTTTCTATATAATTCATTGCATTCATCAACTTAATCAATTCAGGCTCAGCCATTAACTTGGCTTTATCGCCTTTCTCTTGGCTTTTAGCTAAAGAAAATGCCGTGAAATGGCGATTATTAATTGTTTCTGTCCCAAATAAATTATTTTCGCCACTACTTAAATTTAACGCATCAAACGCTGGTGGTGACTTCATTCGTTTTTCCGCATGAAGATAACCATTCCAATCCATATCACTTACGCCATCTTTACCTAAAGTTAGCCATTTAATGCCTGATAAATCATTACCTTGCTTATGATATTTATCAGCAGCTCGAACCATTACCTGCTTCACATACTCTTTGAAAGAACCATTTCCCTCTTTATCTAAGGTTAACGCCTGACCTTTTGCATCTTTTAAATTTAAACTATTTAAATAAGCGGGGAATGCAGCTTTCAACTCATCAGAAATGGCAATTTCCTCTGCTTTTAATGTCCCTTCGATCATGGCTAGTGCTTGGCTACGGTCGTTATAGCTATTTGCATTTAAACGACTCATATCCATTCGACGATAATCATTAACACCATTGAATTCCCATTCATACGCCATATCTGCGTGTTCTAAGTTGGTAATCGGACAATAAGCTGAAACCGCAAAAATGCTATCTGATGCTTTCGCCGCACCTAAACTCGCAAAATAAGCTTCATAGTCTGCATGATCACCACTTGCGCCTAATAAAGCAGATAATGCACCACCTGCACTCGTTCCATTAGAGATAATTTTATTGGCATCGCCCGGCATAACTGCATCGTTTGCATGTAAATAACGGACTGCCGATTTCAAATCAATAATCACAGCCGGTGCTTTCCCTGTGTATTTGCCATCTTTCTCAAGTGTTCTACCACGTGCTCCAACACTGGCTACGACATACCCTTTTGAAAGCGCAGTAACAATTGCATTAGGTTTATCACTACTGCCAAAGCCTTTTTTATCATAAGTGGCGGCTTTTGCTGGCATATAACCACCTACTGAATTAGGTAAGAAAATCGGCGCGGTATTGGCATTAAAACCATTGATACTACCATTTTCAAAATAAGCTTCTGGCACATAAATATTCAGCGTTTGATAATCTGCTTCAACGGGATGTTGTACATAAACAATTTTCTCAAAAGCTCGGAATTTAACTGTTTCACCGTTCACTTTCGTTTCTAAAGTACGATAATGCTTTGGAGAAAAAGTCAGATCAAAGCCACTATCGGTTTGATTGAAATAAGGGATATTGGCTAATGGATCACTTTTATCCATTGGAGCAGCCTGTGCCATGATGGCCGTTGTGCCAACAAGAGAGGCAAGTAAAGTTCGAGAAAACATAGTTTTTCCTTCTATTTGTAAAAAATCAGAAAATATGACCACTTGTAGCGCGATAAGTTTATAGGTTTAAAATCAACACTTTAGACATACGTTGATAGTTGTAATTCTCCCGCTTATAAGCAGGTAAATCATCTGGAGAGGCAAGCTCAAACCCTCGCTCTTGAAACCATTGGGTTGTTCGAGTCGTCAATACAAAAAGTTTTTCAATCCCTAATTTTTGCGCACGGCGCTTAATAGCCTCTAAAAGCACATCGCCACGGGATGAATCACGATAATCTGGATGCACAGCGACGCACGCCATTTCTGCCATTTTTTCCGCTGAAAAAACATTAAGCGCAGCACAAGCAATGACAATCCCATCACGCTCAATAATGGTATAGCGGCCCACTTCCATTTCCAGCTGCTCGCGCGAACGTTTCACTAAAATACCTTGCTCTTCCAGCGGGCGAATCAGTTCTAAAATGCCCGGAATATCATGCGAAGTCGCAATGCGAATATGCTCAGAGCTTTCAAGCGAAAATTGTGTCCCGATACCATCGCGTGAGAATAATTCTTGCAGCAATGAACCATCTTCAATGTAACTAATTAAATGCGCACGTTTAATGTCTGCATTTAATACATCTACTGCGGCTTGTAAAAAGCGTGCAGCGGAATGATGATAACCACCGTTGGTAATTAACTCATTTAAGTAACGTTTTGCTTCTCGGGGGTGAATATCGGTGATAGTTTCACCCTGTGCATTCAGTAATCCCTGTGTGTCACAAAAACCAATTAGCTTGTCTGCTTTCAGTTTAATCGCAATTTGCGTGGCAATTTCTTCAAATGGTAAGTTGAACATTTCTCCAGTCACAGACGGTGCAATAGGACTTATCACAACCACTGCATTTTGTGCTAATTGATGTTCAATCGCTTCCACATTTACGCGGCGGATTTTCCCACTCAAACCGTAATCTACGCCATCAATCACCCCAATAGGTTGCGCTAAAATTGCATTTCCGCTTACCACATTTAACACTGGAGAATTGGGCTGACGAAGTGAAAGGCGAGAAATAATGTCATAATGCAATCCCCCTACGGCTTGTTTAATCAGTGATAACGTTTGAGGATCGGTAACACGAATATGTTGGTGATAACGGCTTTCGATATGATGTGTTTGCAATAGCTGTCCAATTTGACAACGCGCACCAAATACAATGACAATCTTGATACCTAAACTATGCAGCAAACTAATGTCATTAGTGATATTGAAAAAATTAGGATGCGCTACCGCATTACCGTCTAACATGATCACAAAAGTTTTACCTCGGTGCATGTTGACATAAGGGGTTGACTGCCGAAACCATTGAACTAATTCTGTGTTACGCATAATTCACTCACTATTAAAAAATAGAATCTCTTTTATACATTTATTGCATAATTATGCAATTATTTTGCATTTAAAGTCAAATTCAGACATAAAAAAAGCTAAACTCATGAGAGTTTAGCTTTTAGGATTATTGCCCCACACCTTCTAAAATTCGGTCAGCGAATTTACCAATACTAATACCGAAGTTATTTGATTTATTCCAATCCATTAACGTGCGGAAGTTGCTTGTGACTAAGAAAGCTCTGCCAGCTTCTTTATCTGGGCGAACTAGCCATAATTTTTTGACATTCATTTTCGCCAATTTTGCTGACTCACGACCATTTGGATAGGCTAAATAAACGCCCCAAGATTGCCACTCGCCAAGGCTTTTTGCTTTGTTATCTTCAATACCAGAAAATGACATATCAATCGGCGAAGAAAGCTTCACTTCAACGCCCCATGATAAGGAATTATCCCAACCTACGGTAGAAAGATAAGATGCAATGGACGCAAAAGCATCCGCTTCATTGTTCCAAATATCTTTTTTACCATCGCCATCGCCATCTGCTGCATAGCTTAAATACGCTGTTGGCATAAACTGAGTTTGCCCCATAGCACCTGCCCAAGAACCCACCATTTGGTAGCGATTCAATGTACCTTCGTCTAGCATTTTCATGGCATTGACGAATTCTTGCGTAAATAATTTTTCACGGCGACCATCGAAAGCTAGGGTCGCTAGCACTGATAACACATCAAAATCGCCCTGATGGTTACCAAAACTGCTTTCCATTCCCCACAGCGCCATGATGTACTCTTTCTGTACCCCAAATTTTGCGCTGGCTTTTTCTAAAGGTGCTGCGTATTCATACCAATGGTCAACGGCTTGGTTAACTTTATTTTGGCTTAATACTTTGTTTAAATAATTCGTCACCCCGTTTGGATTGGGTGGCGGTGGCGGTAAATTGGGATCACGACGACGTGCAGCTTGCTGTTGATCCAATTCAATTGAACGCGCGTTGTATTGAATAAATTGCTGTGACTTCAAGGTTTTAGCAGACACGCCCGCACCCGCTGCCTTTTGTTTTAAAAAGTTCACATAATCATTAAAGTTATTCTGTGTACGTGGTTTGCTATAAGGCGCATCTATCGCAAGACTGGAATATCCGCCTTTATTAGCCGTTTGAGACGAACAACCGCCTAAAACAAGCGCGACACTAAAAGAAATTGCTAAAAGGTGTTTTTTCATGCTATTGATTTATGAGCAAGCGGTCTGTTTTGACTAATTTTTTGCAAAACACCACTTTGTTTAAAGATTAACCATTCTGTTAGGGCGAATTATATTCCCTACCGTGATTTCTGCAATACCTAAGAATTGCCCATTTTCTGAAAATAATCGAACTAAGCCACTTAATGCTTGTGGATTCTCAAATTTGACTCTTTGACCGAACCCAACTGCTTTAGTTTGCTCGGCGGTTAAATTTAATTGCGGTAATGATGTCACAGCAGTATCCATCGGCAATAATAAGCGGTCTAATTCACTACTTGGAAAACTATCGGCTAAGAGTGCTAAGTCTTCAATTGGCATCATTTCCTCAATCGGATAATCCGCAACCGCTAACCGACGTAACATGGTAACATGCGCACCGCAGCCTAAAGCTTCTCCTAAATCATCAACTAACGTGCGAATATAAGTGCCTTTTGAGCAATGCACTTCTAGTGTTAAAAATGGTGCTTGGTAGTCGATAAATTTGAGCTCAAAAATAGTAATCGGACGCGCTTCACGCTCAACGGTAACGCCAGCTCGGGCATATTCATACAAAGGTTTACCATTATGCTTTAAGGCTGAGAACATCGTTGGCACTTGTAGGATTTCGCCTCGAAATGCCGGCAATGCAGCTAAAATATCCGCTTCAGCCACATTCACCTCTCGGCTTTGTACTACCTGACCTTCTGCATCAGAAGTATCTGTACGTTCACCTAGTTTAGCCGTTACCACATAGCGCTTATCTGAATCTAATAAGAATTGGGAAAACTTGGTCGCCTCCCCTAAACAAATAGGCAACATGCCTGTGGCAAGTGGGTCAAGCGCGCCAGTATGCCCTGCTTTATTCGCTTTAAATAGGCGTTTAACTTTTTGCATGATGTCATTGCTAGAAACACCTTGTGGTTTATCTAACAAAAAGACGCCATGCACATCACGCCCTTTTTTACGAGGTCTGGACACAATTAGTCCTCTTTATGCTTAGCTTCATCTTGACGAATCACGTTTGAAACCAGATTAGACATTCTCATCCCTTCAACTAATGATTCATCGTAAATAAAGCGTAATTCCGGCACAATACGTAAACGCATAGCTTTGCCCACAAGGCTGCGAATATACGGACTTGCTTTTTCAAGCCCCGCCATGCCTTGTTCAATAGCAGCTTGGTCGCTATCAAATAAAAAAGTCACGAAAATTTTGGCATAGGCCAAATCACGTGAAACCTCAACATCTGAAACAGTGACCATTCCAATACGCGGGTCTTTTACCTCACGTTGTAAGATGATAGCCACCTCTTTTTTTAATTCTTGCGCAACACGATCGCTGCGTTTAAATTCTCTACTCATATTTTTCTCTTTTTTGTATATGTAAAGCGGTCGAATTTCGCAAAACTTTTGCAAAATCCAACCGCTTGTAGGGAAGGTGAACCTAATGTTCACGCACGAAAATCAAGGTATTTACTTGTGCGTATGATACTAAGTCCACACGCCCTACGAATTAAATCGAGCGTTTAATTTCAACCACTTCGAATACCTCGATTTGGTCGCCAACTTTAACATCGTTATAGTTTTTCACGCCGATACCACATTCCATACCATTGCGGACTTCTGAAACGTCATCTTTGAAGCGACGGAGAGAATCTAACTCACCTTCAAAAATAACCACGTTGTCACGCAATACGCGGATTGGGTTGTTACGTTTGATCACACCTTCAGTTACCATACAGCCCGCGATTGCACCAAATTTCGGATGGCGGAAGACATCACGTACTTCAGCTAAACCAATGATTTCTTGTTTGAATTCAGGTTGTAGCATACCGCTCATTGCTGCTTTAATTTCATTTAATAGTTCATAAATGATTGAATAGTAACGTAAGTCGATATTTTCACTTTCAATTACACGACGCGCTGAAGCATCTGCACGAACGTTAAAGCCGACCATAATCGCATTTGAAGCCGCAGCTAAAGTTGCATCAGTTTCAGTAATACCACCTACACCAGAACCCACAACTTTCACTTTCACTTCTGCAGTTGAAAGTTCTTGTAATGATTGGCAAATTGCTTCTACCGAACCTTGTACGTCTGCTTTCACGATAACGTTAAGCTCTGCAACATCGCCTTCAGTCATGTTGCTGAACATATTTTCTAGTTTCGCTTTTTGCTGACGCGCTAATTTGACTTCACGGAATTTACCTTGACGATATAAAGCTACTTCACGTGCTTTTTTCTCATCACGTACAACGGTTGCTTCATCACCCGCTGCCGGCACGCCTGAAAGACCTAATACCTCAACAGGAATAGATGGGCCAGCAGATTCTACTTCTTTACCGTTCTCATCACGCATTGCACGTACACGACCGTACTCAAAGCCACATAAAACGATATCGCCTTTGTTTAAAGTACCTGATTGTACAAGAATGGTTGCAACTGGACCGCGACCTTTATCAAGGTATGATTCAATTACTACACCACTTGCCATACCGTCTTTTACAGCGGTTAACTCAAGTACTTCTGATTGAAGTAAGATAGCATCTAATAAATCATCAATACCTGTTCCTTTCTTCGCAGAAACTGGAACGAATTGTACATCACCACCAAATTTTTCAGAAATTACTTCATGTTGAAGTAATTCTTGCTCTACGCGATCTGGGTTTGCTTCTGGTTTATCGATTTTGTTTACTGCTACTACTAAAGGCGCACCTGCTGCTTTCGCGTGTTGAATCGCTTCGATAGTTTGAGGCATCACACCATCATCTGCCGCAACAACAAGCACTACGATATCCGTTGCTTTCGCACCACGCGCACGCATTGAGGTAAATGCAGCGTGCCCCGGTGTATCTAAGAAGGTGATCATTTTGCCGTCATCCATTTCTACGTGGTATGCACCGATATGCTGGGTAATACCACCCGCTTCGCCGGCTGCCACTTTCGCTTTACGGATATAGTCAAGTAATGAGGTTTTACCATGGTCAACGTGACCCATGATAGTAACAACCGGTGCACGAGTGACTTTTTCAGCATCCACATCGCGGTCTTCCAATACAGCTTCTTCAAGCTCATTTTCTTTACGAAGAATTACTTTGTGGCCAAGTTCTTCCGCTACTAATTGTGCAGTTTCCTGATCAATTACTTGGTTGATAGTCACCATTTCACCCATTTTCATCATGAGCTTGATGATTTCTGTTGCTTTTACAGCCATTTTGTTAGCTAAGTCAGCCACGGTGATAGTTTCACCAATCACAACATCCGCTTTCACAACTTGCACAGGTTTAGTAAAGGCTTGTTGAAGGGCTGCCCCTTTCTTACCATTTTTACCTTTACCTTTCATATCTTTTTGGTTACGACGATCTGCATTACGTTCATTTTTATCGTCTTCACGGCCACCTTTTTTCGCTTTGGCTACTCCGCCTTTACCACGATTACGGTTACCTTCACTACGGCGGTCATTGTCACGCTCTGCATCACGCGCATAGCTAGAGGTAAAACGTTCATCTTCAAAATCATCGTTATTATCTACTGCTTCTTCACGCTCAATTTCGGCTAAACGGCGTGCGTTTTCTGCTGCGCGTTTAGCTTCCATTTCTGCTTTTTGGCGCGCTAATTCCTCTTGCTTACGGCGAAGTTCGGCTTCTTCTTTTTTCTTCGCTTCTTTTTCAGGATCAACCGTTTTTTCTTGTTTTGGTTGTTCTGCTTTTGGCGCTGCCGCTTTCGGTTTGCTATTTGGCATTACTGGTGCCGCTGGTTTTTTCGCAGCCTCTTTCTGTTTTACTGCTTCAGCAGCTTGTTTTTCAGCCTCAGCTTTTGCTTTAGCTTCAGCTGCTGCTTTTTCTGCGGCTTCTTTTTCTGCTTTCGCTTTTTCAGCCGCTAATTTTGCTTCTTGCTCTGCTTTCGCTTGTAATGCTTTAGCATCAATTTTAGGTTTTTTCTCTTTAACTTCTACCGCTTTAGTTTTGCCACCAGCAGTAGTTGCGCTCACTTTAGTGGTTTTACGTGCACCGCCTAACGAAAGCGTTTTTTTCTCTGTTGTTTCTGTCATATGAATTCCTCCTCTAGCTGAACCAGCAAATTTGACGTGCAGCCATAATCAATTCACCTGCTTTTTCTACTGATAATTCTTCAATCTCAGCTAAATCGTCTGTGCCTTGCTCAGCTAACTCTTCAAGGTTGGTAATGCCTTTTTCCGCTAATTTATACGCGATATGGCGTTCCATTCCTTCAAGATTTAATAATTTTTCATCGATATCCGCTTGTTTAAGCGCTTCTTCCTCTTCTAAGGCTTTTTTCGTCAGTGCATTTTTCGCTCGCGCTTGTAACTCTTCGACTAAATCTTCGTCTTCTAAGCCATCAATTGCAGTCAGTGCATCAACCGGCACATAGGCAATCGCTTCTAAAGAGGCAAAGCCTTCTTCAATTAACACTTGTGCAAATTCGTCATCGATTTCTAACGCAGAAGTTAATAAGTTAATCACTTTACCATCTTCCGCTTGATTTTTCGCCTCTAACTCTTCAACAGTCATCACATTTAATGCCCAACCGGTTAATTGTGTTGCAAGACGTACGTTTTGCCCGTTACGGCCGATTGCTTGTGCTAATTTTGCAGACTCTACCGCAATATCCATAGAATGTGCTTCATCATTGATGATGATTGAGCTTACATCCGCTGGTGCCATTGCGTTAATCACAAATTGTGCCGGGTTATCATCCCAAAGCACGATATCTACACGTTCGCCACCTAATTCATTGCTAATGGCTTGGACACGTGAACCACGCATACCTACGCAAGCACCAACTGGATCGATACGTTTATCGTTTGATTTCACGGCAATTTTTGCACGAGAACCAGGATCACGTGCCGCACCTTTAATTTCAATCAGCTGTTCACCAATTTCTGGCACTTCCAGTTTGAATAATTCTTCAAGCATTACTGGTTTAGAACGCGTTAAGAAAATTTGTGGGCCTTTTGATTCTGGTTTGATTGCATAAAGCACACCACGAACACGGTCGCCTGGGCGGAAGTTTTCGCGAGGCAACATATCTTCACGAACGATAACCGCTTCACCTTTAATATCTTCACTCTTACCTTGTAGTTCTAGGAAAATATTATCACGGGTTACTTTTTTAACCGTTGCACTGATGATCTTGCCTTCATCTGGACGGAATTCGTTGATGATTTTGCATTTTTCAGCTTCGCGGATTTTGGTTTTTACCACTTGACCAAAAGTTTGAATTGCAACACGACCGAACTCAATTGATTCTACTTCGTCTTCAACCACATCACCTAATTGCACATTTGGATCTTCAAATTGTGCTGCTTCTAAGCTAATTTCACGGGTCATGTTATGAACTTGTTCTACGACTAACCAGCGACGGAAAGTTGTGAAATCACCTGTTTTACGATCAACTACAACACGAATATCAATATCTAATTCGTGAGTTTTCTTGGTTGCGATAGTTAAAGCTGTTTCCAATGCCTCGAAAATAGCTTCTTTTGGTAATTGTTTCTCGTTTGAAACCGCTTCAGCGGCTAACAAAATTTCTTTACTCATTGAAAATGTCTCTTAGATAATTAAATTTAAAAATCAAATACTGGCACTAAGTTAGCCTTTTGAATATTACCGAAAGCAAATTGGCACGGTTCGTTATCCACTAATAAAGTAATAAAATCGCCTTCAACTTGTTCGATTTTTCCTTGCCATTTACGGCGATCGAACATCGGAATACGAAGATGAATAACAGCCTCACGTCCGATAAAACGTTGATAATGCGCTAAGTTAAATAATGGACGGTCTAAACCTGGTGAAGACACTTCTAAATTATATTTATCAGCAATTGGATCTTCTACGTCAAAAATAGCGCTAATTTGACGACTAACATCACTACAATCATCAATAGTCACGCCACCGTCTTTATCAATAAAAATACGTACAGTTAAATAACGCCCTGCACGTTGGCATTCGATGCCGACTAGCTCACACCCCATTGCTTCAATGGTATCTTGAGTCAGCTCAGTAAGCTTTTGTTCTAATGTAGCCAAAATTTTTCTCCAGATATAAAAAAAGAGCCTTACCAGCTCTTTATGATACGAATTTAAGGTATCGCCCGCTTAATTGAAAATTACTTTCTACAAGCGGTCTGTTTTATTCTGTTTTTTGCAAATTTGCAGTACATAATAAAACAAAGCTCACAGACCATAACCGGAATGTGAGCTGATAAAACTGGTTGCGGGGGCCGGATTTGAACCAACGACCTTCGGGTTATGAGCCCGACGAGCTACCAAGCTGCTCCACCCCGCGTCTGATGTGCGGTATTATAGAGAAAACTTCTGCTTTTGCAAGCAATTTTGTAAAAAATCCCTAAAAAATACCGCTTGTTTATTCTCTAAGCACGAATCGATAACTTTTCGAACTCAGAAAAATAGGTTGGAAATGTTTTGGCGGTACATTTCGGATCAAGAATTGTCACGGGCGTATTTGACAATGCAATTAGCGAGAAACACATCGCCATTCGGTGATCGTTATAAGTCGCAATTTCCGCTGCTTGGAATTGCGCTAATGCCAAAGGTTGAATACGAATGAAATCCTCGCCTTCTTCAACTTCTGCACCGATTTTACGAAGCTCGGTTGCCATCGCACTTAAACGGTCGGTTTCTTTTACCCGCCAGTTATAAATGTTGCGAATTACCGTTTCACCTTCGGCAAACAATGCTGTTGTTGCAATAGTCATTGCTGCATCTGGAATATGATTCATATCCATATCTACACCATGCAATGGTGCTTGTTCTGCTTGAATAAAATCCTCACCCCAAGTGATTTTTGCGCCCATTTTCTCTAATACATCGGCAAACAAGCGGTCACCTTGAATTGAATTTTTACCAATTCCTGTAACTTTTACTTTTCCTTTAATAGCACCTGCGGCTAAAAAATAAGAAGCAGAAGAAGCATCCCCTTCCACTAAATAACGCTTAGGTGAAATATAAGATTGATTGCCCTTTACAATAAAGGTTTGATAATTTTGGTTTTCTACTGTCACACCAAAATCTTTCATCATCGCCAAGGTGATATCAATGTAAGGTTTTGAAACTAGCTCGCCCATAATCTGAATTTCCATATCGCCTTCAGCAAGTGGGGCCGCCATCAATAGTGCCGTTAAAAATTGACTGGAAATTGAGCCGTCAATTTGCACTTTGCCGCCTTGTAACCCCGTATTTCGGATTGCGAGCGGTGGATACCCTTCTTGTTCAAGATATTGCACATTTGCGCCAACTTGAATTAAAGCATCAACCAAATGCTTAATTGGACGCTCTTTCATGCGAGGTTCGCCTGTTAAAACAACCTCTGCCTCTTGTTGTCCTTTTAAGCAAAGTGCAGCCGCTAACGGGCGCATGGCAGTGCCTGCATTCCCTAGGAAAAGTGAAAGCCCATTTTGCCAATTAAAGGCACCGCCAACGCCTGTTATTGTGCATACGGTTTTATCTGAGGATAGTTCATAACTCACTCCTAAAGATTTCAACGCATTTAGCATATGACGAATATCATCACTGTCTAATAAATTGGTGACTTCCGTTGTGCCATGTGCTAATGCTGCCAATAACAAAGCACGGTTAGATAAGCTTTTTGAACCAGGTAAGTTAATCTCGCCTTCTACACGCAAAATAGGATTTAAACTGATTTTTTCCATCTTTTCTCTCGCTTAAATTATTGTAGGTTTAACACTTTGCGTAATGCTTCAAACAGACGACTATTTTCTTCTGGCAAGCCAATACTAATGCGCAAATGATTCGGCATACCATAACCTGCAATCGGACGAACAATCACGCCTTCATGCAATAACGCATCATAAATCGGCTGCGCAGGGCGTTTAAAATCAATGGTAATAAAATTACCTTTTGAGGGAATGAAATCTAATTGGTATTGCTGACAAAATGCTTCATAACGTTGCATTTCTTGGCGATTATTGGCAGCGACTTTAGCAACAAAAGCATCATCATTTAACACGGCAATCGCAGAAGCCAAGGCTAGACTATTGCAGTTAAACGGTTGGCGCACGCGGTTCAATAAGTCTGCAATTTCAGCATTTGAAACAGCATAACCAATACGCAATCCAGCTAAGCCATATGCTTTGGAAAGCGAGCGTGAAACGATTAAATTGGGATATTTAGCTAATAACGCAAAACTATCTACCCGCTCAGTAGGTGTGGTAAATTCGGTATAAGCTTCATCTAATACCACAATAATATGTGATGGCACCTGTGCTAAAAAAGCCTCTAGCTCAGCATGCGTTAAAAAATTTCCGGTTGGATTATTGGGGTTGGCGATAAATATCAGTTTGGTTTTCTCGTTAATCGCAGCTAGAAAACCGTCTAAGTCATGCCCCCAGTTTTTAGCAGGGATTTCGCGCGCAGTTGCATTGATCGCTTTTGTGACTAATGGATAAACAATAAAGGCATATTGCGAATAAATCACTTCATCCTGTTCGCTAGCAAAAGTATGAGCAAATAGTTCTAATAAATCATTGGATCCATTACCCAATGTAATTTGATTGGGTTCAATATGAAATTTTTGCGCAATCGTCTTTTTCAATTCAAAGCCATTGGCATCAGGGTAACGAGTAAGATCATTTAATTGACTCATAATCGCTTGTTTAGCGCTTTCAGGAAAGCCAAACGGATTTTCGTTTGAAGCCAGTTTAATGATGTTAGAAATGCCAAGCTCTCGTTCTAATTCTTCAATTGGTTTGCCGGCTTGGTATGGAGAAAGCGATTTTACGCCCTCATTTGCGATGTTGATAAATTGCATAATGTGTCCTTTTTATTTTTCTTAGGCTCAGGATTGTAGTAGAGAATCACGCTTTTTTAAAGCGAAAGCGGTCGAATTTCATGGCGTTTTTGCAAAAATCACGGTTTTACTTTTATTTATTTTTTATTGATTGTGTGATTTATCTCACATTTTTTAATTCTTGATTTTGTTAGCATAACTGCTTGATTTTCTAACCCAACTCAAATAAAGGGCGATTTATTATGTCAACCCAACAACTTATTTCTCAATTAACCGACATTGTCGGTCACGCACATATTATTACGGATGCGGCAAAAAATGAGGCTTATCGCAGTGGTTATCGTTTTGGCACAGGTAACGCGATTGCGGTTGTGAGACCTGCTACATTATTAGAATTCTGGAACGTGCTAAAAGCCTGTGTGGCGCATGATGTGATTGTAATTAACCAAGCTGCAAATACGGGCTTAACAGGGGGTTCAACGCCTAGCGGGAACGATTATGATCGTGATATTGTTATCATCAACACCATGTTAATGAAAGACATTCAACTCATTAACGATGCCGAACAAGTTGTCTGTTTCCCTGGCTCAACCCTCAATGAATTAGAAAATTTATTAAAACCGCACGAAAGAGAGCCTCACTCAGTTATTGGTTCTTCTTGTATTGGTGCTTCCGTTATCGGTGGGATTTGTAATAACTCTGGCGGAGCTTTAGTACAACGTGGGCCAGCTTATACCGAAATGGCACTCTTTGCTCAATTAAATGAAAATGGCGAATTAGAACTTAAAAACCATTTAGGTATTGATTTAGGCGAAACCCCAGAAGAAATTTTAACGAACTTACAAGGTCACCACTACCAACGCAAAGATATTCAAAGAGATTGCGGAAAAGGCCATGACCATCACTACTGCAACCATGTTCGTAAAGTAGATGAAGATAGCCCTGCGCGCTTTAATGCAGACCCAAGCCGTCACTATGAATCATCCGGCTCTGCAGGAAAACTGGCTGTTTTTGCCGTGCGTTTAGATACTTTCCCATTAGAGAAAAATACGGCGGTGTTCTACATCGGCACAAACCAAATTCAAACACTTAACGACATTCGCCGCCATATGTTAGCCAATTTTGAAGTGCTACCGATTTCAGGCGAATACATTCATCGTGATGCTTTTGATGTGGCAGCACGTTATGGAAAAGATACCTTCTGGGTGATTAAAAAATTCGGTACACACTGGTTACCGAAACTCTTTGCATTGAAAGCTAATGTTGATCGTATTGCGAAAAAATTCTCGTTCTTACCACACCATTTAAGCGATAAATTTATGCAACTCTTATCAAAAGCGATGCCAGAACATCTGCCAAAAAGCTTGTGGACATATCGCGATAAATATGAACACCATTTAATCGTGAAAATGGGAGGAAAAGGCGTACAAGAAGCGCGTGAATTCTTAAAAACTTATTTTAGTGATGCCACTAAAGGCGGATATTTTGAATGTAACGCCGAAGAAACCCAAGCAGCCATGTTGCATCGTTTCGCAGTTGCAAGTGCAGCAATTCGCTATCGCGCTATTCATGAAAAAGAAGTGGAAGAAATCGTGGCATTAGACGTTGCGCTTCGCCGTAATGATAATGAATGGTTTGAAGTTCTTCCGCCAGAAATTGATAACAAAATTAGCCATAAGCTCTATTACGGTCACTTTATGTGCCATGTGTTCCACCAAGATTATATTGTGAAAAAAGGCTACGATTGTGAAGCCCTAGAGCATGACATGCTCAAATTGCTTGACCAACGTGGCGCACAATATCCAGCAGAACACAACGTAGGGCACCTTTATGAAGCTAAACCAGAATTGCGTAAATTCTATAAAGTACTCGACCCAACCAATAGCTTCAACCCAGGAATTGGTAAAACCACCAAGAAAAAACATTGGGTAGAATAATCCTGTTAATAAAACAAGCGGTCATATTTGCAAAACTTTTTACAAATATGACCGCTTGTATTTTTTAGAACTAATTACGCTAATTCCACATCTTTAGTTTCTTGCATAAACCATAAGCCTATCAAACTCAATACTGCGTTAGCAGCTAAATAAAGTCCAACTCCTTTCAATCCATAATGTGCATTTAGCGGTAAAGTAATGATTGTTGCCACGCTCGCACTTAAAAGTCCTGCACAGTTATACGTTAGCGATGCGCCAGAATATCGGGCGTGTGTGGGGAATAGTTCTGGCAAGAAACTTGCTAGCGGTGCATAACCTAAACCAATTAACCCCATGCCAATAATTAAAAACCAGAATAGGCTAACAGCACTGCCATTTTCTAGGAAACATGGTAAAGCTAAACCAAATACAGCTACACCGACGGTTGTCCAAATCATCCAAATACGACGCCCAATGCGGTCAATATATTTACCGGATAAATAGATCGTAGCCGCTAATGAAAATGCACTTGCCATTAACAATGCAGTAAATAATTGAGGCGAAAATCCTAGCCCCATTTTAAAACCCGCTTCTGAAATGGTTGGTGCAGATTTTGCATAGATTTGACTAAATGCGATCATAATATAGAACAACACATAGCCTGCCATACAAGCAAACATGCCAAGCATAAATGGTCTAAAATGGCTGGTCAAAACCGTCATCATCGGGATTCGTGTCGGTTGTTTTTGGATTAACGCAGCAAGAAAGATCGGTGCTTCAGTTAATTTCAAGCGGACATACAAGCCTATGGCAACTAACACGATTGAGCTTAAAAATGGAATACGCCAAGCCCATTCAACTAAATTACTTTGCCCAGCCCAAATTCCTACCAGCAAAAAAGCGCCATTTGCTAATAATAATCCTAACGGCGCGCCTAGTTGTGGGAATGAGCCATACCAACCGCGTTTTTCTTGTGGGGCGTTTTCAATCGCCACTAACGCAGCACCGCCCCACTCTCCGCCTAATCCAATGCCTTGTCCAATTCTACACAAGCAAAGCAGTATGGTTGCGTAAATACCAATTTGCTCATAAGTAGGTAATAAACCGATGGAAATCGTTGCAAAGCCCATCAATAACAGTGACATCACGAAGGTATTTTTTCGTCCGAATTTATCTCCAAAATGCCCGAAAATTAACGCACCTAATGGGCGAGCAACAAAAGTGAGTGCAAGTGTAGATAGTGCAGCAATTTGGTTGGAAAGCGGATCCGCTTGATGAAAAAATTGATGATTAAATACCAATACAGCAGCCATGGCATAAATATAATTATCAAAATATTCAATGGCCGTGCCAATCATAGTAGCTGATGCCACTTGAGTTAGATTATTGTTTTGCCGAATAGACATATTTCCCTCCTTTTATTCGGTGTCCAAAATAATGGCAATAACACTGAATCTCGTAGAGGGTAAACAAGCAAAGTAAGTAGATAGAAAAGAAAAATGAAAGATTGGCATGTTAGTTTCCTACGTCAGTATTAACTGCTTCAGGTTCACGGGTATCATCTCAGCGACAATGCGCACCCCGACTAATTCGGCTAAATTCTAGCGCTTTATATGAGAAAGCTCAATCTAATTTCTAAGAAAGATGAAGATAAACACTCAACATTTACTGTTTTGGAGTTTCTGTTGGGGAATTTTCTTTAACTAAAGCATTTACCCAAGAAATGGTTTGCATTTTTTCCCAAGCACTCCCTCTTACCATAGTCGGTACAGAGTAATCTTGGCATATTGCATTAAATAGCCAATGGTTTAAAGCAAGAGTTGCGAGAATCTGAGGTCTGCCTCGTTCCCCTATTATTCTTTCATAAACAATATAATCTTCGCCATCTTCTAATAAGTTAAATGTAACTTGAGATGGTCGGCTATATACCATCCCGTTCTTTAACATCTTAAAGTATTGGCGAATATAACGCTCTCGATCCTCTAATGCCATTTGTGCCAGGTTTTCATTATAAAAATCTAAACTTTCTAAATAACAAATTTTTTCAAGAACGGAATGACAACTTTGATAGCCTGAACGACCGACTCCTCTTTGAAAACATCTCTGCTCTGGCTCAAAATAAAGCTTGACCACTTTGTTTGCCATAGATGGGCGTTCAGCTAACCATTCTTTCAATTCTAGTGCGTCTAAATCAGCAGGTATTGCATTTTCTGGGGAAATGACATTGATTGAAGTATTATTCACTGTAATTTGTTCTTTCACTGGCAAAATCGGTGCCGGTTTACAGCCCCATAAGCAGAAACACAATAGCCCTAATAACTTCTTCATTTAGCCTTATCCTTGATTTAAAAAACTTGTCCTTCGCTCATTTCTAAATTACTGCTTATGTGGCAATTTTTGCCAAGTTACTTCATTACGCAAATAGACGGGTTCAATCTCCATCGCTTGTTGTACTTTACCTTGGGCGATTGCAATTTTAGCAAGTTCAAGCATATATCGCGCTGAAGGTAGTGTAATTTCACTGACAACAAGCGGTCGTTTTTCTTCAGAAAATTGCGAATAAGCCTGCCAGCCCGTACCCACAACGGTAGGATTATCCCCTAACATAAATTGTTCAATCGCTTTTTCAGGTGCGCAAACTTGTTCTGGTACAAGTTCTTGCCAGCCTTGTTCGGTTCGTTGATATTGCGCGAAATAAACTTCATTCATTCTGGCATCAATTAAAGCAATAACATTGGTAGCCCCTTCTGTTTGATAAGCTTGCTCTGCCATTGCCATTAAATTGGAAATTGCTAACACAGGTAATTCGGCCCCAAAGGCTAAACCTTGTGCGACACCAATTCCAACACGAACGCCCGTAAAACTCCCTGGCCCGCGCCCAAAGGCTAAATAATCAACCTCTTGTAACGAAATATTTGCTTTTGCTAATAATTTATCAATCATCGGTAAAATGCGCTGAGTATGAGTACGTGGGCTAAGTTCGTCTAAATACGTCACTTTGCCTAAATGCGTTAACGCAACCGAACAAGCTTCTGTTGCGGTATCTAGCGCGAGAATGGTTTGAGTCATATTTTTTTCCTATTGGGTGCTACCACACCATAAAAATAAAAGGTGGGAACGTCCCACCCTATTAAATCTAAATTATTCAGCACGTTTCTTACGACGCTCTGCTACGGCATCAGCTAAGGCGAATAATGCTTTTTCGCTGTCTTCCCAACCAATACACGCATCAGTAATACTTTGTCCGTAAACTAAATCTGCAAGTGTTTGACCTGCTTTCAGATCTTGGCGACCTTCAACTAAGTGACTTTCGATCATCACACCAGAAATATAGTCTGAACCGCCTGCAATTTGTGCGCAAACATCTGCGCAAACATCCATCTGGCGTTTAAATTGTTTTTGGCTATTTGCATGGCTGAAATCCACCATCACATGAGGTCGTCTGCCTGCTTTCGCAATACTTTCACAGACTTTCGCTACAGATTCTGCATCATAATTCGTACCATTATCGCCACCACGTAAAATAATATGGCAATCTGGGTTTCCTGCCGTGGTTACAATCGCTGAATGACCAAATTTCGTTACCGATAAGAAATGATGTTGAGACTCCGCTGAAGCAATTGCATCTAACGCAATTTTCACCCCACCGTTGGTACCATTTTTAAAGCCTACTGCACAAGATAACCCTGAAGCTAATTCACGATGAACTTGTGATTCTGTTGTACGGGCACCAATTGCGCCCCAACTCATAAAATCAGCCATATATTGTGGCGTAATCATATCTAAGAATTCACCTGCTGCTGGCACGGTTAAATCGTTAATATCAGATAACACTTTACGACCAATGCGTAAGCCATCATTTAAAGCATAGCTTTCGTCTAAATGCGGATCGTTGATCAAACCTTTCCAACCAACGGTTGTACGTGGCTTCTCAAAATACACTCGCATCACGACCTCTAAGTTCTCACTAATTCTTGGGTTATCACGTATAGCTTTAATTTTTTGCGCATATTCTAACGCGGCTTTTGGGTCATGAATTGAACATGGCCCAATAACCACTAATAGGCGATCGTCTGTTCCATGAATAATATGATGAATTGCACGGCGTGTTTTCTCTACAGTTTTAGCCGCAATCTCACTTGCTGGAAAGCGTTCTAATAGCGCTACCGGAGGCAAAAGCTCTTCAATTTTAGTAATCCGAAGATCATCATTTTTATTTTTATAAGACATTGTGTTTTCCTTATTTATGTTTTTTTATATTGTGAATTATTCTATCTGAATATCTGACTATCGCCTATCCTTAATTCGGGAAGCATAAACGAAAGCGGTCGAATTTACGCCATCTTTTGCAAAATTATGCGAAAACTCGACCGCTTGTGAGAAGGATTATCTTGCTAGCACTTCACGTTTGCCATTTTTGCCTGGCTCAGAAATCATGCCTTGCGCTTCCATTTGGTCGATAATTTTTGCTGCACGGTTAAAACCTAAGCCAAAGCGGCGCTGAATACCGCTAATAGAAGTTACTCCACTTTCGATCACGAATTCTGCCACTTCATCAAAGCGTGAATCTAACAGCATACCACTTGTATCGCCATTATTGGCAACCTCTTCTTCTGCAGACTCAACAATACTATCAAGATAATTTGGTTTACCTCTCGCGCGCCAGTTATCTGCCACGCGGATAACTTCGTTGTCATCCATAAAGGCACCATGTACACGCAAGATCTCAGGGCTTCCCGAAGCGGAATAAAGCATATCTCCTCGACCAAGTAGTGATTCTGCGCCGCCAGCATCTAAAATCGTACGGGAGTCAATTTGCGTTGCAACAGTAAACGCAATTCGGCTTGGAATATTAGCCTTAATAACCCCTGTAATCACATCCGTTGAAGGGCGTTGAGTTGCAAGAATTAAGTGAATTCCCACCGCTCGCGCTTTTTGTGCGATGCGCATAATATGTTCTTCAACTTCTTTACCCGCACTCATCATCAAGTCAGCAAACTCATCTACAATTAAAACAATATAGCTAAGTTTTTCTAACGCTGGTGGCATGGCATCCATACTATCACCCGGTCTCCAAGCTGGGTTTGCAATCGGCATCCCCATTTCCGTTGCTTGATCAATTTTCGCGTTATAACCCTCAATATTACGAACCTGTAAATAGCTGATTAACTGATAACGTCTTTCCATCTCTTCCACTGCCCAACGCAAAGCATTTGCAGCTTTTTTCATATCCGTCACGACTGGCGTCAGCAAGTGTGGAATATCATTATAAACAGATAACTCAACTACTTTCGGATCAATCATAATAAAACGAACTTGCTCTGGAGTCAGTTTAAATAGCAGGCTTAAAATCATAGTATTTACGCCTACCGATTTACCACCACCTGTTTGCCCAGCCACCAATAAATGAGGCATTTTCGTCATATCAACAACAACTGGTTGACCACTAATATCTTTCCCCAATGCCATTGGCAGTTTTGCATCACTATGACGGAAAGCATCGCTATCTAATACATCACGCAACCAAACGGTTTCACGAAATGCATTCGGCGCTTCAATCCCCATATAAGGTTTACCGGGCACCACTTCGGTAATTCGGATCGCTTTAAACATTAACTCACGCGCCAAATCACTCGCAAGTGAAGTCACTTTTGCCGCTTTTACCCCTGCGGCAGGCTTAATTTCATAGCGGGTAACGACTGGCCCCACCAATACATCTTCTACCGTTGCTTTAACACCATAATTAGCTAAAGCTGTTTCAACACGGTGTGAAGTGGAAAGAATTTCTTCTTCTGTAACTCGCTGACTACTTGGCGGATGTCTATCTAATAAATCTAACGTTGGTAACGGTGTAGTCGGTTTTTCTGTTACCTTATTACGTTGTAATAAGGGATGAATTAACGTCTCGCCATATCCTTTAGGATAATCTACTGATGCTGGTTTGTTTGGTTGAACCGCTGGTTTAAGCTCTGCCGTGGTTGCAGCAGAAGGTGAGAAAACAGGCTCTTTCTCACTATTATTTTGCCAAATTTGTTCAAAGGTATCATCTAGCCCTTGAGTTTTAGCGCGTTCAGCAACCTCAGCCATTCGCTGCTTTTCAGCCTCTTCAAAAGCCCTTGCTCGTTCGGCTTCAAAATCTTTCTCTTCAGTTTCAGATTGAATTGCCACTTCTTCAAATGGTTTCATGCGCACCACAGGTCGTGAAGAGAGCGGGCTGCTTTCTTGAATAAATGCTGGTGCTTTTACTTCTTGATCAATCAATGAAATACTCATTTCATGTGAAGGTTCTGCCTCTACTTCCACTTCAAAAGTTTCTGATATAGCCGGTGTTTCTGATACGTCATCTTGTTCAGCGTAATTTGCTAATTTTACTGTTGGTAATGAAACATCAAAAGGTTCATAAACTTCATCCGCTTGCGATAAAGTTGGCGCGTCTTCCATTGTAGGCAAACTGCCTGGCGTAAAGCCTTGCACATTTACTTTCGGTAATTTAACTTCACTTTCCACTTTAAACATTGCGGGATCAGTTAAGTTCGTCATTACATGTTCGCTATGCAATGGGGAGTCTTGCTCAGCATTCGCAGTTTGCGGCTGAGTTGACGATAATCCAGTAATATTAGGACGTCTAAATACAGAAACATCGGTTAATGCTGGTGAGCTTGATAGATCAGGAATTTCATCCTCAGCTTGTTCAGTAGACACCGATGGCATTGAAGTAAAAGGAGTATCAGTTTCTGCTAGATGACTCTCATTATTTTCTGTTACTTCAGCCTTTGTTATTTTCGGCGCATCTTTTACCGTTAACCACTCATAAAATGAGGTAAGCAATGGGATCACCGTTTGCCCTGAACAGAAATAAAAGCCTAATGCAGTACACACCATTGCCAATAATAGTGCTGCAAATTGCCCCAATGACTCACCTAAATAAGTCTGCCACATCCCGCCAATAAAACCGCCTGCAAGGTAATAAGGTGAATGAGAAAGCAATACGCTCATCAATCCACTTAACCCGACCATAAAGAGTAAAAAACTCATAAAATAGAGCGTAACTTTTTTATAGGTTAATTGACTTCCTAAGCGCAACACTAATAAATAGAGCGAAACCGCAGTTAGTGAAAAAGGAACTAACCATGCCACTTTTCCAAAAAAGGCATAAAGTAGATCAATCCACCATGCACCAAAAGCGCCGGTTTTATTCAGTGTGGTATTTTCAGTTACCGTACTTGCAACTGACCATGCATTATCTAACGGGCTATAACTTGCCCAAGCAACAATTAAATAAATGCCGAAGATCCCGCTTATAATAAGCATCAGATCAATGAATTTTTGCTTTCCGTTTGATGATTTAATCACAATCCTTCCTTATTTTAACAGGAGATAGTTTGTCTGTTTGACCTCTTCCATGACGACATAAGTGCGTGTGTCATTCACCCCCGGCAAACGTAATAAAGTGGTACCCAGTAATTTACGATAAGCCGCCATATCTGCTACACGGGTTTTCAGTAAATAATCAAAATCCCCTGAAACCAAATGACATTCTTGAATTTCATCTAATTGCTGAACAGCATTGTTAAATTCTTCAAACACATCTGGACGGCCTCTGACTAAGGTAATTTCAACAATCACCAAAAGTGGTGCTTCTAGTAATTCTGGGTTTAGCAAAGCGCGATAACCCATAATAACATTTTGTTTTTCTAAACGTTTAACCCGCTCTAAACAAGGTGTAGGCGATAACCCAACACGTTTAGAAAGCTCAATATTAGAAATTTTTCCGTTACGTTGTAGTTCATTTAAAATTTTAAAGTCAATTGCATCAAGTGCTTTTGGCAGTTTTTTATTTTCCATTTTTTTGCCTTTTTAGAATAATGTTCTAATGAATTCTATCTTTTTTAACCATATAAATAAAGTCTAAGCCAACACTTCTGCAATTAACTGCCCAAAGTTAGCTCGCCAGCCTTGCATAAGTTCCGGTAAATTAGTTTGTGGGCGACCTTGACGATGCCATTTAAATAATTGATTAAGTTGTCGTTTGCTAGCAAGCAGCTCAGCTGGCAGATCAAGCGGTCGAATTTCTGCTAATTTTTGCTGCATCGCTTTTAAATTTTGTTTGTAACCAACTTCATCAAATAAACGGTTAATCTTTTCAGGATAATTCTCTTGAGGAACCGCTTGTCCTTGCTCTACTAACCAAAGCAATTTTTTGCCATGAATACGGACTTCATTCGGATGCATAAAGTTCAGTAGCTCAGAAGTATGCTTAGGCTGCGTTTTGGCGATTTCAAATAGGCTCTGCTCTTTCACCACAAAATTTAGTGCTAAATCACGTTTTTGCGCTTCTTCTAGGCGCCATTTTGCTAATACTTGTAGAACAGCTAATTGTTGAGGCGTTAACTGCCATGCTTGGCTAATATCGAGATAGGCTTTATTTGGATTAACTGTTTTCTGACGTTTCTGCAATAATTGTTCGCACTCTTCTCTTACCGCTGGCATCCAACGATTTTCTTGCATAGCTTCTTGCATTTTTTGATAAATGGGTAAGAGATACCAAACGTCTGCAGCCGCATAATCAAGTTGGACTTCGCTTAATGGGCGTGCTAGCCAATCCGTACGGGATGCTCCTTTATCTAACTCAATCTCAAGATAATGTGCCACTAACTTAGCAAATCCAATAGAGGCTCCCAGCCCTAAAAATCCTGCCATAATTTGAGTATCTATCATTGGCGTTGGCAGTTGCTGAAAGCGATGTTGAAACACCTCTAGATCTTCGCTACAAGCATGCAGTACTTTAATCACCTGTTCATCGGCTAACAAATGGCAAAATGCTGAAAAATCTTGGATTTTTTTCGGGTCAATTAAACTAACGGTTTGCCCATCAAATAACTGAATCAAGCCTAGTTGCGGGTAAAAGGTACGAATGCGAATAAACTCAGTATCTAATGCTACTACTTTTTTTTGCCGAGCAGCTTCACAAACTTCACGTAATTTTTCATTGGAATCAACCCAAAGATAAGGTATAGCCATTACTTTCTCACTAATTTTTTTATGTTTTGAAATAAATAATGTGATGCAGATCACAATCTAAGTATAAACTCATTGAATCCTTTAGCCACTCTGGAGCAAAATGCTCAAAGGACTGGAGTGATTTTTTGAGTAAGGATAAAGGGGATGTTATGATGTCTGAAAACCGCCTGCAACATCTTGGCAAAATTTATCATCTGGTTGAACAATTCGAACTCATCTCTCGAACAGATCTCGCGAAGCTTTCTGGTTTTGCGCCAGCCTCAATTACAAATCTCACTAAGTCGTTAATTGATCAGCAATTTATTCTTGAACGCACTGTTCAAAATCATACGACACGAGGGCGCCCAGCAGTTGGACTTGCTATCTCACCTTTTTATTGGCAACTTCTTTCCATTATTGTTTCTCCTAACAAGGTAGAAATTTCACTCTGTGAATTAAATGGAACCACAATTTATTCACAAAATTATACCGTTTCTGCCGAAGATTATCCTGCCCTAGATGAAAAAATTCTTAGCTTTTTGCAAAATTTTGAGCAAAAACGACCGCTTGTCGATGCACGTTTATTGGCAGTTTCCGTTAGTGTGATCGGCCGCATCAATGCCAAAAAAACAGACATTGTCCAATTAGGTAATTCAGCCTTGCAATGCGCAATTGTTAATGCGCTAAAAGGACAGTTTACTCAACCCATTCTACTCAATGAGCACTTCCAACTTTGGCTCCTTACCGAATCAAAACTCGGTAGATTGATTAGCCATCAGAATGTGCTTTTTTTACAACATGGCGACACGCTAAGACTTGGCGTGATGGTTAATGGCAGCTTGTTACATAAAAATGTAGATATGAACATCAATCACTTATTAACCCCTTCTTTTGGGCCAATGAGTGATGAAGTCGCAGCCTACATGCAAAAAACGCATCCACAAGCGCAACGATATCAAATCGCAGATCAACTCACTTTCCCTGCACTTGCATTTTTAATAGACCGCTATTTACCAAATACGCTCACGCAAGTTGAGGAAAAAATTGTATTCTTATGCCAACAGATTGAGCAAGTGAATCCAGCCGCATTGGCTATCTTAGAGCATGTCACTAGCCATTTAGCACATCTGTTAATGAACCTGCTCAGCATTTTCTCTAGTGAAAAAATTATGCTGAATTCCCCGCTACTTCCTGTTAAAGACATGCTATTTGAACAACTTACCCAAAAATTAGCTGATTATGGTATTAGGCTTTCACCATTAAATTTAGTAACCAGTTTATTAGAATGGGATAGCCCTTTTATTGCCTGTAGTGCGATTAAACAGGGAATTTATGAAGGAAATTTGATCAAGGACAGGATCTCTCTTTAAAAAATCCGCTAGACTAGCGTAGCTTTGAACAAAAAAAGGACAAATTATGCCTGCGCTATTCATCACAGGCACCGATACCGATGTTGGAAAAACCATCGTTTCCCGTGCCTTATTGCAAGTTTTACAACAACAGCAATATAAAATCGTGCCTTATAAACCCATCGCTTGTGGTGGAGATGACGAACTCCCGACCGATCCTATTTATAATGATTATGCTAGCGAAGATAACTCTGACGTGCTAATACTACTCAATAGCTGCACACAGCCTGTGTCATATCAAGAAATCAATAGTTATACCTTCAAACATTCAAGCACGCCTGTGTTTGCTGCATTGGATGCGGTTCGTCGCATTCAAGTTGAAAAATTAGATAGTGATCTCGCACGCTTAAAAGAGAATTATCAAAATGTTTTGGTTGAAGGCACTTATGGCTGGTTAACACCAATCAAAAAACAGTTTAGTTTTGCTGATTGGGTAGAAAAAAATCAAATGCCGGTTGTATTAGTAGTTGGAATAAAAGAAGGTTGCGTAAACCATGCTTTGCTTACTGCAGAAGCGATAAAAGCGCGCGGGGTACCATTGCTAGGTTGGGTTGCAAATCGTATCAATCCTGGTTTACGTCATTATACGAAATTAGTCGAATTACTTGCCAAACAAATTGATGCACCATTGCTTGGACAAATTCCTTATATCGGCCACCCAGAAAACAGAGATTTGACACAATATATCGAAAATCCAACACCGTTATTAGACTATTTCAAAGCCTAAAAAAAAAGCCCCTAATCAGGGGCTACTCGGAAAGCAAATTTATAAATAGGTTGTTAAAACAACACTTATATTTGTTAGGCTTAGAGTACGAAAGTTTCACACAATTTTCAAACTTATTTTTTGATTCCAAGGAACTTCTTTTCGATTTTGTGATCTGCTTCAAACTTTTAGCCAAACAATATAAAAATTATAACCGGCGTGCTTGCCAGAATGTTTTAGTCCAATATGGAGAATCCATATCAGAATAAATCACCCCGCCTTTAGTTGAAGCATGTAAAAACTGCCCGTTTTTAACATAGACCCCCACATGCTTACCATTGGGGCCTCTTCCTGTATTAAAGAAGACTAAATCGCCCGTTCTTAATTCGCTTTTACTAATTTTCGTTCCTTCTTTGGCCTGATCAACAGTCATTCTTGGTAAATCAATGCCAAATAGGTCACGGAAGGTAATTTGCATAAATCCGGAACAATCTACGCCACTCTTTGAATTTCCACCAATGCGATAACGAGTACCTTGCCATTCTTGCTGATGTTCACTTAAATTGGCAATCACCATAATTTGATCATCTAAATTTGAGATCACGCGATTGGTTTTGAAGATACCTGCTTTAGCTTTAATTGGCCCTTTCACGTTTTGATTGGTACTTGATGAACAAGCGGTCAAAATTACCGAAAAAGTTGCTAATGCCAATACTTTCAAGGGTGAACGATAATTCATAACATATCCTCTTAGTCATTCTTCCGTATTGCTACGGAAGAATCTACTTAATTTTTTGCTTTAAATGCACTGACCCGTTCTCGCATTTTAGGGCTAGCTTTAAAAGTGACGACACGGCGCGCAGAAATCGAAACTTCTTCACCAGTTTTAGGATTCCTCCCAGGGCGTGCTTTTTTCTCACGCAGTTGGAAATTACCAAAACCAGATAATTTCACCTCTTTACCAGAGGCTAATGCGTTACGGATTTCATTAAAAAATTGTTCGACAAAGTCTTTTGCTTGCGCTTTATCAAAGCCTTTTGCCACTAATGCTTCCGCTAATTCCACTTTTGTTAATGCCATAAAATATCCTTTTTCGGGTCAACCCATTTATTAGTCACGAAGCACTGCATTAAAGCGCTCTGCTAGCGCAGATAATACTGCTTGCATCACCGCATTAATTTCGTCTTCTTCTAACGTTTTTTCCGCATCTTGAATAGTTAAACTAATAGCTAAACTTTTCTTACCTTCAGCAAGATTTGCACCTTGATAAACATCGAATAAGTTAACCGCAATAAGTTTTTCACCACCAGCTTGACGGCACACATTTAATACATCGCCTGCAGCAACGTTGTTATCTACCACAACCGCAATATCACGGTTATTAGCAGGGAATTTAGAAATCTCTTTCGCTGCAGGGATAGGACGTTCTGAAATAGCTTGCGCTAAAATTTCAAATACAACCGGTTTACCTTTAATTCCTAATTTTTGTACGATGCTTGGATGCACAGTGCCGATAAATCCAATTTCCTGACCATCTAACATAATTGCCGCAGATTGTCCCGGATGCAATGCAGGGAAACTTTTCGCTACAAATTGTAAATCATGACGTACGGATGTTAATGACAGAATGCGCTCTAAATCCCCTTTTAAGTCAAAGAAATCAACTGCTTCTGCTTTGCTTTCCCAATAGGTTGAACGTTTATCACCTACAATCGCGGCTGCAAACACAGGCTCTTGGCGCACGCCAGATTCAGCATTAGTATCTGGAATAAAGCGTAATCCCGTTTCAAAAATACGAACACGGGGTCGTTGACGGTTTTGGTTATAAACGATAGTTTCCAATAACCCAGTTAATAATGAAACGCGCATTGCAGACATTTCACTGGAAATCGGGTTAGGTAAAACTAACGCTTCCTGTTCTGGATGTAATAACTGTTGGATTTTCGGATCTACAAAGCTATAAGTAATGACTTCTTGATAATCACTATCTACCAATGCTGTACGCACACGGCTCGCTTCCAATAATTTTTCAGGCGTTCCTTTCATTTCAAGGTGTGCTAATGGAGAATTATTTGGAATGCTGTTATAACCGTAAATACGCGCAACTTCTTCAATTAAATCTTCTTCAATTTCAATATCAAAACGCCAACTTGGTGCAACTGCTGTCCAAGTGTCATTTTCAAAACGAACATTTAAGCCTAAACGAGTAAGAATATCTGTTACAACATGATCTTCAATGTGATGACCAATTACCGCATCTAATTTAGCTCTTCTAAGCGTGACGTTATTACGTTTTGGCAAATGCGCCTCGCTCACTGCCTCAACAATTTCACCCGCTTCACCACCGCAAATTTCTAGTAATAATGCAGTTGCACGTTCCATTGCACGACGAGTTAATTCAGGATCTACACCACGTTCAAAACGATGTGAAGCATCTGTATGTAAGCCATATTGACGAGCACGGCCTGTAATCGCTAATGGCGCAAAGAATGCGGCTTCTAATACAACATCTTTGGTTTCTTGGCTAACACCACTTGCTTGGCCACCAAAGATACCTGCCATCGCTAATGCACCTTTATCATCTGCAATAACTAATGTATTTGGTTGTAATTTAGCTGTTGTACCGTCTAATAATACTAATTCTTCGTCCGCTTTTGCCATACGAACTTGGATTGCGCCATCAACTTTAGCGGCATCAAAAGCATGCATCGGTTGACCTAACTCAAGCAAGCTCAAGTTAGTAATATCTACGATTGGATCAATAGAACGAATACCACAACGACGTAATTTTTCTTGCAACCATAAAGGAGATGCTGCTTTCACGTTTACATTTTTCACTACGCGCGCTAAATAGCGCGGGCAAGCTTCTGGTGCTTCTAATTTCACCGCTACTTTATCTGTAATAGTTGCTGCTACAGTTTGAACCTCAGGCGCAACAACTTCTGCACGGTTAATCACCCCCACTTCGCGAGCAATACCGGCAATGCTTAAACAATCTGCACGGTTTGGGGTTAAACTAATTTCAATTGCAACATCATCTAAATTCAGATATTCACGAAAATCTTTACCAATAGGCGCATCTGCAGGTAATTCAATAATACCACTATGATCTTCTCTGATGCCTAGTTCAGAAAATGAACAAAGCATTCCTTCTGACGGCTGACCACGTAATTTAGTTTTCTTAATCTTAAAATCGCCCGGTAAAACTGCGCCTTCAGTCGCACAAGCTACTTTTAAACCTTGGCGACAATTTGGTGCGCCACATACGATATCTAATAAACGATCTCCGCCTACATTGACTTTTGTCACACGTAATTTGTCTGCATCTGGGTGTTGTGCACATTCCACCACTTCACCTACAACCACACCAGTAAATGCACCCGCAACAGGTTCTACGCCATCCACTTCTAGACCTAGCATAGTAATTTGGTCGCATAACTGCTCCGTGGAAATTGCAGGATTTACCCACTCACGCAGCCAAGATTCATTAAATTTCATTTTATATCCTTTCCAATTTTGTAAAATTCTTGCGGAATTTAACCGCTTGTACACTATTTTGCATCGTTATCAAATCTCCCCTAATCCCTCTTTGAAAAAGAGGACTGGGGGAGATTTTGAGCGAAGCAAATTATTTAAACTGTTTTAAGAAACGTAAGTCATTTTCGAAGAATGAACGTAAATCAGTTACGTTATAGCGCAACATAGTTAAACGTTCAACGCCCATGCCTACCGCGAAACCACTGTATTCGTCAGGATCAATACCAACATTGCGCAATACATTCGGATGCACCATGCCACAGCCTAATACTTCTAACCATTTACCGTTAGAACGCATAACATCTACCTCAGCAGAAGGCTCTGTGAATGGGAAGAATGAAGGACGGAAACGTACTTGTAAGTCTTCTTCAAAAAATGCTTTTAAGAAGTCATGAATCAAGCCTTTTAATTCAGTAAAGTTAGCTTTTTTATCTACATAAAGCAGCTCAATTTGATGGAACATTGGCGTATGCGTTTGGTCGTAGTCGTTACGATACACACGACCCGGCGCTACAATACGTAAAGGCGGTTGAACTTTCTCCATCGTACGAATTTGCACACCTGAAGTTTGGGTACGTAATAAACGCTGAGCATCAAACCAGAAAGTATCATGATCTGCACGTGCTGGGTGATGAGCCGGAATATTTAACGCATCAAAGTTATAATAATCGGTCTCAATTTCAGGCCCGTTTGCAACAGTAAATCCTAATTCAGAAAAGAATTTCACCACACGTTCAATCGTAATAGAAACTGGATGCAATCCACCTAATTCTGTTTTACGACCCGGTAAAGAAACATCAATACGCTCATTCGCTAATTTTGCATTTAACTCTGCTGATTCTAATGCTTCTTTTTTCGCATTTAATGCATTTTGCGCAATTTGTTTAGCATCATTGATTTTCTGACCTACCGCTGGGCGCTCTTCTGCGGGCACATCACGCAGCCCCTGCATTAACGCAGTAAAATGCCCTTTCTTACCAAAATATTCTACTTTTAATGCTTCTAATGCCGCCAAATCTTCCGCTGCATTTACTGCCTCAACAGCCTGTGCGACTAAACTTTCTAGGTTTTGCATTCTATCCTCTAAATTTATCGATGAAAAATTGTTGAAATAATAATACTTTGAAGGCAGAAAGTAAACGCAAAGATAGGCTAAGACGTTGATTTCTCTTCTTAAATCAAGGCTCTCACAAGCGGTCTTATTTCTTAAAATTTTTGCAAATTTTGACTTAAGGTGTATGATTCGTTCATTGATATTTCATTTGTGAGGAAATTATGTCAATTGAGAAACAACAAGTTTTAGATGCTTTTCATTTTCGTAGTGCTTGTCGATACTACGATGCGAATAAAAAAATTAGTCGTGAAGATATGGAATATATCTTAGAGTTAGGGCGACTTTCACCAAGCTCAGTGGGTTCTGAACCTTGGCAATTTTTAGTGCTACAAAATGAAGCAATTCGTGAAAAAATTGCACCTGTAACTTGGGGAATCAAGCATCCAATGAATGAAATGAGTCATTTAGTGGTGCTTTTAGCCAAGAAAAATGCGCGTTATGATAGTGCTTTTTTTCGCAATTCGCTTGAACGTCGTGGTTTAACACCAGAGCAAATTGAAGCAACTTTAAGTCGCTACAAGACTTTCCAAACCGAAGATATTCAAATCACTGATAGTGAAAGAACCTTATTTGATTGGTGCAGCAAGCAAACCTATATCGCACTAGCGAATATGATGACTGGTGCAGCAATGATTGGAATTGATTCTTGTCCAATTGAAGGTTTTCATTATGAATCCGTCAATCGTATTTTAAGCGAAGCAGGTTTATTTGATGCCAATGAATGGGGCGTTTCTTGTATGGTAACTTTCGGTTATCGTTCGAAAGAAATTAAGAAGAAATATCGCAAACCAGCTGATGAAGTGATTAAGTGGATTGAGTAAACGTAATAAGACCGCCTACAAGCGGTCTTATTTTTTGATTAATATGCAAATTTCATCTTCATAATTTTGCACATCAACTATTTGATATTGTTCTGCTTCACAAAGCAGGCGAATATCGTCTAACTGGCTTGTATGATTTAAGTGAATCTTTAGGCTATCGCCACTAGCAAGCTTTATCAATGCCTTTTGGGTCATCAATAAAGGTAACGGGCAAAGATATGCCCGTAAATCAAGTTCATATTCCATTATAATTTGCGACGTGCCGCCATAATTTTGCCCATTTCAGATAAAGTTTCTGAATCTAAGCATTCTCTGCCCATTTCAAATAATGGCTCTTCAATCGCAATATGCACATCATAGCCTGCAATAAACTGTTGAATTAGCGTTTCATCAATTTGATCTTGCTTACCGGCTAATAAATCTTCTAATGCTTGTGCTAATAATGCCCAGTTATGATGCAATGTATGATGTTGTTTTTCTAGCTCATCAATTGCTGTTTGTGCTTCAGGCTTTTTACTTGCCAAAATAGGGAAAAAATCCTGTTCTTCATCTTCATGATGAAGTGGTGCTGAGCGATTAAAATAATTTAGAATTTGCTGAACATCATTTTTCACCGCTTGATTCACACCATTTTCTGCTAAATATGCTGGCAAAATTTGTAACTGTTTGCAAAAGCGTTTTACTTTGCTATGGCAAGCATAAAGCATTTCAATGGGTTCTGCCCAAGTCGCAAATTGTTGAGGTTGAAGCTGTTGCATAGTTTCTCCTTTATAAAATAGGCGCACTGAATGCGCCTGATTTTCTATTATGCTTTTTGCATTGGTGGCACTTCTTTACCAATTTTGGCATAGAATTCCACAACAAAGTCGTTAAAACGATCTTCTTCGATTGCTTGGCGAATTTGTGCCATTAAACGTTGATAATAACGTAAGTTGTGAATGGTATTAAGTCTTGCACCTAAAATTTCACCACATTTATCTAAATGATATAAATAAGCTTTGGTGTAGTTTTTACAAGTATAACAATCACATTCTGGATCTAATGTACTGGTGTCATTTTTATATTTCGCATTACGGATTTTCACCACGCCATCGCTAACAAATAAATGACCGTTACGCGCATTACGCGTCGGCATTACACAGTCAAACATATCAATACCACGGCGCACACCTTCGACTAAATCTTCTGGTTTGCCCACACCCATTAAGTAACGGGGTTTATCTTGTGGCAATAACGGCGTAGTAAATTCTAAAATGCGGTGCATTTCTTCTTTCGGTTCACCCACGGCTAAGCCGCCAACCGCATAGCCATCAAAACCAATATTGACTAAGCCTTCTACTGAAACTTTACGTAATTCTTCAAAGGTTCCGCCTTGAACAATACCAAATAATGCTCTTGGATTTTCCAATTCATCAAAGCGATCACGGCTACGTTTTGCCCAACGAAGTGACATTTCCATCGATTTTTTCGCATAATCAAAAGTCGCCGGATATGGTGTACATTCATCGAAAATCATTACGATATCAGAACCTAAATCGTATTGAATTTCCATAGATTTCTCTGGCGAAAGGAAGATCTTCTCACCACTGATTGGGTTTTGGAACGTCACGCCTTCTTCTTTAATTTTGCGTAATTTACCCAAACTGAATACTTGGAAGCCACCACTATCGGTTAAAATCGGGCCATGCCATTGCATAAAATCATGCAAGTCACCGTGCATTTTCATCACTTCTTGCCCTGGTCTAAGCCATAAATGGAAGGTATTGCCTAATAAAATTTGAGCACCTGTTGCTGCCACCTCTTCGGGTGTCATCCCTTTAACGGTACCGTAAGTTCCCACAGGCATAAATGCTGGGGTTTCCACTACATATTCGCCCTTTGGACGAGAAAAAATTAAACGACCACGGCGCGCATTGCCATTGGTTTTCTTAAGTTCGTACTTCATAAAATCCTCTTATAGATAAACAGTCTATATACAAGCGGTCAAATTCCGCCAAAATGTTGCAATGTTGCAAAATATCAATGCATTAGAAGTTAATACCAGAACCAATGCCTACACCTACACCAACGCCATTAGAGCCACCACCAGCACTAATACCACCGCCGAAAGAACAGGCTGAAACGCTCAGCATCACAACTAATGCTAATAAGATTTTTTTCATTTATTATTTCCTTTCACAGAACTAAATTGCTATATTAGCTATCAAAAGTACAACATTTTACAGATTTTTTTGATTGAACACTAACTGAAAGAGGCTTTTCATGAAACTTTTACATAAATTGACTGCCGTCTCATTAACGGTAGGTTTTGCCTCAATGGTTTTTGCCAGTCCATTAAGCATTAGTGAACAAGAAATTAACCATTATTTGCATAATCACTTGGCAGAAAAAGTGCCATTACAAAATAATGTTGGCGTGCCGGGTTTATTTGAACTTGACTATAATTTACACGATCTGATTACTCGCATTGGGCGAACTGATGAAAAGAAAGTGGAAATCCAAGGCATTGTAGACGGCATTTTAACGGCTAAAGGCAAAAAACATAATGCGCAGGTTAAACTAAATTTAGATACCAAACCTTATTATGATGCCGAAAAAGGTGCATTGTTTTTACAAGATGTTCGTTTGTTAAGTTGGTCTGCTACGCCAGAAAAATATCAGGAAAAATTAGCGATGTTTATGCCGGTGTTAATGGATGGATTAACGGAAGTGCTAAACAGCACGCCAGTTTACACGCTGGATGAAACGAAAAGTAAAGAAGCGTTAGTGAAAAAATTTGGAAAAGCGATCATCGTGGAAAAAGGCGAATTACGACTAGAAACATCTGTGTTTTAAGCCTCTTTTCCATTCTTTTACAAGCGGTGGAATTTGCAATCTTTTTTGCAAATACCACCGTTCTTTATTCCAACGAATATAACATGGAGATATTATGTTAGATATTGCACAACTGTTCGCCAATAATCACGCTTGGGCAACCAAGATGAAAGATGAACAGTCAAATTATTTTAAAGAACTTGCTGAACACCAAAAACCGACCTACCTTTGGATTGGTTGTTCAGATAGCCGTGTTCCCGCAGAAAAACTGACTGGATTAGGCCCAGGTGAGCTATTTGTTCATCGTAATGTAGCCAATCTTGTGATCCATACTGATCTTAACTGTTTATCTGTTGTTCAATATGCGGTGGACGTGTTAGACATTAAGCACATCATCATCTGTGGCCACACTAATTGTGGCGGCATTAAAGCCGCAATGGGAACCGTTGAAGATTATGGGCTTATCAGTAACTGGTTATTACATATTCGCGATCTTTGGTTTAAGCACAGCCATCTACTTGGCAAACTTTCTTCGGAACAACGCGCGGATATGCTGACCCGCTTAAACGTGGCAGAACAAGTATATAATCTTGGTCGTTCATCGATTGTTAAAGCCGCTTGGGAGCGCGGAAAATCACTTTCTATTCATGGATGGGTTTATGATGTGCAAGATGGTTTCTTAAACGATCAAGGCGTAATCGCAACTAGCCGTGAAACATTAGAAATTACTTATCGTAATGCAATTGCCAAACTGACAACAGAAATCGATGCCCTTGTTGAACAGAGCACGCAAGAAAAAGCAGAATTAGCGGAAGCAGAACGCATTAAACAAGGATTAGAAAACTTCGTTGATTAACTTCTAACCAAGCTTGAGATTTTCTTTATAAAAAGTGTGATCTAAATCACACTTTTTATATTTTTTATCCTCTCTCCTTAAAAAAATTAAATTCTGTTCATTTTATAAAATCCCGATAATTTATCTAAAAATGGCATTATTATTCATTTTAATTTTATTTAAATCTGATTTTTCTATTTATTTGAGATTAAATATTGAAAAACACCATTTTTAGGTATCTAGACAATCTTTTTCATTTTTTGCAGAATGCTCTTACCAACACTGCTAATTCAAAAGCAGGATTATCAAACACAACATCTCAGGAGTATTCAATGAAAAAACTTTCTGGTGCAGAAATGGTCGTACAATCGCTTAAAGACGAAGGCGTAGAATACGTTTTCGGCTATCCAGGCGGTGCAGTATTAGATATCTATGATGCGATTCATACGCTAGATAACATTAACCACGTTTTAGTTCGCCATGAGCAAGCCGCCATCCATATGGCTGATGGCTATGCCCGTTCAACTGGTAAAGTCGGTTGCGCATTAGTGACATCTGGCCCTGGTGCAACCAATGCGATTACTGGTATTGCTACGGCTTATGCGGACTCCATCCCATTAGTTATTTTAACAGGACAAGTACCTTCAAATTTAATTGGTACAGATGCTTTCCAAGAGTGCGATATGTTAGGTATTTCTCGCCCTGTGGTAAAACACAGCTTTATGATTAAAGATCCGCAAGAGATTCCAAACATCATCAAAAAAGCATTCTATATTGCTTCAACCGGACGCCCTGGTCCTGTGTTAATTGATATTCCAAAAGATATGGTTAACCCAGCGAATAAATTCACTTACGAATATCCTAAATCAGTTTCCCTTCGCTCTTACAACCCAACGGTTCAAGGGCATAAAGGTCAAATTAAAAAAGCATTAAAAGCATTATTAGTCGCGAAGAAACCAGTACTTTATATTGGTGGTGGGGTAATTTATGCAAATTGTGCTGCGGAATTAACCGATTTTGCGAAAAAACTCAATTTACCGGTAACCAGTTCATTGATGGGGTTAGGCGCATTCCCTGCTTCTGATAACCAATTCTTAGGTATGCTTGGCATGCACGGTACTTATGAAGCCAATAACGCGATGCATGAAAGTGATTTAATTTTAGGGATTGGCGTACGTTTCGATGATCGTACAACAAATAATTTAAGCAAATACTGCCCTAATGCGAAAATCATTCACGTTGATATTGACCCTGCTTCAATTTCTAAAACCGTGCCAGCCTATATTCCAATTGTAGGTTCTGCTAAAAATGTATTAGATGAACTTCTTTCTCTTTTAGAAGATGAAAATCTTGCAAAAAGCCAAGCAGATTTGACCGCTTGGTGGGAACAAATTAAAGAATGGAAAGCGAAAGAATGCTTAAACTTCGAGAAAAGCGATAGCGTGATCAAACCACAAGCGGTTGTACGCTTAATTCATAAGCTAACAAAAGGCGATGCTTATATCGTATCTGATGTAGGGCAACACCAAATGTTTGCTGCACTACACTACGGTTTTGATAAACCTCGTCGTTGGATTAACTCGGGCGGTGCCGGCACAATGGGCTTTGGTTTACCGGCTGCTATTGGAACAAAATTTGCCCACCCTGATGCAACCGTGGTTTGTATTACGGGAGATGGTTCAATTCAAATGAACATCCAAGAGCTTTCAACGGTTAAACAATACGATACTCCAGTTGTGATTGTTAGCCTTAACAACCGCTTCTTAGGCATGGTAAAACAGTGGCAAGATTTGATCTATTCTGGTCGCCATTCGCAAGTTTATATGAACTCGTTACCAGATTTCGCAAAACTTGCTGAAGCTTATGGCCACGTTGGCATTACCATTGACCACCCAAGTGAGCTAGAAGAAAAATTAACCCAAGCTTTTGCCATTAAAGATAAATTAGTGTTTGTTGATGTAAAAGTGGATGAAACTGAACACGTTTACCCAATGCAAGTGCGTGGCGGGGCTATGAATGAAATGATTTTAACTAAACCGGAGAAAAAAGATGCGTAGAACACTATCCGTATTACTTGAAAACGAATCTGGGGCATTATCACGCGTCGTCGGGCTTTTTTCTCAACGCGCATTTAATATCGAAAGCCTAACCGTAGCGCCGACAGATGACCCAACGCTTTCACGCATGACCATCGTAGCAAAAGGCGACGAAGGCATTTTAGAGCAAATTGAAAAACAACTACATAAGTTAATTGATGTATTTAAAGTCAGCAATTTAAGTCAAACTGAGCATGTTGAGCGTGAAATCATGTTATTAAAAGTTCGGGCAACTGGCTCTTCTCGCGATGAATTGAAACGGATGGTGGATATTTTCCGTGGACAAATCGTAGATATCACGCCGAAGCTATACACGATTCAGCTTTCTGGCTCGAGTGAAAAATTAAATGCTTTCATTGAAACTATTAAACAAGAAACTTCTGTGGAAGAGATCGTAAGATCGGGGGTTATTAGCCTCTCTCGTGGCGAAAAAAACATTTTGTAATCTTCGTTAAAAATTAGACCGCTTGTTCTACCAAGCGGTCTTTTTTTATCCATAAAATGTTTCTGAACTATCGATGAATCTTTACGTAATCTATCGAATCATTCTAAGCGATTGACAAAATGATATTTTTTGATAATTATTTGCATTATCTCTTTTAAATATATTAGAATGAGACAATTTGTATTTTCAGAAAATGGGCGATTTGCCCAATAACATAAAGGAGTTTTCATGAAAATTAAACATTTCAAAATTGCAGCCCTTACCGGCTTAATGGCATTTGCAGGATTCGCTTCTGCAGATATTACCGTTTACAACGGCCAACACAAAGAAGGTTCTCAAGCTGTTGCTGATGCATTTACAAAAGCAACAGGTATTAAAGTGACCTTAAACAGTGCAAAAAGCGATCAACTTGCTGGCCAATTAAAAGAAGAGGGTGATAAAACCCCTGCTGACGTATTCTTTTCTGAACAAACTTCGCCTTTTGCAACGTTATCTGATGCTGGTCTTTTAGAGCCACTTTCAGATGCAACAATCAAACAAACTGCACATAATGGCGTGCCTGTTGCACCTAAAAAAGACTGGGTTGCATTAAGCGGTCGTTCTCGTGTTGTGGTTTACGATCACACTAAATTATCTGAAAAAGACATGGAAAAATCCGTGTTAGATTATGCAACACCAAAATGGAAAGATAAAATTGGTTACGTTCCAACTTCAGGTGCATTCTTAGAGCAAGTTGTTGCGATTACCAAATTAAAAGGTAAAGATGCCGCTCTTAAATGGTTAAAAGGCTTAAAAGAAAACGGTAAACTTTATGCGAAAAACAGCGTTGCTCTTCAAGCGGTTGAAAATGGTGAAGTACCAGCAGCGTTAATCAACAACTATTACTGGTATTCACTTGCAAAAGAAAAAGGTGCTGATAACCTCAAAACACGTCTTTACTTCATTCGTCATCAAGATCCAGGTGCATTAGTGACCTATTCTGGTGCAGCGGTATTAAAAGGTTCTAAAAATAAAGAAGAAGCGAAAAAATTCGTTGATTTCTTAGCAAGTAAAGAAGGACAACAAGCGTTTGTTTCAGTACGTGCAGAATACCCACTTCGTACCGATGTGGTTTCTCCATTTAACATGGAACCTTATGCGAAATTAGAAGCGCCTGTTGTTTCGGCAACCACTGCTGAAGACAAGGAAAACGCAAATAAACTTATTGAAGAAGCTGGTTTGAAATAAGTTTAATTTGCTATGCAATATAGGGCGTGTAATACACGCCCTTCTGTTATTTACTCTACACTAATATTTTCAAAGGATTCTTTTGTGTCTAATCGCCCACCTCGCTGGCTTATAGCCTTAATCGTGCTGATTAGTTTGCCATTATTATTACCTTTTTTATATGTTATTGAGCGTGCTGCAGATGTTGGATTAGCTCGCAGCATTGAATTACTTTGGCGCCCAAGAATGTGGGAATTGCTCAGTAATACCCTACTTTTAATGGTATTTGTGACGCTTTTCGCCATTATTCTCGGCACGTTATGTGCATTTTTATTAGAACGTTATCGCTTTTGGGGAAAAGGTTTTTTCCAAGTTGCGATGACACTCCCTCTTTGTATTCCGGCTTTTGTTAGCTGTTTTACGTGGATCAGTCTCACCTTCAGAGTGGAAGGCTTGTGGGGAACCATAGGCATTATGACGCTGAGTTCTTTCCCGCTTGCTTATCTCCCTGTCGCGGCGACCTTAAAAAGACTCGACCGCTCTTTAGAAGAAGTGAGCCTTTCATTGGCTAAAAGCCATGCTTACACATTTTGGCATGCGATTTTTCCGCAACTCAAACCCGCGATTGGTAGTAGCGTATTATTAATTGCGCTTCATATGTTGGTAGAGTTTGGTGCGGTTTCTATTTTAAATTATCAAACCTTCACTACAGCAATTTTCCAAGAATATGAAATGGCCTTTAATAACAACACTGCCGCCTTACTCTCTGGCGTGTTAATGGTCATTTGTATCCTTGTTGTGATGGGTGAAGTTCGTTTTAGAGGCACACAAACGCTCTATCAAAGCGGCAAAGGTGTAATACGTCCGTATCCGTTGAAAACGCTCTCAGCAGGAAAACAAATTTTAGTCGTGAGCTTTTTCACGACCATTTTTGTGCTCAGTATTGGTGTGCCGATTACTATGCTGATTTATTGGCTAACCGTGGGAAGTTCCATTGAAAATGCGGTCGATTTTGGGGAATTTTTTACCGCCTTCACAAATTCACTGACTATATCAACACTGGGGGCAACACTTACCGTTATTTGTGCACTACCATTGGTATGGGCTGCGGTACGCTATCGCAGTAAATTGACGATTTGGCTTGATCGAATCCCTTATCTACTTCACGCTGTACCAGGGCTTGTTATCGCATTATCGTTGGTCTTCTTTACCATCAACTATGCGTATTCGCTTTATCAAACCTTTGCCATGGTTGTCGTCGCCTACTTTATGCTTTATCTTCCCATGGCACAAACGACCTTACGAGGATCGCTTGAACAGATGTCTGATAACATCGAAAAGGTGGGGCAAAGCTTAGGCCGTAGTAACTTTTATATTTTCCGTACCTTAGTTATTCCAGCTATGTTACCTGGAATTGCTGCTGCGTTTGCTTTAGTTTTTTTAAACTTAATGAAAGAGCTCACCGCAACCCTATTACTGACCCCAAATGACATTAAAACGCTTTCAACCGCAGTGTGGGAATATACCTCTGATGCGCAATATGCGGCAGCCACGCCTTATGCCATTATGTTAGTGCTATTTTCTGGGATTCCTGTATTTTTACTGAAACGATACGGTTTTAAATAACGAAAAGATAAAATGACAACATTACTCGATATTAAAAATTTGAATAAATCCTTTAATGGACAACAGGTTTTACACAATATCTCGCTACAATTAGAGAAAGGTGAAATCCTATTTCTTCTTGGTGCATCTGGTTGTGGGAAAACCACCTTATTGCGTAGCATTGCTGGTTTTGAACAACCAACAAGCGGTGAGATTTGGTTAAAAAATCAACCTATTTTTAACGACAATATCAATGTGCCAACCCAACAGCGCAAATTAGGTTATGTGGTACAAGAAGGTGTGTTATTCCCCCATTTAAATGTTTACCGCAACATTGCTTATGGCTTAGGAGATGGCAAAGGAAAAACAGAGGCGGAAAAACAACGCATACAGGAAGTGATGAAACTCACCGGCATTAGTGACTTAGCTGACCGTTTTCCTCATCAGCTTTCAGGCGGGCAACAACAGCGTGTGGCACTTGCTCGAGCTCTCGCACCAAGCCCAGAATTAATCCTGTTTGATGAGCCATTCAGTGCATTAGATGAGCATCTGAGAAATCAAATTCGTTACGATATGTTACAAGTATTAAGAGAAAGTGGTTCCTCTGCCGTATTCGTGACCCATGATCGTGATGAAGCACTATGCCATGCGGACAAAATCGCAGTGATTCAAGAAGGAAAAATTCTCCAAATTGCGACACCTAAAACGCTGTATTGGTCACCTCAGTATTTGTCTATTGCCAAATTTATTGGGGAAAGCATTATTCTTCCTGCAACATTAAAAAGCGATGGCATCGCAACCTGTCAATTAGGTGAAATTGCCGTCGAAAATAAAGGAAATGGTCATACGCAAGGGAAGGTTTTATTCCGCCCTGAGCAATTCTCTCTTGCAAAAAAAATCCAAGATCCGACCGCTTCTTTTCAAGGTGAGATTAAACGGATTGAATCGAGAGGACGCGCCATTAATCTTTGTATTGATGTAGGCGGTTATGAATTTAATCTTAATGAAGATCTGATCAGCGAATACTATACGGGCGAACAAATCACCCTGTATTTATATGGGAAAGGCGTGTTCTATCATGATGAATAATCACTAGAGTAACGAGACTAAAAAATAAACCCAGCAACCATAAAAAGTACTGGGTTTATTTTCTATCTATCGAAATGATTTTGTACGGTTTTATAAAATTTCCCAACTTAAATTTGAGACTAATCGACAAGTATCGCATTTAAAATGGAGAATTTCAGCTATTGATTCAACTAATTTCCATGTACTCCCACAACTTGGACATTTTCGTTCGTGCTCTACCTTCGTATCTTTCCCTAATCGATAGAGATAATAATAAACCGCTGTTTGATTAACTTCTTCAATAGCTTTTGCTAAACGACGTCCAGTTTGAGTTAATACACTATCTACATGACTAATCTCTGCTAATGCCTGCGCTTCTAATACATGACCGTTCATTTGCAGTTGATCGCAGGCCTGCCAATCTTCTTGCCATTTCACTAGCGCTTCACTTAATTCAGGCGATTCCTTTAATATACGATAAAGCGGTACAGGTTTAAGCGCCTGTGTTTTCTCATCAAAAGTTTTAATAGGAGAACAGCTATCCAGATGTGTTGTATAGAGAATCAGCATATCTTGGTTTATAAAACTTGCGGTTTCATCTGCTTGATAATCTTGCCCAATAATCTCAAACGATTCAAAATAAACACCATATTCTTCTGCCTCTTGTTGAACGAGAACTACCCACTCACTATTCCATTTGGGCAAAAGACTTTCTTGTTCAGGCAAAGAAAGGCGTGCTTGAAAGTGGTCTTGATGAAATGTCACCCCAAATTCTCGCCCGATAATCTGTCCATTATTCCGCCACTGTTCAATAATTCGGCTAATTAACGTAACTGGATCTTGCTCAAAATGCTGATAGGAAAAATTAGCGATAGCTTGGTACATGGTGTTTAATTTGCCCTGTGATAAGTTCATGCTGAACAATAGAAGTTGGCTCTTGATGAATAATGATTTCCGTCTTAGGAAAAACCGCTAGAATCTCTTTTTCTAGCTGCTCTGTTATCTCATGCGCCTCTAAAAGCGTTAGATTGTCACGTAACTCTAAATGCAATTGAATAAAATGAGTTGCCCCTACTTGTCGCGTAAGTAAATCATGTATGCCGATAATTTGTGGGTTATGTGATGCCATTTGAAGAATCTGTTGAACCTCTTCATCTGGCAATGCGCGATCTAATAATACCTGCACGGCTTCCCAAAACATCTTGAATGCATTAAAAGCAATATAGAAGGCAATTCCTATTGCAAATACGGCATCAGCATAAATAAAGCCAAATAAGTTTAAAATCATCGCGACAAGAATCGCCGCATTCATCAATAAGTCTGTTTGATAATGCAACGAATCTGCCTCAATAGCTGGACTTTTTGTGAGTTTTACCACTCGTTTTTGATAGATGACCAACAATGCAGTCAATACAATAGAAATGATACTGACAATAACACCAAGCTCTGCTTCAATTAAATGAGGAGCTGTAAGCTTATGAATCCCTTGCAATAACAAAAATGTTGCAGAACCGGCAATAAATGCGCTCTGCGCGATAGCTGCAAGAGATTCGGCTTTCCCATGCCCAAAAGCATGATTTTCATCAGCAGGCTGTAATGCAAAACGTAGCACAATAACATTGGTAATAGAAGCAAAGAGATCCACAACTGAATCGGTCATCGCCGCTAAAATAGAAATTGAACCGGTTTTCCACCAAGCAATCGCTTTGATAACTATCAATAAGGCTGCTACAGCAATCGCTAAATTAGCAGCCCGTTTTACTAATTGAGAGTAATTTGTAGACATCGTTACTGACATTTAATCTGCCACGCTAAATAATTAAATTGATTGGCTAGCTCAACTAATTCCGCAGTATAACTGCTAAGATGCACATTATTCGGTTGTGCTACTTGACGTTTTTCTGAATATTGAATTTGTCCATAGCCACATTCAGATTGCTTGCCACGAGAGACCTCTAACTGAACATCATTAAAACGGCCACTTGGTGGATAGATCACTTTGCTGCGCAATTCATTATTTTCGATCCCCACCTGTGCAAAGGCTTCGGTTTCTCTAAAATGAGTTTGACGTAAAGCAACACGCGACTCCATCGTTTTACTCTTATCCGTGTCTAAAAATAACAAAATGCCTTTGCCCCATTTTTCTGCATTTTTGCTACTATCACTTGGTAAATAAAGCAAACTTTGCATTGTCTCGATTTTGTTATCTGTCACTTTTTCGTATGATTTTCCTTGAAAATTCACTTTTTCCGGTAGTAAAAAATGCTTAGGCCCACTCTGACAAGCGGTCAGAAAAATGGATAAACTTACTGAAATTGATAAACGCATTAGATAGACTCCTCTCTTTTAAATACGAATTCCGTCTCTGTAGATGAATCTGGATCAAACCAGTATCCACCATAATTAAAAGCTTTTAATTGTTCAACGTTACTTGGCTGATTTTCTAACATAAAGCGCACCATCATACCGCGTGCTTTTTTGGCATAAAAACTAATTTGTTTAAATTTACCATTTTTCTCATCTAAGAAAATAGGCTTGATAATTTGTGCCTGTAAATGCTGAGGTTTAACTGCATTAAAATATTCATCAGAAGCTAAATTAACTAGTACATTATCATTTTGTTCATCAATCGCTTTCTGTAAACATTCTGTAATGATATTCCCCCAAAAGGCATATAAATCTTTCCCTTTTGGGTTCACTAATCTTGTGCCCATTTCTAGACGGTATGGTTGCATCAAATCAAGTGGTTTTAATAAACCATATAAGCCAGATAACATACGCAAATGTATTTGTGCATACTGTACTTGTTCTGGCGTCAAAGTTTCTGCAGCTAAGCCGGTATATACATCGCCTTTAAAAGCGAATAATGCAGCTTTTGAGTTCTGTAAATTGTGTTCTAATTGCCACTGTGCAAAACGAGCAACATTTAGGCTAGCTAGCTTATCACTAATTGACATTAAAGAAGCTAATTCGGCTGGAGAGAATTTCTGACAAATCTCAATTAACTGCTGACTGTAAGCGGTCAAATTTGGTTGAGAAAATGCAAATTCAGGTGATGGGGTTTCAAAATCTAATGTTTTTGCGGGAGAGATAATCGCAAGCATACAATAACTCTTTTATTTCTATCTTGACTAAATAGCAAAAAGGCAGGAAACCCTGCCTTTTCTGATAATACTTTCGTATATCGATAATACTCGAAATTAACGTTTTGAGTATTGTGGACGACGACGTGCTTTGTGTAAACCCACTTTTTTACGTTCAACGCGACGTGCGTCACGAGTAACGAAGCCAGCTGCACGAAGTGCTGGGCGTAGAGTTTCGTCGTATTCCATTAATGCACGTGTAATACCGTGACGGATTGCACCTGCTTGACCAGAAATACCACCACCTTTAACAGTGATGTATAAATCTAATTTACCTAATAACTCAACTAATTCTAATGGTTGACGAACGATCATACGTGAAGTTTCACGACCGAAGTACACTTCTAAAGAACGTTGGTTAATAGTAATGTTACCGCTGCCCGGTTTGATAAATACACGAGCTGAAGAGCTTTTGCGGCGACCTGTGCCGTAGTTTTGATTTGCTGCTGTCATTTTTCTGCTCCGTGATTAGATGTCTAAAACTTGTGGTTGTTGTGCAGCGTGGTTGTGTTCGTTACCTGCGTAAACTTTTAATTTACGGAACATTTCACGACCTAAAGGACCTTTCGGTAACATACCTTTAACTGCGATCTCGATCACTGCTTCCGGACGACGTGCAATCATTTCTTTGAAGGTTGCATCTTTAATGCCACCTACATAGCCAGTGTGCCAGTAGTAAATTTTATCAGTTTCTTTTTTACCTGTTACAGCTACTTTCTCTGCATTGATAACAACGATGTAATCACCAGTATCAACGTGTGGAGTGTACTCAGCCTTGTGTTTACCACGAAGACGACGTGCTAATTCAGTAGCTAAACGACCTAAAGTTTTACCTGTCGCATCTACTACATACCAGTCACGTTTTACTGTTTCTGGTTTTGCTACAAAAGTTTTCATTAATTAAAATACCAAATTTAAGTTTATACCCAATATCTTTTCAGATATTACCTATTAATTTTTTCGGCTAAATCCGACCCCTTCGAGCCTTTTTTAGACCAACTTGTTTGGCGGGAAAGTCCAAACAAAAACAGGGTGCGCTAATTATACGGATTTTTAACCAAAAAGCTAATTTTTTCAGAAAGAATTTTCGTTTTTTTATGACATAACTCACATTTTCAGCCTTTAAGGGTTTATTTTTAAAAAGTAACATGCTAAAAAGATACTGAATGTTAATCAAAATAAGCGAGGATCTTATGACAGCAGAATGGACAGTCGCCGTTTGGGGTGCAATTGGCGCAGCTTTTATTGTGGGATTATTTTTCGGTGTGTTGTTTACCCGCTTTGGTAGCCGTAATATCCAAAAACAGCAACAAGTTGAAGCGGAATTGAAAAATATGAAAACTCAAGCTGATGAGCAAAAACAACAGCTTGAACAACACTTTGCAGAATCAGCAACCTTGTTAACCACTTTAGCAGAAGACTATAAAAAACTTTATAGTCATTTAGCACAAAGTTCATCTCAACTATTATCTAGTGAAAAACAAGCTGAAGTACTCAAATTGTTACAACATCAAGATGAAAATCAGCCAAGAGACTACTCTGAAGGTTCATCTGGATTATTTAAAAATACATCTGAAAACTAACTATCCTCAAAAAAGCGCACGATTTAACACTCGTGCGCTTTGTCTTTAATGATCCAGTTCCTCAATCAATCTATGTTTTAATTGCTGCTTATCTTCATCACTAAAAACATCTGCTCTAGCTCTTAATACAAAAAAGTCCTCTGCTTTTTCACCAATAGTCGTAATTTTTGCATTTAATAATTCTAAGCCCAACTGATTAAATATATGACTGATTTGTACTAACAACCCTTCTCTATCTAGCGTAAATATCTCTAACGCAACTTGATTTTCTTGCACATGTTCAACAAAGCGCACCTTGGTTTTCCGCTTAAATGGTTGCGCCTTCATTGGCTTTTTATTTACCGTAAAGGAAGTTGAGCTTGGATCAGTCAAGATCTTTGATAAATATGCTTGAATTTGTTGGCAACGAAGCGCATCTAACGCAGCTCCAGAAATTTCTGTCACAATAAAGCTATCGTAAATCCGCCCATTTTCTCCAGTAATAATTTGCGCATCATGAATACTGATTTTTTTCTGACTTAATGCCTGTGCAATCCTTTCAAATAAATAAGGCTGATCATCACAATGAACAAAAATTTCTGTCGCCCCTCGCGCATATTCGTTACTAACCAATACAAGCGGGAGTTGTGACTGTTTTAAATAATGCAGCGCATGCCAAACCAATTGAGTTGGCTTATGTCGTAAAAAATAGTCATCCGTTGATTCCGCCCAAAACGTATTCAAACGTAATCGTTCTGCTGGGGTAAGTGCAAATTTGATCTGCTCTAAAGCTTGTTGACGGTTATTTTCAGCTTCTTTTCGATAATCTAACTGTTGTGCTAATTGCTGTATCGTGAATTGATAAAGTTGCGTAAACAGTGTGCGCTTCCATTCATTCCAAAGCGTTGTATTCGTCGCACAAATATCAGCAACAGTTAAGCAAAGCAGCATTGAAAGCCGTGAGGATGTTTGAACTGTTTCCGCAAATTTTGAGATCACATTGGGATCGTGAATATCTCGGCGTTGTGCTGTAATCGACATGGTAAGATGCTCTTTAACCAACCAAGCAATATCATCTGTTTCATCTTCACTTAATCCATGTTGCTGACAGAAATGATATGCTTCTTCGGCACCATTGATTGCATGATCACCCTCTCGACCTTTTGCAATATCATGCAATAAAGCCGCTAAATACAGCTTAGCTCTTGCTTGATTTTCACTGAAAAGCTGATGACATAATGGATGCTGTGTTTTAGCCTCATCCTCAAGAAAAGACTCGATTTTTAGCATGACACGAATAGTATGCTCATCAACCGTATAAATATGAAAGAGATCAAACTGCATTAACCCACGAATTGCTTGCCATGCTGGAAAATATGCAGATAACACACCAAGTTGATGCATCGGTAAAATTGCCCGCTTAATGGCGTTGGGGTGTTCAAAAAGTGCAATAAATTGCTGGCGCACTTTTATTTCATCACATAATGGCGTTGTTCTTTTTTGTAAGGCTAATCGCAAATGGCGCAGCGTATCTGCCGCCACATAAGTTTGTGGAAGTGCGGCCAAATGGTGAAATAATCTTATTACTGTTTCAGGCTGTTGTATAAAGCATTCATTATTTTTTGCTGAAATAGCGTGACATTGCAACTTAAAAAACTCATCAAGCGGTTGATTTTCTGCTGTTTTTTGCAAATTCAAGACGGACTGTTCAAAACTATTTAGCAATAGCTGACTTAATTGAGAAACAGATTGTGTAGCTTGAAAAAAATCTCGCATCATTGTTTCAGCAGGTTGATTACCTTCACCTTTATAACCTAATTGCTCACTCAAACTCAATTGGCGGTCAAAACGTAAACGGTTATCTGGACGTTTTAGTTGCAAATGTAATGCAAAGCGGATACGAAATAATTCCGCTTCAGCGGCTTTTATCTCTTGATACTCTTCTGGCATCAGAATTTTGGCCTTCAATAATGATTCAAAAGAGGCCATACGATAATGCCGTAGCATAATCCAAGAGAGTAAATGTAAGTCACGCAAACCACCTGGACTATGTTTAATATCTGGCTCTAAATTATAACTGGTGTTGTTATAGCGAGCATAACGCTCTTCTTTTTCCGCTAATTTCGCTTGGTAAAATTGTGCTATCGGCCAAAAATCCGCTTGATAAATTCTCTCTTTTAGTTGCTGCCATAATGATGAATTACCGAATAAAAATCTTCCTTCATACATATTAGTTGCAACCGAAAGTTCTTCACGCCCAATTGTTATGCATTCTTCTATTGTGCGAATTGTTGCCCCTACCTGCAATTTAAGATCCCAAAGTGTATTCAGTAGCGCATTTATACTTTGTTGCGAAGCTTCGTCCAACGGTGCTTGCGTTAGGATCAAAATATCCAAATCCGAAAGAGGAAACATTTCTCTTCTGCCATACCCACCTACTGCAATGAGCGCTAAATCTTGACGGATAGCAAAACCAAATTGCTGCCAGAGTTTTTTCAACATTTCATCATAAAACAGGCTACGTTGATGCAATAAAGCTACCACATCATGGGTTCCAAAATCTTGTTGTTGCTGAAGGTTAAAGGTACTAAGAGAATCTTTTAACGTCATACATATGTTCCCAATAAAAAAGCGGTCTAATTTTGCAAAACTTTTACAAATTCAGACCGCTTGTTTAAATTAACCTACAACTTTTGGTAGGTCTAAAAATGGAATGATGATAATAATCACACCTGCAATAAAGGCAAGAATCAGGGCAACGTTTCCGCCAATAACACGATACGGAAGATTCGGATGCGTAACTCGTGCTCGCCATGCCAATAAAACTGGAAGAATAATACCGTAATAGGCAAACAGTAAACCAGCATAACCTAGTGCAGCAATAAAGGCTTCTTTCCAGAATAATGCAAATAATAATGGTGGCGCAAATGTCACTAACGTTAATAACGCACGGTTTTCTTTCAGATTTACACGTTTACGTAAATCGTCCATACATTCAAAAATACCTAACGCTACCCCTAAAAATGAAGTAATCAGCGCAAGAATGGAGAATAAGCGCATCATTTCACCTAATGCACTGCTTCCTGTTAATATACTCGTTGCTTTAATTAAGCCGTTTAATGTTGGATCAGATTTTAAGATCTGAACAAATTCACCTTGAGAAAGTACACCGTGGGTCGCTAATTGCCATAATACATAGGCGATCAATGGAATCGCGGTGCCAATGTAAATCGCAATACGAATTTTACGAATATCCGCATTTAAATAGGTATTGATACTTGCCATGATTACGTGGAAGCCAAATGAGGTGAAGAAAATTGGAATCGCTGAAACAATCAAAAGATTATCTAACGGCACCGCGGTCAAGTTTTCTAATTTTGCTTTAGGTAACATTAAGATCAATACTGCTACGAATGCAATAATTTTGCCGATAAACAGTACGCGAGTTAATCCATCAACGCCTTTAATTCCCATCACAACAAAAGAACCCAATATGATGGTAAAGATTAAAATACCGATTTGTTCGGTCGTTTTTGCATCCCCCATTTTTGGTAAAATGCCTGAAAGTAATGAGCCACCGCCAGAAATATAAGCTGCTAATAAAGCATATAATAGGACTAATAAACTAATAGTAGCAGATAAACGCCCGCCAATACCCAAATATTGCTCGGCCAAACTTGCTACCCCCACATCTTGACGTGGTGCAGTTTGGTAAACTTCCATAAATAATAAGCCAGTATAGGCTAATAATGCCCAAAGCCCGATCAATAACACTAATGTTGCACCGAAACCCATACCGGCAGATGTCAGTGGCATGGCAAGCATTCCAGCCCCAATGGTTGTGCCTGCAATCATTAAGGCACTACCTAAGATCTTATTTTTCATAATAACCTCTAAATAAAAATATTCTGCATTCTAACAAAAATCTGCTCAAAATGGAGCAGACTCATTCTATTTTTCTATTCGACAAGCGGTCATTTTTTTGCAAAATTTTGCAAGAATTAAACCGTTTGTCTGTTTTCGTCTTAGCCAACCACTTTCGGTAACAGCCCTTCTTGAATCAAGAATGGAACGATCACGATAAAAATCCCGATAACTAACGCCAATAATAAAGAAAGACTACCACCTTTTACACGATAAGCTAATGTTGGGAATTGTTTACGCACACGCCAAACTATCGCAATCGGTAAAACAATCGCATAGAACGCAAACATTTGACCTGCATAGCCTAACGCCATAATAAAACCTTGCGGGAAAAAGAAGGCAAAAAGCATTGGAGGAATAAACGTCAATAAGCCTAACGTTTTACGACCAGCCGGTAAATTAACACGTTTTAATAGATCTTCTAAAGTTTCAAACAAGCCTAATGCCACCCCTAAAAATGAGGTAATTAACGCCGCTGCAGAAAATACGCGCACTGTAATACCAATCCATGCGCTGCCAGTCACTTCATGTGCGGCTTCAGCTAAGCCATTTAATGTCGGATCTTTATCTAATAATGCTAAAAATTGTGTTTGACTTAACACACCGTGCGTTGCTAATTGCCATAAAAGATACGCAACTAAAGGAATTGCTGTACCTACTAAAATAGAAATTCGTAGCGCCTTAACATTGCCCTCAAGGTATTTATTTAAACTTGGAATAGAACCATGAAAGCCGAATGAAGTAAAGAAAATCGGCAAGGCAGAAATTAGTAACGCCTTATCAATCGGCATCTCTAATAAGTTTTCTATTGATACTTTAGGTAGCAATAAACCGAGTACCACAATAAACGCCAACATTTTCGTAAAGAAAATGATACGGTTAGCGGCATCAACGCTAGTGGTACCAGTCACAATAAATGAACCAAAAAATAACGTAAAAATCACACCGGCCACTTTGATGGTTGTGTCTTTATCAACAATCGTTGGTAATACGCCACCAAAAATCGAACTCGCCCCAGACACATAAGCTGCTAAAATCGCATAAAGGAAAATCACTAAGACAGCTGTTGAAACTACTCGCCCCAAGGTGCCGTAGTATTTTTCAGCTAAAGTACCTAAACCAACATCACTATCTACGGTTTGATATGCTTCAACAAAAAGCAATGCGCTAAAAGCAAGCAAAAGCCAAAGTGAAACTAAAAGTAATGTTGTAAACCCAAAACCTATACCAGCTGAAGTTAATGGCATAGCCAACATACCGGCACCGATAGTCGTTCCTGCAACAATCAATGTGCTGCCTAATGTTTTATTTTGCATAACCACCTCATAATTGATGAATTGGTGGCATTCTACCTCAATATTTTTTAAATGTAACGAATTATTTTCACTGTAAACTTTTGATTACAACCAAATAAAAAAGGCTAACCTCATAAGTTAGCCTTTATCAACATTCTGATTCTTAAATAGAGTAATCTTCTTTTAATAAATGGCGATATGCATAAAGATAAGATGCCCCAACAAACGCAGCTCCACCTGTCACATTTCCTAAAAAGACTGGAATCATATTAAGAAAGAATTCTCCCCAAGTTACATTAGCCCCTGCAAAAATACCTGCTGGAATGATGAACATATTCGCGACAAAGTGCTGTAAGCCGATCAATACGAAGATCATAACCGGAAACCACATCGCTAAGATTCGCCCAGAGGTTTGTTTCGCACCAAAATAGAACCAGATTCCCATGCACACCATCCAGTTACACGCAATCGCAGAAATAAATGCTCGGCCGAAATCCATTTGCACTTTTGCTTGTGCAATTGCAATCGTTTTTGCAGCAGCACCACCTTCTGCCAAACCAACGTAATGCCCTAAGAAATAAGCCATGAATAGCGCACCGGCTAAGTTACCAAAGCTAACTACAATCCAATTTCGGAATAATTTCTTGAAGCTAACTCGATGAGTTAAGCGTCCTAATGCCATCATCATCATATTTCCGGTCGCTAATTCCCCGCCACCAATAAGAATACAGATTAAACAAATTGGGAATACTGCAGCGCCTAGTAAAGTTGCTAAACCGCCCCATTCAGCAGGAATACCGCTTACCACTTTAAGATAAGCCATATAACCGAAACTGACATAGCCCCCACCTAAAAAGCTGAGAATGGCCAATGTTTTTAAATGCCCTTCAGATTTGGCATAACTTTTATCAATGACATCTTGTAAGATTTCATGAGGGTAAAGATCACGATGTTGCATATGTTTTCCTTCTTTAATGATTAAAATTATTAGTGGCTAAAATGTAACAAATCTATGCAACAGCCCAAAAGAACTCCTCTCTATATTGTGTGTGTTTTAGTTATAACAAAGGATATAAACAAAACGGCTAAGCATATGCCTAGCCGTTTCAATTATGGTGTCGTAGTCGATGTAGGCTCTTTAAGCTCTGCGCCGAATACAGCTCGATATTCTAGTGGATCATTTGCTTTTAGTTCTTCATGACTAAAAGCTAATTTTACTTCACCAACCACGCCTTTTGCAGACTCACCCACAAATTTGGCTTGATAGCGACTTTCATCTTCATTGAATTCACTCCCTTTTAAAGATACAGCCCCTGTGGTTAGCGTATTACGTTGTAAATTAAATGCCTCACTCTGCTCTAGCATAATTTTTTTATTGAGCAATTTACTGTCAATTTCTCCAGAAATCGTTTTATTAGCCCAATCTGCGGTTAAATGAACCGTTCCATCTTCTGTTGGTAGTGTAGCTTGCGTAATATCATAGCTAGTAAATCCTGCATCTGCACTATCAACATATCGGCGTACACTTGCAATGACTTTACCTGTATATTCCGCTTTACCACTTAATCGTTCTACCACCTCTTTACGATAACGTAGTTCACCATCGTTATTCGCATATGGTAAATCTTCCGATTTTACTTGAGCGTTTTCTTCCCCATCGTTGGTATAACGATTGTTTAATGCAGTGGTAAAATAAACTACATCATTACCGTTAGTAAACATCGCACCATAAGAGGCATAAGGCGTATTTCTGAAAATATAGTTAATTTTATCTACAGACTGCTTTGTCCATTTCTGTGTTGTAAGGTCATATTCAACCAATGAACCTTTAAGAGACGGATCTGCAATACTTCCTTGATAAGTGTGATTAATATTTTTTCCAATTTCAGTAATATTCAGACCTATCTCTGCATTTTCATCTTTATCGAAAGGGGAAATCTCTGAAATAGACTCGTTCGACCATTCACTAAATGGAATTTGTCCTTCATAAGCACGAATTTTCTCAGCAACATAGCGATCACTTCGACTACTCGTATCTGTAATTGAATTAACTTTTAAATTCCGCCACCCTTGTTCGCCAGAAATGGTTTGTGGTTTTTCTTCAATTGGCTTGACCGTATTTGGATCGATAGTTTCTGGTTTACTTTCCTCTTTTGCGCCAGCTTGATTGCTTGCACCATCAGAAACTGACATACAACCACTTAAATTGAGTGCCAATAAGAGACTACAAGCGGTCATTTTTAATGAAATTTTTACCATATTAAGTTCTCCTTTTAATATTTATAATTAGCGGTGAAAATTGCTGTTCTACCACGCGCATAGTTATTAAGCACAGACTGATTTCCGTCATACATGGTATAAAGTCGTTGAGCTGCTGAGTCATTACCAGCATCAAGCGGATCAACATATTTTTTATTGAAAATATTTTGTAACTCTGCTTTTAGCACTAAGTTTTTGATAGGCTCATAACTTACATATACATCATAAATCATCGGCTGTTTACGAATTTCTTCTGTTTTTTTCACCACCTCAATACGGTCACCATCATTAATTGCACCGCTTATACCATATAAATAACGCTCCTCTAAAGTCGCCCTTTTACTTTTACCGTAATAACGCATAATTCCGCCTAATACCAATTTTTGGTCGAACCAACGGCTTCCCATTTCAAGGCGTGCATAATCTTTTGGTAACATACTCACTTTAGTTAAACCATTACCTTGCTTGAGCAAGTCTGCCATTGCCACATTATTACGAGCAGGGCTAGTATCACTATAATTAGTCGGCTGGTTAGTCACCTGATATGCATAAGCAAAATTAGTAAAGAAACGACCCACATCGTAATTTAATTCAATCTCTACCCCTTTCTTATGTACAGCATCGCGATAATTGCGATGTTGAATGGAATACGGGATTTTTTCTGACCAATCTGGGCGTTTATCCCACCAATATCCCCATGCATTATGGATATAATTATCGATACGAGTTTGGTAATAAACAACTTTAAGACCGAACACATCATCAGCTTTTAGCGCTGATTTTTTATACGAATTAAAACCAATTTGATAAGTTTTTGCTTTTTCTGGTTTTAAATTTAAGTTAGTACCCGATGCTCCAATTTGAGAGAAATACATTTCTTGGATATTTGGCATTCTATGGGTGCGAGAAAAACTAACAAACGGAGAAAAATAATCTTTAACGTTAGCACTTAATACTACAGAATGATTTACCGCACTACGTTTTCCACCTTTTCTAACTAAAGGTTCATAAATCTCTCGGCAAGTTTGAAGATCTTCACTACAACCAGCTTCCTGATAAGCTTTAGAATCTTTCCCAAAGGTTTTTACAAAATCCGCATAATCTTTGTAGTATTCTGCAACATCACCATTAAATCGATATTGTAATAAGTTCACGCTGTAATCTGCTTTAAAAATGCCTTTTGAAAGGCTGTTATCTAAATAAAAGCTATTAAAGCGTTGTTCACCATTTGGATACACTGGTGTTGATTTCTGTGGAAGAATTTGAAAGTTTCCACTATCGCCGCCTAAACTACTTTGTAATCCTTTAACATGCTCTTGATAAAATAGCGCTAGCTCTTCTGGAAAACGATTTCTGTCATAACGGTTTTTTAATAAATTCACACCTACTGTCGTTTGTAAATCAACTGATTTAGGTAAGAAAAAATTAAAGGTATTGTGTACATCTAGTGTATTCGCTTTATTCGTTAGCACTAAATTTTTCTTAATTGGCCAACCACTAAATTCAGAACCAACAGGGTATCTTTGTTTTCCATCATTATATGCCGCTAAAATAGAGAGATTGAGGTAATCATTCTTTTTGAATTGATAATCAGCTTGGTAATTCTGATTTTCAACTTTGCGAATGCCTATATGATTATTCATTTGACGATATTGTAGATTCAATGAATGAATATCATCTGCATACTCAAATTTTACTAAATGGCTGTGCGAACGCTGACGTAAACTTTCAGGATCAATGGGACGAACATCAAATTGTGGCTTATCAAAGCGGTTAAAAAGACTATTTTCTTCCGCTGGCGAAGTAATCGTCGCTTCATTCACCAGTTGCGGATTATCTAATAAGTTTACGTTTTTACGACAAAGATTTGTTGCCTCTTCATCAGTTTGGAAATAGTAGTTATCGCATTCAAGTCCAGCCGTATTAAATGTTCGTTGTTTAATACGTGCTAATACATCCGCGCCTAAATTACCAATTTTGGTGCTTCCTCCACCGACTTTATAGTTTTGGGCTACTTCCCGTTGACTATAGCCATATAGAAAACCAATATAGCCATTGTCTAACCATTTGCGAGCGGCAAATGTTCCCATAAAATTAGGTTTCGTATCGTTTGTGCCTGATAATCCTTTAAATAACACGCCAACATTATTTTCAGGATCTACCACATCATTTACGCCAAGCGTACGGAAATTAGCCGAACCAAATAATGCATTAGCGCCACTTGCTCCACTGAACGTTCCTTTTGTTAAATCAACACCTGCAATAAAGTTGGGATCTATCGCAGCCCCAAATTGGGCATTACCACCCGCTCGTCCATTACCATCAGATGCAGTAGCATAAAAAGTTTGTGACACACCATCGACCATAGTATTAGCACGTCCGAAACCACTCTCACCTCGAATGTTTAACGCTACCACACCAGTAGATTTATCTTGTTGCGTAAAAGCACCAGGCATACTGCGAACAATATTATCAATGCTTTGACTTTGTTTAAAAATGTCTTGTTTAGTGCTACTAGCTTTAGCTTCAGTAAAGATTTTTTTCTCGCTGGAAATGTCATGTTCCACAACGCTAACTTCATCTAAAATGGCTTCTTCAGCTTGTACAGAATGGATGCTTTGCAATATTGCAAGTGTGATTAAATTGATTTTTGTGATCGACTTCATATCTCTATCCTCCAATCACGAGATTTAGTCTTTGAGAAAATAGATAGGCTCAACCAAATGGTTAAGCCTAATCTCCTTTTAAAATTTAAACGGGTAAATGTTGTCTTGTTATATACCCATAAAAATAATATGTCTAACTTAAAGAAAATGCAAGTAATTCTTGATGAGATTGAGAGGATAAAATGCGCAGTCGAAAAAAAAGCTGAATTTATTTCTAAATTCAGCTTTTTAAAGTTAGGTATTAAGCATCAGCTTGATTATCAGATACGTTAGGTTCAACCTTTGTTTCAGATTCTAAATCTGTTTTAATTTTATCATCTGATTTTGGTTGCTCATCCTTTGGTTTATCATTCCAACCTGAAGGTTCTCCGACTGGACGACGAGCCATTAAGTCATCAATCTGATTACGATCAAGGGTTTCATATTTTAACAATGCATCTTTCATCGCATGTAAAATATCCATGTTGTCTTCAAGCGTCTGTTTAGCACGATTGTAGTTGCGGTCAATAATTTTACGCATTTCAACATCAATCAATTTTTGCGACTCTTCAGAAACACCTTTAATTGCGCCCATTCCATCTTCATTTTGATAGAAAATAGGCCCAAGCTCTTTAGAGAAGCCCCATTGCGTTACCATTGCTCGTGCAATTTGTGTTGCACGATGAATATCTGATGATGCGCCAGTAGTAATTTTATCTTCACCAAAAATTAGCCCTTCCGCAATTCGACCTGCAAATAAAGTAGAAAGCTGGCTTTCTAATTTAGTGAAGGTTTCACTTACACGGTCACCTTCTGGTAAGAACTGCGCAAAACCTAATGCTTGACCACGAGGGACAATCGTCACTTTATTCAGAGGGTCATGCTCTGGCATTAAATAACCGACGATAACATGACCAGCTTCATGATAAGCCGTATTGATAATCTCTTTTTCAGTCATCGTATTCGAACGACGCTCTGGCCCCATATTGATTTTATCACGTGCTTGTTCAAAATCTTCCATGGTAACTACACGACGGTTTTTACGTGCTGCAAATAAAGCGGCCTCATTCACTAAGTTCGCTAATTGTGCCCCCGAATAACCAGGTGTGCCACGAGCAATTTGCATTGCATTCACATCATCTGCAAGCGGTACTTTTTTCAAGTGAACTTGCAAAATTTGCTCACGGCCTTTTACGTTTGGCAAATCAACGGTAACTTGGCGGTCAAAACGTCCTGGACGCGTTAATGCATCATCCAATACATCAGCACGGTTCGTTGCTGCAATGATAATGACCCCTTCAGAACCTTCAAAACCATCCATTTCTACTAACATTTGGTTTAATGTTTGTTCGCGTTCATCGTGACCACCGCTAAAACCAGCACCACCACGTTTACGACCAACCGCATCAATTTCATCAATAAAAATGATACAAGGTGCATTTTTCTTCGCCTGTTCAAATAAATCACGTACTCGAGAAGCACCCACACCGACGAACATTTCTACGAAGTCAGAACCAGCCATAGTAAAGAAAGGAACCTTCGCTTCACCAGCAATCGCTTTAGCTAATAAAGTTTTACCTGTTCCTGGTGGACCAACCATTAAAATACCTTTTGGAATACGGCCGCCCAGTTTTTGGAATTTGCTTGGATCACGTAAGAAATCAACCACTTCGCCAACTTCTTCTTTCGCTTCATCACAACCTGCCACATCTGCAAAGGTCGTTTTTACTTGATCGGCAGTGAGCATCTTCGCTTTACTTTTACCAAAGCTAAATGCCCCTTTACCGCCACCACCTTGCATTTGGCGCATATAGAACACCCAAAAGCCAATTAGAATAATAATTGGAAATGAAGAGATAAGCAGTTGCACAAATACATTGCGACGCTCTTCAGGTTGACCAGTTACTGTTGCATCTGTTTTTGATAGATCTGCTAACAAATCACGATCGTACATCGGCATTACTGTTTGATATTTAGTGCCGTCTTTTTTAGTCACACTGATCGTTTCGCTATTACTTTTCATATCCACATCTTTTAAAGTATTCGTACGAATATCATTTAAGAAAGTGGAATATGCCACAGTATTGTTATTCCCAAAGTTAGAATTAAAGCCTTCAAATGCCGTCATCATCACAATGGCAACTACAACCCAAAGAAGTATATTTTTAACCATATCGTTCAAGGTTAATGTCCTCTTTAACTAATAAAAAATCTTTACTCGGCTTATCAATTAGCCTTTATAGCCTGTTGCAACAATATAAACTTCTCGAGAACGATCCCTTGAAGCCTCAGGCTTGCGTACTTTTACCGTACGGAACATTGCCCGAATATCACGCAAATACTCATCAAAGCCTTCTCCTTGGAATACCTTGACAACAAAACTGCCATTCGGTGCTAATACTTGGCGACACATATCTAAAGCAAGTTCCACCAAATACATAGCTCGAGGAATGTCTACTGATGGCATACCGCTAAAATTGGGCGCCATGTCAGACATCACTACATCGACTAAACTATCGCCAACTCGTTCTAACAAAGCGTTGAGCACACTTTCTTCTCTAAAATCGCCTTGTAAGAAATCGACCCCCACAATTGGATTCATATCCAAAATATCACAGGCTATAATTCTCCCTTTACTGCCAATTTGTGTCACGGCATATTGCGACCAACCGCCAGGTGCCGCACCTAAATCAACCACGGTCATTCCAGGTTTAAACAATCGGTCAGTTTGCTGAATTTCATCTAGTTTGAAATAAGCTCGGGAGCGTAATTTTTGTTTATGTGCTTTTTGCACAAATTGATCTTTAAAATGCTCCGCAAGCCAACGGGAAGAGCTTGCACTTCTTTTTCTACCCATAAATTCTCTTTCTCTTACTATTAAAGGTATAGTGTACCATAATAAGGCCTCTTTGGCGTGATTCAAGTCAAGATGTAAAATATTTATTTCATGATGCTATTATCAAACTCTTAAAACTTAAGCAACAGTTCACTAATTTCAGTTTTACAATTTCCAATTCCCCCTGTATAATACGCCCGCAATAATTTCTAGCTCAATTTTTCATTTTAAAAAAGGAACTATTGCAATGTCATTACGCATTAAACAAGAAGCGCTTACCTTTGACGACGTTCTGCTCGTCCCAGCTCACTCAACTGTTCTCCCTAATACTGCCAACCTTTCAACTCAACTCACCAAAGAAATTCGCTTAAATATTCCTATGCTTTCTGCTGCAATGGATACTGTTACAGAAACCAAATTAGCCATCTCTTTAGCACAAGAAGGCGGTATCGGCTTTATTCATAAAAATATGACTATCGAACGCCAGGCAGATCGCGTTCGCAAAGTGAAAAAATTCGAAAGTGGTATTGTTTCTGAACCTGTGACTGTTTCTCCTGATTTAACCCTTGAAGTACTTGCTGAAATGGTCAAAAAAAATGGTTTTGCAGGCTACCCTGTAGTAGATGGCGAAAATAATTTAATTGGTATTATTACTGGTCGTGACACGCGTTTCGTAAAAGATTTAAGCAAAACCGTTTCACAGGTAATGACGAAAAAAGAACGCTTAGTGACGGTAAAAGAAGGTGCTGCGCGTGATGAAATTCTTGCACTCATGCACGAACACCGTGTAGAAAAAGTACTGGTAGTAGATGATGCTTTCAAATTAAAAGGTATGATCACCGTTAAAGACTTCCAAAAAGCGGAACAAAAACCAAACGCATGTAAAGATGAATTCGGTCGTTTACGCGTTGGTGCGGCTGTAGGTGCAGGCCCAGGTAACGAAGAACGTATTGATGCTTTAGTAAAAGCCGGCGTAGATGTATTGTTAATCGACTCTTCTCACGGCCACTCAGAAGGCGTATTACAACGCGTTCGTGAAACTCGGGCAAAATATCCAAACTTACCTATTGTTGCGGGTAACGTAGCAACGGCTGAAGGCGCAATCGCATTAGCAGACGCAGGCGCAAGTGCAGTGAAAGTAGGTATTGGTCCTGGTTCAATTTGTACAACTCGTATTGTAACTGGTGTAGGTGTTCCACAAATCACCGCTATCGCAGACGCAGCTGCGGCATTAAAAGATCGTGGCATTCCAGTTATCGCGGACGGTGGTATTCGTTTCTCTGGTGATATTGCAAAAGCTATCGCAGCAGGTGCTAGCTGTGTAATGGTTGGTTCTATGTTTGCCGGTACTGAAGAAGCACCGGGTGAAATCGAACTTTATCAAGGTCGTGCATTTAAATCTTACCGAGGTATGGGCTCATTAGGTGCGATGGCGAAAGGCTCATCAGACCGTTATTTCCAATCTGATAACGCTGCAGACAAACTCGTACCAGAAGGTATCGAAGGCCGCATTCCATATAAAGGTTACTTAAAAGAAATCATCCATCAACAAATGGGTGGCTTACGTTCTTGCATGGGCTTAACTGGCTGTGCAACTATTGATGAACTACGCACCAAAGCGGAGTTTGTTCGCATTAGCGGTGCAGGCATTAAAGAAAGCCATGTTCATGATGTAACCATTACTAAAGAAGCGCCAAACTATCGTATGGGTTAGTGATGAGTAAAAGAGCGGATAAATTTGACCGCTCTTTTAACCTATAATTAAGAGGCTAAAATGAAAAAACTAGCATTACTTATTCCTTTTATCGTATCAGGTTGTGCACTTTTTGGTCCAACCTATACGGGAAAAACAACTGCAAGTTATTTACTAAAATCAGATACAGAAAGTAATATCAATCTGTTTTTTAGAGCAATTCATAATTGTACGCCCAAACAAATTCATACTCAGATCAATGATGTAAAAATCGACCCTAAAACATCTACTGTCGATTCAGTAGATGAAACTTGGACAGTAACTGGCTGTAACCAAACTGAAATATTTAAAATTAAATATACCAATGATGGTCAAGGCGGCACTTACATCAATATGAGAAAACAAAACTAACGCAAGGTAAAAAATGACAAACATCCACAATCATAAAATACTGATCCTCGACTTTGGTTCACAATATACCCAACTGATTGCACGTCGTGTGCGTGAAATTGGCGTGTACTGCGAACTTTGGGCGTGGGACGTGACGGAAGAACAAATCCGTGAATTTAATCCAACGGGGATTATTCTTTCAGGCGGTCCTGAAAGTACTACTGAAGAAAATAGCCCGCGTGCACCAGAATATGTATTCCATGCTGGTGTGCCAGTATTAGGTATTTGCTACGGCATGCAGACAATGGCAATGCAACTTGGTGGCTTAACAGAAACCTCTGACCATCGTGAATTCGGTTATGCCTCTGTTACATTAGAAAATGCCACAGCGCTTTTTGCAAATCTTAATAATAATTTGACCGCTTGCGAGCCAAAATTAGACGTTTGGATGAGCCACGGCGATAAAGTAACCCGCTTACCAGAAAACTTCAAAGTAACTGGCACCACGCCAACCTGCCCAATTGCTGCAATGTCGGACGAAAATCGTCGTTTCTACGGTGTACAATTCCACCCTGAAGTAACACATACTAAAAAAGGTTTAGAATTATTAACCAACTTTGTAGTCAACATTTGTGGCTGCGAAACTAAATGGACAGCTGAAAACATCATTGAAGATGCCGTTGCTCGTATTAAAGAGCAAGTGGGCGATGATGAAGTGATTTTAGGTTTATCCGGTGGTGTAGACTCTTCTGTGGTTGCACTACTTTTACATCGCGCTATCGGCAAAAACTTACACTGCGTATTCGTGGATAACGGCTTACTCCGCTTACACGAAGGCGATCAAGTCATGGAAATGTTTGGCGATAAATTTGGTTTGAACATTACCCGCGTTGATGCGGAAAGCCGTTTCTTAGGTGAACTTGCAGGTGTATCTGATCCTGAAGCAAAACGCAAAATTATCGGTAAAGTATTCGTTGATGTATTCGATGATGAATCGAAAAAACTCACTAATGTGAAATGGTTGGCACAAGGTACGATCTACCCTGACGTAATCGAATCGGCAGCAAGCAAAACCGGTAAAGCACATGTGATTAAATCACACCACAACGTAGGTGGTTTGCCGGATTATATGAAATTAGGCTTAGTTGAACCGCTACGTGAATTATTTAAAGACGAAGTGCGTAAAATTGGTTTAGCATTAGGCTTACCGGCTGAAATGATCAACCGCCACCCATTCCCTGGTCCGGGTTTAGGCGTACGTGTATTAGGCGAAGTGAAAAAAGAATACTGCGATTTATTACGCCGTGCGGATGCAATCTTTATCGAAGAATTACGCAACAGCGGTTGGTATGAAAAAACCAGCCAAGCCTTCAGCGTATTTTTACCAGTCAAATCTGTAGGTGTGATGGGAGATGGCCGTAAATACGATTGGGTGATCTCACTACGTGCAGTAGAAACCATCGATTTTATGACCGCACATTGGGCTCATTTACCTTATGATTTATTAGGCAAAGTGTCTAACCGCATTATCAACGAAGTGAACGGCATTTCCCGTGTGGTGTATGACATCAGCGGAAAACCCCCAGCAACTATCGAATGGGAGTAACCTAAATCAATTTAAAGGGCAAATTATTTTTGCCCTTTTCTTCTTTTATAACAACAACTTTTCTCATCAGAATTCACTATGGACATCGCATTTTTACTCGGTACTAAAATTATTGAACTGACACTTATTGTGCTTATTGGCTATGGGTTAGTTAAATCAAAACTATTAAAATCAGAAAATAGCAAGCCACTTTCTATTATTGGACTTTATGTCATTAGTCCAGCGGTGATGATTGAAGCCTTTCAAATTGATTACACGCCTGAAATCTTGCAAGGTTTACAGCTTTCACTTCTTATGGCGGTGTTTCTCCACATTATTCTGATTATTATTGGTAGCCTATTGAAACGTCTATTAAAACTTGATCCTATTGAACACGCCACCTCTATTTATTCAAATTCAGGCAACTTAATTATTCCGATTGTAATGTCGTTATTCGGTAAAGAATGGGTCATTTACGCCAGCTGTTTTATTGTGGTACAAACCTTTCTATTTTGGACGCATTGCCGTTTGATTATTGTAGGAAAAGGGAATTTATCATTAAAGACAATCGCCCAAAACATCAATATCTGGTCAATTCTCGTTGGCGCATTTTTGTTTGCTTTTCAAATTAAGCTGCCAAATATTATCAATGGCACACTCTCTTCCATCGGTTTGTTTATTGGTCCGAATGCCATGCTTGTTGCGGGTATGTTAATTGCTGCAATTCCGTTAAAAAGCATCGTATCATCTAAGCGCATTTATTTAGTTACGCTATTACGCTTGCTGCTTATTCCGATTTTATTACTGGTATTGATAAAGCTCATTGGCTTTGCTGATTGGATTGAAAAAGGAGAGATAATTGTGCTAATTAGCTTTTTAGCAACCACCAGTCCCTCTGCAGCAACAGTGACACAAATGGCGGTAATTTATAACAACAATCCGCAAAAGGCTAGTGCTATTTACGGGGTAACGACGCTGCTTTGTATGTTTACAATGCCACTTGTGATTGCGTTATATCAAATGTGGAGTTAATAAAAAACCACGCTTCAGCGTGGTTTTGTTTTCTTTCGTTAAGCTAAGATGTTCTTCGCAATCACATCGCCCATTTCACTGGTTGAAATTGGCGTATTTTCATCTGCTAAATCACCTGTACGATAGCCATCTGCAAGTGCTTTTTGAATAGCTTGCTCAATTGCATCTGCTGCATCATTTAAGTTAAAGCTATAACGTAGCATCATTGCAGCAGAAAGAATTTGCGCAATAGGGTTTGCAATGTTTTTGCCTGCAATATCTGGCGCAGAACCACCTGCTGGCTCATACAATCCAAAACCATCTTCATTTAAACTGGCTGAAGGTAACATTCCCATTGAACCGGTAATCATGGCAGCCTCATCTGAGATGATATCGCCGAAGATATTTGAACAAAGCAGAATATCAAATGATTCTGGCGATTTGATAAGTTGCATCGTTGCATTATCAATATACATATGTTCTAAAGTCACTTCAGGGAATTCTTTCGCTACTTCATTGACTGTTTCACGCCATAAAATTGAGCTTTGTAATACATTCGCTTTATCAATTGAGGTAACGTGTTTTCTGCGTTTCATTGCTGATTCAAATGCTACGCGTGCAATACGTTCAATTTCATATTTGTAATACACTTCCGTATCAAATGCTTTGGTTTGTGCCCCTTCGCCTTCTCTGCCTTTCGGTTGTCCAAAATAAATACCGCCTGTTAATTCACGCACCACCACCATATCAAAGCCTTTTGCTGCAATATCTGCACGTAGTGGACAGAATTTTTCTAAGCCTTGATAAAGTGCCGCAGGACGAAGGTTACAGAATAATTTGAAATGTTTGCGAAGTGGTAATAATGAGCCACGTTCTGGTTGCTCATCTGGAGGAAGATTAGTCCATTTCGGGCCGCCAACAGAACCGAATAAAATAGCATCGGCTTCTTCGCAGCCTTTTAGGGTGTTTTCTGGTAGCGCTCTGCCTTGAGCATCAATAGCTGCACCACCGATATTAAAATGATTAAAATTTAATTTGAAGCCAAATTTTTGTTGTGTTGCTTCTAATACCTTGATGGCTTGAGCCATAATTTCAGGTCCAATACCGTCACCGGCTAATACTGCGATGTTGTAAGTTTGCATAAAATCCTCAATAGTTATTGATAATAGTTTTCTCATTTTACCCAAAAAGCCAATTTTGGGCTAGAATAAGTTATTCGAAGGAGAAAGAATGCAAACAAAAATATTCACCAAATTGGCTTTTGTAATCTGCTGCATAAACTTAACCGCTTGCGGCACGATAACTAGCCTAGCTAAAGAGAATTATTCGCCTTATGCCGGCGTAGTTTTAGATTTTAAAACGATGCAGGAAGGGGGTATTTTCAGCGTTCTCGCTGTCATTGATTTACCGCTAAGTTTTATATTAGATACACTAATGCTACCCGTTACTTTGAGTTAAAGAATAACGAATATAAAAAAACAAGCGATCAGATTTTGCAAAATTTTTACAAAATCTGACCGCTTTATTTTACGTTAGTCTATGATTAACGTTTTTTTGCTTTTGCATTTGGAAGGTCAGTAATTGAACCTTCAAACACTTCTGCCGCTAAACCAACAGATTCGTGAAGTGTTGGGTGAGCGTGGATGGTTAATGCGATATCTTCAGCATCACAACCCATTTCGATTGCTAAACCAATTTCACCTAACAATTCGCCACCGTTGCTACCAACGATTGCGCCACCTAATAAACGGTGAGTGTCTTTATCGAAGATTAACTTGGTCATACCTTCAGAACATTCTGAAGCGATTGCACGACCTGAAGCTGCCCAAGGGAATTTAGCCACTTCGTAGTTTAAGCCTTCTTGTTTACACTCTTTCTCAGTTTTACCTACCCAAGCAACTTCTGGCTCAGTATAAGCAATTGATGGAATCACTTTCGGATCGAAGTAGTGTTTTTGTCCTGCAATTACTTCTGCAGCAACGTGACCTTCGTGAACACCTTTATGTGCTAACATTGGTTGCCCTACGATATCACCGATTGCAAAAATGTGTGGTACGTTAGTGCGCATTTGTTTGTCAACGTGAATGAAACCACGCTCATCAACTTCAACACCTGCTTTACCTGCATCAATCAATTTACCGTTTGGCGTACGACCGATAGCAACAAGCACGGCATCGTAACGTTTAGTATCGTTACATGCTTTGCCTTCCATTGAAACATAGATACCGTCATCTTTTGCTTCAACTGCAGTTACTTTCGTTTCAAGCATTAACTTGAATTTTTTCTCGATTTGTTTGGTGTAGATTGCTACCACATCTTTATCTGCTGCAGGGATAACTTGGTCGAACATTTCAACCACTTCAATCTCTGAACCTAGAGAGTGATACACAGTACCCATCTCTAAACCGATGATACCACCACCCATGATAAGAAGTTTTTTCGGTACTTCTTTTAATTTAAGTGCATCTGTTGAATCCCAAATACGTGGATCTTCATGCGGGATGAAAGGTAATTGAATTGGACGAGAACCCGCTGCGATAATTGCATTATCAAATTTAACAGTAGTTGGATTACCATCACGGTCACGCGCAACTAATGTATTTGGGTCAGTAAATGCTGCTAAGCCTTCAACTACAGTCACTTTACGTGCTTTTGCCATACCCGCTAAGCCACCAGTTAATTTAGCAACTACGGCATCTTTACCTGCACGAACTTCATCTAAATTGATGGTTGGTTCACCAAAGTAAACACCATTTTTAGTTGCGTGTTTTGCTTCTTCAATTACTTTAGAAACGTGTAATAACGCTTTTGATGGAATACAACCTACGTTTAAACATACCCCACCTAAAGTTGAATAACGCTCAACAAGAACGGTTTCTAAACCTAAGTCTGCGCAACGGAACGCTGCTGAATAACCTGCTGGGCCCGCACCAAGTACAACCACTTGTGTTTTAATTTCTTTACTCATATCGTTTTTCCTTTGAAGACGTAAAACGTCATTTCGGATGATTTGATAACAAGCGGTCAATTTTGCAAAACTTTTTACAAATTCGACCGCTTACAGATTTCATTACATGACTAAGCGACGAATATCTGCTAATACGCCATTGATGTAGCTTAAGAAGCGAGCACCATCAGCACCATCGATCACGCGGTGATCGAATGATAATGATAATGGAAGCATTAAGCGTGGCTCGAATTCTTTACCGTTCCAAACTGGTGCCATTTCAGATTTAGACACACCTAAAATTGCCACTTCTGGCGCATTTACGATTGGAGTAAAGTGGGTGGTACCGATACCGCCAAGGCTTGAAATAGTGAAACATCCGCCTTGCATATCTGAACCTGAAAGTTTGCCATCACGTGCTTTTTTCGATACTTCCATCAATTCACGAGAAAGTTCAATAATGCCTTTTTTGTTTACATTTTTGAATACTGGTACAACTAAACCATTAGGCGTATCTACCGCCACACCAATATTGATGTATTTTTTAAGTGTAAGTTTTTGACCATCTTCAGAAATTGAACTGTTGAAACGAGGGAAGGCTTCTAATGCTTTCGCAACCGCTTTCATAATGAACACAACTGGTGTAATTTTCACATCCAGTTTTTGTTTTTCAACAATCTTGTTCTGTTCTTTACGGAATGCTTCAAGTTCAGTGATATCTGTACGGTCGAAGTGTGTTACGTGAGGAATCATTACCCAGTTACGGTGTAAGTTCGCACCTGAAATTTTATTGATACGGCTTAATTCAACTTCTTCTACTTCACCGAATTTGCTGAAGTCAACTTTCGGCCATGGTAATAAGCCTAAGCCCGCACCATTTGCTACACCGTTGCCAGCAGCTGCAGCTGATGAAACAGTACCTGTTTCAAATGCTTTAACTGCAGTTTTCACGTATGCTTGAATATCTTCTTTAACGATACGACCTTTACGACCTGTACCTTTTACTTTATCTAAATTAACACCGAACTCACGTGCTAGACGGCGAATCACTGGTGTTGCATGAGCGAATGCTGCGCTTGCTACTACCTGTTCTTGGCTTAAACCTGAAACATTACCAGATTGAGCTGCTGGCGCTGCTGCCGCTTGTGGTGCCGCAGGTGCAACGGCTGGCGCTGACGCTGCTGGAGCAGGTGCTGCGCCTGCAACTTCAAAGCGCATAATTAATGAACCAGTTGATACTTTATCGCCTGATTTCACTAAAATTTCTTTTACTACGCCTGCAAATGGTGCTGGTACTTCCATTGATGCTTTATCACCTTCAACGGTAATTAAAGATTGCTCTTCAGAAACGGTATCACCTACTGCAACCATAATTTCAGTGACGTTTACTTCATCACCACCGATATCTGGTACATTAACATCTTTAATTGAAGCTGCTTGAGGTGCTGCTGGCGCTGCTGCTTGAACTGGTGCAGTTGCAGCTGCTGGTGCTGCTGATGCAGTTTCAAATTTCATGATAAGTTTACCAGTTGAAACTTTATCACCTACGTTAATTAAAATTTCTTTAACCACGCCTGCGATTGGTGCTGGTACTTCCATTGAAGCTTTATCGCCTTCAACGTTAATGATAGATTGATCAACTTCAACGCTATCACCTACTTTCACCATGATTTCAGTCACGTTTACTTCATCAGAACCGATATCTGGCACATTAACTTCAACAACAGCTGAAGCGGTTGCCACTGGTGCTGGTGCTGGTGCTGCAGCTGCTGGCGCTTCTGCTGCTGGTGCTGCGCCTGCCGCTTCTAATACTAACATTGGTGAACCAGTTGTTACTTTATCGCCAACTTTAACTAAAACTTCTTTAACCACACCTTCTTCTGGTGCTGGTACTTCCATTGAAGCTTTATCACCTTCTACATTGATGATTGATTGATCTGCAGAGATGGTATCGCCCACGTTCACCATTACTTCTGTTACGGTAACTTCATCACTACCGATATCTGGTACATTTATTTGTTTTGACATTTTGGTAATCCTTGTTGATTAAAAATCTCTCTCCCTTTACGGGAGAGAGCTTTATTCATTTTTATGCGTATAACGGGTTAATGCGATCTACATTTAATCCGAATTTCGCAATTGCATCAGCAACTACTTGTGCAGTTACTGTGCCTTCTTTCGCTAATTGAGAAAGTGCAGCTACAACAACATAACGTGCATCCACTTCGAAGTGTTCACGTAAGTTTGCACGGCTGTCTGAACGACCGAAACCGTCTGTACCTAACACATGATAGTGACGGCTTGGTACGAATGCACGGATTTGGTCTGCGTATGCTTTCACATAGTCTGTTGAAGCTACTGTTGGTAAGTCCGCTAATACTTGAGCAACATAAGGTACGCGTTGTTCCGCTGTTGGATGTAATAGGTTCCAACGTACTGCATCTTGACCTTCACGAGCTAATTCATTGAATGATGGTGCTGAGAATACATCTGAAGTTACACCATAGTCATTTGCAAGAATTTGCGCTGCTTCGCGAACATGACGCATGATTGCACCTGAACCTAATAATTGAACGTGACCTTTGCCTTTACCTTTTACAGTTTCAAATTTGTATAAACCTTTACGGATACCTTCTTCTGCACCTTCTGGCATTGCAGGTTGATCCATCACTTCGTTTAATGTAGTCATGTAGTAGAACACGTCTTCTTGTTTTTCACCATACATACGGTTGATACCGTCTTGCATGATTACCGCAACTTCAAACGCAAATGATGGGTCATAAGTTACACAATTAGGGATGATGCCAGCTTGAATATGGCTGTGACCATCTTCGTGTTGTAAACCTTCACCATTTAAGGTTGTACGACCAGAAGTACCACCTACCATGAAACCACGAGCTAATTGGTCACCTGCTAACCACATCATATCGCCCACACGTTGGAAACCGAACATTGAGTAATAGATGAAGAATGGGATCATTGGTTGGTTATTAACAGAGTATGAGTTCGCTGCAGCTAACCAAGATGCTGTCGCACCTAATTCATTGATACCTTCTTGTAACACTTGACCATCTTTTGCTTCACGATAGTATGCAACTAAATCACGGTCTGAAGGAACATAGTTTTGACCATGAGGGTTATAAATACCAATTTGACGGAATAAACCTTCCATACCGAAAGTACGTGCTTCATCAGCAATCATTGGAACAATAGTTTTACCGATGTTTTTATCTTTTAATAAGATATTTAAAGCACGAGTAAACGCCATTGTCGTAGAAATACCACGTGGTTGCTCTTCTAATAACGCTTTAAATTCCTCTAATGCTGGGACTTTATACTCAACATCAAATTTAGGACGACGAGCCGGCACATAACCATTTAATGCTTTACGGTGGCCGTGTAAGTATTCATACTCTGCAGTACCTTCAGCAAATTTAATGTATTCTAAGTTTTCAACTTGCTCATCAGTTAATGGTAATTGGAAGTAGTCACGGAAACCTTTAAGGCTTTCGTAAGACATTTTTTTAGATTGGTGAGCGGTGTTTTTACTTTCTGCTTCAGGAATTTTATAACCTTTAACTTGGTGCGCTAAAATTACAACAGGTTTATCTGCTTTTTGTGCTCTTGCATAAGCTGCATATAATTTTTCGCTATCATGTGCACCACGGCGTAATGCCCAGATTTCATCATCTGTCATATCTGCAACTAATGCTGCAGTTTCTGGATAACGACCGAAGAAGTGTTCACGAACGTAAGCACCATCTTTAGATTTGAAAGTTAAATAGTCACCATCAACCACTTCCATCATTAACTGAGTTAATTTACCTGAAGTATCTTTAGCGAATAATTTATCCCAATTGCTGCCCCATAATACTTTGATTACTTCCCAACCAGCACCAGTGAATAAGCCTTCTAACTCTTGAACGATTTTACCGTTACCATTAACTGGGCCATCTAAACGTTGTAAGTTACAGCTGATAGTGAAAATTAAGTTGTCTAATTTTTCACGAGCTGCGAAAGTTAATGCACCTTTAGACTCGATTTCATCCATTTCACCATCGCCTAAGAATGCATATACTTTTTGGTCTTTAGTATCTTTTAAGCCACGGTTATCTAAGTATTTTAAGAAACGAGCTTGGTAGATTGCGTTCACTGGACCTAAACCCATTGAAACGGTTGAGAATTGCCAGAATTCAGGCATTAATTTAGGATGTGGATATGAAGATAAACCATCTGTGAAAGCTTCTTGGCGGAAGTTATCTAATTGTGCTTCAGTTAAACGACCTTCAAGATAAGCACGAGCATACATACCTGGTGCAGCGTGACCTTGGAAGAAGATTAAGTCGCCACCATTTTTTTCTGTTGCCGCTTTAAAGAAGTGGTTATAGCACACTTCATACATTGTCGCAGCTGCCTGATAAGTTGAAATATGACCACCTAAGTCAAGATCTTTCTTCTGGCTACGTAAAACCATTGCGATAGCATTCCAACGAACTGCAGAACGGATACGACGCTCGATTTCATGATCACCAGGGTATGCAGGTTGCTCAGAAACTGGAATTGTGTTCACATAATCGGTTGTAACACCTGTTGGTAAAGCAACACCATTAGTACGAGCCTGTCCGATAACTTGCTCGATGATATATTGAGCGCGTTCAACGCCTTCTTCACGAATTAATGAGTCTAATGATTGTAACCAATCTTGTGTTTCGATTGGATCTACGTCATTTTTAAGAATCTCTGACATAGGTTGTCCTTATATTTCTATTAAATGATTAAAAAGTAGCAAGTTAAATAACTTGCCATTAACTAAAATTAAGTAGAAAAAAGAGTGTTAAACTAATTTAAACTACTTGTTCCTGCATATTTTAACAAAAACATCCGATTGTTAAAAGAATGTAGAAAATTTGGAGAGAAAGATAACAAAATAACTATTTTTTGTCTAGCCTTTTAAGGCTCTAGCCATAGTCTCTGCTTATCTTTTCGCTACTTCAAATCTTCATTAAATTTAATCAATTTATTGATTTTTCAATTGGATATGTTTCGCTAATGTTTGAATTAAACCAGGGCCTTCATAAATTAAACCGGAATAAACTTGTAATAATTTTGCTCCCGCACCAATCTTTTCTTGTCCAGATGCTAAAGAATGAATGCCACCACTACCAATAATAGGTAAAGCCCCATTTAATTCTTTTGCTAACTGCATAATTAATTTAGTACTTAACGCATTTAACGGTTTTCCGCTGAGTCCTCCGACTTGTTCTGCATTGATTAACCCAGCAACCGTTTCGCGGGACAAAGTGGTATTTCCAGCAATGACGCCATCAATACGATGTCTGATTAAACTATCAGCTACAGAAGCAATCTCTTCCTCTGTTAAATCAGGCGCTATTTTTAATACAAGCGGTTTATATTGTTGAAACTTTTGCGAAAGTCGCGCTTGCTCGGCTTTAAGTCCTAAAAGTAACTCATCTAATGCTTCGCCATATTGCAAGCTACGCAAATTTTTGGTGTTAGGAGAAGAGATGTTTACCGTAATATAATCAGCATATTCATAGACCTTACGTAAGCAAATTTGATAATCATCTAAGGCGTTTTCAATTGGTGTAACCGCATTTTTACCAATGTTAATACCTAAAATACCATCATATTTTGCACGTTTTACATTTTCGACTAAGACATCCACACCGAGATTATTAAAACCATTTCGATTGATAATTCCTTCAGCTTCTAAAATTCGGAACTGGCGTGGTTTAGGATTGCCATCCTGCGCCAATGGTGTAACCGTGCCCACCTCAATAAAACCAAAACCCAGCTTTCCAAAACCATCAATAGCCTCTCCATTTTTATCTGCGCCAGCAGCAAGGCCAATTGGATTTTTAAATTTTAGCCCCATAACTTCTACTGGGTTATCTGGTGTAGGAAAAATCGGAAAAGGGAGCTTACCAGCCATTTTTAGTGCTTTTATTGTAAACTCATGCGCACTTTCTGGTTGCATAGAAAAAATGAACTTTCTAACTAATGAATACATAAATATTAAGCCATTTGTTGTGTTATCTCGCTTCCTAGTATAGGCCGAGAAAAGTGATATGATTTCTATAGAAAAAAGCCCAATCTTACGATTGGGCTTTTATATTAGGCATCAAACATAGCCGAGATAGATTCTTCATTACTAATGCGGCGAATCGCTTCAGCTAACATGCTTGATAATGTTAAAGCACGGACTTTGTTTAATGCTTTAATTTCATCTGATAATGGAATGGTATCTGTGACAACCACTTCATCTAAAGCTGGATTTGCGAGATTCTTCGCAGCAGTACCTGAAAGTACAGCATGTGTTGCATAAGCAACAACTTTTGTTGCTCCGCGTTCTTTTAACGCTTCCGCTGCTTTAACTAAAGTACCGCCAGTATCAATCATGTCATCAACAAGGATACAATCACGGCCAGAAACATCACCAATAATATGCATAACTTGAGAAACATTTGCTTTTGGACGGCGTTTATCAATGATTGCCATATCTGCATCATTTAATAATTTTGCAATTGCACGCGCACGAACCACACCACCAATATCTGGAGATACAACCATCGGATTATTTAGTGCATTTTGTTTTTGAATATCTTCAATCAATACTGGTGAACCAAATACGTTATCTACTGGCACATCAAAGAAGCCTTGAATCTGCTCTGCATGTAAATCACAAGTTAACACACGATCGACCCCTACGCTAGAAAGGAAGTCCGCAACCACTTTTGCGGTAATTGGCACACGTGCAGAACGTACACGGCGGTCTTGACGAGCATAACCAAAATATGGAATAACTGCAGTAATACGACCAGCTGATGCACGACGCAATGCATCTACCATTACGACCAACTCCATTAAGTTATCATTCGTTGGTGCACAAGTGGATTGAATAATGAATACATCTGCACCACGTACATTTTCATTGATTTGAACTTGAATTTCACCATCGCTAAAACGACCGACTGTAGCATCACCAAGAGAAGTATAAAGATGTTTAGCAATACGTTTGGCAAGCTCTGGCGTTGCATTACCTGCAAACAGTTTAATATCTGGCATGGAAAAGATCCTTTGTTGGATTAAGGGATTAAATGAAGATGTTGATGCAATGGCGAAATGTTTTGCCCTTTCGCCACAAAACCAAACACATCTGCTGGTTTTTGAGCAAAGACTTTTCTCGCCTCTGCTTCAGAATCAAATTCTGCAAAAATACAGGCACCTGTACCTGTTAACCTAAACTCTGCGTATTTTAACAACTTTAAGATAAGTTCATCAACCTTTGAATAATGTTCTCGGACAACTTTTTCGCAATCGTTTTCCCATTTGGCAGTCAATAATGTTTTAACATCACGTTTAGGGGTATTTCTTGGTAAATTCGGATCATTGAAGATCTCTGCAGTTGATATCGAAACATCTGGCTTTAAAACCACGTACCAAGGCGTTTTCAGCTCACAAGAGGTTAATTCTTCGCCAACACCTTCCGCAAAAGCTGCAAAACCTCGTACAAAGATTGGTACATCCGCCCCTAATGACAAGCCTAATTCCGCTAATTCTGGCAGTGATAGCCCTGTTTTCCAATAATGATTAAGCCCAACTAGCACCGTTGCCGCATTTGAAGAGCCCCCACCAACACCACCACCCATCGGCAATTTTTTATGAACAGCAAGACGTGCCCCTTTTAAACAAGCGGTCTTTTTCTGTAAAAGTTTTGCAGCACGGTAAATGAGGTTTTGTTCAGTAGGAACCCCTTCGATTTCATTCTCTAAAATAATCTCAGGGTTCTCAGTGACTTCAATCTCAATCTCATCTCCGAAATCTAGAAATTGAAAAAGGGTCTGCAAATCGTGATAGCCGTTTTCACGTTTGCCTACCACATAAAGAAAAAGATTTAATTTAGCCGGACTAGGTAATGTATATTTCATTAAAATACCCAATTATCAATACGAATTTTCAGGGTTTGTGTGCCATTTTCTAATACAATGAGTTTCGGCAGATTAGGAACACGATCTTCATAATATTCAACATAGTTAACTGTCCAATTTACATTATTCAATCGATAACTAAACTGGGAAAGTTGACGTTTTTCATTCACAATATATTGACCTTCTTTTTCTGGTTGACCTTTCAACCAGTATGCGAGCTGATCAATAGGGAACGATACGCCAATAATTTCTTGCATTAATGCATCAATATCACGATCCGAACGTGAATTTCCTTCACTATCAGATACTGTTAATCCTTTCGCATTACGATGAAGTTTTAATGATTTACTAGATAAATTGGAAGATAATTCTAAGCCAAAATTAGCAGGTGAATTATATTGCCAATTAAAATGGGAAGAGAATCTCTCTTCTGGTGAAATATATCCAAATTGGCCATCTGTTTTATAATGTTGAATTTGGCTAAGTTTAGCTAAATGAGCTTGCCATTGTTGATCATTATGTGGGATATGAATGACTGGTTTTTGTGCTTGGGTCGGCGCATCTAATACTGATTTACACCCACTTAAAGAAAGTAGCACTGCTAAACCCATTGCTTTAGTTATTTTTTTCATAGAAATCCTTACGATTATCACTTAATTAATCAACAATATACCTGAAATTAGCTTTTTTTTCTATGCTCATCACAAAGCTTGTTTTGTTGAGTAGGGATTTCTATAATAAGAATTCATTTCACTACTGGAAAATAAAATGTTATCTGCATTAAAAAAAATTATTAATAAACTATGTCGTCCATCTATCAATAAAAGATTGCAGCAACGATTAAAAAATCATGAAATGTCTGTTATTTCAAGTAACTGTAATGGGGCATTGATCTTACATGATTTAAACCAAGCATTTCGCTCTCCTTTTGTAAATCTTTATCTCGAACCTTCCGATTTCATTCGATATCTGAAAAACATGCAGGAATATAATGCCCAAACACTGACATTCATTCCATCTGATAAATCTTATCCCGTTGGAAAGTTAGGGGATATTACCTTACATTTCATGCACTATCATTCAGAAGAAGAGGCAAAAACCAAATGGGAATCACGGCTTAAACGAATTAATTTAAATAATCTATTTATTATAATGACCGATAGAGATGGGGCGACTTACCAAGATCTAAAAGAATTTAATGAACTCCCATTTAAAAACAAGATTGTTTTTACGCATAAGCCTTATCCAGAATTCTCTTCTAGTTTTTATATAAAAGGTTTTGAAAATTCATCACAAGTTGGCGACTTGTTTGATTTTTCTGGATGGAATGGACAAAAATATTATGACCAATTCGATTATGTAAATTGGTTTAATCAAGAAAATACATAACCAAAAACCTAGTTTTTAATAACTAGGCTTTTATTTGATATACTGATTGAGTAATTTCTAAATCGACTATTTTTCACTTACTTGCAAAAATTCACGTAAAGGACTGAGCTCTTGGCTTATTTTATCTATTTCCGCTTTAGGAGCTTTTGAAATTGCCTTTTCTATACATTTTATTTCTATCTTATCTTTACAGAGAGAAAATTCATTTGTTGCTTTAGAAAAAACACTTGATGTAAAGCTTAGCTTTCTCATCACTTGAGAAGCCTCACTTACGTTACCCGCCTTTAATTTTTCCAATTCATCTACATATGATTTAACAACCGCATCCACAGCCTCATTCTTATCAAAGAAGCTACACTCAGTTAACATAGGAGAACCATTAATTTCTCCAGAGCCAGTGCAAAATACTTCTATTTTTTCTCCCTTGTTAACTTCTACTAGTTTTTCATACTCTGTTTTTTTAAATCTTGCTTGAACAGACTGAAAACTAAATTTATCTTTTGGAAGGAAAATGAGGAATGCATCATCGTTAATTCCATTATCAATTGTTTTTATCGTGCCCGAAACAAGAAAAGATTTTCCTTTATAATACTTATCTCCTCTGAGCTCATTTTCACTATATGTTTTTAAAATAGTTTCTGCCTCTATCGGTTTTAGTGCATTAAGCTTTTCATTTTCCTTATATTCCTCATTAAAAGGCGTTTCCTCACCATTCAGGAATTTTTGTATATCTTCCTTTAACATAACTTTGATAACTTCAAGTTCCTTATCTGTCGGTTTAAACGCTTCTTCTTCCGCATACACTAACCCAGAAAAAGAAGAGAGTATTAGTGATGATAATAGTAGTTTCTTCATTTTTTAACTCCTGTTGCATCTAAGTTAAGCGATTTTACTATAAACAAATTTTATTTAGATATAGATCGCAAGAAAAAATTAGATAAGAAATATAATGATATGATTCAAAGAGAATTTTAAGATAATAAAAAAGCCTAGTTATTAAACTAGGCTTATAATAATTGGTGCTCTGAGCGAGACTCGAACTCGCACATCCTATGGACACTACCCCCTCAAGATAGCGTGTCTACCAATTCCACCATCAGAGCATTTAATTATTGAGGAATATCACTATTTAGTTGTGAATTCACTTTAGCGGGTTGTTCAATTGTTTGTTGAACATTGCTTAAATCTTCAAATTGGCTAGACGGTCTCGTTTGATGTGTATTTAAATTACCAATCAATAAACTGATACCAAAGAAAATTGTTGCAAAAACTGCGGTCATTCTAGACAAAAAATTAGCAGATCCTGCAGAACCAAAGACGGTTCCTGATGCACCAGCACCAAATGAAGCACCAACGTCTGCACCTTTTCCTTGTTGCATTAGGACTAATCCTACTAAAATAACTGCAACAAAAAGATAAACAAGAGTTAAAATATTTAGCATTAAATCATCCGATATTTTTTAGATTTAAAAATTAAAATCAATTTGCTATAGGCGAGATAATATCGCGTTCTCTAGCCACTTGCAAGTGCTTTTTATACACTAATCTTCTCTTTGATTATTTTTCAGCTTGCGCCATATTTTTATTAGCCTTAGCATAACCTTTTCTAGCTGGTTGAGACATTGACCCAAGACTTCTCAATTTTTCTCTATCAACATACAATAATGTTGGTAATTGCGATGTCAATTCAGACATAAATTGCTGGTAACTAGCCTGTTTTTTGCTAATATCCGTTAATTGCATCTCCCAATGAGCCGTCATGTCTGGCAGTGTCGCTTGTGCAGGTAGCGCATGAATTAATGTCCGTCCAACCTCTGTACTTTGAATGTAACGTCCTTTTTTTATTAAGAAACCGCGCTTGAAAAGTAACTCAATAATACTTGCTCGCGTCGCCTCTGTACCTAATCCATCGGTTTCACGCAGCACTTTTTTTAGCTGTTTATCTTGCACAAAACGCGCAATTCCTGTCATTGCTGAAAGTAAAGTGGCATCAGTAAAATAACGCGGAGGTTGCGTTTTTTTACTTTCCATTTCACCTTTCTCACAAAAAAGCTCATCGCCTTTTTTGACTTCTGGTAATAAAGGTTCAGCTTCTTCATAAGCGTCCTCTTTCCCTAATAATGACTTCCAGCCTGCTACAATCAGATTTCTAGCCTGAGCAATAAAACTTCCACCTGCAATTTGTAAGCTAATTTTTGCTTTTCGATATTCAGCATCCACACAAAATTGCATTAAATACTGGCGAGCAATGAGTCGATAAACTCGTTTTTCATTCTCCGTTAAATGAACATTTCCTTGTCTAGATGTAGGAATAATAGCATGGTGTGCTTCCACTTTTTTATCATTCCAACAACGATTACGCAAATTAGGGTCAACTACTGCTGGTGGCGTATTATATTCTTCTAAATGATGCCCAATAGCTGAAATTACCTTGAATCTATCCGCATAATGTTCTTGAGGTAAATAACGATTATCAGAGCGTGGGTAAGTAATCAATTTATGGGTTTCATATAATTTTTGGCAAATATCAAGCACTGCTTGTGCTGAGAGTCCAAATAAGCGTGCTGCATCAATTTGTAATGCAGAAAGTGAGTATGGCAACGGAGCACCTTCATTTTCCATCTTATTTTGATAATCTACCACGCTAGCCGGTTGACCAGTTATCCGTTTAACCACATTCTCTGCCAAACCTTGCGAAATTACCCTCCCTTCATCATCTTGATAATCTTCACAAGCTGCACTTGGTTGCCATTTTGCTTTAAAGCGAATATCTGTTTTAGGATCATGAATATGTGCAAACACTTCAAAATAATCTTTAGGCACAAAATTTTCAATTTCTAGATCGCGCCTAACAATCAATCCTAAAACAGGAGTTTGTACTCGTCCAACTGAGAGCACACCTTTATAGCCAGCCCATTGTCCTTGAATGGTATATGCTCGGCTCATATTGATACCATATAGCCAATCGGCACGCGCGCGTGCTAAAGCAGAAGTTGCAAGCGGTACAAAATCCTTATTATTTTGCAAACGTTCTATAGACCGTTTAACCGCATTCGGATTAAGATCACTGACTAAACAGCGCTGAATTTTTTGGCGTTTTTCTGCTGATACATTTAGATAGCTAAAGAGCTCATCCACTAAAAGCTGTCCTTCTCTATCTGGGTCACCCGCATTAACCAGCACATCTGCTTTTTTTACTAATTTTTCAACCGCTTGTAACTGTTTATACGTTTCTTTTTTAGGTACTAACTTCCATTGTTCAGGCACAATTGGCAAAGTTTCCATTCGCCATTTTTTGAAACGCTCATCATAAGCTTCGGGAGGAGCCTGTTCAAGTAAATGTCCGATACACCAAGTAACCACATCATTCTCACCACACTGAATATAGCCATCTCCACGTGTATGCGGCTTAGGCAACACCTCGGCAATTGCTCGGGCAAGACTGGGTTTTTCAGCTATAAATAATCGCATAAAAATAATTAGAATTTTAGAAAGAAGGAAAAGGAGAATGTTTTTTCATTCTCCTTTTTATTAGTTACTGGCTAGTTTAAACCTTGTTGAGATAACAGCATTTGACATTGCACTGGGGCAACTGGTATTGATTTTACTTTTGGCTTGCTAGATCCTTCAGGTGCAGGCTCAAACCAAGAGTAAAGTTCTGCACCACAACCATCGCCTGCAGGTAATGCAGCCTGATTTTCACAATTTGGTGCATCGGCAGGACAACTTAAGCGAACGTGAATATGTGAATCGTGTCCATACCAAGGGCGAATCTTTTGTAGCCAAGCTCTATCTGCACCCGCAGTATTACAAAGTTTCACTTTAATCGCTGGATTCACAAAAATACGGTTTACTCGAGGATCTTGCGCAGCTAATTTAATTAGAGTGGTCTGGTTCGGTGTCCAAACACGTTCATCTACCACTTGTGCATCATGATTAACCATTAGGGTGGCTAATCCTGCTGGATTTTTGGCAGTTTCATCGTCCATTGGGCCAAACCGTAACCAAATATCTGCATCTAAGCCTGTTTGATGGCTCGCATGACCAGAAGAAAAACGTCCACCAGCAGGCATTCCCATATCTCCAATTAAGATAGGTGGTAACCCAGCTGCTTTTGATTTCTGCCCAAGCTGTTTTAAATAATTTAATAATTGCGGGTGTCCATAATAACGATTTCTTGATGAACGAATGACTTGGTATCCCTCACCTTTTAAAGCTAATGGTTGGGCACCAATAATACAACCGTTGCTATAGCCGCCTATTGATTGAGGTTTACCGTTAATTGGTGCTTGAATTTTCTCCCAAATACTCGCTTGTGAAGAAAATGAAAGTGCCGCTAACCCAAGCAGCACCACAGATTTTAATTTTTTCATAACTTTCCAAACATAAATAAAAAAGGACAATCTCATGACTATTTTGGCAAATTCCCTATAAAATAGCTACTGATTGTCCAATTTATTACAATTCTTACAGAAGTGAGATTAACCACCAGCAAGTTTTACTTTAAAGCCTTTTTGCGTAAGGATTTGTTGCAATAATTCACGATTATCACCTTGAATTTCAATTGTGCCATCTTTAACTGAACCACCCACACCGCTACGTTTTTTCAATTCTGCAGCTAACAATTTTAATTCAGTATCAGATAAATCTAATCCTGTAATTACGCAAACGCCTTTGCCTTTTCGACCGCTTGTTTGACGTTGAATACGAACAATACCATCGCCTTTCGGTCTTTCTTCTTTAGGTTTATTCGGCGTAATTCTTCCTGTTTCTGTGGAATAAACTAAAGTCATCCATTATGCCTCAATAGATGCGTTAATCGCTTTTAAGGCAGCAAGCGGGTCTTCAGCTTGTGTAATTGGACGACCAATTACCAAATAATCTGAACCCGTTTCGATAGCCAAACGCGGTGTCATTACGCGACGTTGATCGCCGAAATCAGAACCTGCTGGACGAATTCCTGGGGTAACTAGTTTAAAATCTTTTCCACAGTGAGTACGAAGTACTTCCACTTCTTTCGGTGAACATACTACACCATCACAACCTGCACGCTGAGCAAGATGTGCTAATCGAATTACTTGCTCCATAGGTGAAGCGTTAATTCCAATTTGTAACAAGTCTAAATCTTCCATACTTGTTAAAACCGTTACCGCAATTAATAATGGGGCATCTTTTCCATAAGGCTCAAGAATTTTTCTCGCTTGTTCCATCATGGCTAAACCGCCAGAGGCATGAAGATCAACCATCCATACGCCTAAATCAGCTGCTGAACGAACTGCTCTTGCTACCGTATTTGGAATATCATGATATTTTAAATCTAAAAACACATCAAATTTTCGATTTTGGAGCTGTTTAACAAAGTTAATGCCTAATGAGGTAAACATTTCTTTACCTACTTTTAAACGACAAAGTGAAGGATCAACCTGATCTACAAAATTCAGTGCCTCGCGCTCTGTTTCATAATCTAGTGCCACAATAACTTTACTATTCATACTGAACCCCTTTTATTAGATTGTTGTGTCTATGCTTGAAACTGGTTTAATGGTTTCCCAGTGTCTACAAGATGGACAATGCCAATTTAGTCGATAACTTTGATAACCGCAATTTAAACAACGATAATGAAAACCCTTTTTAATATGCTCACCAACCATTTTATGTAGCAAGCTTAAACTTTCTTTACCGTTACCTTCTTCTGCGTCACCCATTTGATACCGTATAAATCGGTGGAATGTTAACATATTAGGATATTGACTTACCTGCTGATAGAGTTTAGCTTGTGCTGCTTTTGTCCCGTCACGCTCTTCAATAAATTCTGTTAATGCAATATCAATATTGCTGTTATGTTTAATTTGGTTTGCTCGAATCAAGAAAAGCTCATAATTTACCGGATCATTAAAAGCCACATAGCATTCACGAATTTTTCCTAGGACTTCGCTAATATAGTCACTATCTTGATTTAGTATGTTTTCATAATAGTCTAATGCAGTCCGATACTGTTCTTTTTGTAAGTGATAATCGCCTAATAAAATAGAAGCTCGACTGCAGGCTGGCAAATAAGATAATGCTTTTTTCAAAGAATCAACAAATGCAAATTCATTATCAATTTTGACCGCTTGTGCGTATTCACAATAATAATGAGCTAGCGGTGTTTTATCTGCATCTGGCTGAATTCTTAACAATTTTTCTGAAACATTGATTGCCTTTTGCCACTCTTTAGTTTTTTGATAAATACGACTTAATTGAGTTAACGAATTAACGGCAAAATCAGGCTCATCTAGCAATAAAATATAATAATTCTCTGCACGATCATAAAAACCTGCGGCCATAAAATCATTCGCTAACTGCTGCTTTGCAAGTAGTTTTTGTTCAAATGAATAATCTGGGCTTGCATCTAAGCCTTGATGAAGTCTCAATGCCTTATCAACCTCACCTCGAGAACGAAATAAATTCCCCAACGTTAGTTCAGCTTCAAATTGCGAGTCGTTTGCGATTTGGTTTTCTGTCTCTTGCTTTTGTAACATAGAAAGAAAAACATCAACAGCTTTTTCTTGTTGATTTGATAAAAGGAAGTTAAGTCCCGTGACGTAATCACGGGAAAATTTATTTTGAAGGGTTTCTTGATCCTTTTTAACACTACGTTGCCCCATATACCAACCATATAATGCGGCAATGGGTAATAAAAGGAACAATAATTCAAGCATTATTCAGCCTTTGGCGAGGTAAGTTCAGAAATTTGTTGTGCTTGTCTTTTTACTCGGCGATTTAAAGCCATATTCTGTAATTTTAATCGTAAGTAAAAAATACCAGTAATTAGCCATCCTAAAATCAAACCAAATCCAAATAAAATAGCTACAAGGGTAGATAAGCGCAATTCACTTTGTGCAATCGCATAGTTAAAAGTAATCATTTGATCATTATTAGCACCTATTGTAATACCAACAATTGCTAGCGTAATAATCACTAATGCAGCCAAAATATATTTAATCATAATTGCTCTCCTATTGCACTTATTCTTCAGTGTCAACCAAAGACTTCAACGCTTTACCTGCTTTAAAATAAGGCACTGACTTTGCTGCCAATTCAACATTTTCGCCCGTTCTAGGATTTCTCCCTAAACGAGGGGCTCTAAAATGTAAAGAAAAACTACCAAATCCACGAATCTCTACACGAGAGCCTTGTTCCAAAGAATGTGTAATCTGTTCAAGAATTTCTTTAATACCTTCATCAACTAATTTAGTTGAAAGATTAGGCTGGGCTCTAACGAGTTCATCAATCAATTCCGATTTTGTCATGATACCCCTTCTGCGCAAGATTAATTATATTTGAGAATTCTATACTGTAAAAAACTAAAATATAACTAATCAAAGATATAAGCGGATGTGTTTTCACACACCCGCTTTCTAATTAGAAATCTCTAATTATTCGCCTTTAGCTTGAGCAAATGCTGCAGCCATTGCGTTTGGTACTTCAACTTCTTGTTTGTTTACTTGTGCAATTGCAGCTGATTCTTCAGCTTCATCTTTCGCACGAACAGATAAGTTGATTACACGAGATTTACGGTCAACACCGATGAATTTAGCTTCGATAGCATCACCTACTGAAATAACAGAAGTAATGTCTTCTACACGCTCACTTGTCGCTTCGTTAGCACGGATAAATGCTTCAACGCCACCTTCAAGTTCAACAGAAACACCTTTAGCATCTACTGCTGTTACTTTACCAGAAACGATTGCGCCTTTTTTAGTGCTATCTACGAAGTTAGTGAATGGATCAGATTCTAACTGTTTGATACCTAAAGAGATACGCTCTTTTAATGCATCTACTTGTAATACAACAGCTTCTACTTCGTCACCTTTTTTGTAGTTACGAACAGCTTCTTCACCTGATTGGTTCCAAGAAATATCAGATAAGTGTACTAAACCATCAATACCGCCTTCTAAACCGATAAAGATACCGAAGTCAGTAATTGATTTAATTTTACCTGATACTTTGTCGTTTTTGTTGTGAGTTGATGCAAAGTGTTCCCAAGGGTTTGCTTTACATTGTTTTAAGCCTAATGAAATACGACGACGTTCTTCATCAACTTCTAACACCATCACTTCAACAACATCACCTACGCTAACCACTTTAGATGGATGGATGTTTTTGTTTGTCCAATCCATTTCTGAAACGTGAACTAAACCTTCAACACCATCTAAAATCTCAACGAAACAGCCATAGTCAGTTAAGTTAGTTACTTTACCAGTTAATTTGCTGTTTACTGGGTGGTTTTGTGCGATAGCTACCCATGGATCTTGACCTAATTGTTTTAAGCCTAATGATACACGAGTTTTCTCTTTGTCGAATTTAAGTACTTTAACAGTTACTTCTTGGCCAACAGTTACTACTTCACTTGGATGTTTAACACGTTTCCATGCCATATCAGTGATGTGTAATAAACCGTCTACGCCACCTAAATCTACGAATGCACCGTATTCAGTTAAGTTTTTAACGATACCTTTAACTTCTGAACCTTCAACTAAGTTTGCTAATACTTCTTCACGATCAGCTGAGTTAGTTGTTTCGATCACTGCACGACGTGACACAACCACGTTGTTACGTTTTTGATCAAGTTTGATTACTTTAAGTTCTAAAGTTTGGCCTTCAAGATTTAAAGAATCGCGAACTGGGCGAGTATCTACTAATGAACCAGGTAAGAATGCACGAACACCGTTTAATTCAACAGTGAAACCGCCTTTCACTTTACCATTGACGAAACCAGTAACGGTCGCTTGTTCTTCGAATGCTTTTTCTAAAGCGATCCAAGCTTCGTTACGTTTTGCATCACCACGAGAAACTACTGTTTCACCGAAGCCATCTTCAACCGCTTTTAATACTACATCAACTTGATCGCCAACTTGAACTTCTAATTCGCCTTGTGCGTTCATGAATTCTGAAGCATCGATTGCAGATTCTGATTTGAAACCAGTATCAACGATTACATAACCTTTTTGGATAGCTACAACAGTACCTTTAACTACAGAGCCTAAACGAGCTTCTTGAGCTAAGAATTCTTCTAGTAGTTGAGCAAAATTTTCTGACATAATTTTCTTCTTAAATAAAATAAACGTCCATCTAACATCCTGTCAAACGGGGTTGATGATAAAAACTTAGTTTTCCCTCACTAAGTCAAAAAATAATTAAATTACGCAATACCTTTAGATGAAATATAAGCCAATGCTTGTGCAATAACTTCATCAATAGATAAATGAGTAGAATCTAATAATAACGCATCTGCTGCCGGAACTAAAGGCGCAACTTCACGATTACGATCGCGAAAATCTCGTTCTTTAATCTCGGCTAAAATATCGTCAAAATTAGCATTAAATCCTTTTTCTTGCAACTGTTTTACACGTCTTTTTGTTCTTTCTTCTGCGCTAGCGTCTAAAAATAGTTTTACTTGAGCATTAGGAAAAACAACGGTGCCCATATCACGACCATCTGCAACTAAACCATTTGCTGACGCAAAATCACGTTGGCGTTGTAATAATGCTGCTCGAACTTGTGGTAATGCCGCAACTTTAGAGGCATTTTGACCCGCTTCAGCAGTTCGAATTTGGTCACCAACATTTTCTCCATCAAGAATAACATTGACTTCACCATTTTTAGGTTCAAAACGAATATCTAATTGTCTTCCTAATTTCGCTAATGCCACTTCATCATCTAAGGAAATGCCTTTTTTTACTGCAGCTAATGCGGTAATACGGTAAATTGCTCCTGAATCTAAAAAGTCAGCTTTTAATTTTTCTGCTAATGCATGACAAAGTGTGCCTTTCCCTGCACCGCTTGGCCCATCAACTGTAATAATATAACTCATTCTACCTTACCCTAATTATCTGGGAATTCTCCGATTGTAACATTAAAGGCTAATTCAACATCACCCCGTAAAACTAACACTCGCACAACCGTACCTGGCTTAATATTTGCTAGCGCTTCCATCATTTGAGAAGGTGATTTTGCCTCAATATTTCCAACACTTAACATAATATCGCCTTGTTGAATGCCTGCTTTTTCGGCCGGACTGTCTTTTGTTACTGCGGTAATTAACACGCCTTTTTCTAAAAAGGCATTTGTTAAAACTGTATTCACACCGAAATAACCACGAATTACGCGCCCATCTTTGATGATTTTGTTCATCACATCTGATGCTTGATTGATTGGAATAGCAAAGTTTAAACCTTCAGCGATTGAATCTGTTCCCGCAATACTGAGTTCACGAATTTCACCACTATTTTTTAAACTTACCGTGTTTATCCCTATCAATTCTCCTGCCGTGTTAATCAATGCCCCACCAGAATTCCCTTTACTAATAGGCGCATCCGTTTGAATCAAATTCTGACGTGTACGATCTGAGATGGTGTTACGCCCTGTCGCACTAATAATACCTTGGCTTACACTTTGCCCAAGATTATATGGATTACCAATAGCTAACACAATATCGCCAACTTGTGGTATGCGTTTCGGATTTTGGCGAATCGTTGGCATATTTACACCATCTACTTTTAGCACAGCTAAATCAGTTAAAGTGTCTGAACCAACTAAATGAGCAACAGAATGTTCCCCATTTTGCAAATAGACTGTTATTTCTTCACCATCTTGAATAACGTGTTTATTGGTTAAGATATACCCATTTGCCGTCATAATTACGCCTGAACCTAAGTTAAGGCGATAACCTGCATTATTATTCTCATTCAAAATTTTTGTATAGATATTCACAACCGCAGGAGAGGCTTCTTTTACTGCCTTTTGATAGCTTAAAATTTCAGGCTCTGTTTTCCATTGTTCTTTAGCCCAAGGGTAAACATACAGCACAATAGCTGCACAAAAAAGCCCAAAAACGACCGCTTGTAATATCTTCTTTATCATAAATCCGCCTTTTTCAGCAAATAGAATCCATCTAAAACTGTAAATTGGCGGATTATACCATAAAGATGTTAAGCACCAAACTGTAAACTATATAATTGGCTATAGGCTCCGTTTTGCGCTAACAATGCCTGATGCGTACCTCGTTCAATAATTTTGCCCTGATCAACGACTAATATTTCATCTGCATTTTCAATAGTTGATAATCGATGCGCAATGACAAGAACCGTTTTATCTTTTTGCAATGCCGCTAGTGCAGACTGAATTGCTCTTTCTGATTCGGTATCTAATGCGGAAGTTGCTTCATCTAATACTAAAATAGGCGAGTTTCTCAATAATGCGCGAGCAATCGCTAAACGTTGGCGTTGACCGCCTGAAAGGCTTGCTCCATTTTCACCAATAACCGTATCTAACCCATCATCCAATTTTTCAATGAACTCCATGGCATGAGCGGCTTTTGCAGCGTTAATAATGTCTTCTCGACTATATTTATCGGTAGCTGCATATGCAATGTTATTGGCAATCGTATCGTTAAACAAATGCACTTGTTGCGAAACAATTGAACATTGAGCTCTTAAATTAGCTAAGCGATAATCTTGAATGTTAATGCCATCTAAAGTAATTTCACCTTGCTCAATGTCATAAAAACGGGTTAATAAATTAGCAATTGTTGATTTGCCTGAGCCTGAACGCCCAACCAATGCAATGGTTTTTCCCTGTGGTAAAGAGAAAGAAATATCATTGAGTGCAAGCCCATCTTTCCCCTCATACCCGAAGGAAACATGATTAAAGGTTATATTACCTTTGGCTCTCTCGACTTCAACCGTACCGTTATCGTTTTCTGTTTTTAAATCTAAAAATTCAAACAACGTTTGACAAGCTGCCATACCTCGTTGGAATTGAGAATTCACGTTCGTTAATGATTTTAATGGACGTAACATTGCCATCATAGAAGAAAAGACTACGGTAAAAGAACCGGCAGTTAAATCTTCAATATGTAACCCTTCAACCGTAGAAAGATAAAGAATGATAGATAATGCAAAAGATGCAATCAGCTGTACCAAACCATCAGAAATTCCATCTGCTGAAACAATTTTCATTCCTTTACGACGCATATCGTTACTTACGCGATCAAAGCGCGCTTTTTCGATTTCTTGTCCGCCAAAAGAAAGCACTTCTTTATGCCCTTTTAACATCTGTTCTGTAGTAACAGTCAGCTCGCCCATAGAGCTTTGAATATTACGGCTTAATTGGCGAAAACGCTTAGAAACAATACCAATAAGCACACCAATAACTGGCGCTAACATAAATAACACCATAGAAAGCTGCCAGCTTGTATAGATCATTACAACAAATAGTGAGATCAAATAAGCCCCTTCACGCACGATAGTCACTAATGCGTGAGAAGATGAATTCGCAACCATTTCTGTATCATAAGTGACTCTTGATAACGAACGCCCAATTGGATTCTTATCAAAATAACTTACCGGCATATATATCAGATGCTGAAAAATTGTTCTGCGCAAAGTCATCACAACATTGCCAGAACTCCACGCCAAACAATAGCCTGCAACATAATTTGTAATCCCACGCACTAAAATAAAAGCGACCACTAAAACAGACATCAATTTTAAAAACCCGTGATCAGCTTGCCCAAACCCTTCATCAAGTAATGGTTTGAGCAAATAAATCAATCCAGAGTCCACTAAAGCATTTAACACTAATGCTATCGCACCAATAATAATGCCCGATTTATATTGCTTGATAATAGGAAATAAACGCTTGAATGTCGCAAGCGTGGAAAGATCTTTTTCTTGCATAATAATGATCGCTTAATTAAATTTGCCGGCATTATACGTTACATTTATCGATAATCCAAACCGCACTAAATTGGCGATTTTGCAAATTAATAGAAAAAAATGACCGCTAGTTTAAAGACAATCGGCGCCAGAATAGAAGAAAGTACGCCACATCCGACCAATGCAATTGAGCTATAACTTCCCGTTTTCACGCTATATTCCATGCAGCGACCAGTGCCTAGTGCGTGAGAGACTGAGCCCATCGTCAATCCAATTGCACGCACATTCCTTACGCCAAGCCAGTGTAATATGCTGAAACCTAACACAGAACCAAGCAAGCCCGCTAACAACACGCCCACAGCACTAATTGCTGATTTCCCGCCCAACTCTTCGACAATCGCAATCGCGATAGGCGTAGAAACTGATTTAGGTAATATAGCCGCGACGATACCTTTGCTTGCACCAAACGCAATAGCCAATGCCACCCCTGTTAACATTGAAATCAATGTACCGAAAAGCACTACCGCACTAATCGGTTTCCATTTTTTGCGAATTTGTGGCAGCTGCTCATAAAAAGGTAAAGCTAAAGCGATAACCGAAACTCCTAATAGATTATTTAACGGGAAATTTCCTTGATAGTAAGATTGATAAGGGACTTTGCCTATTTCTATCACTAAAATAATCAGAATTAACGCAATTAAGAAAGGATTTAGTAAATTAGAACGCAATTTTTTGCTGATTCGTTGCCCGAGTAAAAAGGCTGAAATCGTTAATAAAGAAAAAAGATAAACCATAATATGTCCCTATTTACGATGAAAAACCCACTGCGCAAATAGACCAATGAGGACTAATGACACCATTGTGCTAAGCATATTGGCTAAAACAAAAGAGACGAAGTGGCTTTTGAGAATATCGACGTGTTCGACAATTTCTGCACAAATTGGAATAAAGAAAATCGTCATATAACGTGTTAATGGTCTGGCAGCCGGCGTTACCCACTCTACTTTCACAATACCAATCACTAACGAGGTAAATAGTAGTAATAACCCCCAAATACTATCAGGAATGCCAATTGGTAATAATATAGATAATCCCTTTCCTAGATAAAGCATTGCAAAAAGCAAGCATAATGAAAGAAGTGTTCGAGTTATTTTTAATAACATTTATGCTCTCCTAAAAAAACAAGCGGTAGAATTTCACTTATTTTTTGCAAAGCATCAGTGCCAAATAACTACCCGTGTTGATGATTTGCAAAAAACGAAGTAAATTCTACCGCTTTTGGAGTGACTTATTTTTGATTTACCTTAATTTTCTTTTAAAAAAGCCACAACTTTTTCTAAATCTCTCGTGCGAGTCGAAGGCGGTAAACTCTTTAAAAAAGTAGCTCCATAATGACGCATGACTAAACGGCTATCACAAATCATGACCACGCCTCTATCCGTCACATCCCGAATTAAACGCCCTACCCCCTGTTTTAAGGTAATCACCGCTTCAGGAATTTGAATATCATTAAATGGATCGCCACCTTGCAATCGACAATCTTCCATACGCGCTTTTAGAAGGGGATCATCTGGAGAGCTAAACGGTAGCTTATCTATAATCACTAAAGATAAATCATCCCCGCGCACATCAATTCCTTCCCAGAAACTTTGGGTTGCCACCAAAACTGAATGAGGCTCTTGAATAAATTTCTCCAATAACTTCGATTTGCTGGTTTCTCCCTGCAATAGCACGTTTAATTGGCTATGTTCACGCAAGAAATCTGCTAGTCCGCGCATCATATAGTATGAAGTACAAAGTAAAAAACAGCGTCCTTGATTGGCTTCAATAACTGGCATTAAAAGCTCGCCAAGCGCAGTTAGCGTATGCGCTTTGTTACTATCAGGTAAAAAACGTGGCACACATAATAGTGATTGCTTTGCATAGTCAAACGGACTTTGTAACACCATTTGCTCTGCCTCTTGAATACCTAAACGTTGGCAAAAATGATCAAACTTACCGCCCACCTCTAGCGTGGCAGAAGTAAATACCCAAGCAATTTTCTGATTTTTTAACTGTTCGCCAAATTTATCTGCCACCGTCAATGGGGTAATGTGCAAACCAAACGAACGCCCATTCGCTTCATACCAATAACAATAACCAACAACGTGCGTTTCACTCATTTTTTTAAGTAAAACTTTAACTTCTGCTAAGCGCTCAAAAATTTTATCTAAGGTTTCAGAACGCCCAAGTGATTTTTTGATGATCTGACTGAGAAAATCAATATGCTCACTGATTTTATTAAGTCCATCAACCACTTTCTTATCGACAAATAATTCGCGTAAGTTACCTCGAATCTGCCCTTCCCCGCCCATGAATAAACGGAAATCTTGTACCGATTTTTGCAATAAATCTGCTGCTTTACCTAGTTGTGCTAAATCTTTTAATTCAGTACGGTAAACAACATTGATATCTTTGCAAAGATCAAACAGTTGGCGTGAGGAAAGGGATTGTCCAAAATACTGACTAGCAATATCTGGCAGTTGATGTGCTTCATCAAAAATCACTAATTCAGCTTCTGGAATCAATTCCCCAAAACCGGTTTCTTTAACCGCCATATCCGCACAAAATAGGTGGTGATTTACCACAACCACATCTGCTTCCATCGCTTTTCGGCGCGCTTGTACTACATAACACTCTTTGTAATTTGGACAATCAGCCCCCAAACAATTTTCAGTCGTACTCACTAATTGTGGCAAAATCGGGCTATCTTCGGCAATCGTGACACATTCGCTTAAATCACCTGTTTGAGTAGACTGATGCCATTTTCGCACTTTACTTAAATCAGCTAAAACCGATTTATCACCCAATACGCCCATCGCAATAACCTGATCGAGCCTTTCTAGGCAGAGGTAATTAGCTCTCCCTTTTAATAACGCCACTTTACCTTTATATTTAAGCGCTTTTTGAATTGTGGGGAGATCTCGATTAAATAGCTGATCTTGTAAGTTTTTTGAGCCTGTAGAAATAATGGTTTTCTTGCCAGAAAGTAATGCAGGGACTAAATACGCAAAAGTTTTTCCAGTTCCGGTTCCCGCTTCTACAACCACTGGATTTGCAAATCGCACTGCATTTCCGACCGCTTGCGCCATTTTTAATTGCGCTGAACGAGGTCGAAAACCTTTGATTTTCTGACTTAACCAGCCTTCTTCACTGAAAGCATGTTCAATTTTTTCGATATATTTCATTTTCTTTTCATAGCGAAAAAAGAAAGTGCAAACCATCGCTTGCACTCTCTTTCTTGTTAAGTGAGGTTATAATTAACCTTTAGCTAGAATTTCTTTTAAGAAGCGCGCCGTATGCGAAGCTTTATGTTTAGCCACATCTTCTGGTGTACCGGTTGCAATAATTTGACCGCCACCAGCGCCACCTTCTGGCCCTAAATCAACAATCCAGTCAGCCGTTTTGATTACATCTAAATTATGTTCGATCACCACAATCGTATTCCCTTGATCGCGTAATTTATGTAATACAGAAAGCAACTGTTTAATATCGGCAAAATGTAACCCTGTTGTTGGCTCATCTAGAATATAAAGTGTTTTGCCTGTATCGCGTTTTGACAATTCTGTGGCTAATTTAACTCGTTGCGCCTCTCCTCCTGAAAGCGTGGTAGATGATTGCCCTAATCGAATATAAGAAAGACCAACATCCATTAAGGTTTGTAATTTACGCGCAATTGCTGGAATCGCATCAAAGAAAGTTCTTGCCTCTTCAACTGTCATATCTAACACTTGATGAATGCTTTTTCCTTTATAACGAATCTCTAAGGTTTCGCGATTATAACGCTTGCCTTTACAATGATCACAAGGCACATAAACATCTGGCAAAAAGTGCATTTCAACTTTAATCATGCCATCGCCCTGACAGGCCTCACAGCGACCACCTTTTACGTTAAAACTAAAACGCCCGACATTATAGCCTCTCGCTCTAGCCTCTTGAGTCCCCGCAAAAAGCTCTCGGATTGGGGTAAATAACCCCGTATAAGTCGCTGGATTTGAGCGAGGGGTGCGACCAATTGGACTTTGGTCAATATCAATGACTTTATCAAAATGCGCTAAGCCATCAATGCTTTCATAAGGTGCATAATCTGTTCTTTCCGCACGATTAAGTGCATTCTGCGCTAATGGGAAAAGCGTATCGTTAATTAGGGTTGATTTACCTGAACCAGATACCCCCGTAATACAGGTCAATAACCCAACTGGAATCTCCAATGTCACATTTTTAAGATTGTTGCCTTTCGCACCAGTTAAGGTTAACACGCGAGCTTGGTCAAATGGTACGCGTTGTGCAGGAATCTCAATTTTCTGTACGCCTGAAAGAAATTGCCCCGTTAAAGAATTCTCAACCTGCATAATTTCATTCGCGTTACCTTGTGCAATCACTTGGCCGCCATGCACGCCAGCACCAGGCCCAATGTCCACAATATGATCTGCGGCACGAATAGCATCTTCATCATGTTCAACCACAATAACGGTGTTTCCTAAATCACGCAAATGGACTAACGTTTTGAGCAAACGTTCATTATCACGTTGATGCAAACCGATTGATGGCTCATCTAGCACATACATTACACCGACTAAACCTGCGCCAATTTGGCTCGCTAAGCGAATACGTTGCGCCTCGCCACCAGATAAAGTTTCCGCTGAACGTGAAAGGGAAAGATAATTCAAACCTACATTTACCAAAAATGACAAGCGCTCACGAATTTCTTTTAAAATTTTCTCTGCAATTTTCGCGCGTTGACCTGAAAGCTTAAGGTTTTCAAAGAAAGAAAGTGCTTCGCCAATAGACTTTTCCGCCACCATCGGCAGATTAGTTTGTTCAAGAAATACATAACGTGCTTCTTTGCGTAAACGCGAGCCTTGGCAATCATTACATGGACGATTGTTAATATATTTGGCTAATTCTTCACGTACAGCGGTAGATTCTGTTTCTCGATAACGACGCGTTAAGTTATTTAATACGCCCTCAAATGGGTGTTTCCGTTTGATTTTATCGCCACGATCGTTGACATACACAAACTCAATTTCATCCTGAGAACCATGTAAAATGATTTGACGAATTTTTTTCGGTAATGATTTAAATGGCGCTTCAATATCAAATCCATAATGTTCTGCAACCGCTTTTAATAAACCAAAATAATAGAAACTACGACGATCCCATCCTTTAATTGCACCCGCTGCTAGTGAAACTTCCTCATTTTGCACTACTTTATCTGGGTCAAAAAATTGCTCAACGCCTAGCCCATCGCATGTTGGACAAGCGCCAGCAGGGTTATTAAACGAAAATAAACGCGGCTCAAGTTCAGCTAATGAATAGCCACAATGTGGGCAAGCAAAACTTGCTGAAAACATTAGCTCTTGCGCATCAGGATTATCCATATCAGCAATAACTGCTGTAGAGCCTGATAATTCTAATGCCGTTTCAAAAGATTCTGCTAAACGAGGCGCTAAATCAGCACGAACTTTAAAACGGTCAACCACCACTTCAATCGTATGTTTTTTCTGTAACTCTAGTGCTGGCGGATCAGATAAATCACAAATTTCTCCGTCAATTCTTGCTCGAATATAACCGCTTGCAGCCAAACTTTCTAACAATTTGACATGTTCACCTTTGCGTTCCTTTACAACAGGCGCTAATAACATTAAGCGCTTGCCTTCGGGTTCTTCTAAAACTCTATCAACCATTTGTGAAATGGTTTGTGCAGCGAGTGGCACATCATGATCTGGGCAGCGTGGCTCACCTACACGGGCAAAAAGCAAACGAAGATAATCGTGAATTTCTGTCACCGTTCCCACCGTAGAACGTGGGTTGTGAGAAGTAGATTTTTGCTCAATTGAAATAGCAGGAGAAAGCCCTTCAATATGATCAACATCGGGCTTTTCCATTAACGAAAGAAACTGTCTAGCATATGCTGAAAGCGATTCAACATAACGGCGTTGACCTTCAGCATATAACGTATCAAAAGCTAAAGAGGATTTTCCAGAACCAGATAACCCCGTAATGACAATAAACTTATCTCTTGGTAGGGTTAAATTGATATTTTTTAAATTGTGGGTTCTTGCACCACGGATTTCTATCGTCTTCATCACTCAATGCTCTTAAAATGGAAAGGCTAGTATTATGACACAAAAATAAAAACTGTACAAAATATCAGTTTAGGCTAGTAATTTCTGTTGAAAACCGCTAGAATGCCGCAAAATTTCACAAGCATAATTTAATACATAGAGGATGTTATATGGCAGGTATTAATAAAGTTATCATCGTTGGTAACCTAGGCAACGATCCGGAAATGCGCACTATGCCAAATGGTGAAGCGGTTGCAAACATTAGCGTAGCAACCAGTGAAACTTGGACAGATAAAACCACAGGCGAGCGCCGTGAATCGACAGAATGGCACCGTATTGTGTTCTACCGTCGCCAAGCGGAAGTTGCAGGCCAATATCTTCGTAAAGGCTCACAAGTCTATGTGGAAGGTCGCCTAAAAACACGTAAATGGCAAGATCAAAACGGTCAAGACCGTTACACCACAGAAATTCAAGGTGATGTGTTACAAATGTTAGGTGGTCGTAACCAAGCTGGTGATTTCGGTGGTAACGGAGGTGGCAGTTGGAACCAAGCACCGCAAACAACCAATTACAATCAAGGCAATACAAATTATGGCAATGGCTATTCACAATCCCCTGCGCAATCTGCACCAAAACCAGTGCAAGCTGAGCCGCCAGTGAGTAATTTCGCCGATGATGATATTCCGTTCTAAGTTACATATAACTTAGCATAGTAGACAAAATAGTTACTAATCCGTCAAAAACTATGCCAAGTGGACAAAACAGTTGCTAATGTTTATTTCTCAAAATATTAGCAACTCTTTTTATTTAAAAATCCTTTACTTAAGATTTCCTTGTTCATCCGTTTCACATCGTGAGTTATCCTCTCCGCAAATAATGCCATAATTCATTCGCACACCGCTAAGTTTAATTCCATCAAATGCACCTGAGTTATGTCCTACATTGCTATATAATTTCCCCCTATCATTAGCGTCTTCAATAGGTGGTGCAAGTAAAGAGTTTTTAAACGATTCCCGTCTACTTTTCGTATCAAGTACAGAAATTAATGTAGTTGCTGATATTACTTTTGACGCACCAGCCACAATCCCCGTAGCCAAATCTAAACCTGTACGAATATGTTCTGATGCGTAAATATCCTGAATAAGATCATCAATTTTGGCTTTGTATTGCTCTTTATTCTCTATATTGGCATTATGATAATCAGTAATCGCTTTTCTTAATTCTTTACGTTTTGGCTCTTTATAAGAGTCAATGATTTTATCTTTTGCTTCTTGAGCATTATCTAAAAAATCTTTAGTTACACTAACTTGTACCTGAATTTCTTTTAATCCTTTCTCCTTGTCAAACCGATTTTCTAATTTACCCGAACGACTTTCTGCTGTTTCAGTAGTAACTACCTGACGCTCCATAGCCTCTGATAGTGCGGGCGTTCTCACTCATACCAAAGCAAGCGGTTGATTTACTGCTAAAATTTGCAAAATTTTCGACATAATTGACCGTTTGTAACTTAAATAGCGCTAGAGGAATTTAGATTATATACTTCATCTAGCTTCACCTGCATGCCATCACTATATCCACTGATAGTTTTGCAAAATTTAATTTTTATTTTTATACCCTCATACCTAGGATAGGCTACTAAATTTTCGTTTGAATACTCGCCTCCTAGTGAAAACGGAATTATAGGCATAAGAATGTTATGTATATCCAACGCATTATTATATTTCATCCAGTCCTTAGCTAATTTATAGCCAGTATAATAATTATATTTTGATAATAATGCATGAGAAAACTCTTCTATTCCCTTCCCTATAAACTCTAACTCATCAAGTTCAAAGTCATACCTATAAAAATCATTACCTTTGATACAAAAGCCCTCACCTAAAGCATTATCGCCAAAAAATATTCCCCCTATACTCAGCTCTGATTGAATTAAGCTATTAATATTAACTAGGGTATCTATATCATAAATACGGAAAGTACTTTCAAATGCCACAAAACCATTTTTTTCTCTATATAGTTTTTTTAACTCAACTGGCAAATCTACACTCTTTATACTATTGATAGACTCACTTGATATACTGATTAATTTATTGAAGTACTTCAAATTTACTCCTTAATTTCAATTTTCACTTTATCGCCATCAGAATACTGCTTACACTGATGCCCTATACAACTACCAGCACCTCTATTATCTTTTGGGGAGATCTGTTGTCGCTTTCATCTTTGACTGTTTTTGAACTCTGTACTTACCCTCTATCCCCCAACGGTGTCTCAAAATTTGCTGCCACACTCGTACTTACTCCCACACTGCTGCCTTTGTAGTCGGCATGATTATCGAGATTCTTAGCATTCAACGTGCCTGTCGCAAAGCTGTTTTTCCCCTCCATTTCAGCTTTTTCAGTTGAGGTCACTAAACCACCTGTTAGCTCAGTATGCTGTTTTACATCAACATCATACCCATCATCCCCAGCAAATATCCCCACCTGCTGATTGACTGTCGCCATATCTGCCTTCATCTTCGATTTGCTGTAACCGGTACTACCCGATGCACCATAGCCTACCGTGACTTGGGCAGAAGCACTTTCTTGTTTGCCCTCATACTTCATCGTATCTTGCTGACTGATTTACCTTTGGTTTGTGAACCGATAATATTGGCATCACCTCCGCTTTCAATCGTAGTACGGCTATCTAGGCTGCCTACTTGGCTTCTCACCCACGCTTGGCTTTCATCATTGCCTGATTTAATCGTAAGGTCATCACTGTGTAAATTTAAACGTCCGCCTTCACCAGTAACTTTGACCGAAGCTAGTTGATCTAACACTGTACGGGCAAAGTTGCCGTCAGCACTTTGAGTGGATGAAAGGGTAGAGCTGATTTCAAGGTTTTTCCCTGCATAAAGGGATAAATCTTTCACCCGATGGTGCTTGTGTTTCACTCTTGCCAACACAAGCGGTTGATTTACCTCTAGAATTTGCAAAATCCTCAACATAATTAAGATAAGCATTGGCACTCATCAGAGACAGAGCGCCATCGGGGACTAATAACACTTCCCCTGATTCACTGGTGATATCCAACTGACGAACTGTTAAATCATTACTGGTTACCGCTCGAATACCACCTTTCGCAGAAATAACATTCCCCACTTCAGCATTGGGACTAAGCGGTAATAGTTATCAGCATCTAAAACAAATGGTAGATTTATTACTAAATTTTTAAGAAATACTATTTCTACAAGTTAATATTAAAAAATCTAGAAAAAAAAAACTTTTTCTAGTTTTTTTCTTGTTTATTAGCTTTATTTGTTTTTTGCTTCCAAAAATCAATCCAATTTTCTAATGGCTGACTATAATCAAATTCTTTCATAAAATCATAAGGGTCTTCATATTTTTCTAGTGGTTTATATTCGATTAGTTCTTTAGGGGCTATTGGACTATCAATTCCCAGATCGAATCCGTGAATAGAAGCAATTTTCCCATACATTAATACTTGCATTTGCAAATAGAAATCAAACCAAACATTATTATCATAAACCGCGTTCTTAGCTAACTTAGGTTCAAGCAATTTTTCCAGTGCTATTTTCATTCCTTCATTATCTTTATTACATAACGCAATATAAAATTCATGATCAGGAATTCGTTTTTCATCTTTTTTTTGCATCTTAGAGTCATTCAGAAAATTTTCTGAGCGTACTTTCAAACTCTCCCAATCACCGGCTAAAGCCAATAAAGTATTTTTTAAAAAGAAACTATAAGTATCTTTCCTTTTATACTCTCCTAAAAAGCTGTTCCGAGAATTAATTAAAAAATGGATTAAATCTGGATTATCAGACATTATCGGTAAAAAGAAACAAGAGGTGTTATAACCACTTATCCAAGATAATTGTTCTTCACTGCTTAGTATTCGTAATTTAGCCCCAACGTAGGCATCTTGTTTGAATGTAGTAACATCAGAATGTAATAATAATTCTAGAGATGCTTTAGCTTCATAATAAACGCCTATCCTCCCCATATAAAAAGATGAATTTTCTTTTTTAGAATATATCTTATTTAAAAAAGAATTTACTCCTACTTCTTCATCTGCATATCCTTTACCTAAAATATATTCTGCACGTCCAATCACATGTTCTACACTTTCTTGATAATTACGCTTTCCTGAGCTACCCAGATAAATAGTATAATTTGCTGACATATTATTTTACTCCTTTTGAATTTGGAACTCTCACTGGAATTAGCTTAATTTTTCCATTTGTTTTATCTATACCTGCTACAACAGTTTTAATAGAATTAGGATCAGATTTTTCAATAGCTACACGTACAGCATCATCTTTAGGTAATTGATGGATAACTTTACTAATCCAGTCCTGTGATAATTGATTCGTTCTACCAACTCCTTTAGGACTGAGCTGAATCGTACCATTTCTAATTTGTTTACTATCAATAATAACAATAGATCCGTCTTTTCCGATTAGAACATGATCAAAACCATTATTTGAACCATATTTACCTCCCTTTAAAGGAGTATAACCTGAACGTTTCGCAAGCTCATTTATTAGTTTCTCAGTTAAGTCACCTTTCGGATCTCCATAATTAACTATCTTTTCAATTAAATCTTTTTCTGCTGCATTAGTTGGTTTTAATTCACAAGCCGATTTACAAACCTTACTTGCATTAATAAAGCCTTTATTTGTTGAAATAGCTATATTATCCACTTCATTGATCACTTGATTTAAGATAGAGTAATTCTTGAAACGATTAACTTGATCTATTACAGTAACACCAGATGCTTTAGCTAAATAGGCCGCCTTTTGTACAACTTTTGCTGCAGCTCCACCTAAAACAATACTTATACCCGGTATTCGAGTTATACTGCTCCCAATATATCCAAGAATTTCTCCAGCTAAAGCAGGATCATTTTTCATTGCATAATCTAAAGTATTATCGAGCTCTTCTACCGAAAGAACTATCTTATCAATTATTTCGTTAGGGTTTGTTATTGCATAAGCTAAATCCTTAATAGTTTGATCAAGGTGAATTATACTTTCTATGGATTCTACCCAACTATCAATGATTGCTTGGCCTTCTGCTTTTCTATAAGAATCCATAAATATCACCGCTTTATGCAAATCTCCATCGAAAAGCTGTTTAGCTACAAGCTCTATTTTTTCACTTTCTGTTATCCCTAGAGCCATTGAATCGACGGCGAAATAATTATTCTCCACTGCATTCTTCCCAATTCCTTGCCCTGTTTTCATTGCTTGGGCTGTTGATAGGGAATTTCCTCCACTTGACGATAATCCACTCGCCAGCCCAGCCGCTACCTGAATGAGTTCCGATACAGTCCGTTTCTCCGTTTCTGTCAAATTCTCTGACTCTTTGCCGAAGAGGTTTTTAGAGATGATGTTTGCCCCCACCTCGCCCGTTACCGCTGCAACTGCTCCTGTGCCAGCCTTACCACCTTGTGTGTAAGCCTCTACTGCTCCCCAAACGGCATGAGCAATCAGGTTCGCGACTTTATTGCCTTCGGTGGCTTTTTTGATTTCTGTGTTGATATAAGGCGAAATCGCACCTGCTGCCACACCTGCAGTTGGGCTGCCACCTAAGGCTAAACCAACCGCATTCGTTATCGTATCTACCCCTTGTCGATAGCTGCCTCCCGTTTCCCATTTCTCCGCTTCGTTTTCCAGTTCTTGGGCTTTAATTGTGTTGCCTTCAGCATTTACCTACTCTGCTTCCGCTCGTTTATTCTCTGCGAGAACGACAACTTTTCATTGATGGTTTGAAACTCTTGCGTCACTTTAACCTGATAATCCAGTTCTTTTTGTAACTGCCTTTGTCAAGCTAATTTTTTGATAAAATAATCATCAATAATATTCTAATCACAAATTACATACTCCCTTATCCCATTTAGGGTTTTGGTAACCACATTCTGCTGGCCAAAATTTCTTATACCCTTTTTTATCCATACAACTCCAGAATTTTTCATAATTATCTCTATGAAGTTTCTTTAAATTATTATCTCCATATTCCGCGCCACAGCTAACAGCATCTTTCCATCTCTGCTTAGAGTCCGTTTTTCCAATAGTTTCTAATTTCTGGTAGTGTGCTATGGCAGGAAACTCCTCCTTATTCTTATAACAATTACTAGAAACAACCTGAATGATAGGTCTAATACATTCATCTTCAAAAGAATATAAACAACCATTTAACATAAAAGCAGAAACAATTAATAATATCTTTTTCATATTAATTACCCCCTAGTTTAAACAATACTTTCATCATATCTAGACTGACTAAATCGGATATAGTGAATGCTACTGCAACAGGAATGACAAATACTTCTGTTATCATAAATTACATACTCCTTTATTCCATTTAGGATCCTGATAACCGCACTGGTTGTTTTTTATGTATATATACCCTTTATTTAGCATACATTCATCAATCTTCTGGTAAAATTTTTCAATATCCTGATGTTCAGGATAATAAGTCAAATTGTAGTCTCCATATTTTCCACCGCAAGAAACAAGGTCTTTCCATCTCTGCTCAGTGTTTGTTCGACCTAGAGTTGCTTTCTTTTGGTAACCCGCCACTAATGGAAATTCTTTTCCTTTATTCTTATGGCAGCTATTAGAAACCACTTGAATAATAGGTTTAATGCATTCATCTTCAAAAGAATATAAACAACCATTTAACATAAAAGCAGAAACAATTAATAATATCTTTTTCATATTAATTACCCCCTAGTTTAAATAGTACTTCCATCATATCTGGACTGATTAAATCAGATACAGCAAATGGTGCAGAAACAGGAATTGCAATCTCAGTTGTCCGATCGGCTAAAAACTGTTGAACATTATTTTTCAGGGAAGTATTTCCTTGTTTGTCGTACCATCTAGGTAATTGTCCTCCTAAATAATCGTGAGTTCCAGCAAAGCTCTCCACCAACATATCAGAGAAATCTCCCTTATTATATGGAAATTCTCTGCTACCTAAGTACCACCCACCTTGAATAGGTTGATATCCTCCTGTAGGTCCATATAAAGAACTTGCATTTTTATTTTGCTTAGGATCAATAGCATCCAATAATGATGGTAATTCTTTGCTTCCTTTATAAACCACCCATCCGTCATCATTAGTCTGACATCTATCAGCTCCACAAATAACATCTAAGTCAATCCGTACCCCACCTAATTTCACACCATCAAAATAACCACTATCATAGCTGTCATTTCTTAGAATCTGCCCTGTTTTCTCATCTTTAATCCCACCAAATAAACGAGAATTTTTTAGACTTTCTTCACGCATTTTGGTCGCAGCAAGTTGTAGTGTGCCTTGTGTGATCGCAATATCAGGCGTACCTGCAATAATCCCTACCGTTGTTTCTAACAATCGTTTTTGATATTGCAATTTATAAATTTCCTTATACAGTTCATCTTTTTCCTCTTCGGTTTTTGCTACTTTTATTTTCTCCCTCAATTCAGCTTGTTTTGGTAGCACATAAGCATCTATAGTCGAAAATGCATTCTTCCTAAAATCACGTGTTACTTTTACCTGAATATTGAGTTCTTTTAATACTTTCTCCTTATCAAAGCGGTTTTCCAGTTTACCCGAACGGCTTTCAGCATTATCAGCAGTAATATCGGTCTTAATTGCCTCCTTAGCTTGTTCTGCTGTTTTACCAGATCTTTCAAACTGAGCCTTATCATCTCGAATTGTCAGATTTTTGGTATTAATTCCTGATATCGTTTGACTATGCTGACTATCCTTATCAGAGCCAACACCAATAGACAAATCACCTACCAAAGATTCTTTGCCGTAAGCCAGAACTTTTTCTCCATAACCATGAGTATTATAGCCCCCCTCTGCTTGATACATTGGGTCACCATTTTCATTCACCGCCTGTTTATTACTCTGAGCAATCCCTTTATCCCCCAACGGCGTATCAAAATTTGCTGCCACACTCGCACTGACTCCCACGCTACTGCCTTTGTAGTTGGCATGATTATCGAGATTCTTGGCATTCAGCGTGCCTGTACTAAAACGATTTTTACCTTCCGCCTCGGCTTGTTCGGTAGAAGTCACTAAACCTGCCGTCAGTTCAGTATGGTTTTGGATATCAACATCATACCCATCATCCCCAGCAAATATCCCCGCCTGCTGATTAACTGTCGCCATATCTGCTTTCATCTTCGATTTGCTGTAACCAGTACTACCCGATGCACCATAACCTACCGTGACTTGGGCTGAAGCACTTTCTTGTTTGCCCTCATACTTCATCGTGTCTTGCAAACTCTGGATATTCAGGTTTTCCGCATTCACTTTGACCGATTTCCCTTTCACTTGTGAGCCAACAATATTTGTATCGCCTCCGCTTTCAATTGTGGTACGGCTATCTAGGCTGCCTACTTGGCTTCCCACCCAAGCACGGCTTTCACCATTGCCATAGCCTTTTGCCACATTGCCACCTGCCGTGACACCAAACGCAAAACCGCTTGAGCCATAGCCAACCGCCACACCAGCATTAAAGCCACTGGATTTATTTTTGCTCCGTTCAAGGTGGTTTTCATCTACTGCCAAAATGTTGACATCGCCCTCTGCTTTTAAGTATGTACCGCCTTTGCCTGATACATCAGAACCCACAATGGTTAAAGTTGAGTCTTTACCACCGCCTTTAGTTTTGATATTCAACTTACCTCCGGCGTTGATTTGGCTTTTTTCGGACTTATTCCCTTCACTATGTTGGGTTTCAACACTTTTTTGTTCGCCATAGGTTATTGACACACTCACATCTTGGCTTAGCGCTTGGGTTGGGTTTTGCCCCATTGCTTCGGCTAACTTGCCCACTTGCTCCGCTGTTCGCCATGCCTCAAAACCAGCATTCGCTGCCCCTAATGCATTGATTCTGTCGTTTTTACTGCCGCCCACCGATTTTGCAGATTTCACCGCAGAATCGACCGATTGTATCACTTGCACCACAGGAATATTAACTGCAATCGTCACGCCTTTCTGCTCATAAGTCCGTTTATAATTACTCTCATAATCCGAACGGGCTGCTGTAATGTTGGCTGATTTAGCGGTAATATTCACATCACCGTCTCGAGAAGTCACGATACTGCCGGTTTGTTGGTAATGCCCGTCTGTACGAATTATCGTATCACCTGACAAGCTGCCTACTTGGCTACGAGCCGCACTTTGTTGGGTTTGGTCTTGTTCAATCTGTTCTTTCTTCTTACCTACACTAAAGCCAATACCGCCCGTCCCCATTAAACCGCTTTTCGTTTTAATGTGTTCATCTTCAGCATAGTGCATATTAGTCGCAGAGGTAATATTCACACCAGCTTTGCCGTCAATCAGTAGTTGTTTATCGGCAACCACCGCAGAGCCGTGAATATCCACTTCGCCGGTTTCAGAGTAGAGTGTGACCTTATTGCCGTCTATCTCACTACCGATATTTTCGGTGGTATCGTGGTAGTGACGGTGGGTTTCAGTGGTTTTGCTGAACCAGCCTTTAGTACTGCCTTTCGAACTGCTTGCTAATTGTTCGGATTGCTCGCCCGATTCAATACGCACGTCACCTTTTGAGCCAACAAAGGTTTCACCGTTTTCGCTGCTCACTGTGGCTTGACGAAGCGTAGCATTTTCCATGCCGACTAAGCGAACACCGTCTTTACCCCTTAGTATTGAGCCAATTTCAGCTTGCTGGTCTAGGCGGTAGTAGTTATCCGCATTGCCGTTGTAGTGTTCTTTGTTGCTCACATTAAATGTAGTAATACTCAACACCTTATCTGCTTCCGCTTTTAAGCTGCCTTGACTTTCAATATTGGCTGCTTTAATCGTGAGGTTATCATCACTGTGTAAATTTAAACGTCCGCCTTCACCGGTAACTTTGACCGAAGCGAGTTGGTCTAACACAGTGCGGGCAAAATTGCCGTCAGCACTTTGAGTGGATGAAAGGGTAGAGCTGATTTCAAGGTTTTTCCCTGCATAAAGGGATAAATCTTTCACCGCTTCAATCTTACCGCCTAAGTTAATCAGGTTTTGTTTAGCCGATAAATCCACCGTGTCACCCAAAATCGTGCCTCGATTTTCCAGTTGATTACTGTGTAAGCGGGTTAAATCACGTCCTGCAATCACGCCACTATTTTGGAGATTATCAACATTACCGATAATTTGATTGGCTGAAATCACTGCTCCGCGGGAAGTAATGTCGCTATTACGAGCAACCAAATAAACTTGTGGCACAAGGGCTGTCACTTTTCGCCCATCTGTAAGTGTGATTTTTTTATTCACTAACCAAACCATATCCGTTGTGAGTTCTGACATCTGTTTCGCGGTTAAGCCTACACCTACTGCAAGGTTAAACTGTTTGGCGTATTTCACTCCGCTATTCATTAAGGCTTGGTATTGCTCTAAATCGTTAGAGTAACCTTCAATATAACGTCTGCCAGTCAGTTGGTTAATTTGTTCGTTAATTAAACGCTGTTCATAGAAACCATCGCCCAAACGTTTGTGTACGTTATCGTGGTTATGACGAAGTTGTTCAAACATATAGTCAGAACTAAGCCATTGTTTGCGGTCTGTAAATTTAGGATCGGTTTCGACCAGATACCCATTTGGTGAATCTGGATTGATTTTATAAAGACTTGCTTGTGGTAAACGAACATCTGGAAGATGAGTTTGTACCATCGGCATAGTCATGTTAGATACATTCTCAGCATCAAATTTTTCAACAGTTGTTTGTAATTTAGCTATGACTTGTCCGGAACTGATAATATTATGATTATCAATAATTGGAGTAAGCGTAATTTCTGCATTGGCACCAATAGAATTATCCAATTGTGTTTTCGCAATAGAAACTGTATTTGGGGTATCTACATTATTTGACACGATCGAGATGGTATCTAACTGAATATCTTTTACTTTTGTTTTACCATCAACTGCTGCACTGGATGTGATTGGTGTGCCGATAGTATTAAGTACTTGATCAAATGAAAAGTGTTCAGTTGGGTGAGCATAAGGTCCATATTTCAATCCATTATGATGGTAGTGGTAATGACCTTTTCTTCCTTTTTTCTTACGAATACGGTATTCAATACGATAAGTACCATTATCCTGACGATTAATTTCACCTATAATATCCTCATTATGAAGTTTTACTCTACCTCCATCTAATGAACTATTTTGAGTATTTTTATCAAAAATAGTATCTCCTAGCCAAAGTTGTTTACCTACTAATAAATGACTATATTTATTATGTAAATCTTCCCCATCTAACTTCAATGAACCACCTATAGCTATTTTAGCTGGATCTGTATATTCTAGTGTCGTTGTGTTCGTTGTTTGATTATAAAACCAAGAATACCAACCAAATCCTTCAATTCTCGTACCATTATTTAGTTGAAAATAAGAATATGGATTTCTAGAACCATTATTGACATTATAATAACCGTCTCTCCCTTCTCGATAACGGTCGGAATTGTTACCTAATGCATGCTCAACGATTTTTTCAACTTTAGTATCAATCCCTGTTTTTACATAGAGATCTTGATTTAATAAATGAGCGGTATTGATTTTACCGTCTCCAAGAGCCTCAATAGTTGCACTCCCATTATCTACAAAATCAGCTTTACCTGTTGCATGATAGTTTTCATCCAATTGTCCACCAATTGAAAGTTTATCTAAACTAAGAATCAGTGAGTGATCACGGTTAATCAGTTTTTCCACACCAAAATCTAATCTTTCTCTTGCAGCAATCGTACCAGCTTTAGTTTCTCCATCTACCGTTTCTGCTAAATTTTCGACCGTAGAAGAATTAAATGCCACATGATCGCCATAGATTTTTCCTGTGCCAATATTTGTTACAGTAGTACTATTGATTAAGGTTTTTACTCCATCAATTAAACCACGGTTCGTTAAGGTATTTGAATTAAGCGTTGTCTCATTTGATGAAAGTTCTGAATTGGCGTTATTCACAATGTTATTTGCTGAAATTGTCATTTTATTCGCAATTGTTTGTTCAGCATTATTAGTGAAGTCCCCCTCTGTTTTAAGAGTGAGATTGCCGGCTTCAAAAGCATTATTTAAAATAAAGCTATCTTTTAAGGTGATATTTAAGTCACCTTTAGTTCTAATATTCCCTTCAGATTCCAAACTTTTTGCATTTAAATTAATGGTTTTATTACCTTGAATTAGCCCATTATCATTATTTACTGTTAAATTACCACGATTTAATACATTCACTGTATTAACAGCTAATAATTCTCCATCCAGATTATCCAAACTATTATTTGAAGTTATAGAAACATTATTCGAACTATAAACTCCACCATGTTGGTTATTTAATAATGAAGTTTGTAAGGTAATATCTTTCCCCTGAAGACCTTGTGTCGGGATATTACCTTTTGCTTTTGTGCCTTGGTTATCAAGTTGCTCTGTATTAAGTGTTAATTTATCTGCATAAATGAGCGAACCATTATGAGATATCCCACTGTTATTGATTGTTTGTGCATTAATATTTGCACTAGAAGAAGAGAGCTTACCTTCTTGGTTATCAAGTGCTTTGGTTGATAAGGTTAAATTACCGTTACTTTGAATAATGCCCTGCTGATTTTGTGTACTGTCTACAGCAGTAATATTAAGCTCTCTTCCACCATAGAGCTTACCTTGTTGATTAAGTAGAGTGGATACTCCTTGTAAAACCACACTACCCAATCCAACAATACCTTTTTCTAGATCTTGAGTATTTCGGTTATTAATCACATTTTGGTTAGTATTAATTAAGAGTGCATTATCTGCACGAATAAGACCATTCTGATTATTCATTTCGCCTGAACTAATACTAGCCTGATTTTTAGAGAAAATTAAACCATCTTGGTTATTAATCTGTTGTTGAGCAGTATTAATGATTAACTGATTTGATGAGGTGATATTACCTTGTTGGTTATCCAAGCCTTTGGTCGTTAATGTAATCTGATTTTCTGCACCGATTATTCCTTGTTGATTATTTAGTACTGTTTGTGCAGCAATAGTTAAATTAGTAGACGTAGAAACAATTTTACCTGCTTGGTTATTAATTTTATTTGCATTCAATAAACCATTATTAACCACTAGGATTTCACCTGACTGATTTTGGATATCAGAGACTTGGAGTGTAGCATGATTCAAGACCGCAACCTGCCCGTTTTGGTTATCAAGTTGTTTAGCATTCAAGGTTAAATCCGTTACTACAATACCTTGATATTTATCTGAAAGCGTATTGCGATTATCTAAGATTTGTAATGTTGTAACCCCTGCTGTTTTTGCACGAATAGATCCATGTTGATTATTGAGAGTATTAGCATCTAGGTTCAGCGTACCATTTTGTGCTGAAATAAGACCTTTTACATTATTGAGATCTGATTGGTGACTATTAATAGTCAGTCTTTCCCCAAGGCTAGCAAGTACACCATTTTGGTTCTGAATCCCCTGTTTTACACCAACGTGTGCTGAGTGCTGTGCAATCAACTTACTCCCTTGATTGTTAAGGGCTTGTGTAGTTACATTCACTTGATTACCACTGATTTCACTCTGTTTGTTTGATTTAATGGAGTCAGCAACTAAATTGAGAATATTCGCAGTAATTAAACCTGCATTCTGAGAGAGTATATTGGTATTTAAATTAAGTTGCGATTGAGTACGTATTTTACCCTGATTATTAACGAGTGACGTAGTATTTACCGTGCTATTTTTTCGTGAAAGGATATTTCCATTATTGTTATTCAGGGAGCCTGTATTTAGAGCTAATAAATTCTGTGCAATAATCCCTCTATCACTCTGATTTTCCAATAATGTATCTTGATTGTTAATTGACTGGTTATTACTATTAATAGTAATTTCATTTGCTAAAATTAGACCTTGGTTATTTTCAATCATTCCACTATTGAGATTAATATGTTGAGCTGCAACAATATTTCCCTTTTCACTTTCTAGAGTGTGATTATTAGTATCAACTTTTAAAGAACCTTGCTGGCTACCAATAGTGCCATTTGTATTATCTAACTTACCCCCTGTTGTAATATTACCATCAAACTTCGAAATAATTTGACTATCTTTATTACTTAGCTCTGCTAACGTTGTGATATTCAGATGTTCAGCAAAAACTACACTGTGATTAATTGAACTCAATGAATTTGCAGTTAAATTTAATCCCTGTGCTTGGAGAGAGCCATTTTGCTGATTGAAATTATCTGATAATGTCATATCTGCCTGCTTAGCAGAACGAATGCTCCCTTGATCATTAGTGAGGTTTTTAGCATTTAAAGCCAAATTTTCTTGAGAGTAAATCAAGCCTCGTTGATTATCGATATTTGTAACATTAAGAGTTTGATTCCCTACACTGACAATACGCCCTTGTTGGTTGGTAATATTTGCAGACTGAATATTCATCTTACCAAGGGCTACAATCCCTTTATCTTGAGTGTCTGTTAAAGTCTGCTTATTAGATAGAGTTTGTTTCTGAGTATTAATAACAACATTTTGATTAGATTGAATTAAACCATTATCATTAATGAGTTCACCTGAGTTAATCAAAAGATTCTGATTAGATAGCATTGCGCCATTTGTCGTATTAATGTAACTTGTTCCAGCATTAACTATTAATTTACCATTTGACAATAATCGACCTTGTCGATTATCTATTCCCTGGGAATGAATACTTAAATTACCTTGTGTTTTAAAGGTACCGCCTTGGTTTTTGAGTTGATCATTGACCGAAATTTTCAGTTCATCAGTGCCGGTTTGTTCCCAAACTGCATTGTGTGTAGTGAGTGAACGTTGCTTAGCGGTGATTTTGTCTGCTTTAAGGTAGCTTTGTTGTGTTTGGAGTTCGGTAGGTGTGCTTAATGATAATGTTTTATCTGCAATCAACGTTGCACTATTCGCTTGAATGTGGCCTTGATGAGCTGTTACATTCACATCGTAAGCTGAGGTATGGCTATTATCAAGATCGATTTCTGAACCTTGAACATTTATCTTACCCGAAGCAAGATTTTTTCCCTGTAAGGTCGCTTTTGTCGTGGACAAAACCGTAATGTCTTTTCCTTGAGCAGAATTGGTTTCAAGAGAACGCACTTCACCTTGTGCGGTATCTTTGACTTCTACACCGGCAGCAATCAGTGATTGGGTTGAAGCACTCACTTTAGGTGCTTGATAGGTAATGCTACCTTTAGCAACAGATTCTCCATTCTGGGTAATTTGAGACGATGCTGTTTTATGGATATTACCATGACGAGCAACAAGAGAACCGTCTTGCTTAATATCAGCGGTACTGTTCAGTTTGATATCGCCTTGTTTATTTTCAACTTTACCTTTGTTTTCAATCCCTTGACTTGCGGTTAAAGTCACTGGTTTAACTGCATTAAGTGTGCCAGTATTGACAATTCGACCTTGACTATCAATTTGCAGGGTTTCGGCACTCGCCCCAATATGTCCAGCATTACGTACACCCACACCATTTTCTGTACCAATCAAGTGAATTTTGCCTGAATACATACCACCTAATTCACCCACATCGATTGCCACTTGTGGTTTTGTTTCTCCCGCAAGCGGTTGGTTTGTGTGAATAATTTGCAAATTTTTATCAGTTTCTGACCGCTTGACAGTATTTTTGCCCGTGATAACACTGGTCTCTTTTTTCGACCAGATGCCCGCATTGATTTCTGCTTCTCGAGTAAGAATCTCCGTATAATCCACGCGGCTGTTGTCTAAACCTTTGCCGCTGACTTTTACCTTACCCACTTCAACTTTAAAGTTATCCACTTGACCATTTTTGATTTCAGGCTTACCCGTAGTAAAAGTTGCTCGGTCAGAATTAATAATCCCACAACCTTCGCAATACAATCCGCTTGGGTTCGCAATAATCACATTGGCTTTTTTGCCTGCAACTTCCACATAACCTTTCATCACTGAAGGCTTGTTAGAATTGACCTCATTTAAAATAACTTTAGCTTCGCCACGTGCAAGGTAAGGGTTACCTTGAATAAGTCCTGCTTGTTGGGATTGGGTATTAGTACGACTGTTATTTAAAATGGCACCTTTCTCTGTAACATCAAACTCGCGGTATTTATTATGGGAAAGCCCTTTATCATTAGGTGTTTGAATATTAACTTGCGGTAATCCATTCGCAGTTTGTAATACAATAGGCTGCTGATTTTTCGGAGCAGTTTTATCGGCTTGAATAATTAAGGTTTCCGCAAGCGCATTACCCGAAAAGGCAACAAAACCCAAAGCACAGAATAGGCTAAAGGTTAATGGTTTTAATTGAGCTACCAGATGAGAAACTCTAAAGTCATTTCTTTCAGTTGATTTACCTTCTAATTTTGCTAATTCAGAAACCACCACTAAACGCTGTAAAGTTTTACTGAAAATCACGCGAAAACATTGTTTGTTCATACTTAACCCTTAAATTTTGCCAAAATTAACTTTGCCCGAAAAACTCAATTAAAAACTATAACCAAGACTAAAACCTGCAACAGCATCAGAGGTTCTAAATCCTTCTGGTTTACGCATCAATCTTCCCATAAATACATCGTAGCTAACCCCTTTTATACCACCTCGTAATCCAATCGCAGTCCCCATTAGATGATGCCCTAGTTGATTTTCCGTAGACCAGCCGGATACTCGGCCACCATCCACTGCCCAATAAAAAGCGTGGTTTGGGCTAAATTGCCAACTCAGCTCGTTTCGCCAGTTCCAGCCACGTTCACCTGAAAGGGAAAGTTCACCGTCAAAACCGCGCACGGTATAACGTCCACCAATCGAAAAACGATCTTGAGCAATCAGTGGGGTTTTATTCCATTGGGCATTCAAACTACTTTGCCACTGCCAAGCTTGATTACCCCATTGAAATAGTTTTGTTAAGCTCACACTTGCCGTAATAATTTTAGGGCGAGAGGTACCTTCACCAAATAGCTCTTCTGGTGCAGATAACGCACCTCGAGCAGCGGTTCCCCGTTTGAAATTTGCCGAAAGTTCAAATGTGGCTGTCGGGAAATATTCTTTATGATTAAATCCAGCTTCCCAACCTGCCATTCGGCGTTTTTGCACCTCAATTTCTGCACCGTCAATATAGTTTTGTGATTGACGAGACCATAGAGAGCCCGAAACAATCGTTTTACGTTTTGCATCTCGATAGAGTAGATAGGAGAGCGTGAGTTTGTCTGTATCACTTTCGCCTGCGTAGATGTAACTGTTATCAAACGCCCCAAAGACTTCTTGATAATATCGGCTCTGATTATGTGAAAAGGCTAAGTTCCAGTAGCCGAATGGTACGGAATAGTAAAGCATGAAATTTTTACTGGCTCGACGGCCTCTATCATCACCTTTTTGTTTAAGTGAGTGGGTAAAAGTTATATAGAAGAGGTCGTTTGCCGAGAAAATATTGTCTATGGAGAGTGTACCACTGGCTTGCCATTTTCCAGTTGAAGTAGAACCGGCATCATCCAGTCCTAAATTTAGGCGAAATGGAAACGCTTGGTTGTAACTGATTTTTAAATCACTGTCGCCCACTTCCGCTTTATCACTTTCACTAGGCAAAATTTCAATATTTGCCTCAACGGTTGGCACACGTTTTAAATTTTCAAGGGATTGTTCAATATCTCGGATATTGAGTAAGTCACCTGTATCAAATGTTAATCCTGTCAACGCATTCAAGCGGGTAAAACGAGGAACATTACCGCTGTCAGCCACAATCATATTACGCACTTTGCCCGGAATGACCGTTAAAACTAATTTTCCACCGCGTAAATCTTGTTCTTCGGTCACTACACGAGTTGTCACATAACCACGGCCGATAATTTCATTTTGAATTTGCTTCATCAAAACACCTAAACCTTCACCACCAAAACAATGTGGTAGCGTAAGCCTCAATGTTTGAGCCGCTTTATCAAAAGCCCATTGGAATTGACTTCGCGGGATAGAAGAGCCGTAATCGGTTAGCGTGATTTGATAAATAGGATAGCAGGGTGATTCAGTATAAGAGAGTAAAAGTGATTCAGAGGAAGAGGTATCGAAACGAATATCGGGCTGAGCTTGTAATTGTTCGGCCTGTGCCTGTTGATGTTGTTGCTGGCGTTGTTGCTGGGCAGCATCAACATTGCTTAATTGAGTATCAAGCGTATTAGCGAAAGTAGTAGTTGCTATCGCTGAAGAAATGAAGCTTAAAATTAAGGTTTGATGGTATCTCATAAGGTCAATAGAAGCTGTTATTCAGTCTAAAAGAGTGTATAAAATTCTTCACATTTTTGCAATTTTAAGTATAAAATAGCAACAAATAAAAGTGTTAATATAGAGTGTAAAAAAGATGCAAATTACTGTTTATATTTACAAATTCATTTTTAAATTTAAATATTCTTGATAAGTAATTGATTTAAAATATATTTTTTATTTACATTTTATAGATATATGTAAACAACCATTCTAAGTTTCATATATCAATATTATAAAATAAACCTAAAACACCAAGAGACTACTTTTAAAACAAGGAGTCTCTTTTTTTATATTTATTTCTACTAATTACACCTAATCAGTAAATATTTTCATTGACGACATTTATACTCATCCTAATAAACCCGCGCAACATAACTGCAATAAAAAAGCGAGATAAATTATTTCTCTCGCTTTTTTCACATTATGTAATGATGTTACATTTTCTAAAATTTATAAACTAAATTATCCTCATATTTTCCTGAATAGCTCGCTGATCCATTCACTACAATTCTTTTCGCTCCGTCAAATGACTGCCAATTATCTACTTTATCTTTCTGCATATACTCAATAAATCGAATAAATTCAGATTTCGTTGAACTGAAGAAAATATAAGGTGGTCTTGTAATATTGACTAATCGTAAGAAGTCTATTAAATCGAAATAAGTAGCTTGTTTATAGCTTTCTTGTTTGGTGCAAAGATAAGGTGGATCTAATACAAACAATGCTTTGCGATTGCCGGAAAATTTCGGTAGTAGAGTGTGGAATGATTCACGAATAATTTCAATATCGTCCAAATAGCAATCTGCCTTGGGGTAATCGGACTGACGGATACAATTCCAAAAATCATTCTGGAATAACTCATCGGTTGTAGCTACTTGCTGACCGCTAAATAATAACCAGCTTGCTAAACAATTCAAATATTTGTAGCCGTCAAACTCTTGAATAATTTTGACACATTTTGCTTTTACTTCCTTTGGCATTCGCTTGTTTTTAGGTACAGCACTGCCGACTGCGGTAAAAAGTTGTGAACGTAAGGTATTGATGTCACCTATATGGGCTAACCTTTCGGAGTAACCATCAAAATCATTGTAGATGACACGAGCTTTTGGCTTAATTGCTTTGGCTACATGACTCAATAATCCTGAACCACCGAAGGCGTCAATAATTATCCAGCCCTCTCCATCATCTTTGATGTGTTCATTAAGAATATTCTGAAAATGTTTCAAAAACATTCTTTTTTGCCCGATAAACGGTAGTGGGGCTTGTTTAAAAGTTTTTTTGTTTGCCATAGTTTTTCCTTCTATGGCGTTCTGATACTCAAGGTATTCCGACACTCAAATAAAATTATTTAGTAAAGTTAATTACTTTGCAGCGTGGGCATTTGATTTCTAAATAACCAACTGTACCCACTTTCGCCAATAATTTGTTACAAAATGTGCAACGGATTGTTTTAATTGACTGCATATATTCTCCATAATTAAAAGATTTGTTACAATCCGCCCGCCTTGCGCAAGGTAGGCGGCGTATGGCTATATGCAGGCATGTTCTGCGTAGCTGGTAATAACGCGCATTGCCGTGCCGTTATTATCGCCGTCTTTTCTTTTTAAACTTTGTGCGAGGTAAACCCTCCTTTTATCAACTCAGCTAGTTTATTCGGGCTTAACGCCTTTTTCGGTGCTACGCCAAAAATTGCCTCATAACACCACTCACTACAATAATATCGACTTGGCTTTTGCTTAAACGGTAACACGCAACCAATTGCCCCGATAAAATCGTATTTTTTGCCACCGGTACGCTGAAAAAAGTCCACAATGTCTGAATATGTGTGCACTGGGATTAAATCCCACTTATCCGCAGGCAGATGCATAGTTTTTACACGTACACCACCATCACGAGGGCTTGATGAATAGCATTGGTAAACGTTCGCTCCTGTTTTGATTGCCACCTCGCAATGGCTGTAAGGTTTACCCGTAAACAAGCGGATAATTTTATCCACCCAGTTGCCACGGGCTTTGTACATCGCTAAATAGACCACTGCGCAATCTCCTTGGTAAGCTGTTCGACCTGTTCAATCGTAGTAGCAGCTATTAAAGCATCTTCGAATTTTTGTCGCTGACCAATAATCTCACCAATTACCGCTGCAAGCTGGTCTGATTTTTCAAGTACCTTTTGGGCCAATATATCAAACGGTACGCCTCGAATTTTTGATATTTGAGTGAGCATTGGAGTTTTTGCAGATTTATCGAGGCGCCAGGATAGAGCCTCTTGCTCTTGACGATAAAAACTATCAATTTCCGTTTGCGGATAACCAGTTAACAAGCTTGCATTTAATTGATCGGCTTTATGTGCAATTAAAGTAATTAACTCATTTTTTCTTGCGTGTAATAGGTCGGCTTCATCTGATTGTTCCAGCACCCAATGTCCATTGCTCAAATGATAATACTCATTCGGAGGGGGTTCGGAACTTTGATATACTGCTTGCCCATCTGACCACGCAAATGGCGTATCATCATGTAACTCACTCTCAAGAGCATAAAAACCTGTCGGTAAGTAGCTTGGTTTATCTTGTTGATTATATTCGGCATGGCCATATTGGTTGAATACAATGTACATATTTACCTCTCTAAATAATTACCCAACTATCGTTCTTACGCAATCTGACTGCCCCCGTCAGGGTGTCAATAATAATAGAGCCATTTTTGGCAGTTGGCGTGTATCCAATCCATGGAAGATTAGCACGATAAAAAATATCACCTTTACCAGGAATAACTGGGGTTGCTCCACTATTCAACCCATTATCATAGTCAAAATCCATAAAAATGTTATTATAAGTAATACGATCGTTGCTGCGAACAGCTGCCATCCCTCCACGTAGACTAACCCCTTTAAAACTAACGTTTGAAATTGACCCAGCTGAGGCAGCAGATGGATTCACATCTAGAAACACAATAGGAGCATTATTTTTGTGCTTAGCTTGATAGAGACCACCAATCACATTTAGCCCATCAATAATACCATCCTGACCTGGTTGGCCCGCATAAGTGCTAGCCACACAGCGGATTGATTGTCTGTTGGCATCTTGTACATTATTGCCATTTAGCACAACATCCGTTGCACCATCAATTTGGATACCATCAATGCAAGAATAGTCAGCATTAACAACCTTGTTAACTGAACAACCCTCTAGGACAACACCATCAACTAACGCCAGTAAATATGCGCTGAAGTTATCTAATCCCGATGCCACATTAACGTCTTGCACGTGACAGCCAATGAATTTGATATTTTTATGACGACTCACGCGTGAGGTTGCGCCTAAAACTTTAAAACCGCATCCACCACTAGAGCGCCCTCCATGGTTACCTGATCGCTCGGATATACAATCGGTGAATGTCACATCACGAATGCCTAATTGTCCTCCTAATCTGTAGCTATGTTCAGCGGCATCAGAAACGCGCCAATGAATAAAATGGAGATTGCGACAAGAATAGGCATTTAAAGTACTTTCAATAAGTAATCCATTTTGTCCTGGTGCTCCTTGAGCGTTAGGAGATTTTGTCGAGATATTCGCGAAATTAAATACACAATCTGCAACATCCCTTAAATAAACGCCTGTCCGATACGTGTCAACTTTGATATTGCCAAAAAATGACTGGTTAACATTGAAAATAGGCATCGCAGCATCATAATTTTTGATAGTAACATGTTGTAAATGTAGCTCAGTTAATGGTGTATCTAATGCCAAAGACTGGATATGTAAACCATAATCTGAGCCAGGTCTATCTGATGTAACCGATAGATCCTTAATATCCAGTCTACTGCCTGAGATACGGATGGCTCTATCAATCGCTGACCCAGGAGAGCTAAAGCGTAAATGACTAATTTGTGTATTACCGTATATAGTAATACCATAATCCTGACTAGCGGATAACTTCCGAAATTCCGAGTGATTAGCTTTTAAATTGGTATCTTGTGGTATGGTAATAGTTTGGATACCATATTTCCGTCCTCTGGATAGTTTTAATGACTTACCCACCGCAGCCTGCAGTGCTGCTTGTAATCTAGTTGTCTCATCTCGACCATCGCCTATTAAACCAAAATCATGATCGCACAATGATGTATATAATCTTTTCCAGCGGCCTCCATTATGCTCAACAACAAAACAAGTGCCACCGTCATCAGGTGTAATTAGGTCTTGTAAATCCGCAACAAACTCTCCACCACCTGTTGTGCCGCCTGCGTAGTAGGATTTAACTAAAATACGCTGACCATGTTCAGTTGGGCGGATAGTGCGGAGTTGTTCGATACTTTCGGCTTGACCAACAAAACGGAAGCCATCGGCTTTAGTAAGTTCTATGAAAGCATTTTTATTTTGCTCACCAACCTTCTCCATTTCGCCTTTTAAGAATAGCGTACGATTTGCTAAATGTTTTAAGGGTAAATTATCAACACCTGTTGGACCACCAAGTACAGGGTCGGTTTCTTTCAGCATATAAACGCCATCTTCCCAAACGGGTTGTTCTGGTAAAAAATCGTCTTTTGTTAAAGTCGTCATTTTATCCTCTCTTATGCCGCACCACGACTATAAGTGCCGTTGCGAGTTAATGTATTGTTGTGTAAAAAAGCGTATTTTCTAAAATCAAGTGCGACAAGTTCACTGCGAGCTGGAGCAAATCGTTCAATTGTTTGACGAGCAAATTTAGCTTCAGCATAAGTAATCACGTCATTAAGCAGAATACGATATTGTGCCCAACGGTTATCATCTCCATGGAAATAGATGCCATTACGAGTAATTGCCCCCTCGTGATATTGCTTAGCAAGACGTTCAATGATTTCTACATTACCTAGACCTAGTTTTTTGCAAATTTCTTTCACCGCCCAAGGTGTGCCTTTATGCTTATGTAGTTTTACTGCCGAACTAATCAAAGTGCGTTTTGACTTAATATCATCAGCTAACAAATAACCGTCATAACCTGTCACACTCCATTTTTCTGCCACCAGTTCGATATATTTTTCATCAAGCAAATCAATCAGCGAGGTCATAATTTGCGATTTGTCTAGTTGGTCGAGCCGATTAGCTAAATCTGCCAACGTGGTGAATTTCACATCTTGGCGAATAATGTCAGCGTAAATCAGCTTAGCCATGAGATTCTCCCACCACGTTTAAGGTAATGCTTTCACACACCGCCCATTCGTTTTCCAATACTTCAGTCAAATGTGGTTCAACAATTTCCACGTTATACACACCCGACACTTTCAGCGTTGCTGCAATGGTCAGTGGCACAATATCCACGCCCAAGGTAAAGGGATCTTTTGCCAGCAACTCTTGAATCGCCTTCAAAGCACGACTTTTGGTTTCGGTGGCATTGGCTGAGGTGTAAAGCTCAAGATTTGCCACGATGTTGTAACTGACTTTTTTCGCGGGCGAGACAATCACAGTATCATTAAGAGGTCGTCGTTTATCGCCACTTAAATAGGCTTTGATTTTGTCAATTAAGAGCGGTTGAGGTACGCCACGTTTGGTTAACACTGTCATTTCTACTGTGCCGGCTTTGGGGCGTTGTACGGCAACGTCATTGATAAATGGCGTCACGCTACGTGTGTGGTAGTTATAGGCTTCAAACGTACCACAGACAGTAAACGCTTCGGGCGCAAGTAAAATGCGTTTACGGTAATCATCATCACTTTCTTCTGCGACACCACCGTCAGTTACATCAATGTTGCTGACCGTGAGTGTGCCTTGATAATCAATCTGACTTTCGAGCGTTTTCACCCGTCCAGCCTCCCAACCATTGCCTGCTTCACCTGTAAGATTGGCCACTGCCACCACATCAACAAAGCTGGCGAATTTTGATATCACCGTTTCCGTTTTGGTTGAGAAGTAAAGCGTTTCTGTGGCGCGCACCATCGTGCCAGCAGGAATGACGATTTCATCGTGTTCGGTTTCTTCCACCCGAAAACGTAAGGTGGTTTCAGCCGGTTGCGCGGCAAGGCGAATACAGCCCATTTGCTCACCGCATAAATCCAAGGCTTGCCCTGTAGCGGTTTGCGGAAAGGTTTGGCGAAAAGCCTCGTTAATCCCTTTGCGCATCAATAATTCACGGTAGGCATATAAGTTAATAATTAGCCGTTCAATATGAGCAGGTTGCAAGGTTTTGCCTGTGCGCTCTTCATATTGGGCAATGCAATCAGCAAGGATTTTTGCCACATCTTCTTCAACAATTTGAATTTCTTCACGGTTTGCAATCATAGTTGATACTCCGTTGCATAAATTTGACGTGCAACATCTTCAGCCACGCACCATTTCACCGAAAAATGAAATTCAGGAGCTTCGCCGGTAATAATGACTTCTTGCACCACGACACGCTTTTCCCATTTATCAATCGCTGTAAAAACTTCGCGCACGATATTCGGAATCGCAATATCTTCAGGTTGGTCGATATAATCGAAATGGTCGGAACCAAAATCAGGACGAAGCACATCACTGCCTTTTCGGGTGGACAGAATATTCAGAATGCACTGATGTAAATCATCTTCGCCTTGAATGGTAGCGACATCAGTGGGGGCTAATTGCCAGTGGGTATGTTGAATAGCAGTTTTCATAGCCGTGAGTGTAACGGCTATGAATGGAGAGGGATTTTAAACTAATTTAAAGAATTACTGGGGTTTACCGGAAGTGTCTCGACCACCTTGGACGCCACTATGAACATGAGAACCAAGTGAAACAGAACCTTGTTTAACACTTGGCGCAGACACCTCTTTGCTTGAGGTAATGTTGCCACTAGCATGTAATTTGCCATTGATGGTGGTGTCGCCATTGATTTCGGTTTCGGCATTCACCACCGCCTTGCCTGCAGTAACCGTTACCGTACCTGAGGTTTTTACCACGACATCACCTGTTTTACGGTTGTGAGAAATTTCAGTCCCGTTACTGAATTTATGTAACCACATTTCACTATTTGTAACAGGCACAGGGTCAATTGCATTGTAAATTGCCCCTAAAACACAACCGCTTTCACCGCGTGCATCGAGCAAAATTGCCACCAACTCACCGAGATCAGGCAGGCAGTAAAATTGATTGCCGCCTGCGTTGGGGACAAGGTAAGCCAGCCACGCCGTTTCAAAATCCTCAAGAGCAGGAATGGTTGCTTTGATACGGTGTGTTTTCGGATCAACTTGGCTGACAATACCTTCCTGATAAGTTGCACCAAAATTATGCGTGGGTTGCTGCTTTCTCATCTTTTGGTAATTCCTCACTAAATTCAATCATTTTGATTTCAAGGTCGGTGGTGTAGCCTTGCCGTTTGTCCACCTTGTGGCGTGCCTGCTTGATTAAGTATTTACCGCTAAACATACCGACATTCGTCAGCCAAATGGTATTGCCGGCGACCAGTTTTGGGTTGCCAATCACGGTAATATTGCCCGCTTGTTGGTCATCATTTTCGGCAAGTGCGGCATCGGCTCGGGCGTTCATTTGTGCTTGGCTTTCACCACGGGTCACTATTTTTAAGGTATCAGCACTGCTGGCTGCCGCTTGTTTTTTCGTGGGGCGCTTTGTCTTGTGCTTTTTGGTCGATTTCAACGCCTTTTTCTCATTCTGGTTAAAGCCTGAGACTTCTACTTTTGAAACCGTGTCTTTAATGCGGTCGCGCAAGCGTAAATTTTTTACCTCACTATAATCAATCACCGCAACGGGCGTGCGTTCCTCAAGGCTTGCCATAGTGGTGAAAACCAGCGTTTGATTGACAATTTTAAAGCTGTAGTGGTATTCGTGCGCCAGCCGAGTTAAAAATTCCACGTCCCGTTCTTGGTATTGGGTAGCACGCTGAATCGGAATATCTGCTACCGTGCCTGTTACCTTGAGTTTCAACCGCTTTGCTACGGTTTTGACGATATTTGCCAGCGTGGTGTTTTCATAAGATTTCGGCTTAAGTGTTCGGTTGGCTTTGGTGACACCTGTGCTTAAGGCTTTAAGCGCAACGGCAGAACCACTATTAGGCGACCATTGCCATTCGATTTCGTCCAGCTCAAAACTACCTAAATTCACTAACGGCTCGCCTTTGTAACCTAGTTGCAAACTTAATTTATCGCCTTGAGTGGGAAACCAACTGCCGACCCATTTGCGTTCAATATCTTCAAATTCCACTTGTAATTCGTCCGACTGGTCAGAGAGATAGTCGGTATAAGTGAGTCGCAACAAATTCGGCTTCACATATTGGGTAATTTGTTTGGCTTCATACAGCAATTCAAAGTCAGGGGATTGGGATTGCACTTGCATTAGTTATCTCCTTGCAACCACGGCGGCAAATCACTGTTGTCGGTGGTTTTCACCTCTAGCACAGGCACTTTTAAAGTTTCGCCCATTGGCAACATTTCACAAAAGGGGATATGCGGATTGGCATCAATCAAGCGGTTGATTTCGTTGACCGTGCCATAATAATGATAGGCAAGGTTATCCCAACGCTCGCCCTGCTTAACCGTGTGTAAAATAATGGCATTACTCATCGTTGTCCTCCCCGCTGTCAGCACGAATGGCGATCCAAGCGGTCATTTTTGCTGAATTTTTTGCAAGAGATTCCGAGACCACGTCAGCCGATTCAATCGCTTTTACACCTAAATCGAACCATTCTCTCAACTCATCGCCCTTGATGCCTGATTTAAATAGGCTGTAAGCGGTATTTAAATGTCCTGAAAGCGTGGTTAAATCTTGCATAAATCCCGCAGCACCACGAACTCCTTCCGTCAGCGTAGCAAATGCATTACCTAAGCCTACCATTTCAGCCAAACCGCCGAAAGAACCACCTAAGGTATTCACAATGCCACTGATTTCAGACAGGGCTGCCAGAGGGTTATCTTTTAAATGCTTCACACTTTCGACCGCACTTTTGACATCTGCCACCACTTGCTTAACCTGACGTGCCACAGCAATGCCTTTGCTCATTAGTTGATTGGCTTGACTAACAAAATTACTTAAGCCCTTTGGCACAATGGAGGCAAGTGGCGAATTACCGGCTAACGATAATGCCGCACCTAAAATCCCTGCTTGTGGGTTGCCGACAAATTCCCGAAGGGTTAAGCTCACGTCACGGGCAAGTGCATTGCCTTTCCCATCAGTGAATAATACCGTACTGGTAACGTCTGTAATGACAAAATGTCCTTTGAATTTAGAGAAACCAAAGACCAATGCCAAAGCCTCTTGGCTTTCTTGCGCTGTGAGTAAGGCTTGATAGCGACTTTCTACGGGCGCAAGTTGATGATGTAGTTGTAACTGTAATGTGACATCCGTTAATGCCATGCCCATGGCTTGCAATTTCGGTTTGCCCGAAAGCACCTCGTGTTCAGCAAATACTGCAGAACGGCTTTCGTCAAAACCCGTTGGGGCAGAGAGTAAATCAAAGGCAATATTGCCTAAAAGTGCATAATTTTCCATTAGTAAGCCCCCCGTTGTCGTTGGTCTAACACGCGATTGAGTAATTGCTCAAACTCATACGCCCCCATTTTTAATGCGCTTTGTAACTGGTCGGTTACGCTTTGTGACGCATTACCGGTTACGGTAATTTGAGGGCTAAAATGCACCACAATGCCGCCTTGATGGCCTTCACTATTGGTAACAGCGTTTCTATTTAGTGGTTGATAGTTAGCAAGTAAGCTACCTTTGGCCGCGCCATCAAAACTCACTGCATCAGATAAGTTATCACTGGCTTTTTGAGCTAACGGCTGAGCTTTATCCATCCCAATTGCCAAGCCTTCCACCACGTTTACCCCGTAGCCCTTAAAAACACGGCTTGGCGAGTGAATACCTAACTTTTCCGCAAACCAGCCCTTAATGCCGTCGCCTAAGTCGGACACAATCTGCTTCGCGCCTTCCCAAGCGTTTTTGATACCGTTTACTAAGCCATCGATCATATTCTTGCCGAAGTCGGTAAACTTGCTTGGTACATCAATCCCGAACCAAGAAAGCACGGTAGAGAAAACTTGCTGGAATAAGCCAAGTGGCGACCAATTGAGAATAGTGGCAGTAATGTTGCCGATGCCTGAATCGAAAAAGTTGCTTATATTTGCCCACACTTCCGAGCAATAATTACTAATACCGTTCCAAGCTGATGAGAAAATACCTGACACTGCCGCCCATTTTTCACTAAACCACGCAGAAATCGGCTCCCAGTATTGGTAAATAAGGAATGCCCCCAATGCAATACCACCAATAATTAGCCCGATAGGGTTAGTCATTGTGGCGATTTTTAACGCATCCATTGCCATTGTTACGGTTTGAATAGCAAATGATCCTACTTGCAACACCCCACGCAAGGCGACAAAACCTGTTACCAAGCCCAGTACAAACTTAGCAGCTTCTTTATGTTGAGATATAAACGGCGTAAACCATTCCACTGCTTCCTGCAAACTTTTTGCGAAACCTTTAATATCATCAGCAAACACAGAACCTACATTGCCGACCGCACTTTCCCACGCGCCCCCTAAGCTTTCCAGAGCGGAGCCAAGTGTCTTCGTTTTTTGGGCAACACGTTCTTCAAGGCTAGCTTGGTCTTTCATTTTCTGCAAGAAATCCTGCAAACCCGCCGTGCCTTTTTCTCCTAATAACAAAGCAACGCGCTTACCTTCAGTACCAAACATTGCGTCAGCTACATCTTGTGCTGCTTGGTCGCCAAATTTCGCCCTAATTTTTTGCAGTTTCTCAAGCTCTTTGACCATTCCGTCAATGCCTTTGAAATTGCCTTTTTTATCCCAGAAATTAAACTCAAGCCCACTTTTCTCTAAAATATCCCGAGCGTTGGCTTTCATTCCTTTTTTGGCTTCGGCGATCATTTGCGGACCTTTACTCATTCGGTCAAGCATTGTGGAAAAGTTTGTCCCGAATGAGGTGCCTTCTAAGCCTTGTTGTGCAGCTAAACCTTCAATAGCAAAAAGTTTTTGCGAATTTTCTCGCCCTGTTAATTTCATTGAACGAATATTAGAAGCGTAGTAGGTCATCGCCCCATACATATCTTCCTTATTCATACCTGCGGCAAACATTGCTCGTTGCAAGTCATCAGCGGACGCACCCAATTCTGCTTCAGATAAGCCGTGTGATTCCATCATTTTAGAAAAGAACTCACCGCCTTGCATTTGATCCATATCTAACAGAACATTAAGTTTTGCCGATGTTTTTAAGCCACCGTTAATCAAGGTTTCATCAGTTACCCCTTGCATTTTCATTGCTTTGGCAAGCTTGTAGAAATCTTCTCTTGTACCTGGTAAATCTGTGCCGAGTTGGTCAGCAATTTTGCCTATTTCATTGAATTTTCCGAATGTACCATCAGCTTTCATCATTGAAATTTTCAGGTTATTTGCCGCTTCTTCCTGCTCCATAAAGGTTTTCATTACACTTGTTCCAATCGCAGCGTAAGCCAGCGTACCGAGTGCTTTACCTTTTAATTCATCGCGTTTATTTTTGGCATTTTCATAACCTGAAAGCGCCCCTTGTAGCTTTCGTTGAGCATGTAAAGAACGGTTTAATTCTTTGCCAAATTCACGTTGCTGACGGCTGACTTGGCTAATTGCTCTACCGAGCTTGTCATATTCGGTTTTCATCAAGGCAAGCCCGACACCGCCTTTAGAACTGGCGCGGCTCATTTCGGCATAGAGTGTTGCTTGCTTGGTGCGGAGTGCGTTCAGTTCGGTAGAAAATTTGGAATGAATTTGCTGATTTTTGGCAACGGCTTGACCGAGCTTGTCTAACGTGCCATTGACACCTGCAAAAGTGCTTTTGAAATTGCCCGCTAAACTTGCACCAATCACTAAACCGATTGCTAAATTGTTTGCCATTTTGTTATTCCTAAAGGTAAAATGCTAAAAAACGGAGGGGACTATGCTGACTTGGTTGAATGAAAAATTTATCGAATGGCGTGGCTTTGAAAGCTGGCAAAAAACAGCCTACAGCATTGCCTTTGGACTGTTCCTTGTGCTGTTTTTATACGGTAGCTATGAATACTGGGCATTTCATTTCACCAGCCCAGCCGAACAAAACGTTCTTTCTATCGCATTTTGGGCGATGATTTACTTTGTTTTAGTCGCTGTGCTGGGTTCAGTCGCCATTTGGCTATGCGGCTTTATCGGGGCATTGTTTGCCACTGTGTTTCAAGGTTTTTCTTGGTGCTACCGTAAAATTTGCCTGTAGCCTTCTTTGATTTGACGATTGGCTTGGAAAAGCCAGTCGTCAAGTTCTTTTAGTGTCCAGCCATCAATTTCATCTGCCGAAAAACCAAACCACCAAACAATGTCGGCAATCGCATTACTCAGTATCTCCGTCTTCACTGTCTGAACCGAACAGAAATCGTTGGATCTGTTGATAATCTTTCCATTTGATTAAGTCCATATCTTCCTGCACCAAGCCACAGCAAAGTGCAGCAACAATAATTTCACGTTCTTCAGATGTTTTACCTTGCTGACCAGCTACACGAATATCTTTCACTAATGGCTCTCGTACTTTCAATTCTTCAACCAATATGCCACCCGCAAGGTGGATTGGGCTAGATAATTTAATGGTAGTGCGAACGGCATCAACTTTTTGAGACATAAAAAACTCCTTTGTGAGTGTGTTGTTTAACTTTCACAAAGGAGTTTACTTAAATTATGTTTAAAGGTCGTTTAAACTGCTTTAAAGAAATTACTGCCCGATATTTTTGCGGTAGGTTTCTAAAATATCTTGCCCTGCAACGCGCCATTTATTGCTGAAGGCATCAAAATATAACACTTCTTTACCATCAATCATCTGCTTAACCATACTGACTTGATAAGTCATTGCGTATTCTGAATTCTCTTTAGGCTTATATTCACCCAGTGGCGCTTTGTTGAAGTTGCAGTTTAACATCATCACCAATGGCACCTCAGTTGCACGTCCTGCAGCGTTGTACACGCTCACATTAGCACGCACCTGTAGTTGTGCAGTGCGGTAAGGATTGTTGGCAATAGCTGCAACTTCAGGGTAAAAACCGTCCCACACAATTTCCCCTTCAAGGGCATTCACGCCACTTGGTAGTTTTAATGTGCCGACCAAACCTAAATTTTTATGCTCGGTCATTTCCACTTCAAATTCGGGCAACTTAATGGATTTTGCCTTGCCTAAAAAACTGTTGCCGTTGATGTACACATTGGCATTATCAATTTTGTTAATTGCGACACCGCTCATTATTGACCTCCACGGCTGGTTAAATTCACGAGATATTTACGCGTTACCACACTCTTATTACGGATACGTTCCGCAGGGATTTTCGGCGTAAAGTCATATTGTAATGGTACTAATCCTTGGCTAAAGGCATCTAACAAGTCCGCATCAGGGTCAAGAGCAACGCTATAACCCACAATGGATTTGAGTGTTCCCATATAGGTTTCAATCGTACCTAATAGGCTATCTAGTAAAGCTTCATCAATTGGACGATCTACGTATTGTAATTCTGCCTGAGCAATGCCTTCGTCAATTAAATCTGATGTGCGTTGTACCACTTCAAACTGGCTGATATGCGTGCTGGTTGGGTAAGCAGCTAAGCGGTTGCCCCATAAGCGATAGCCTGTACCGTAGCTGTTAAATACGGTAGTAATACCACGGGAGTTAAGTTGGTTGGTTTCACTTTGTACGTCGTTAACACGCGCCGTCAGTTTAACTTCTACGCCTTGTACACCTTTAAGCTCACGGTTTGAGGTAGAGTACCAATAGCCGTGATCCACATCCACTTTCATACGCAAGCCTGCGGCGTGTGTGGCAAGACTTTCCAACGTGCCACGCTCGCCGACAACATATGGGTAAAACAGATGTACGCGGTCAGAACTGGTATAAAAGTTGATTGTGCCGTTGCTACCTCGCCCTGCAATTGCTTGAGATAAGGTTGTGCCTTTAGGTGCATTGATATAAGCAATCGCATTGAGCTTATCCGCAAGGGTGGCAAGCGATGTCATTACGCCTGCTTGTTGGTCAAATTGAGGGCAAATCACAATTTTGGCATCAGCCCCAAATTCGATAAAGCCCATTTTGAGCAACTCAAAACCTGTGCGCTTACCTGTGGCTGAATCAATACCGCCTCGCACATCACTCTCTGTTACTTTAGTTGGATCAGCATAAACATAGGTTGCTTTAAGTTCTGTTTGTGCGCGCATAAAGGTGACTTCACCGGTTAATAAATTAACGGTGTAATCTTTACCGGCACTTAATACAGTTGCACCTGATTTAATGGTTAACTCAATTAAACCTGCTTTCTGAGTTTGTGCAATAAGCGTGTCAGCATTTTGTGTTAATACTTCATCTGTTACCGTCGTGCGATGTTTTTTAGGGTCTAACACGTTAATTACATATACTGTACCTGCTTCATATCGCTTAATAATATCTAGTGCATCACAAATGGTATAACCTTTATCTACTAGATTGCCGAATTGTGCAAAATGTTTTGAGGTTTGGCACAGGGTAATTTCATTGGTTGCGCCAATCGGTGCTGTGCCAACTAAACCAATAATCGCCCCGTCAATTTGACGGATAGCGACTGTACCACCGTTAATACGTTCGGTTTCCGAACCGTGATGGAAGGCTACTGCCATATTATTCTCCTTTGGTTTTCAACCGTGTATCTAACGGTTGCGAGGTTGAGCGTTTAATTAAATGTGCAAATTTCGGTGCAGATGTAACCGCTTGTCGGTCTTCTACCTGCCATGTCTCAGTTTGTACAATAAGTTGATATTGCCAAAGCCCGTTGTCTTCACCGGCAAATTCTTCACTAATAAGATGACAAGGCGTACAGTTCGTCGGTTTAAAGCCGACTACTGCGAGGCGTAACTGGTCAAGCATTTCCAACGCACCGGTGTCATCGTGCTGACTGCGGGCAATAACTGTCAAAGCAACCAGCACCTTGCGGCGTTGTTGGATAATGTCGGTACTATCAAGGCCTTCAAATTTCGACCCTGCATACTGCACCAGCACTGCACCAAAAGGATCGAGCAGGTTGTAGTGTTCAAGGTCATCAGGGAATAGTTCGATACTGAAACTCGTGGTCTTCTGTTCGATATGATCTCTGATGCTTTGCAAAATCGGTAAAGTGGCACTCATTGATGCTCCCCTTAATAGCCCGACAAATCCAATTTCTGCGGCGCACGGGCTTTAAACTTTAAGGCGGACGGCAAACTGTCGTCTGCTGCTTCGCCCACTTCGAGCAAGCCCAAGTGCAATTTACCATCGGCAATGCGTTCCAAATCTTTCAACGCTTGTGCGTGGGCATCTTTCACATTGGGCGGAAAGCCTTTGCCGTCAGGACGGCGTGAATAGAGCCAGTAGCGAGCCAGCTGCAAGCAGATGTTGCGCACCAAGGTTGGCACTTGATTTAACGGCAACAGATAACGGGCGCGTAAATAGCCGTCCACCGTTTCAGTGGCGTATTCGCACGCTTTGGCGATTACAGCTTGATTGACTTCTGTCGCTCTGCTGTTATCCATCGAAAGTTGTCTTAACGTGATTTCGTCCATCACGTCTGTTAAATCTTGTGCCTTGATGTACATTGATTATTCGCCTTTTTTACCTTTCGTTTTGGCTTCTGCTTGTGCAATATTGGCTTCAGCCTCTTGGACATCAGCCTCAGTAACAGCTGATTCGGATTGAACTTGTTCAGATTGAACTTGTTCAGATTCAACTAACTGCACATAAAGTGCAATGCGTTCAGCTTCTTCGTCGGTCAGTTCTAACTTATCGCCTTGCTCGTAGCGTTTTCCGTTATGTAAAATTGCCATTGTGCTGATAACAGCATAGAGTTTGGTTTTGTTCATTACTTTCTCCTAATGAAACGGTGTTAAAAATCTCTCCTAACCCCTCTTTACTAAAGAGGAGGATTTTTAGGAATTACAAGCAGCCTTTGATTAAGTAACCTGCTGCACTACCGACAAGATGTGGTTTATGAATATCTGTGGTACGAATCACTTCAAGCTTGCCACCGTTTTCTTTGTAGGTGTCCACAAATAAGCCACCTTGACGGCGGACGGTGTAGCCGTAAGACGGTTCATAGACTGTGCCTTTGCGTTCTTGTGAACGTGGTGCAACATAAGCCAACACAATCGCATCAGACCAGATGTCTTTTAGCTGATAGCTTTCTTCATACACCGCTTCACCGATTTTCACGGTATCAATACCAATCAATTTGGCGAACACTTCAGGGGTGACAATCGCCACTTGTGAGTATTTGAGTTTTTCAATTACCGCTGGGTGTTCTTTCAATGCTGCCCACACATCGCCTGCAATTACGCACACATTCGGTTTACGACCAATAGCACGTTTCACTGTACGAATACCAGTATCGAACATGCCAAAAATATCGGCATCTTTGCTGGTAATTTTAGACGTACCACTTAAGGTGATTTTGTTATCACTGTTGTATTTACTTTCATCTAATGCCAGCGTTGCGACTTCTTTTTCACGACCCAGTGCAATCACATCTTGGGTGGTGTTTAAGGCGAATTGACGGAGCGAGAAAATTGCTTCGTTTTCTTCTCGGTAGTCGATGGCGTATTCCACATCATGTTCTTCTAATGCAACATCAATCGCGGTAATGTCTTCAGGAGTTAAGCGATTTGATGTGCCTCGTAAGTTACGCACCGTACTTGGTAGGCGAAATGCAAGACGATCAAATTTCGGAATTTTTCCGGCTTCTTTGTCGATTTCGACGGTTGGCATTAAGACTTCGCCCACTAACTCAAGGTTGTAATAGCCCTGAGCCAAGTTGGTTAAAACAGGATCTTGCACACGAAGTGCTTGAAGATTATGTGCTGTCATAGGTTTTCCTTATATCTATTGGTAAATGGCGTTAAATGCGGCGGTGTAGCTCACATTGTGTTCTTTGGCATAAGCACGAATTTTCTGATCGGCTTCAATGCTTGCAGGGCTTGTACCCTCAGCATATTCCACAGTACCATCTTGCGGTTCTGCAGCTTTATCTTTGGTTGCGACCTCAGAAAAATTCACCACTTGCGGTTGCGCATCCAAAAAGGCTTTGAGTTTACTGTGTAGGCTTTCGCCCTCACCAAACTCGACCACACCACCTTGTGCAGTGGTTGATGCGTAGTTCAATAAATCCACCGCTTGCTGTTTGGCAATCGGGGCGAGTTTGCCAGCTTTGACTAAGCCTTCAGCAAAATCGGCATTTTCAGCTTTAGCTTGATTGAGTTCAGCTTCTGCTTTTTCGGCTTTCGCTTTGGCGTTTTCATCTTTGAGTTGCTGATTTTCAGCACGCAAGCGGTCTAATTCCGCTTTCTCTTCTGCACTCATTTCAGGTTCTCCTTGAGTTGGTTCAGTTTGATTGGGTTCATTTGGCATTGCTTCGCAAAAATCCACAATACCTTGCTCACTTTCTGAAAATTCAGGGTTGCGCAAGCCTTTTACGGCAGGTGGCATAGCCCCTAAAAATCCAACGTGGCGCAAATAAAGCGAGCCTTGTTTTGGGTTGTCGGGGCTGTCCGCAAGGTAGAAAGAGGCTGATACTTTCTTAAACCGCCCGTCGGCAACCATATCGGCAAATTCGGGGTGAACTTGGTCAAGCTCTGCTTTCAGCACATCGCCGTCTAACTGCAAGCCTTTTACCCACGCATAGGCGGGGGCGTTCATTTGCGGGTGTCCGATTACCGCAGGGGCTTCGTGATAAGCCACATCATAGGCATCAACCGCTTGTTGCAAATCGGCAGGAGTGATTTCCACCACTGTACCGTGTGCATCTGGGCGTTTGCCTGCTTTAAAAATTTCAATCAGGGTCATTCGGTTCTCCTTGTGTTGGCAAACATCATAGAAAAAACGACCGCTTGTTACTTTTAAACTGGTTTAAGGAATGAAAATGGGAAAGAGAAAGTGAAAAGCAATTGAATGAGGCGTTTTTGCGTGTTTATCGGTGTTTATAAACACGCCCAAAGAGATTTAGGCGATAATTTATCGAATGGGATTTAAAACGCCACAATGGGCGTTTTATGCGTTATTTTTGATTTTCAGCCAAAGTGACTAACTTTGGTTAATTTGACGTTGCAAAAGTGCGGTGGCTTTTCGCAAGAGTTTTTGCTCGTCTTGTTCGCTTACGCCTAACCACGGACGTTTAGGAATGGTGACTTTCCCCCCACGCCCCGCCTTGCCACCGAATTGGTGCAAGCGGGCATATTTAGCGTCAGAACCAAACTCGACATTTTTGTCGTTGTAGTTGTAGGCGGTTTTATCCGACAAATAGCCGTCCTGTCGCAAAATCTTAGTGGACTTGCCTTTCTTCTGCTTGCGTGCCAAGGTTTTTGGCGAAAGCGACTGCCAGTTATTGCCTTCAGGATCAACTTCCTGCTTAAACCGTTCTGCGTGGATTTTCTTCAAGGTTTCGCCCAGCACACCATAGAGTTTACGAGGCTGTTTGAGTTGGCTTGCAATACGGTGGAGTTTTTCCACCGCTTGCGTGTCGTTAAGACTGATTTTAATCATAGCTAAAAGCCAGCGAGTTTATTTTTCAATACATAGCCTTCAAGCTGCCATAATTTGTCAAATGCATTTTCAAAGGCGATACGTTCACCAATTTCTTGGTTATAGGTTGCCGGTGAAACACAGGCTGATTCACCTGTCACGGTGAACCCATTGCGTAAGGTTAAAACACAAACCGTGAGCGTTTCTGTTAAACGATGGAATTTTTTATCGGTGATAATAGATTCCAAATGTTCTTGGGTAACACGTTCAGTCATTTTTATTCTCCTATTGATTAAAAAATAAGTTGGGCGTATAGTGTTTCTAACGGTGGGGGTTTCCTACTGGAAAGGTTGCGGTTCCGCCCGTATTATCCTGTTCGAATCAGGCAAACCACCGTTAGTCTAAACTCCCCCATAAAAGCTCATACGCATTTTTTAAATTTCCCCATTCTTTTGTCGGTTCAATTAAACTTGCCGTTCTTACTAAATTGATTTTGTGTGTCAGTTTTTTCTTGCTTAATTCGTCTTTGATTTTGACTTCATAATCCATTTTGATTGCCACTTTGCCTTGTTCGGTTTCATAAATGAAAAGTAAGGTCGGCAATTTCTGATCAGTTTCCAGCAAAATAGCAGTCGGATTTCTTAACATCTCCGGCAACTGCTCCCAAAACTCAATCGGCAGGTTAATACCTTTGGCTTGTTTGGTATCACGCAGGGCGTGCAGTACATCTTCATCACGCACGGCAATCACGGCAGATTGCGGAGCTTTTTCAAGTACGGTCAATTTATCAATCACTTTGGCTGGGATTATGCCCACGTTTTTCATTTGTCCACGTGCCATTTTTTCGGTGGCAACGGTATCTACCATCGACTTCATCGCGCCGTTTAACATCATCACGGCACGCGGATTTTGTAACACGTTTTCAATCAGTAGGCTGGCAAGTTTTGGCTCGGCATTGACAAATTTATTGAACAATAGCTGATCTACGTCCGCATTTCGCCTGGCGGTCAATCGCTCAAAATTATGTGGTTTGAACCCCACATCATAGCCTTTCGGGACTTTTACCATTCTTGGATTGCCTGACCTTGTACCGACCAGTTTTTCCTGCCATTCGATTTCAGGCGATGGGCTGACGGTTTTGCCCATTTCTTTCAAGTCGTCTTCATCGTGAGCTGTTACCGTACAATGGCAACCATACGCCTTGATTGGGTAGTAATAATGCCAAAATGGATCGCTTGCCGGCAAAATCGTGCCGTCCAAATCAATATGCTCTTGACGTGGGTGGGCGTTGTCGTGGTGGTGATATTCCCAATAAGGCATCACATCAACAAGGTCTAAATGCTGCTGCAACCGTCCGCGATTGTAGGCAGCGTAAACGTTGGTGTCGTAAATAATACGGGTTCGCCAATTTCTACCGCCTTTGTAATCCCAGCCTGTGCGAGCCACAATTTCATCAAACCGCTTGCGAAAGCCCTCCAGAGTTTCGCCATTGTTGATAGCTTCGTCCACCGCTTCACGAAAGGCAAGCAGGACTTCGTTGCGGTTCGCGCCTGCGACCATAAAGAAGTAGTCGTGTTCATCGCCCAGCACGTCCAAATAGCTGTTGGTGGGTAGGTTGAGTTTTTTCTCAAAGTATTTGACTTGATTTTCAAAGGTGAATTTCATTCACAAATCTCCCCTAGCCCCTCTTTACTAAAGAGGGAGACTTGGCACGCTCGTCTTCTACGGATTGTCGCCCTGCGAATTGTGCTGCCGTTGAACCCCATGCGAGAAGTTCGCCATATTCGGCATAGCTGAGTTCTGGAATTAGGCTATCGAGCTGGTTGCGGAAATCTTCCAAACTTTCGGCTTGCCCTAAGCGATCGCGAATATCGTGTAGCCAAGTTTCAACAACGGCTTCGCCTTCCACTTCCAACTGCTCGCCAATGGTTTCAATCACGCTTTTTGGGATTGGCTCGGCAAAATCCACCTTATCCGTCCCTTTCTTTTGTAAAGATGGGTTAGGGGAGATTTCTTGCATCACAATATCGCCCTCTTCAAAACCATAAGTGCGGTGGATATATTGCTCGGTAAAGCCTACTCCCATTTCAGTTAAGAGCTTATCGCGTTCGGCTTGTAGTTTGTCGATGTTTTCTTGTTCAAACAGTTCAAAGGTTGGCAAGGTGTCCACGCTGAAATTGAGTTCACAAATCCAGCTCAACAGCTGATTGAACACGCCTTCTACAAGGCTGGCGTCATCGTTGCGAATATCACGGGTGACTTCTAGCCCTGCGGTGGCAGATGCTCGGTTGGCTTCCGCTTCGGTGGTTTGGTTTTGCCCTAAAATCGCAATGGCGATTTCCGATTTGCAATACTTGATAAAGTTATCAAAGGCTTCTGATGAGCCACTCTTGTCCGAACCTTCCACTAAGCCGATTGAGCTGTCGTCAGGAATGGCGGCAACCGCTGTGCCGAGCATTGCTTCCATACTGTCGAGCAAATCTTCCACTTCGTGAACTTGGGCTTGGCGTGGGTGTTTGCCGACTAACCACGGGCTGCCGTATTTTTCGGTAAATTCCAGCCAATACTTAAAGCCAGCTTTCTTAAAAGTCGCCGCCCAAAAGCAGAGCGAGAGATCGCCCAAGCCATACGGGTTGATGTAGGTCGCATTTTGGGTGGCAAGCAATATTCGATAAGGCGGCAGTTCTTCGCCGTTGAAGTTCTCTTTGGTACGAAGTTTAAGCTGGTTTTCTTCATCGAAGACGAACCACTCTTGCGGTTTGCCTACGATTGCTGTTGGCAACAGTAAGCCGTTTTCGCTTTCCCACATTACTTCTAAGGCTTGATAGCCAAATAGCGTGGCATCTAAAATTTGGCTGATAATATGCGACATCGGCAAGCGGTCGAAAAGTGCGGTTAAAATCTCGTCCGTTTTTTCATTACCTGTCGGAGTAATTCGCCATTCCAGCCCTTTGATTGCCGCTTTGCGACGGCGAACACAGCCCCCAACGTGGCTGTCGGATAAAATTTCACGATAAGCCGAAATATCCTTGCCCATTTTCTTCAGCACAGGATCGGGGTTCGGCAGGTAGTGCATAAACGACCAATAGTCAATGGCGTTGGCACGGCTGGCGATGACGCGAATTAAATCTTGTTTTTTTGGTGTCATTGGCTTTCCTTATTTTTCATAATCCACAAAGGCGGCAAGCAATAAAAATACCCACCAAAACGGTTTGTCGTAAAAAATCAGCACAGCGGCAGAAATGGTTAAAGTTACAAATGCGATCATGGTTAATATCCTTGCGTTAATTTTCGGCTGGCTCTTGGTTTGCGACTGTGAGCTTTAACCGGCAACTGCACCAACTGACGGCTGGCATAATGTGCGAGCAATAAAGAAATTGCGGTGTCTCCGTGGCGTTTGTTTTTGCCGTCTGCACTTTTGGTTCGTTTATCGGGAATGCGTGGCACGCCTTTCACCACTTGGAACGAACGCAAATCGGCAAGAATATCGGCATCTTTTGGAATGCTGTCGAGTTCGCCATCTTCGAGCGCGGCTTTAAATGGGGCGGTGTGTTCGCGATACCATTTTTCCGATAACTGCACGCAATCCACCAATGAACCAAACGCATCGCGAGCGGCTTCGGCTAAATAGCCCCCGTTCCCTCGTGCATCAAAAGCTGCACCGGCGAAACGTGGCAAATGCTTGAGAATAAACAACACAATTTGTTCTTGTTGCTTGTAAGGCATATTGCCTAGCTCCACAATCAACCGAACGCTTTTGGTTAAGTTTTGCTGTTGTGCTAACACCACAAAGGACGTCATATCGCCACTGCGGGCAAAGTCTTCGCCTAAAAAATGTAATTGCGTTTGATCTAAGGTTTGCAAAATCGGGGCAAGCGTGGTTTCACACCAATCCTGCATTTCCTGATAGCGTGTCGGTTCAGGCACAAGGCTAAAGCCATCTTTTGCCGTCATTCGGATTACGGGCGTGCTTTCGCTCATTTGGCGTTCAATCAACGCACGTGAGAGCCATAACCCTGTGCCGTTTTTCGGTACGCAGTAGTATTCTTCTTCCGCATCTTCTTTGGTTGCCGTGTCATTGAGTAGGTTTTCTTTCCACTCAGCTTCTTTTTCGGCTGTCCATTCTTGCTTGCTGACTTGGCAAATACGTTGGTATAGCCCTTCAGCACAGGCATCATCAAGGGTAATCGTATGTACCGAGTAGCGTTTTCTGCCTGCCCGACTGTCTAAGATCAGCTCATTGAAAAGGTTGTCCGCACCGTTGTGGGTAGAAATCAACCGTACTTTTGCACCCCACATCGTAAGGGCAAGCGCGGCTTTTAATACTTCCGCAAGGTATTCGTGGAAGGCTGCTTCATCAATGACCACCACGCCTTGCATACCACGCAAGTTTTTCGGGTTGCTGGAAAGGGCTTTTACTTTGAAGCCTGATGCAAAATAGATCACATAAGTCAGAATGTCCTTATCTTCATCTTGCAACACTTCTTCTTGAATTTCGCCTGCTGCATAGTTAAACGCCCTTGCCCACATTGCCACCGCATCAATAAATTCGCGTGCCATTTCCTTGTTTGACCCAATGTAGAACACATCAGAGCCACCGTCTTTTTTAGCAAGGCTGGCAATCAAAGCATCATCAGCAGCTTCTGCCCACGTCAAACCTGTTCGACGAGATTTTTCAGCGATTTTGAGCTGGGATTTATCGGCTATCCAACGCTTTTGGTAGCCCAACAGTAGCTCGTTTGGGTCAAAGGGAATGATATCTTTCACTATGCAATACCTAAAATTTGCTGTTTGATTTTGTCTGCGGTTTCTGCCGACAAGCCAGCCTGAATTACGATTTTTTCCGTTTCTTCAGCAGCAAGTTCCGCACGCCGTTTCACATCAGCTTGATAGACTTTGAGCTTAGTGCTTGCTTGAATGAGTGATGCCACATTTTTGCCTGCAAAACTTAGGGCTTGGAATTTCTCCATCGGGGTCATCTCATCATCTTCGGCTTCTTCAATATCGACCAAGGCATCAAATAAAGACGACTGCAACATCCCCATCAAGGCTTCACTGCGTTTGTCTTCCTTATCTTCTGCGCCTTCAGCGATAATACGTGCGGCTTCAGTGCTGTCTTTGATTGCCTTAAAACGGCGTTCAATTTTTTGCCCATAACGATGAATTGCCGACTTGCTAATTTGATAGCCTTTTTCACGTAGTAGGTTTTCCAATTCCACATAGCCGGAAAAACCGTTCTCGGTTAAGGCTCGTTCCAGCCAACGGCGGACATCTTCAGGCAGTTTTTCGATACTTGAACGGGGAGCCATACCAGTTCCCCCTTACGCCCAATACTTTTCGGGGCGGGCAATACCGGCTTGGCAGTCGATGGTGTATTCCACAATGTCCACGCCTAGGCGGTTAATATCGGCAAACCACACGCCGTGCGGTTGTTTGGTCAGTTCCACCAGTTTACGGTCAGAAAGATATTCCAACTGCTGACGGATTTCGTGCGGTGTTACATTTGGGTAAATGCCTGCCATCACATCACGCAAAAATTGTTCGCTGGTGGTGTATGGCATGGCTTTGTGTAAAGTATTGAGCAAGTGCCAACGCATACCTTCTCGGCGGGCTTTTTCCATCATTTTGCACTCTCCATTTTGTATAAATCACTTAAGGTTTTGTGTAGGGCATCCATTTTGGCTTCCAGCACCGTTTGCCCGCGAATGTAGTCATCTCGCAACACATAAACGAGCGGCAGACTCGACTGCATTTGATTGAATTGCTTTTCCAATTCTTCCACTTTGTCATTGACTTTGAGCTGGTTTTGGTGGCGCTCCGACAGCGAGTTTTGAAACTGCGATACTAAAATCTTGGCGAAGCCAAAACAGCAACCGAGAAATGACAGCAACAACCCGACCAAGTGCCAAAATTCCACGTTAATGGTCATTACTTGTCTCCTTGCAAATCTCCCGATAAGTCGCGTTATGCACCGCAATTTGACGGAGTGTTTCAGTGGTGTCTTGCCGACTGGCTTTAATTACCCCAAAACCCGAGCAGCTTGGGTTAATCACGGAGATCGCCTTGTTGTTGCAGGCGGTTAATGACATCATCACGGCGAGAGCCACGAGTGTTTTCTTCATTTTTCTTTCTCACTTCAAAATGTTTGACTTGGGTTTGCGCTACTGCTTTTTCCTGTTGCAGTTGCTCGTTTTGCTTAGACAAGCGGTCGATTTCTTGTCGAGATTTGCGGATTTTATAGGTGGCCATCATTGCTCCTACCAGACCCACTACAACAAAGCCTAAAATCAGATAATAAATCATTCTTCACGCCCCCGATTATTTAACGCATTGGCAAAGCCTTTCGTGGCTGCACCGCCAGCACAGAAAATAGCAAACGTAGTGAATAATTCGCCCACATAGGCACGGTCAAGCCACACGGCATAAACCAAAATGCCAGCCATCAATAAAGCCCCGAAAAATTGGATAAAGGCGGTGGTGGAAAGACGACCATCGTTGTTAGTAATCAATTCTTTGAGTGCCATTAGTAACTCCAGCGTAAGTAAAACCATTGGGCAACCGTGCGACCTTTATTGATTGCACGGCTAATTTTGGCGTTATTGCTTAATTTTTTCATTGTGTTCTCCGTATTCTTCAAATCTCCCCCCGCCCCTCTTTTCTAAAGAGGGGGGCTTAATTTTTCTCCGTTTTACCGTTCCCCTCTTTTGTAAAGAGGAGTTAGGGGAGATTTATTTAAATAAATGCTCAACATTCACGACATCTTCACTATCTAGCCAGCTCCAAACATCAAAACATGGGCAGTCTTTAATCCATTCATTCGGGCTGATTGTGCCGTCGCCGTTTAGGTCTGGGCTTAAATCACGATGTCCACAAATGCGAGCGCTGGGATATTTGGCTTCAAGCTCACGCAGTAAACGATGTAGGGCTTTCCATTGAGCTTCGGTGTATTCGCCGTGATTGCGTTTGTCTTTGGTAATCCCACCGACCAAGCAAATGCCAATGCTGTTTAAGTTATGCCCTTTGACGTGTGCGCCTGTTTCGCCTTCTTTGCGACCAGTTTCGACAGTGCCGTCGGTGTCAATCACAAAGTGGTAGCCAATATGTTGTAGATGAGAATTAAAGGCTTTGTAATTGCCAGCCAAGCGTTGAAAGCCACGTTGTTTGTGCCAGTCGTCAATGCGTTGAGCGGCGGTTTGGGTAGCGGTACGAAGTTGCTTGCCGTTTTGAGTGGCTGAGCAATGGATCACGATTTTGGTGATGGATGAGGTGTGCATAAAAAAACTCCAGTTATAAAGGATCACTTGATAACTGGAGTTTACTTAATGGTTGTGGGAACTGATTTTAAACTGGTTTATAACCTTTAAAATCGGTTTGTTGGAATAATGGCGACAAATAAAACTGATTGGAGAACGACTATGTGTTGCCTTAAACAAAAAATATGTCGCTGGATTATTAAATGTGGCTTAACCGTAAAATTTAGCAATTTTATTGTTAAAAAGATGGAGAAATGCAAGAAAGGTTCTTGGTTGTGGTGGCGTTTAGCCAAGTTACATTTTAAATTTTTTGACCTTTCTTGCGTTATTTTTAAATGTGCTAATTCCAGCTCTTAATAAGGCAATTCAGTAACCTTACCATCAGGGGTTTCTCTATATTTGGCGGTTGGATATTCTGATTTACATACTGTACAGAAAAACTCATCTTGATAACTTGATGATGCCATTGTCGCACCAACGTGTCTTCTACGTTGTTGCAATGTGATTGCCTTACCATCACTGTCATAGCAACGCGGGCAGATATAATGTGTTACCGAACTAGTATTCGTAGATTTATACAACAGCAAAGGTTCTTCAAAAGATGTTGTATATTTAATCAACTTATATTGTTCTTTCTTCTCTTTTTCTTGCTTTAATTGAGCATTTTCTTCAGCCAACGCCATATAATCTGCTTGCATAGACATTATTGCGGTCTGCAAGGAGATTATAGTATTGGTTAAATCAATGGCTTTTTGTTTGGCTTCTTGAATTTCTGTGGCGGTTTCAATATCTGATGTTAAATTTTTCAGCATAGTAACTTGGTTCGCCACATCTTTAACCAAGCCGATTGCGGTACTAATTGAGCCTACGTCCATATTCTTCTCCTGATATTATTTCTTTTTCTTCCCACCACAAATACTTTCACAAGGTACGCCGTCTTTGTCGCGGTTGAAATAGCTCATATCGCATTGTTGTAACTTTACTCATATTGTCTGAAATAATCCAAGTTAAACATTGGACACCAGTCAACATTGTTTTCAACAGCCAATGCCTGAATTTGTTCTTTCCAAGAACCAAAGTGTTCTCCTCGCTCTATTGGGCGATTTTCTAATTTTTTGCAAGGAATGACATATTGAGTTTCTTTCTGCTTTGTTTTTTCATCAGAGAAAATAGATAAGGATAATCCTTGAGAATAGTAAACATCTCTGAACAATCTGTTAGTTAAAGATAAACAATGTGACTTTGCATTTAAGCATTGGCAGGCATTTTGATAGCATTCTAATATAGAGCCTAAGCTATAATAGCCAGAACCAGTATATAGTTTTCCAGCAACAAAAATTTGTTTTGTTGTCCAACCATCAACGTAACGTAGTAATAAAAGAGCTCTAGCAGCTTGTTCAGGGGTTTTATCGAAAGTACAAGTGTAAATTATATCTTTGTCTAACTCATAAGATGAGAATTTAAAAGCTCCTGTGGCAATAGATAATGCCATTTTAAAATAAGGACTTTTAGTCTTGGCAAAAACGATTACAAGTAAATTATTTTTTGATAATTCAATAGGATCATCATATTGCTCACTTTGATTTTTTAATTCCGTAATTTCGGATTTCTTTTGTTGTTCAGTTGTCATTTTAATTCCTCAGTTTCAATCTCTTTAATCTCTTTTTCCACGTGTTGCCCAGCATTGTTAAAGACCAACGCCAAATAACCTGCCACTAAAAACACCAAATAACCCACAGGGTGCAGGCTGCCTAAATACAGCCCCAGCAAGCAAATTACAAAGCCTACGAGCGTGAATATCACTAATCTTTGGCTTTGTTTTTGTAATAAGGCTTTGCGACGTTGCTCTTTTTCTTGCCATTCTTGATAGTCAAAATACTGCTTAATCCCAAAGGTGCATTTACCGTTGTAGCAGTATTCATTGAAACGGTAGCTTTCGCCACCGCACTGTGGGCAAATGACGATGTGTGGGCTGTTTTTATCAATTACTTTTTCTGGATGATGAAAGTGAGCTTCATTGATGTTGTTAAGCTGCTCAACATTGTCAATTTTAAAATCCATTTATTTCCCTTTCTTAAAATGAATACCACCTTCAAGGTGTTCGATGTTGTTTTGTTGTTCTACGTTGCCAATGTGCATTTTTGTAGCGAAATTGCCTTGTGTTGTGTTAGCCTTTGCCGCCATTTTGGCAACATTCAAAATCATTTCTTTGCCTTCCTTACCAGCGGTGCGGAAATACTGCAAAAGCAGGTTCTCGGCTGGCATTAAATTTTCCATTTCTCGGTTTGGGTCAAAGCGTGGCTCATCAGGCTTAGGCATATCTTTTAACATTTCCTGTTCTATCGCTTCATAGGTTTCACGGCGATGTCCAAGCAAGATGTAATCCATATCAAGGTTTAATTCTGGACATTTGGCTTTTAGGGCGAAAAGCTCTTTTTCGGGGAATTTTTGTTCTTTTTTTCGAGAGCTAAACGTTGTAACTGGCATTTCAATAGCTTTTGCAAAAGCAGCATCTGATTTCACACCTAAGCATTCTTTAGCTCTTTTTAATTGATTTTCAAAATTTTCTACCATTTTCGTATATTTCCACTTGATAAACATACGAATATCGTATACGATAATCGTATAAGTTGTTTTAACTTACTGAATTATACCACAACAATAGGAGCTAAATAATGAGCAATGAAGCAAAAACCCCCGATCAAATTCGATTGGAGTTTTATCGAAATGGGCAAACTTTTCAGCAATGGGCGATTGAAAATGGCTATCACCCCGTGTTGGTGAGTAAGGTGCTAAACGGTGCCGTGAAAGCCAATCGCGGAAAAGGTTTGGAAGTTGCCGTGAAATTGGGCTTAAAAGCCGCTTAAAACTTCTTTTGCTCTTTAACAATTTGGAAAAAACAGCGAAAAATCGACCGCTCTTTATAAAAACAATAGGAGATTTTATGCAGAAAGAAAAGAAATCAGACAAGCCTGACAGCCTGTCTGTTGAAGAAAAGGAAGCTACTTATCCAAAAGAGATAGTAGTTGGTCAAGATAAACGGATCTGTTATTCCGTTTTTGGGGAGTTGGCAATGCGTTTTCCACATCGTCCAAGCCGAGTTCGTAAAGCGTCTCAAAATCTTTAATCCACGCTTGGCGTTCATTATTGGGCAGAATAGAAATTAGCGAAGCCAAAATAGATTGATAAAGCCGATTCTCGGTATCGAGATTTTGAACGTGAATTTCTAGTTCATTGACTCGTTGTTCGAGTTCTGTGAGCCGTTTTATCGGCAATTTAATTACCGTCATAGGGTTTCCTTTTGGAAGTTGAGAGAGCCAATAGGATACCACAGGGAGAAAAATCAAATGAAAATGTTAGAAAAATTATGCTTATGGTATTTGAAAAAATACTGGAACAGTCAAGGTTATAAAAAAGCGGTTGCGATTGAGCAACAAAAACAGGCGGAAAACTTACCGCAGTTTATGAAATCAGGGCAAGCCAAATGAAAGAAAAAATTAACGGCACGCAGCGTGCGTTGCGGATTTTAAAAGCCCTAAAAGGGCGAACGATGGACGGCTTAAGCAATAAAGATTTGTGCGAAGCGATTGATGAAACACCAGTGAATATCACCCGCGCTACGGCGATTTTAGAAAGCGAAGGCTTTTTGCGCAAATTGCCCACTGGCAACTGGACGCTCAGTTTTGCCCTGCTCAATTTGGCGGTGTGTTATGAGCAAGATATGCAGGCAGTGAATGAGCGATTTAATGAAATGCGCCACCGTGTTGCAACAGGTGGTTTTTAGGAGTGAATGATGACAGATTTAAGATTAAGTGAACAACAAGATGCGGTGGCATTAGCCAGTCAAGCCTTAACGCAAGATGTAGCCCAATCCTACGAAATGCTGGGAATGGTAAAAATGTCTGACTTTCATAGAAAACTGATAACGTGTCAGCAAATTAAAATGTTATCAGAATTTAAAAAATCTAAGAGATACAAAGACTTAACAATGCAAGACATAGATGGAAATTGGAAACACGTCAGCACTTGGGAAGAGTTTTGCGGTTGCTTAGGTTTTAGTGCTAAGAAAATTGATGAAGATATTTTAAACCTTAACCGGTTAGGCGAAGACTTCCTAGAAACCAGCCAACGCCTTGGCTTAGGCTACCGCGAAATGCGAAAACTTCGCCAACTGCCCGAAGAAGCCCGAGCGGAAATTGTGGACGCGGATTATTCAGACACCACCGATAAGGAAGAGTTGATTGAGAAAATCGAAGATTTAACCGCCCAACACGCGAAGGAGAAAGAAGCCTTGCAAGCCCAACTCAAACGCAAGTCGGACGATTATGAAGCACAGGCGAAAGTGCTTGCTACCAAAAACGAGCGGATTAACCACTTAGATTTGGAATTGGCGAAGAAAACCAAAGCGATTGAAACCCAAACGCCTGAACAACGTGGTGGCGTGTTACGTGAAGAAGCGGCTGCGATTTCTTACAAAGCAGAAGCCGTGCTACGAGGGCAAGTATTCCAAGCCTTTGAAGCCTTAACCGCTCATACGGAAGCCACAGGCATTGACCACAAGCAGTTTATGAGTGGGGTGCTTGCCGAGTATCAGTTGATTTTGTCAGAACTCAAAGAACGCTTTGGGTTGGATGATACGCCAAGCGGCGAAGCCTTACCTGAATGGGCGAGAGAAGATTATCAGCCTGACGGCAAGTTAGATGAAAGTGTAACGAGCATTTTGGACGAGATTGAGCTTGATGCTCGCATTCAAGATGCGGAAGTGGTGGGTTAAGGAAATGCAATGGCAATACTACCGAGCGTTCTCGCCCAATATGCCGAGCGTGTGGAGAAAGCAGGCTTTGGCGAGAAGGAAAAAATTATTGAAGAAGGCTGTGCATTCACCGGTTTAAGCCGAGCCACCTTTCTTCGGCAAATTAAGCCCTACCGCCCAGCGAGTGGTCGCAAAGTACGGTCAGACAAGGGGAAACATCAAATGGATGCGAACGAGCTGAAATTGATTAGTGCGGCGTGGTTACACCTACGGCGGAAAAATGGCAAAACCATGGCAACGTTGGAGCGGATTTTAGACATATTGCGCGCCAATGACAAAGTGAAAGCGGAGTTTGTGGACGAGAAAACAGGCGAAGTCCGCCCTTATTCGGCAAGTTCGGTGGAGCGTGCATTACGCAATGCTAATTTGCACCCTGACCAGCTGTTACGCCCTGCCCCAGTGGTACAGTTGCAAAGCCGACACCCGAACCACGTTTGGCAAATAGACCCGTCTTTGTGTGTGCTGTATTACCTGAAAGAAACTGGCAAAGGCAATGGGTTGTGCGTAATGGAAGCAGAGCAATTCTACAAAAACAAGCCAGCGAATGTGGCGAAAGTCGAACCGCAACGAGTGTGGCGGTATGTCATTACCGACCACGCGAGTGGCGTGATTTATGTGGAATATGTGTATGGCGGCGAAACGGCGGAGAACATTTCTGAAACCTTTATTAACGCCATTCAGAAGAAAGATAACCCTGCCGAGCCATTTTTCGGTGTGCCGAAAATTTTGATGTTCGACCGTGGTTCTGCCAATACGTCACAAATGTTCACCCATTTGCTGAACCAGTTGGACGTGAAAATTGAAGTGCCGAAAGCCCACAATGCCCGAGCTAAAGGGCAAGTGGAGAAAGGCAATGATATTGTGGAACGCCAATTTGAAAGCGGTTTGCGGTTTATGAATGTGAGTGGGCTTGATGAGTTAAATCAACTTGCTCACCAGTGGATGCGGTATTTCAACGGCAAAGCCATTCATAGCCGACACGGTATGACACGTTACGGTGCGTGGCGAAAAATCCACGCCAATGACTTGTTATATCCGCCCAGCCGTGAGATTTGCCAAGAGCTGATGATTACCGCACTCACCGAACGATTGGTGACCGATAAGTTGGAAATCAGCTTTGAAAATCGCCGATATGATGTGCGTGATGTACCTGATGTGAAAATTGGAGAGAAAATCACGGTGGGCAAAAATCCGTACCGCCCTGAATGTGTGCAAGTGCAGTGCTTTGAGCAGATTTTTGCCGATGACGGCACGGTTAGCCTGAAACCTTATTGGGTGGTGTTGGAACCGATTGAAGTGAATGAACTAGGCTTCCGTGTGGACGCGGCAATCATCGGCGAAGAATACAAGGCCCATCGCAAAACGGCGTTTGAAACCAATAAGGAACAGGCGGAGCAACTGGCTTATGGTGTAGAAACCGAAGACGAGTTGAAGCGAGCCAAGAAAGCCAACGCACCGTTATTCAACGGCGAAATCAACCCTTACAAACACATCGAAGAGAGCAAGCTAACGTGGTTCTTACCGAACAAAGGACAAGAACACGAACTGACCACCAACGCACGCCGTGTTGAGCAAAAACCGATGTCAGCGGTGGAGTTTGCCAAAAACGGCAAAGCACGCTGGGGCGAGTTGTGGACGGGCGAATGCTATCAATGGATTACCGGCAAATATCCGCAAGGTGTGCCGCAGGTGGAAGCTGAACGGTTGCTGGGCTTGAGCTTTGATGAATTCAAGGCGGAGTTTATGGCGCCAGAGCCGACAACATCACATTTGAAATTGTTGGCTGCCTAGCCCAAAAATCTCCCCTAACCCTTCTTTACAAAAGAGGGGGACTTATTGAAGGAGCATTTTATGCTGAAACTAAAACAGGTGCTGATTGATAAGGGCGTGAGCTTAAGGCAGTTGGCACAGATGATGAATGTGTCGCCTGCGACCATTTCTCAGTTGATAAATCATAATCAACGGGTGCGGGAGTGGGTGGCATTTGAGAAGAGTTTAATAGCGTCTTTGCAAAAGATTGGGATAAACCAACCGCTTGCAACGCTATTGAGACAGGAAGCGACAGCGGAAAGTTTGGCGACCGAACCTGCCGCTTCCGCCCTTAAAACCAAACGAGAAATTAAGGACGAGATTATGTTACTCGCAAAACAGGCTTTATTTCCAGCCACTAAGAAACATTTTTTATTACCGATTGACCCTTTTTCCGTCGATATTCGCTCGGCTGATGAAGTTTTCGCCACCAGCGACATTCGTTATGTGCGGGAGTCGCTTTATCAAACCGCTAAGCACGGTGGCTTTATGGCGGTGGTGGGAGAATCAGGTGCGGGCAAATCGACCCTGCGCCGTGATTTGATTGATCGCATTCGAGCAGAAAACGCCCCAATTGCGGTGATTGAGCCTTACATCATCGCAATGGAAGACAACGACATCAAGGGCAAAACGCTCAAAGCAGCCCATATTGCCGAAGCGATTATTTCCACCCTTGCACCGCTACAAAACGTGAAGCGTTCGCCTGAAGCACGGTTCCGCCAGTTGCATCAAGTGTTGAAAGAAAGCTGTAAATCGGGCTATTCGAACGTGCTTATCATCGAAGAAGCGCACTCCTTGCCAATTCCGACGCTTAAACACTTGAAACGCTTTTTTGAGTTGGAAGATGGCTTTAAAAAGCTGATTTCGATTGTGCTAATTGGTCAGCCTGAATTGAAGCTGAAACTGTCGGAACGCAACACCGAAGTCCGCGAAGTGGTGCAACGCTGTGAAGTGGTGGAACTCGCACCCCTTGATGCAGAGTTGGAAAACTATGTGGCGTTCCGCTTAGCAAAAGTGGGCAAAAAACTCAACGATATTTTTGATGAAGATGCTTTCCTTGCGGTGCGACAACGCTTAACGGCGGTGGGCAGAAACAAAACTACCACTAGTTTGCTTTATCCGCTCGCAGTAAACAACTTGCTCACGGCAGCGATGAACTTGGCAGAAAGTTTAGGTGTGCCGAAAGTGAACGGCGATGTAGTGATGCAGGTTTAGGGGGCGATATGAGAAAAACAACCTTAATTTTAACCGCATTTTTGTTGGCTGGCTGTGATGACGGAATGATACAAAAGCAAACGTGGGCGTATGCCGAACTTTGTATCAGCGGTGTAGTTTACCTCCGCTCGCCCAACGGCAGCCTAACCCCAAAAATTAACGCGGATTTTTATCCTTATACTTGCCAAAAAGGAGTAACAAACAATGGCTAAAAAACTGACCGACATTACCGTAACAATGAACTCTAATTACGATAATAAATTATTTCTAGAAGAATACGAAACAGCAATGGCGGATTGGACGGAAGAAGAACGAGCTGGCTTACCAGTATCTGAAATTGCATCTATCTTTAAACACGAATTTTCAGATGGTTCTGTTGAATATATTTTTAAAATTAAGGAATAAAGAATGGCTAAACGAGCAACAAGAGTAAAAAGCGAAGTACAAGAAATTGCATTGCAAACCCAAGATGAAGTGGCGTTGGCGATTAAACAGATCGGCGATTTAGAGCGTGAGCAGGTGCGACTTTCCACCCTGCAAGCGGACGAGAAAGCAGCGGTTGATGAAAAATACACGGCACAACTGACTACATTGAAAGAGCAAGTGAAGCCGTTACAAAAGGCGGTACAGGCGTATTGTGAAAGTCGTCGTTTAGAACTCACTAACGGGGGCAAGCAGAAGACGGCTTACTTTACCACCGGCGAAGTACAATGGCGTGCCAAACCGCCTGCGGTGGTCGCCAAAGGCATTGACGGGATTTTGGAGAGCTTACGCAATTCGGGATTGTTCCGCTTTATTCGCACGAGAGAAGAGCTCAATAAGGAAGCGATGCTTGCCGAGCCTGATATTGCACGCTCTATTTCGGGCGTAACTATTCGAGAAGGTGTGGAAGAGTTTGTCATTAAGCCGAATGATGAAGAGGTGCGAAAATGAGCCGAAAACCAAAAGTAGATCGAGATGTACTCGAAGAAGCCTATCGCAAAGCAGCCGAAACTGCAGCAGCAATGGAACGTTCGGGCAATTATGCCCGAGCTGGTGAATTGTGGGGAGAAGCAGCAAAACAAGCGGTAACACTCAAACAACGTGAGTGGTGCAACACGCGCAAAACCTATTGCAAAACGTGGCAAGGTAAACGGGAGAAAAAACAATGATTTCCACACTAGACGCCTTAAAAATGCAACTTCGCCAAGCGATTATTCAACTGGAACAGGCTGAGAAATCGCTAGATAAAGAACAAATGGAATACGCCAAAGTGTATGTAAGTAATGCGAAGGGGATTTTGATGAAACTCGGCATTAGTTTTTAAGATAAACCAAACCGCCTTCGGGCGGTTTTCTTGTATTAGGAGAAATTAATAATGAAGAATAAAGAAAAATTATTGAGCAAGATTAAGAAATTACTGGCTTTAAGCAAATCCCCAAATCCACACGAAGCGGCAAGAGCTTTAGCAATGGCTCAAAAACTAATGGCGGAAAACGAATTAAATCAAAGTGATGTGCTTTTTTCAGAATATAACGGTAAACAAAAATTCTCTATCACTCCGCCGAGATATGTGCATATTCTAACAGGTGTAATTTATAAGGCTTTTGGTGTAGAAGGTTATTTCGCTAATCATTATCCCGAGCAAGAATTTGGGGAGAATAAATTGCACGTTGTTTTTTTTGGGAAAGAGGAAAGACCGATGGTTGCGTCTTATTGCTTTGATGTTTTGTATCGACAGTTACAAAAGGCACGCCAAGCGTTTAATGCCAGTCAAAGCAAACGGTTGAAACGCAGTACGCTCATAGCTAGAGCTGATAAATTCTGTGAAGGCTGGGCATTGGGTGTTTATGATGTAGTTGAAGAATTTGTATTTAGTAGCGAAGAGAAAGTTGAAATGCGAAAACAACGTGAAAAACTCACTCAAACGCTACAATTAACCAAAGGGAAAACTCGTGAAGCAGGAAATAGCCGAGAACGAGATGATAGTTCTAAATCGCTTGGTTACGAACAAGGCAAAAAAGCCCGACTTCATCACGGTGTCAATGGAAAAGAAATGGCTAAATTAGGAGTGAAAAATGAAAGTGAAATGTAGTGCGTGCGGAGCGTTGCATTCATTGGATGCGTTAATTGCCAATCAAGCGGCGAGCGAGGCGCTGAATGCGGCATTGATGGTAAGTGGTGAACTGGGCGAGGCGTTGATTCGCTATTTAGGACTATTTCGCCCAGCGAAAAGTTCGCTCACCTTTGACCGTGTTGCCACTTTGTTAAGTGAGCTTACACCGATGATTCAAGCGGGCAAGATTAAGCGTGATGGTGTGGAATGTGATGCCCCTGTGGATGCGTGGATTTATGCGATCAATCAGATGATGGCAAATCGGCAAGCATTGAAATTACCGATGAAGTCGCACGGTTATTTGTTTGAAATTATTGCGGGCCATAAGCCTGTTGGCACATCGATGGTGAAAAATTCCGAGCAAAATCGCCCGCTTGCAAGCAATAAAATGAACGCAATTAAAGGAGCGTTGGAATGGGGCAAAACAATCAATGGCTAAAACCCGTACTGGCGCAAGGTGTAGCAATGTTGTTGCTGTTACGTCTGAAAAATTCACCGACGGAAGAGGTAATTCAGCCTACACTGGAAGCGTGGTATCAGGTAATTACTTATAAAAAGTCGTGGGATATGGAGTTGGATAAGGTGCGGTTTGAGACGGCATTTATGACACTTGGGCAGACTTGCGATTGGTTTCCTACGCCAAAACAGCTTCTGGAAGCCTTACCACGGCGTGAATATCCTGAGCTTCCGCCACCACCGCCGAAAAATGTAGAAGAAATGGCACAGGAAAAGGCACAAATGGAAAGTAATTTACAACGATTGAAAGCAATTTTAAGGGGTAAACGATGAGAAAACGATTATTGCAACTGGTGCATATTGGGAAAACACAGTTGAAGATGGACGATGAGACTTATCGGAGTCTATTATCTCAACAATTCTACCAAAATTCGGCAAAAAATATAAGCTATTCAGATTTAGTAAAACTGGTCAAAATACTGCAACAAAAAGGCGCGAAAATTCGCTTACCGCGTGATACACCGCAACTTTCAGCCGTTCAGCGGAAATTGTGGGCAGTGTGGAAAGCAGTGGCTGATGAAAGTAGTTCGGCAGCGTTGAATGCGTTTGTGCAGCGCTATTATGCCGAAATTGCGGACTGGCGTGAGCTAGATAGAGAGCAAACAGCAGCTATTATTGAGCAGCTAAAACAGTGGAAAAAACGAGTAGGTAAATAATGATTGATGCCAAATTTGACAATAATGACTTTCAAACCAAAGCCCCCGATTTATTGGCAGATTTGGCGAAATATACGGTAATGGCTGTGCGTGAATGTTACCCTGAAATGGACGCGGAAACCGCAGAAAATATTGGAATGATTGTGGCATTGAAGACGGGGCATAACTGGGGCGGTTTGAATGTGTATGTGCCGAAATCAATGTCGCTTTTCGCCTGTGAGCGTGAAAAGCAAATTTTCAATGAGTTCACCGGCAATAATCACGCCTACCTTGCTAAGAAGTATGGTTTATCTTTGCAATGGATCTACAAAATCGTGAAGCGTGTGCAGAAGGAAGAAATTGCCAAACGGCAATTTGATATGTTCGCTCAATCCTAAAAAACAAACCCAGTGACCGTAAAAAGTCGCTGGGTTTTCTTTTTCTCTATGTGTAACTCTGTTTCATTCCACCTTTCTCATTTCTTCCCACTTCATCCAAATTTTTCCCATTTATGTTGGATTATGTGTGAGGGTTATGTTGGGTGGGTTTATCCTAAACGGACATTCGTAAAACTGCCACAGTATAAAATGAAAATCTTAGTGATCCTAATTCCCCTTACGACTGACCTCAAAATAAAGATCCAAAACGAAAACAGAAATAGAAAATGTGTTATTTCCATACTATAAAATAATCAGATGTATTTCCAAATGGTTGACGACGAGTCAAGGCATCTCAGTAAATGATTGATGCATCTGACGATCTGCAAATTAAAAAACAAAAGCGTTGTTCTATGTGACTAGAACAACGCTTTTCTATACATGCAAGCGGTGAGATTTTTATAAATTTTTGCAAAAGCTCACGAAATTTTAACCGCTTGTGATACGAACCTACTCGGTGCCTTTTGATTTAAATATCAAAAGAATTACTGCCATGACTACTGCAGTAGTCGCAAAACCAAACCATGAAGATTGCGTAAAACCAACAACGATATAACCTAATACAGAGGCTAATGCTACCAACATAGCATAAGGTAACTGAGAAGTGACATGATCCATATGGTTACAACGCGCACCAGTTGAAGATAAAATCGTTGTATCTGAAACTGGTGAGCAGTGATCCCCACAAACCGCGCCAGACATTACAGCTGCTAAGCATGGAATAATCAATGCGGGTTCCGAGTGCATTGCCATTGAAGCACCGATTGGTAACATAATCGCAAAGGTTCCCCAACTGGTTCCGGTTGAGAATGCCATAGCTGACGCTAACACAAACAGAATTGCTGGTAAGAATGCTGGCGAGATGCTGCCTACAACTAATCCAGACAGATACATCCCGGTTTTCATATCGCTAACCACACTATTGATCATCCAAGCAAAGAATAAAATAGTAATTGCGCCTGACATCATTTTGATACCGATGCCGTAAGAACGCCAATAATCTTTTAGACTTAGATTTTTACTGTTAAATAAGCAACAGGTAAGCACGATAATACTTAGTACTGCGCCAACCACTAATGAAATTCCAACCGTAGTATTTTCAAATGCGCCTAACAGACTAAATGGCGTATTAGCTTCCGCTAACGCTTGTGCACCTGTATGGATCATCATGGATACTGTACCAATAATCAATGCAATAATTGGTAAAACTAAATCACGAACATGCCCTTTACTCTCTGTATCATCTTCTTCATTTTCTTCTTGATGATTCAGTGCATAGCGTTCAAAACGTGCCATAGAACCAATATCAATTGTCCAATATGCCACAGCAAACACCATGACAATCGAGAAAATCGCATATAAGTTCATTGCACTCATTGTCATGAATGCACCTAATGGGCTATATCCTGTAATAGAGTGCGTAGCAAATAAATCAGCAACTAAGGTTATAATATAAGCACCCCAGCTCGAAATCGGCATCAACACACACATTGGTGCAGCCGTTGAATCAAGAATATATGCTAATTTTGCACGCGAAATTTTGAACTTATCAGTGACTGGACGCGCAATCGCACCTACAGCCAGACTATGGAAATAATCATCAATAAAAGTGACGAAAACTAAGCTTGCTGCCATCAATTTTGCACCACGACGACCTTTAATTCGCGCTTGAGCCCAATTCGCAAAAGCTTGATTTGCCCCTGAAGCACTTAATAATGCAGTTAGTACGCCTAATAAAACCAAGAATAAAATAATATTGATATTATTGCTATTTAGCCCCTCTTCAGCCCCTTTATAAAATAAAGAAACTGCGGTGTTTTTTAAATATGATAATGAATCAAGGATTTTGCCATCAGTTAGCAATAATGCCCCAACAACAATACCAACACTTAATGAAATAATTACTTTTCGGGTAGCAATAGCTAATACGAGCGCTAATAATGCTGGTACAACAGACCAGACACTGCTCGAATAATCGATTAAATTCATAAAACCTCTAAATGTTAAAATCAATTTAAATGAGGATTCTACTGATAATATTTACACAAAAAGTAAATAAAAAAGGAAGGGGAAAAGGAAAGCCCAGCCTAACAGTAGCACTCCGAAGCGGTTAATTTATGAGAAACTTTTGCAAGTTGCCGCCTCGACAGTGTCGTCCCTTTCGGTAACGACCCCAACCAATTAAGATGACGCTTAATTGATTTCGGCAAATACGCCTTTCCTTTTCCTTCATCGTTCTCCACTCAGAAAAAGTACTTATCGGATTTGCGCCTCTACAATTTGTAGGTGGGTGTAAGATACCTGAAATGAAACAACTTCTCAAGCAGAAAAACAATTTTGTTATTTTTACTTACCAATTTTTCTATTGAAGATGAGCTAACATTAAAAATAAACTTCATTTGGTATTTACCTTTAAAAAAGATTTAGATAATATATTCCAGCTTATTAGATATAACATCTAAATTATTATTTACAGGAGCATACAATGTCTGATTTAAATAAATTCTCTAATCTTCGCACATTACGTGCACTCGCTCGTGAAGCAACATTAGAACAGCTTGAAGCATTACTTGAAAAAGTACAAACCGTTGTTACCAAAAAGCGTGAAGAAATCAAAGCACAAGAAGCTGAAAATGCAAAATTCTTAGAAGGCTTAAATAAATATAAAGAAATGTTAGAAAAAGATGGCATTTCAGCGGAAGATTTAGTTGCATTATTAGGTGGCAAACAAGAAGTAAAAACGCGTAAACCACGTAAACCTTTAGCGCCAAAATACAAATTTATTGATGCCAATGGCAACGAAAAAACTTGGACTGGTCAAGGCCGTACCCCTCGCGAATTAGTCGGTAAAGATTTATCTAAATTTGCAATCTAATTTCTAAATGAATCATTAAAAATGAAAAAGAACAATGTATTTGAATATACATTGTTCTTTTTTTATTACTGACCTATTTGTCTTCAGAAATCTTTGTTGATGTCGTTGCTGGCAATATAGCTTCCCCAACCTTTTCTAAGGTTTCTGGCTTGACGCCCGAAACATAATCCCAGATCATGCCAATTCTCGCAAGAATCTCCCTCAAGCGAACTTTAATATGCCCTTCTGGATATTTTGCAGCAAAACACACAGCATCAATATTATGTGTTTTCGCAATAAATAATGCTCGTTCACAATGAAATTCTTGCGTAATAATCACAAACGGTTGGAGATGATAAACCTCCGCTGCCCGAACAACTGAATCTAATGTGCGATAACCTGCAAAGTCTTGTGAAAGATCTACATTTTGCACTCCCATTCGGCGCAAATCTAAGCTCATCGTTTTGGGTTCATTATAATAAGGGGTTTTATTATCGCCACTTAATAATAATTTTTTTACTTTTCCTTTTTTATATAATTCCAATGCTGTTTCTAGTCGGTATTTATAATATAAATTCGGTGTACCTTTCGCATAATATTTTGCAGTGCCTAATACTAGCGCATTTTCATAATTAGGAAGCGATTTTATATCAGTGTAGATTTTATCGCGCACGATATAACCGGTTAAAAAATCCGCTAATAACAGCAAGATAACCGCACTAATATTTAGCCCTATTACCCATTTTATTATCCGTTGTAGTAGCCTTGTACGCTTTAACCACTGGATAAATTCCGGCAAAATTTGAAATCGTTTTTTTCTCTCAGTCATGCGTTAAAATCAAGGGAGTCAATAGACTTCATTGTCGTTAGATCAATTAGCATAACGATCATTTTTAAAATTACAAGCTTAAAATTAGAATGCTAGACGTTTAGACGTCTAAAATTTCTTGACAATGGTTCGTTCTCTCGTTACCTTACCGCATAAGATTTTTCATGGCATAGCGCTCTTGCTGCATATAAAGGTATCGACAAACTCATGGCTCACACGCTCACTCTGTTTAAAGACAAACCACTCTCGCTAACCTTAGGCGGAACGCTTTCTCCCGTTGACGTTGCTTATCAAACTTATGGTCAACTGAATGCCGATAAAAGCAATGCTGTTTTGCTATGCCATGCACTCACTGGTGATGCTGAACCTTATTTTGATAATGCCAATAAAGGCTGGTGGCAAGATTTTATTGGGCCAGGTTTAGCCTTCGATACCAATCAATATTTTTTCATCTGCTCTAACGTATTAGGTGGATGCAAAGGTACCACAGGGCCGGCTTCTATTAACCCTCAAACTGGCAAACCTTATGGTAGCCAATTTCCGATCATTACCGTACAAGATATTGTTAATGTACAAAAAGCCTTAATTGATGCACTAGAGATTCCCCATTTACATTGTGTTGCAGGCGGTTCTTTCGGTGGCATGCAAGCAACGCAATGGGCTATTTCTTACCCCGATTTTGTGAGTAACATTATCAATCTTTGCTCTTCTTTAACGCTAAGTGCCGAAGCTATTGGTTTTAATCACGTGATGCGCCAAGCTATTATTAATGACCCTTATTTTAATCAGGGCGATTATTATGAAGGGCAATCACCAGACAATGGCTTAAAAATTGCACGTATGTTAGGAATGCTGACTTATCGTACAGACGTACAGCTTGCTCGTGCATTTGGACGAGAAATGAAACAGCAATCCGCTATTTGGGGCGACTATTTCCAAGTAGAATCTTATCTAAGCTATCAAGGGGTAAAATTCTTAGATCGCTTTGATGCCAATACTTACTTAAGATTGCTCCGCGCATTAGATCTTTATGAACCTAGCCTTGGTTATGCTAACGAAAAAGCTGCACTTTCTCGCATTAAAGCAAACTATACTTTAGTTGGCGTGACTAGCGATCAGCTCTTTAAACAAGTCGATTTGCATAAAAGTAAACAAGCCTTGGAAGAAGCCGGTGTCAATGTACATTATTCCGAATTTCACTCAACATTTGGACACGATGCCTTCTTGGTTGATTACGACTTTTTTGAACCAATGATTCGCCAAGCACTTGCCCAATCTGCTTAAATTTACAAATGAAAGGTTTGCTTTTTGCAAATTCACGGTAAAATTTGACCGCTTACAAATCATTATTTAGAGAAGAATATGCGTTTACTTATTGTTTTTTTTATCGGTTTATTAGCCTTTTTCCAATATAGCTTTTGGTTTGGCAAAAATGGTTGGCTAGAATATCAAGAAATGAAAACCACTGTCGCGACATTAAAAGCAGAAAATGAAAAATTAACTGCCCGTAATAACTTAATTGAAGCAGAAATTCATGACTTAAAAACGGGTGTAAATGCACTAGAAGAACGCGCTCGCCTTGAACGTGAGATGGTCAAACAAGATGAAGTCTTCTATCGTATTGTCCCTAAACAGAACTAATTTATGAACACTCGTAACATTGTCGCCATTATTCCAGCATCTGGCGTTGGTAGCCGAATGAAGGCAGATCGTCCAAAACAATATCTTCGATTATTAAACAAAACTATTCTCGAACATACGCTAGATATTTTTTTATCACATCCTGAAATTAGCAAAGTGATTGTCGCCATCTCCCCCGAAGATCCTTATTATCAAGAAATTGACTTACTTAAATCAGAAAAGATAAAAGTGGTTTTTGGTGGCGAAACTCGTGCAAAATCGGTTTATAACGCATTAAAATGCCTATCCTCCAATGATTGGGCTTTAGTGCATGATGCGGCAAGGCCTTGCCTCAAGCGGTCTGATTTAGATAAACTTTTGCAAATCAACGATGAGCAAGGCGCGATTTTAGCCACGCCTGCGATAGATACCATTAAACGTGCTAATGGTGTGCAAATCTCACATACCGAAGATAGAGAAACACTTTGGCACGCACTAACGCCACAGTTTTTTCCTGCAAAACCATTAACCGAAGCACTAGAAGCAGCATTTTTAGCCAATGCAACCATTACTGATGAAGCGTCTGCCATGGAATTTGCAGGCATTCATCCTACATTAGTTGCTGGACGTAGTGATAATCTCAAAATTACCCGCCCTGAAGATTTAGCTTTGGCGGAATTCTATTTAACTCATCAAACGGAGAATAATTCATGATCAGAATTGGACACGGTTTTGACGTACATGCTTTCGGCGAAGACCGCCCACTTATTATTGGTGGCGTTGAAGTGCCTTATCATACTGGCTTTATTGCCCATAGCGATGGAGACGTTGCCTTACATGCACTGACTGATGCCCTATTAGGTGCCGTCGCTTTAGGCGATATTGGCAAGTTATTCCCAGATACAGATATGCAATATAAAAATGCTGACAGCCGTAAATTATTGATTGAGGCCTACCGTCAAGTGCTAGCCACTGGGTATAAAGTGGGCAATGTAGATGTTACTATTATTGCGCAAGCACCTAAAATGCGCCCTTATATCGATCAAATGCGCCAAGCGATTGCAGAAGATTTGCAATGCGATATGAGCCAAGTCAATGTAAAAGCAACAACAACTGAGAAATTAGGTTTTACAGGTAGAAGTGAAGGCATTGCGTGTGAAGCGGTTGCATTATTAGTTAAACGCTAAGTCGCAACCAAAAAAAGGGCTAGTCATCTATGACTAGCCAATAAGGAAATATGAATAAAAATTCAATGTGATTTGGCGTTGGCACTTGCCAAATCACGAATCCATTATAAGCCTTATTGCTAGCTAACGATATAGTATTTCTTATAGTCAGACTTCCGACCTCTCTATTGCCCCCACTTGGATTTGCTCGATTTTCTGATTTAACGCTTGCCTTTTTAACTTAACCCCCTATAATAACAAGCCTTATATCGCGTTAACGATATAATTCTATGGGGCGTTATTGGTTCCTCGCAACAGGGTTTAGCTTACTTGATCAGGTTCGGAAGAAAGCAGTCTGGGTTAAATTTTCTGTGTGCCGAGGGTCGCTGGTAACGCCCCACCTTATTTCCTCTCCCTTACAAGCGGTTGCTTTTCATCAAAATTTTACTTTTTTAGCAAAAAATCTAGAAATTAAGAATTCTTTAAGATTTCTTTGGTTTAATACACCCAACGCAAACTTGCGGAGAAACTTAATTTAATTTAACTTAACTTAATCTATTTGAGGAAATCAACATGAAAAAAATCGTATTTACTACTTTACTAGCTTTCGCATCAACTTCAGCTTTTGCAGGTTTTAATGGTAACGCTAATAACAATCAAGGTGGTTTTCAAGCTAAAACTGCTGCACAAACAATGAGTGTTAAACAAGCATTATCGGCTGCTGATAACAGCATGGTCACTTTAGTTGGTAACATCACCCAACAAATCGATAACGACGAATACATTTTTACAGACGGTACAGCACGTATTAAAGTGGAAATTAAAAACCGCGTTTGGAATGGTTTAAATGTAAGCGAAAACGACAAAATTCGCATTACCGGTAAATTAGATAATGAAGCTTTTGAAAAAGCTGAAGTGGAAGTCTTCTCTGTTGAGAAAGCTAACTAAATTTGAAAAGTAGAATGACGGGTGCAAGCCCGTCATTTTTTTATTCATTTTATCTACTCGCTGATTGGAGATATAATGCTGGCATCTTACAGGAGTTTGTATGTATTTTATTTATCTACTTATTGCCTTTTTTGCCGGACTAGGCCTTGCCACGCAAGCAGCGATTAACAGTCAATTAGCCAAATCTATGGGTGATGAAGCCATTATTGCAGCTCTCATCTCTTTTGCTGTTGGCACCCTTTTCTTATTTGTCATTGCTTGGTGGAAAACGGATCTTTGGCAACATTTAAGCGCATTACCACAACAACCTGCTTGGAAATTTTTAGGTGGTATTCTGGGTGCTTTTGCCGTCTTTACTACCGTATTATTAGCGCCCAAATTAGGCATTAGTGTCATGCTATTTTTCATTATCATTGGGCAACTGATTTCATCTACCACGATTGACTATTTTGGCCTTATCGGTATGCCAACTCAGGCTATTTCGCCCGCAAAATGGATTGGTTTAACCATTATTGCTTTTGGGCTACTCTTCTACTTCTTCGGTGAAAAATGGCTATATTGGTTAAAATCCTTTTGGGTCTGAAAAAGAATAAGACGGCTTGGTTCTCTCACTCAAGCCGTCTTATTTACAAGCGGTCACTTTTTTCTAAAAATTTACCAATTGATGTTGCGAACTAGCTATTTCACTAACTGATATGGCATAACATGCTTTGTACACTTATCAGATAATCCTTGACCTTCTTCTGGATAATTTACCACATGCAACTCAAGCGTTTTCGGTGTGAAATTCGCCAATCTCACCCCAATAAAATTGCTATAATCACATTGCCCAATTTTAAATTCTTTCTGTTCATGCAAACTGATTTCACCTTTCATTTCTAACAAATTTAATGCGCTGTCGGTATAAAGACTTTGAATTTGTATCGCGCCATCTAATTCAGGAGAATTTGGAAAATGAAGTGATATATCAGATTTATCTTGCAACGCTGGATCAATACTATATTCAAAACTCGCGGCTTTGTCTGAGAGCATTGATTCAAGTGGATCCCCCTGATAATTACGCTGCATTCTTATTGGTTCATTTTTAGCAATCTGCCATTTCCCTTGTGGGGTATTGATGGTTTGATTTTTCACAGAGCAGACAAGTAACTCATAATCTTCAAAGTGAATGCTAGTTTCTTGTGCCTCTGCTTTTCGCTCAAAGGTCAAACCTTCCGTTAAACAACTTTGCCCATCTATTTCAAAAATCTCTGGTAAAGTGGCAGCACCAACAATTCCTTTAGGCATAATTGACTGACTATCCGCTAGATACAGAGAAAAACGATCTAACTTAAAAGGCCCCCATGAAAAATAACCAAGATCACCTTCCTCTGGAATAAAAATATTATCAATTTTATCCGAATCAGGATAACTTGATCGCATTGTCCCTACGGGGATATTCGCAATACCTTCTTTTGTGAAGTAATCTATTTCTTCTTGAGTCAATGCTTTTACCTGCAAACTCACATCTTCATATTTATATTGTTGGCGTTTATTCCAAGAAATTGCCACGCCAAATACCACTATGCATCCAAGCACAATGCTAAGTGCGACAACTAAAGGGTGATTTTTCATGTTTTCCATCAATTTCCTCTATTAAAATCTGGATCTTTCACTAACTGAAGGGGCAATACTTGTATTTTACATTCCTTTGAAATGGGATGTTGTTTATCATCACTTTCAAAATGCCAACGCGCGTTTTTTTCTGTTAGCTCAGTAATTAGAATGCTTGTAATGAGCTTATTATAACGACATTGCCCTAGCACAAAATCTTCTTGGCTGTTAATGCCATTACCATACATATTATAAATCGCTAAAATTGCTTTGGCTTGATTTTTGAGATCCGTAAAATAGGTTAAAATCTGAAGCGTATCCTTATCGTTTGCTAACGGAATTTGCAACCTTGGTGTCGTAAAACCGCCGTCATAACTGTAGGCTTGAGGCACCGCCAGACTAATTAACCCATCCTTGCTCCACAAGCCTGTATAACTGAGTTCTCGATTTTGATACGATACCATTTCGCCATTTAAACGGAAATTAGGCAAAATCACTTCACCTTCAGCGATATCACACGTCACTAAAGTAAAATCTGAATAATGCATTGACGGGCGTTTACCGCTGGTTCTTAAAAACTTAAATCCCCCTTTAGTTAAACACGGTTGTCCGTTAATAACGTATGTTTCGGGCATATTAGGCGCAGTTTCATAGTTAGCTGGCTCAACAAATCGCATATTCGAATCATTGATTGCTACCATATCACGATTTAATCCTAATTTATTTAACAAAAAACCGCCCCAACGAAAATAATTATTTTCTTCGGCAATCAATAATTCTGGAACAGCCGTATCTTCTGAGATATAAATTAACGCATTTTGAGGTAACGCCTCAACACCTGCTAAATAGGGTTTATCTTTTGATTGAACTGCTCGAAGTTCCCCTTCATGTGAGCGCGAAGGAAGCCAAACAAAAAATACGAAATAACTCAAAATGAATAACAGATAAACAACGCCAAACAATATGCCAATTACCCATAAAAATCTTTTCAGTGATGTCTTTAACCTTTGCATCCTAATATCTCTCTTAATCAATATATCTGTGTATGATGTTTTTCTAAGCGATAGCGCTAAACTTTCACTTTTTTGAATACATTTTTAATCTGTTTGCCTTATAAAAAAGCGAGATTATTTCACTACACTTTAAAACCTATTAAAATTAGTATAACATTTAAATCAACTATTTACCCAACTTAAACAAGTAGTTATTTTTCAGCGTTTTTTACAAAACATTTATTAAATCCGACCGCTTGTGATAAAAGGAACGACTATGCATAAATTTTTACTTACTGCCCTTCTCGCCAGCCTTTCTACCTCTGCTTTCGCACTTTTCCCTGTGCAAACTGATTGGCAAGCGAATCACTTACAAGGCAAAGTGAAATCTGTTATTTCACATTCGGAAGATAATCCTGAAGCGGCAGAAGGAGAGGTGGTCACGAACGATGTTCGTCAATTTTATAACGAACAAGGTTTCTTAATTAAAACTGAAGATGTTACTGGCGAGTCTGAACATTTCGATAAAACGACTGCGAATTATCGATATGATCAAAACAATCGATTAGAAGAAATTCGTTACGATATCTATAAAGAGACTCATGGAATACTCTACCGCTATCAAGAAAACAGCGATGGTTCGGGTATCATTTTAGAAATCACCTATGTAGGCAAAAAGCCGAAAAAGCCGAACTTCCAAGAAGATTACATCAAAAGAGTTTATGACAAAGATGGCAAACTCATCTCTGAAGCTGTTTATTATGCAAAACTTATTGACGGCCATGCGAAAAAATTCCATTACAAGGACGATAAACTCATCAAAGCTTGTGACTTTGATGACAATGGAAAAGAAAGTAATTGCGAAACTTATCGTTATCTCGAAAATGGCGACTTTGTACATAACACGTCTTTTAATGAGGGACGAGCAGATTTTACTTATGACAAAAATCACAATGAATTAAAACGCCAAATTTTTGACAAACACGGAAAATTGGAAGAAACCCTCACAACGCGTCATAAATTTGATCAACACGGTAATGTGATTGAAAGCATTATGTATGATGAAAAAGGCATATGGTTAGATAAAACCACAAAGAAATATGAATATTATGAATAATCTCTTTTAAACTGAGCATTTTTATTATGTTTTTTAAATCTAAACAACACGCTGATAAATTAGACCAAACATTAACAACCAAACTGGACAAAATCTTTCAATATTTTAAGGCGAAAGAAGAACCACCTGAGAGGTTGTTTGCCCGAAATCACAAAGTTGCGCCAATGGCAATCGCAACCTATTGGCATTATGGTAAAGCCAATTTAGATGAATCTGAATTGCTAGAAAATACGGGATTATCTGATTTATACCAACCTCTAGAGTTGCTTCTGACAAAAACAATGAAACTGCCTTGCATTACGCGCATAGAATTTGAAGAAGAAAATTGGGTTCAATTATTTCTTTCTATTGATTTTAAATTAAACCCAACAGATAGCTCACTTTTTAGAGTTTTTATTTTTCCCGATCAGGATAGCTTCGTTTTCGCCGAAACGGATCAAGCGAACAACCTTTTTCAGAGTATGATACAGGCAAAGCCATTTAATCAACATAGTCCACATTATGAGCAATTTTTATCCTCAGTTAATGCCGTGTTTAATGCGATTGAAAAGCCAGAAGATTTCTCTCTATTAGATCAAAAACTCGCAAAAATTGAACGTTATCTTCAAACGCAACAAGATGGATGTATCGACGTCAAAAACACCCTCTTTGAAACGCCTATCCATGCCTATCAATTTTACTATTCCGACAATTGGGATGATTATTCCAAAGAAAAATTTAAGGAATTAGATTTTGGCGGCGACATGTATGATTTACAAAGCCAATTCTGTAACCCAATGGGATTCGTACCTGCTTCTCGAGAAGAATTTTTTAATGGTTCTGGCTATTCTTTTTTAAATATTGGGTTCGGCATAAAACCGCATAAGGAATATGAACATATTATTAAAGAAACTGAATTTGAATTTCCGCAAAGAATTGAGTTATTTGCTGGGCAACCTATTAGAGATGCCGCATATTCATTACAACATGCTGATAAGCTTTTTATTTCTAATTTAATGGCAGCGATTTATTATGCCAAACCGCTTGATGAACAACATTACAAGTTTGCTTTGTTAAAACAAGCCGTCGATTTGATTTGCGATAGCATTGACAGACGTGAAACTGAAATCAATCAAGAAGCCTTATTTGATGAATTAATTACGTTGCTTGAAACGAAAAAATACATCAAAGCAAAATATATTAAGCAAGTTAAAAGCCTCTATAAATGGCTAAATAAAGACCTTGAAAAATGTCGAGAGAAAATGATCGCATTTGGTGATATCTATGAGGACGAAGATTTCGATGAAGAATATGCTAAATTAGAACTTATCAGAAGTTATCTACATTGCTACCAAGATGACTGGAAAATTGATTATGACTCACTCAATCATTTTCTTTCTGAGTCTCTTGAACAAACTTTCGAAATCACTTTCGAAGAGGCAAAGCATGAGTTTGCACGTATTAAGGCTAAAGTAGAAGAAAAAAGTGATTATACTTTGCTTTATGTTGATACGGGTTCTGATAATTTCTATTGCTTAGTTTGCCCAAAATCAGCCGCGCCTCGCATAATAGAAATTGCAGATATATTAAATTTACCTATCAACCATTAAGTTATAGATAAGAAAACTGCCTAGCAGCAATAAAGAGTGGTTGGTTTTGACTGCGTTTTTGCAAAATAGTGAATAAATCTAACCGCTTGTAAAAAGCTATTGCCCTTTATTTGAAATAACTTTTCCGCTTGTTATCGCTATGATATATAAATTTTAGAACTATCAGAACAATTCATAAAATCAGCTGTCGTATGTTAGTAATTTGATTAAAATCAAACTTTTAAGAAATAGTAACTAACACATGAAATTAGCTGTCATTTTACCGGCATACAATGCAGAAGCTTATCTAGCTGAATGTTTAGATTCCTTGTTGAATCAAACATTTCAGGATTTTTGTATTCTCGCAATTAATGATGCCTCAATAGATAATACAAGTAAAATTCTTGAATCTTATGCAAAAATAGACCCTCGTTTGCGTGTTTATCATTTCACTCAGAATCAAGGGGAACCCTCAGCAGGGAAATTAGCAAAAGATATACTTAACTATATGAATGTTGAATATGTTGCCCGTATGGATGCCGATGATATTTGTGCGCCCCACCGTTTTGAAAAGCAAATTCAATATTTAGAGAATCATCCTGAAATTGATATTTTAGGAAGCAATGCTGTGCTCTTTAATCATGAGCAGACAGATAAATCACCTGCGATTAGTGATCTCCCTCTTTTAGATAAAGATATAAAAGCACATTTTTCTTTAGCCCGTGGCCATATGATTAACCCATCTGTAATGTGGCGACATTCAAGTATCAAAGAGTTAGGGCTTAATTATGCACAAACCTCTACTGCGCCCGATTTTCATATGTGGATACAATGTGCATTAAACGGAAAAACATTTGCGAACTTGCCTGAACCTCTATTATTTTATCGGGTACATTCAGAACAAGAAAGCCAAAAGCGCGCGAAATTAAGCGAGGCGGTTCAATATTCTATGGAGTTATGGATACATCATTTATTTCCAGAATTACAATCTCAAGAAGTGAGTTTACTCAGTCGCATACTGCATGAAAAATCAATTAGATTAACCACTGAAGAGTTTGAAATTGCCTTTTCGGCTTATGACAAAGTTCGCGCTAATCATGGGCCTTCAAGATTTGGCGAAGATCGCGAAACGATGTTTAGTATTTTAGATAAACATACGCAATTTTTGAAAAATGTGTTCTATGAAAATATTGCTTAATCTTTAAAGCGGTCATTTTTCTCAAGTTTTTTACAAAATTTAAGGGAATGTTCATACATTCCCTTATTATTTCTTACTTTTCTAGCAATACCTCAGCTTCCATACTTTGAAATATATAGCCCTGGCCTGGCACAAACGTAATATTTAATCGAGATAAATAAATCTTAAATTGTGGTTGATCTATCACAAGTAAGTTTTCTTTCAGCTTATCTAAATCCTCTTTTTTTTGAAATTGCATCGGATCAAGTCCATGGCGTTTCATCTGCGTATGAATATAGGTATCTAAATCAAGACAATAATTTTCTTTATCCCAACAAAAGAACGCTTCGTTTGGTTCATTCTTCACACGATAGCTATAATGCCCATTTAAATAAAGATTTCGATAATCTTTTATATTTAATGGCTTATCATAACCTTGTCGGAATTCATAATTTGACACTTCACTCTCTTCGAATAAGAGCACTTGATTGTCTTCAATATACATCGTTAATAAGTAGTATGCCGAAGGTCCATACTGCGCAATAAATGCGGCTTCTTTATCATACTTATACCAATCAACTCGATCTGCTGGTTTAGGCATCTCATTGACCAAATAATCTTTAGTGGATTTCAAGTTTTGCCAATCACCCAATGCTACACTGCTAATATTCTCTAAGCGCGAGCGTATTTCATATACTGATTTTAATTTACCTTGTTCATCACGTAAATTAAGCTTATCCAATAACGCAACAAAGCGTTCTGTTTGACTTTGATAGGCTATTTGAGTGGGATTGCTAAGCCAAGTGATGCTGCAAATAAACAACATGGCTATGACTGAAATCAACCGATACTGACGAATTTTAGGTATCATTAATATCAAATAAGCGAGTGAAAGTGCGATACTCATCGCCACTAAGTAAATTCGCGAAACGGTTAATGCATATGTAGCAATTCGAACTTCAACCGCCATCCAAAGTAAGCCTAAAGGAATAATCGCTAAATAAGGATAAATATTAAAAAAACGATGCCAGCGAGGTCTGCTTTGAGGAAGCATTCTTAATAGACATACCACCAAACCAAGGAGTAAGTAAGGCAAGACAATACCCGCTACAGCACCATCCGGCAGGTGTCTATTACTTAAAATAACACCGACATAAACGTAAAGCAGTATCGTAAAAATAATTAACGCGGGGCCTAAAATAAAATTGTTGAGGATCTCAAAAATAGGTGAAACAGTGATTTCTTCTCGCGATTGAGACTGTTCAAATAATAAGAAAAACAATGGGATGCAAAGATATGCCCAAAATAAACTCATTTTGGTATAAACCGATAAATCCCAACTAATTCCAAGCAATACATTACTCCAAGAAAGCAGTGTAGCTGAAAGGCCAATAATGATGCCGCCAGCAATAAAAGCTAAGATGAGATGCAATAGCACTTTAAAATGATGATAAACAAAAGTTTGATTGTTTTTGACAAATGGAAAGCTACACAAAGCAATCAACATGATTCCTGTAGCCCCCCAGAACTGAGCGCTATAAAAGTAAAATTCTGCAAAGTCATTCGTTTGCCAAACAACAAGACAGACTAAAATAGGAACAATCCATGAAAAATAATAAAAACGATAAGGGCGGGTTAAATAAATAAAAGCAAAGAGCATCGGCTCAAACATCCAATAACCGAAATGCTCACCGCCGCGCACACTGGTATCCATCATCAATAATGGGATTGCATAAGCAATCACCATCACAATTTCTATCGGATGGCGCATAACCATTGCATTTAAACGGTGCTGCAGCTGTTGAAAAAAGTGGGTTATAGACATAAATCTCCTTAATTTATCCACGCTTCATCTATCCTGTTCTAAATAGTCCGGATATTACAAGCGGTCATTTTTAGCTAATTTTTTGCAAAAACGCTGTGAAACATCACAGCGTTTTAAATTTACGGCTACTTATCAAAAATAGCTTTTGTATATGTTCGATTATAGTAATAACCGCTTTCTGGTCTAAATTTCACTTCAAGCTCACTTAAATAAATCGTAAAGCTTGGTCCATCAATTTTTAATAAATCTTGACTAAGTGATTCAAGCTCAGTTTTAGAAATTCTTTTCATCGGGTCTAGCTGATGTTCTTTGAATACTTTATGAATATGTTCATCCATATTGGTACAATATCTGTCGTGATCTTCAATAAAACAAACCTCTTGTTTCTCTTCTTGTTTATCCTCGCTTTCATCAGATTTCATATAAGCCCGAGGCTCTAGACGATAGAATGAATATGTCGGCACTCGAATCCATTTTTTATACGAAGTCACATCAATCGATTCCCATTCAAATGTAACTTTAGTAATAAAATTATTTTCTGGGGTGCTAATACTTTCATCATTGAAGCGAATCTCATCACCATAAATGTAGAATGTAAAAAGTTCTTCGGATTTTTTGCCATATTTCTGCTTAAATGCCTCTTTTCTTTCTTCGAAAGGAGGTTCTCCATAAGATTTAATCTCCATTCGATAAAGCAAATAATCTGATACTTTATCTAATTCATCCCAATCTTTAAGATCGCTTTTCGGCATATTCTCTAAACGTTCGACAAAATCTACATCATCACGAATTTTGCCTGAACCATCTGATAAATTAAGTTTTTTCAATAACTGTTCAAAACGCACGGTTTGGCTTTGGTAAGCAATTTCTTGTGGTTTAACAATCCAAGTCATAGCAAAAATTGCCACCATGACAACCCCAGAAATCAGGCGGTATTGACGTGCTTTTGGCACAATCAGGATCGCATAAGCAATCGTAATCGCGGTAGCCAAGGCCACTAAATAAATTCGTGGTTCAGTCCAAGCATAGGCACTAATACGGCGATCAATCGCCAACCATAACAACACGATTGGCACAATAGCAAGATATGGATAGAACTTAAAGAAAGTTTCCCAACGGGCTTTAGCACAAATAGAACGTAGTGCATATACACCTAAACCGCCAAGCAAATAAGGCAAGGTAATATTCGCCAACATCCCTTTTGGTAATACGCCTTCAAAAATAATTCGCACAACATAAGCATAAAGCAACACCGTGAAAATCATCAATGCTGATGCTAATACGAAATTAACTAAAATTTCAGAAATGCGATCTAACGTCATTTCCGATTTAGCTTGGCGTTGTTCGAATACTAAGAAAAAGAGTGGCTGAGTAAAAATGCCTAAAGAAGTATAAAAATGCTGGTAGAAGCTATCAGAAAACTCGACATTAAAGAGTGTTGTAATCGTAAATAAAATAGCCGCGACTAATCCAAACACCAACAACCATACCATTGTCGCTAAGCCAAGATGGAATAGATTGGTAAAATTACGGTAGGTAAACCCTTTATTATTTTTTTCAAATGGGAAACCTAATAACACCAGTAACGCAATAAAACTTGCGCCCCAAAATTTTGAGCTCGTGAGATAAAAATCAGCATTATCATTAGTCATCCCAATAATAGCGATCGCCACTAATGGCACAATCCATGAAAAACGATACCAAGAATATGGGCGAGAGAGATAAACAAAGATAAATAACATTGGCTCAAATACCCAATAAGCCAAATGTTCACCTTTATGAGTCCCTAATTCCATAAACCAAATTCCAATTGCAAATGCACTAATTAGAAAAATTTCAATCGGATGTGTAGATACAGCACTTTTTATTTGTGCTTTAGTATTTCCTAAAAATGTTGAAATAGACATAAGCATTATTCCTAGTGAGATTATCGGATACTTGAGCTTAATTTAACGAAAAAATTTTCACTTTGCAACAAATTTTAAAGTGTAAAGCTATAATTTACAAAATTAACTTTGCAATTATCCTCTGAAAGACAAAAACGACATGGAAAAACCCTGCATTTTTAAGCTAAAATGAGAATGATTTTTTCCTAAACATAGAAAGACTATGACGACCTTAGCAGAAATCCTACTTACCATAAAATTGCAGAATGCGCTCTTTATTGACCCCAAACGCATTCGATTGCTTAAAGAAATTCAGGCTTGTGGTTCAATTAACCAAGCAGCAAAGAATGCTCAAGTGAGTTATAAAAGCGCATGGGATCATCTAGAAGCCATGAATAACATTAGCCCAAAACCACTGTTAGAAAGAAATATTGGTGGGAAAAATGGGGGTGGGACGTCATTAACTCCCTACGCAAAACGCCTGTTACAACTCTATGATTTACTTGAAAAAACGCAGGCGCATGCTTTTGAAATTCTACAAGATGAATCTATTCCACTTGATAGCTTGCTTGCTGCCACGAATAAATTCTCTCTGCAAAGTAGTGCTCGTAATCAATTTGTGGGTAAAGTGAGTAAACTAGCGTTAAAAGCCAACTATTGTTTGGTAGAAGTTTCTATTGCTGAACTCTCTCACCCATTACAAGTGTCTATTACCTCGCGTAGTGCAGAACGTTTAGGCCTATCTTTAGGCAAAGAAGTCGTCGCTATGTTTAAAGCCCCATGGTTAAACATTCAGGATAAAGCTGAAGAAAATATTGCTAATCAGTTCCCTGCTACGATTATTTCTATTTCGCCAGAAGAGGTATTGCTCAAGCCAGAAGGCAGTGACACAATACTTTGTGCAAGCTTAAAAAACGGCTCATTTTGGCAAGTAGGACAAGCAGTTTGGGTTAAGGTGGCACCAGAACAAATCATTTTAGCAACCTTAGTTACATAAGTTTTTAAATGTAGGCAAAGTCTTGGTCGAGGGATTACAGATAGTAAACGGAATATGAAAATGCAAAACTGAGATACGATTTTGGTTTTTGAAGCCAAATAATCATCTATCAATCTAAGGTGGGGTTATCCCACCTTATTTTTTAATGCTAAACGGAATGTACCAATCCCGCTTTTTAATACCAGAATACTTAATATCATACTTGCTAGTGAATCAACCCATAACCATCCCATAAAATAGGCGCTTAGTCCCGAAAGAATGGCAATAATGGAGCCAAATAAATCGGTTAGTACATGCAGATAAGCCGCTTTGATATTGAGATTATCATGATCACTGTTCAACATCATCTTTGCAACGAGAAGATTTACCAATAATCCTAAAGATGCCACCCCAAGCATCGGTAATGCTATCATCTCGATGGGATTTTGCCAGCGTTGAATCGCTTCAACTAAAATCATCAATGCCACAACAATCAATGAGCCGCTATTAAGTAGGGCAATGTATCGTTGTTTTTGAGCGGATAGAAACAACGCTAACAAGGCTAAAAATAACGATAAGCTATCATTTGCCATGTGTCCCGCATCAGCCATGAGTGCCAAACTGTTAAACCAATAGCCGCCAACAAATTCGGCAACCATAAAGCCGGTAATGATGGCAAAACTGAGCGCTAAGATTTTTTTATCTTGTGGAATATGTTCATGAGATGAATGGTCATGATGTTCATGGGAACGGTGGTCGGACATAATGCTCCTCATTGTGTTTTTAATTAACTTGAGGTAAAGTATAAAGTCCGTAGGAACTACAAGGTCAAGGCTTGATTTTAAAAAAATGAAGATTCACGAACTCAGCAAACAAAGCGGTATTCATTTAGAAACCATTCGTTATTATGAAAAAATGGGTTTAATGCCGGAGCCTAAACGGCTGGCAAATGGTTATCGAGATTATGATGAAGCCAGTTTGAAGCAATTAAAATTTATTAAAACCTGCCGAACGTTAGATTTTAGTTTGGCCGAAATTAAGTATTTTAATGCATTGAAAACTCAGCAGTCTCAACATTGCGAAGTGGATAGCATGTTGGCGAAGCGTTTGGTTTCGGTTGAGGAAAAAATTGCCGAACTGACCGAAATTAAACATTTCCTACAAAGTTTAATTACCGAAGATGATCATCAAGCCGCAGATTGTAAAGCAATGGCAGAATTGGAAAAAGCTTGAAAACTGAGATGATATTTCACAAGCGGTCAGATTTTTAGAATTTTTGGCATAGTAGACAAAATAGTTGCTAATCCGTCAAAATCTATGCCATGTGGACAAAACAGTTGCTAATGTTTATTTTTTAAAATATTAGCAACTCTTTTTATTTAAAAAATCCTTTATAAACATAACTTTACGTTTTTTCGTTAATCCATTATGATTATTTAATTGACGCTTTAGATATTTAAATAATCCCTCTAGCCTATTTGTTGTATTTTCTATATTCATTTCAGTATGCTTTTCAAAGGTAAATAAATAATTCATATAATACTTCAAACTGGCATAAGCCCCTCTTACATTTCTATGTTTATAAGGAAAATAGCCTTTTTCATTTCCTTTATCACTTCTTTCTTTTAAAAAATCCTCATGCTTTATAAACCAAGCATATAAACGACGATAAAAGTCATTTTTTGAACTTTTTACCAATGATTTCGCAATTATTTTCAATTCTTTACCCGCTTGTGACTGATGTTTTTTCCTTAATTTTCGCATCACAATCGAGACCATATGAAACTGACACATCTGCACAGGAGTATTAAATAGCTCTTTCATTAGACCTCGCCTACCATCACAAGTAATTGATTGAATTATATAGCCTTTTTCTCTTAATCTATTTAATGCAAGTTTATAGTAGATATCTTTTTCCGTCCTTACAAAATGATATGAAACGACTTTATCTGTTTTTGAATCCATCATCACTAAAACACCAGAATAACGATGAAAAAAGGTCGTATCCATAATGATATTAAGGTATCGATTTTTAGGCTGATTTAAAGATGTTTTAGGGGCTTTATCAATATATCGTCGTATGGTTCTAACTGAACACTGATATTTTATCGCGAGCTGTTGATAGGTTTGTTTTCCAGAGGTGTAATCAGCCCAAATTTTAATAGGATCTAATTTGTTTTTTAGGATAAATGTTTTATGGCATTGATTACAAAAATAACGTTGGGCATTATTTTGCTTACCATGTTTCTTTATTCTTGCACTTTGGCAAAATGGACAGTTTTTTGTTCATATTTCAAAAATAGGGCTTAAAGCCTTGTACTATAAGGCTTTAAGCCACTTTTTAGCAACTATTTTGTCTACTATGCCGAATTTTTTGCAAATTCATCACAAAATCTGACCGCTTGCTATCAGGAAGAATTATTTTGTTCCGAAGATTTTATCGCCTGCATCACCTAAACCAGGAACAATATAGCCGTGTTCATTTAAGTGGCTATCGATTGATGCGGTATAAAGCTCAATATCTGGATGTGAATTTTTTAATGCTTCAATCCCTTCAGGCGCTGCCACTAACACCAATACTTTAATATGCTTACAACCTGCATCTTTAAGCAAATCAATAGTAGCAATCATCGAACCGCCAGTTGCTAACATCGGATCTACGATAATGGCTAAACGCTCTTCCACATCGTTAGCTAATTTTTTGAAATATGGAACTGGTTGCAAAGTTTCTTCATCACGGTAGATACCCACTACGCTAATACGCGCGCTTGGAATATGCTCTAACACCCCATCCATCATTCCAAGACCTGCACGTAAAATTGGTACCACAGTCACTTTTTTGCCTTTGATACGATTCACCGCAACCTTGCCACACCAACCATCAATTTCTACTAATTCGGTTTCCAAATCTTTAGTTGCTTCATAAGTTAACAAGCTACCTACTTCTGTCGCTAATTCACGGAAATCTTTAGTGCTAATGTCTGCTGCACGCATTAACCCTAATTTATGTTGAACAAGCGGGTGTTTTACCTCAACAATTTTCATATTTGACTCCTTTTATTTGGTTGAATTGAGTTTTGCGATCTCTTCATCACGTAAAACTCGGCGTAAAATTTTACCTACGTTAGTTTTTGGTAATTCATCTCTAAATTCAATATCTTTCGGAATTTTATAACCCGTTAAATATTGACGACAATAATTACGTAATTCTTCTCGGGTTAAACTTTCATCTTTTTTAGTCACGAAAATCTTAACCGTTTCGCCAGAAACAGGATGCGGCACACCAATCGCTACCACTTCACCCACTTTCGGATTATGCGCAACCACATCTTCAATTTCGTTCGGATAAACATTAAAGCCAGAGACAATAATCATATCCTTTTTACGATCGACAATACGTAAATTCAGATCTTCACCCATCACAACAATATCACCGGTTGCCATCCAACCATCAGTTAACACTTCGGCACTATCTTCTGGTCGGTTCCAATAGCCTTGCATCACTTGCGGGCCTTTAACCCACAATTCGCCACGCTCGCCTAACGGCACATCATTACCTTGTTCATCCACAATACGAATATCCGTATTCGGCACTGGCACACCAATTGAGCCATTATGCTCAGTTGCATCATTTCTCGCAGCTGCAATGATTGGCGAACATTCTGTCATTCCATATCCTTCAATAATATGAGAACCCGTTGTATCAAACCAACGTTTTGCTACGGCACTTTGAATAGAGGCACCACCACCTACGCTTAATCGAAGAGATGAAAAATCCACTTCTTTAAAATGTTCATTATTTAATAGCGCGTTAAATAGCGTATTTACACCTGTAATCGCCACACAACGGTATCTTTTCAGCTCTTTAATAAAACTTGGAATATCGCGCGGGTTGGTAATCAATAAGCCCGTAATACCTAACTCAATAAATAATAGGCAGTTAATTGTTAAAGCAAAAATATGATACAAAGGCAGTGGAATCACCGCGACGCCATCTTTTACGCCTCTAAGTAATGGTTCTCCTACCCATTTAGCTTGAGCAATGTTAGCGACAATGTTGGCATGGCTTAGCATTGCACCTTTTGCAACGCCTGTTGTACCGCCAGTATATTGTAAGAAAGCGAGATCACTTGATTGTAGTTGAGGTTTAACATATTGGCGTTGTTTACCAATACTTAATGCCTCACGAAAGCTTACTGCGTGTGGAAGTTTATATTTCGGTACTAATTTTTTGATATATTTTACGACAAAATTAACTAGAGTGCGTTTACCGAAAGAAAGTTGGTCACCCATACGAGTTAAAATAACGTGCTGAATACCTGTTTCAAACACGACTTTTTCTAGTGTCGCAGCGAAGTTAGAAATGATTACAATGGCTTTTGCACCACTGTCGTTAAGTTGATGAGCTAATTCACGTGGCGTATAAAGTGGATTAACATTTACCACAACTAAACCTGCACGTAATGCGCCAAATAAGGCTATCGGATATTGCAATAAATTCGGCATCATTAAGGCGATACGATCGCCTTTTTCTAAACGTAATTCATTTTGTAAATAAGCCGCAAATGCTCGACTACGCTCTTCTAATTTACGAAAAGTTAAAACTTTTCCCATATTGATATATGCTGGAATATCTGGGTGGCGACGAACTGCCTGCTCAAATAACTCAACTAACGATTCATATTGGTTTACATCAATAGTTTTTTCCGCGCCCGGCGGATAATTATCAAACCAAATTTTATCCATTACTGTGCTCCTAAGACACTTTTCCTAAAAAAACAGGCGTAATGTTTGCCTGCTGTTTATGATTTATTCTTTTTTTAACGCCCCAGAAAGCGCAAACGGTCGAAATTAACATACAACTTGCAACTGCTAGCTCATTCTTAAATACAGCAGAAAAAATTATTGCAGAGAGAATTAACACCAGCAGAGGCACACCATAAATCCACATAACGCCATTAAGCAACGTCGTTTCCGACAAACCTAGCTCGATACGATCACCAGGTTTTAATGGCTCATTTACGGTTAATTCAAATTGAGGGGCAGTTTTTTCACCAGCAAGAGCAGATAACGCTTTTGTTCCACAACCTTTTTGTGCAGCACAGCTACCACAAGCACTTTTAGCAGAACATTGAACTTGCGCAATGCCATTTTCATAATGCACAACTGTGGCTATCTCGACTAACATCCGCTTACTCCTTGATGGCTAAATCCATTCAAAAAATTGGTTAATTTTACCAAACTTTCCAGAATATTTCGCTAATAACCGAAAATATCCATAAAAAAAGCTACTCAATAGAGTAGCTTTTAAACATATATAATCTTTCTCGTTTATTTTTGCGGTTGTTCAACAGGTTGATTTGCGGAGGTTTGAGCTTTCGCCTTTTCCTCATTACTTAATTCAGCATGTTGTGCAGTACGAGTTGGTTCAATTGATTGATTATTCATTATCATTTGAACGCGTTGTTCTTGTTGCGCTAATTTTTCTGGCGTTGCTAAGTCTTTTGCTGGTGCATTATAACTTACTGCTTCAACACCATTACTAAATGGTTCAGTTACTAATGCTGGAGTAGCATTTGCCATTTCATTTTGTTGATTAACATAATTCACGCCAAATACAGCAACTAAACAAACCGAAGCTGCAATACCAGCTTGCATCAGTGGCACACTCCAACGTTTTAATTTAACCAATAAACCTCTTGGTTTCGCTTCAATCGTTTCTTCTTCAATTAAAGCAGCCATTTTTTCTGAGAAATCTGCACCTAAAATCATCTCTTCGCCTTGCATTACATTGCGAATTGCATGATAGCTTGCCCATTTTTGCTGTAAGTCTGAAGATTTAACAAGTTCTTGTGCAAAACCAGTTTCTTCTCCATCCATATAAGCCGAAAGGCGTTCATTTTGTTGCATAAATAACTCCAAATTTACTTTCAATTTTTGCTGGCTTAATGCAGCACTTAACCTTGATTAATAAGCGGATTGACTTTTGCATCAATCGCCTCTCTTGCTCTAAAAATTCGAGAACGAACTGTACCCACCGGACATTGCATTTCTTCTGCAATTTCCTCATAGCTTAACCCTTCTAATTCGCGTAAGGTAATCGCGCGTTTTAGTTCTTCAGGTAAACTTTCGATGGTTTCAAATACGACACGCTTTAATTCATCCGATAACACCAAATTCTCAGGTGTATCTGCTTCACGAAGCTGTGTGCCAACCTCATAACTTTCAGCATCTTCCGCCAAAATATCTTCTCTTGGCGGGCGACGCCCTAAAGAGGTTAAATGGTTTTTTGCGGTATTCACGGCAATACGATAAAGCCATGTATAAAATGCACTTTCCCCTCGGAAAGAGTCTAATGAACGATAAGCCTTAATAAAAGACTCTTGAACAATATCAGGAATATCATCGCGTGCGACATAACGAGTTAGCAATCCTGCTACTCTATTTTGATAGCGAACAACGAGTAAATTAAATGCCTTTTTATCACCTTTTTGTGCTCGTTCAACCAATTCTTGATCGGTTACCTGCTCACTCATGAATTTGCGCTCTCCTAAATTGACGCTTATGTGTTCCATTCATCTTACACCTCGTTAGTGTGTTGGTTACAAGAAAAGTTCACAACAGCAGTAAAAAAATGTTTGAAAATTTATAATTTTTTATTGAGATCCCTTACTGGATCGTTGTTTTACTAAGGCTAAAGCCAATAAAAATAAACTGATTAAATAAAGTGGCATATTACCATAACGGCTAAATAATGTTTCTCCTATTACCGCTGAAACTGACTCAGTTAATACCCCTTCTTCAAATTGTGGTAATTGAGAAATAACTTTACCTTGCTCATCTACCCAAGCAGTAATACCCGTATTAGCCGCACGAAGTAGCGGTTTACCTAATTCTAGCGCCCGCATTCTTGCCATCTGAAAATGTTGCCATGGCCCAATAGATGCACCAAACCATGCATCGTTAGTAATTGTTAATAGATAATCAGATTGCTGCGAAAGTTGATTTTTCTGTACCTGATCACCGAAAATAATCTCATAACAGATCGCCATATTAAAACGATAATTCTTTGCTAGCATAGCGGGCTGAACATATTCACCTTGAGATAAATTAATTGGTAAGATAAATACTTCTCGCATCCAATCTAGCAAAGATCCAAAAGGCACATATTCGCCAAATGGCACTAAGTGATGTTTTTTGTATCTCGTGCTTTCAAACATTTGATACGCACCTTGCTTATTCCCAAGCACTAATGCGCTATTAAACATCTCTTGATTAGCATCTTGATATAAAGTGCCGATAATAATCTCGCTATTTTTTTCACTGCCTGCAGCATCAAAACTCTGCATAATCGGTTGAATATCCGATTCTAAAGCCGGAATGGCAGATTCAGGTAAAATAACCACGTCGCTTTTACCTAATAGGGGCGCGACTAATCGGTAATAAGTTTGTACCGTTTGTGCAAAATAGTCAGGATCCCATTTTATCTGCTGAGCAATATTACCTTGCACTAGGCTAACAACAAGCGGTGCTTTTTGCGGATCTTTTTGCAAATGAGTCAATGATTTTGACCCGAAAGCAAGCACTACTACAAATGCAATACTGCCTAATTGCAGCCAATCTATTCTTTTTTGTTTAATCAGTACACGCCCTATTTGCAATAAACAAGCCGTTACCGTTATTACAAAAAAAGTTAAGCCTTCTACACCAAAAATCTGCGCGATTGCAAAAAACGGTGAATCAATTTGGCTATAACCAAATTGTAACCATGGGAAACCTGTGAACATCACACCGCGTAAATATTCGGTAAACGTAAATAGCGAGGCCAATGCCAAAGGGTTTGTCAGAGAAAAACGTTTAGCTAAATAGACAAACAGTAAATTATACAATGCCAAATAAGAGGCCAATAACAACACGGCTAAGTAGCTAACCATTTCCGGCACGCCACCAAATTGAATCATGCTAACATGAATCCAATTTACCCCTACACTGAAATAGCCAATAGACCAGCAAAACACAGCCAAAAGCGCTGTGCGTCTTGGCGAAATCATCACGCAGCCTAACAAGCCGGCTGCAGAAACATAAGCCATTGCCCAAAAATCAAAGGGCGAATAAGCAAGTACACCGCTTGCCCCAAGCAAAAAGCTCACAAGACAAGCGGTGATTTTTGTGGATTTTTTTACCAAATCAATCATGGTTTTCTGTGTTGTTTTCCATTTTTTCTAATTGTTCATCAGAAACCGTTACTCGGAATCTGACTAAACGGCGACTATCTGCAGAAGTTACTTTAAATTGAATACCTTCTAGTTCAATTTGCTCACCATACTCTGGCAAATGCCCGCAGGCTTGCGTCACAACACCGCCAATAGTATCCACTTCTTCATCTGTAAAATTGGTTGCAAAAGTTTCGTTAAACTTCTCAATATCAGTTAATGCTAATACGGTGTAAGTATGGCGAGAAAGTTGACGAATCGGTTCTTCCGTTTCTTCATCAAACTCATCATCAATATCACCAACTATTTGTTCTAGAATATCTTCAATGGTCACTAAACCAGACACTGCACCAAACTCATCGACGACAATCGCCATATGAAAACGCTCAGAACGGAATTCTTTTAACATACGATCTAATCGCTTAGATTCTGGCACAATTACCGCTGGGCGAAGAATCGATTGCAAATCGAATGGTTCTGCATCGCTACGCAAAAACTTCAACAAATCTTTTGCTAATAAAATACCCGCAATCGTATCTTTACCTTCTTCTTGTAAAACAGGAAAACGTGAATGCGCAGAATAGATAATTTGATCGACACAAGCTTCCAACGGTAAATTTGCATCAATAAAAACAATTTGAGAGCGCGGAATCATAATATCTCGAACGCGAAGTTCTGAGATTTCCATCACCCCTTCAATCATTTCTTTCGTGTCACTATCAATCAACTCGTTATCTGCAGAATCACGGATCACTTCCACTAAATCTTCACGATTTTTAGGTTCAGATTGAAAGAGTCCGCCCAATAACGACTGTAAAAAAGGTTTTCGTTCTGTTTTTTCTGATACTGAATTCGATGAATTATCTTCGCTCATAAATTGTTTCTCTGTGTAAAAAATGTCTATATTTTCCCACAAAATCTGTGGTGTGATAATAAAATTATTTCTATTTGTTGAAAATTAGCATAGCATAGACCCAAGTTTTTTGCATTTATTCTCAACAAGAGGACATTTATATGAAATTAAGTCAATTTGCCGTAGCCATTGGTGCATTATTTGCCGTCTCGACCACTTGGGCAGGAAATTTAACTGCATCTAGTAATGTAGAAATTCTTGCCTTTGATGGCTTACGCGTAAAAATGGGGCAAACGCCACAAATCAATGATGAAAAACAGCACCAAGTTGTGATTGCCGCTGGCGATATTGTTGATGGTAACTATTATGCGACCAATCCAATTGTATTGAGCTTCCAAGGTTCAAACGAAAACATTGAAATTGTTGCACCAACCTTACGTAATAAAGCTGCTGCAGAAAAATTCAAAAATGCCCCAACTTTTGAAATTAAAACCGCTTCAGGTAAAAACATTACCTTTAACCAAGATTTCTTAAAAGGCGAAGGGTTTGCGCCAAATAGCCGCGTGGAAGAAAATTTAGCGAAATATAATGCAGGGAAAGGTGTAGCCGCTATTCCAGCATTTACGAATGCAGCCATTGAAGCAAAAGGACAAATGATTGTCAGCACCAATAATATTAAAGAAGAAGAGCTACAACTACTCTTTAGCAAAGCAGATAAAGAGACTCAGCAACGCTTCTTAGAATGGGCAAAGAAAAACGCCAAATAAAATGAAATCACCCGCCAACAAGCGGGTGATTTTTTATATAATTTACCAATGCTATTCCAATGCACTAAACCAATCTTCCGTTTTTGTATTGACATCAAATACTTGCCCTAATAATGGCGTTAGTGGGTTTACGCCTAATGCTCTTGCCATTGGCACGCTTTTAAGCACAGGTTCATTCCAAGTGTGCAAAGCAAGCGGATAAGCTCCCCAATGAATCGGCATAAATCTCGTTGGTTGTAGTTTTGCAGCTAATTGCGCAGTTTGTTCTGGGAAAAGATGGTTATCTGGCCATCTTTCGTTATATTGTCCATTCTCAATAAACGCAATATCAATTTTGCCAACACGGCTGGCAATTTCATCAAAATGTTTACCTTGAGAGGAATCGCCATGGTAGTAAAAACGTTCTTCGTTTTGACCCCGCTGATGCTCAATTAAAAAACCAGACCACAATGCTTTATTCTTATCAAATAGGCTACGGCTCGAATCATGTCTTGCGGGCAATGCTGTGTACTTTACGCCATTGCGTTCTGTGCTTTGCCACCAGTCTAATTCCGTGATGCGAGCAGCATCGACTCCCCACTTTTGTAACATCACACCCATTCCTAAAGAAACCACAAAATGGCTTTGCGTTTTCGCCAATTTTTCTATACTTTCTTGTTCTAAGTGATCGTAATGGCTATGTGAAAGCAGCACAACATCTATAGGCGGTAATGCTTCAATTTCTGCCACAGGTGGTTGAAAGCGGTGCATCATAATTGGCACAGGAGAGGCACTTTTTCCAAAAAGCGGATCAGTGATGATAGTTTGATTGCCAATCCGCATAAGCAGCGTGGAATGCCCAAACCACATAAACCGACTCTGTTCAGCGGGTGCTAACAATGCGTCCCAATCTGGTTTAACCGTTGGTAATGGTTGTTTCGGGTGGAAATCTTTTTCATTAAATGTCATTTTCCAAAGTGCGCTAGCAACATCTGTGGGTGCCCGTTGAGGTTCTGCATTATAGAAAGTTTGTGTGTCAGGATCATAATGATCGCTTTTCGGATATACCGGATAAGTGGGTGGATAAAACCAATAGGTAGCAAATGCGACAAGTCCTACGAAAGTAAGTAATTTTTTCTTATGTTTCATCAGTAAAATTTGTTTTATTTAGAAATACGGCGACAATCCTACTCTAGGTTTTCATGCAATACAAGCGGTCATATTTTACAAATTTTTTACTAAGTCTAGATGAATCGCGCTATCCCATTCTCTGATTATTCGGCTTTATGCTATACTTCTTTATTATTGAACAAGCGGTTAAATTCCGTCAGTTTTTTATCAAACATCAGGTGAATTATGCAAAAAGAAATTTATTTTGGGGCAGGTTGTTTTTGGGGAACCGAAGCATTTTTTAAAAAAGTGCATGGCGTATTAGATGTAGAAAGTGGTTATGCTAATGGCTCTACTGAAGCGCCAAGCTATCAAGAAGTGTGTGCGGGCAGTGGGCACGCTGAAGTGGTCAAAATTATTTATGACGATGCTCAAATTGGCTTGCCGAAATTACTTAACTATTTTTTCCAAATTATTGACCCAACTACCCTCAATCAACAAGGGGAAGATGTTGGCGTGCAATATCGTACAGGCGTTTATTATGTTGATGTTCAAGATCAGCCTGTCATCCAAGCAGCCTTAGATTCGTTACAAAATCATTATGAATCGCCAATTATGGTAGAAAACTTACCGCTTGCACAATATTTCCCTGCAGAAACCTATCACCAAGACTATCTTGATAAAAATCCAAATGGGTACTGCCACATTAGTTTTGCTTTAATGGCTGAAATTTTACGCGATCAAGATAAATAATGAATAAAATCAATATTGCACTCTGTGCGGATAAAAACTACCTCGAACCACTTGAAACGTTATTAAAATCTATTTGTTACCATAACACTCAGGTGCATATCTATATTATTCATACTGATATTCCGGAAGATTGGTTGGTTACACAAGCGCAAAATATTGCGAAGTTTAACAATCAACTTTCACCTATTTGGTTAAATGAGGCTAATCCAGCTATTGCGCACTTAAACCAAACAATAATGCTAAACTCATTAACTATCAATGAAATCATAAAACAACTGCCTAATAAATTAAAACACGTTAATGAACTCACTTATGCTCGTTTCTTAATTCCAGAATTGATTCATGAAGAACGAGTGCTTTATTTAGATAGCGATATTATTGTAAATGCATCATTATCCAATTTATTTCATGTCGATATGAAAGAATACCCAATTGCGGCGATTGATGACTATAATTTATCAAGTGAAAACTCGCCTCACTGGTATATTTTAAATACGCCCAAAGAATTAGCATCATGTATTTCTTACCAAGGCGGCGAAAATTTTAAACCTTATTTTAATGCTGGCGTAATCTTATGGGATTTAGTGAAATGTCGAGAAGAAAATATAACGAGTAAACTATTTGCCATCGCACTATACTATCCAGATGTACTCTATGCCGATCAAGATATTCTGAACTTTGTTCTATTTAATCGCTGGCTAAGAATTGATGTTCGTTATAATGTTCAAGCACACTATGAGTTTACATTTTTACCGCTAGTGATTGAATCACCTTATATAATTCACTATATCACTGATAGAAAACCTTGGATAAAAAAATATAAAACTGAAACAATATTTCATCCATATTACCATTTCTATCATGGTTTAAGCTGGCAAGAGATTTATATGCATTATTTCTCAATTCACTAATAAAATAATGGTCAGTTTTTCAACGAAATTGCAAATTTCCGTGAAAATCACACCGCTTGTTTAACTAAAGAAACCGACATATTGTCGGTTTTTCTTTATATCCTGTTCAATTTTTTAGTTTGCTAATTTTTCGCTAATTTTTCTTCTTTAAAATGCAATTCATCAAAGGGAATGACCCTTTGACTGAATTCTATACAACAAGGAGAATACCATGAAAACAACAGCAAAAACTGTCCTTTCTACTTTACTTGCCAGCGCAGTGGCTTTGGGTATGGTGAATATCGCACACGCGATTCCACCTGAAGCTCAACAAGCGTTGAACAAAGCAACGGTTAGTGCCTCACAAGCACTTTCCACTGCACAAGCTAAAGTAGGTAACGCAGCGAAAGTAAAAGCGCTTCGCTTTATTCAAGAAAAATATGGAAAAGGTTATTTCCGTATTGATTTTCTTGATAATCAACAAATCCAAATTGTAGATGTTGATGCGACAAGCGGTGAAATTTTAGGTTCAGAAAGCAAAGCACCAAAACACTTACGTGTTCCGGCTGAAAATACTGAACTCAAAATTTCACTTGCGCAAGCGATTGAAATTGCAGAAAACAAAACCCATGCGAAAGTCGCGGAAGCAGACTTTAAAGGGAAGGCGGATAAATCTTTTTATCTGATTGAAACAGCAAATGATGGTCAAACCTTTGTGATGGCTATTGATGCACAAAGCGGTAAAACAATTGATGCACCAATGCCTCCACATGGTATGGCAGGAATGTCGCATGATAAAGGCGAGCATGCTCATTTTGGTGAACATTCGAGAAAAGGTAAACACTCAAATCAAGATGGTCATTCACGAAAAGGAGAATATCAGAACAAAGGTCAACATCCACATTCAATGTCTCAACCTCCATTTGAGAAACCTGCTGATAAAGCGACTTCTGAAGCGACAGCGCAGTAATCATGAGAACCGCACATCATTGTGCGGTTTCTATTTGAGAAATTTACGTTATGATAGTCTTCCCTTTCTTTTTTTGAACCGATTATGCGAATTTTATTAGTTGAAGATGATCAAATGATTGCTGAAGCAATCTCACTTGGGCTTAAAAATGCTCGTTATGCCGTTGATTGGGTAAATAATGGGCGAACAGCTGAAACGGCGCTCAATAGCCAACAATATGATTTAGTTTTATTAGATTTAGGGCTCCCAGGACAAGATGGACTAACTGTTCTACGTCATTTACGCCAAAATAAAAATAATACTCCTGTATTGATCGTCACTGCTCGTGATGATTTAGAAAGCCGTTTAAGTGGTTTAGATGGTGGTGCAGATGACTACATTATTAAACCGTTTGATTTATCTGAATTATTAGCCAGAATTCGTGCAGTTTTACGCCGTCAAAGTGGACAAAGTATGCCACAGTTGACTAATGGCAGCATGACGCTTGATCCCAATAACTATCAAGTAACCTTACTTGAAAATCCCCACCCGATTTCTCTGAGCAACAAAGAATTTGCTATTTTACAAGCCTTAATGACTCGTCCCGGCATTATTCACTCTCGAGCAGATTTAGAAGATAAACTTTATGCATGGGGCGATGAAGTGGAAAGTAATGCCATTGATTTTCTCATTCATGGCTTACGGAAAAAAATAGGGAAAGAACACATCAAAAATGTACGCGGTGTAGGTTGGCTAGTCGCGAAACAGGAATAACCATGCAAAAATCCATTCAATTTAAACTCACATTAGCATTTACAGGGTTGTTTACTTTTGTAGCCCTAGTTGTGGGTGGTATTTCATTTTATAAAAATTATCAAGATGCAAACGATCAACAAGATGAAATGTTGATGCAACTTTCTAATTTGGTTAATGCTAATCAACCACCACCAACATTTCCGCCACCACATCGTAATGCGCGAATTTTTGTGCATTATGAACGTCATCCACTTGCTAATCTTAATGTACCACCTGATTTTCCTACGCAAATGGAAGATGGTTTTCATACCTTAAAAAAAGAAGGGAAAAAATATCATAAGTTCAATCCGAAAAATAAGTCAACTCAACCTTATCCATCAGCGCCTCCAGAGGCAATTTTTAGAACTTATGTACGCAATACGCCAGAAGGTAAAATTATTATTACCCAAGAAAATGAATATCGTGAATCGGTCGCTCTTGAACATGCTTGGAAAAGTATTGTGCCACTACTGATTCTCTTTCCGTTAGTCATTTTACTCACGATCATTATTGTTCGTTATGCAATGAAGCCAGTTGATAACCTTTCACGAAAAGTAGAAAAACGACATGGGCAAGATCTAACCCCGCTACCGACAGATAAAATTCCCAGTGAAGTTAAAGGGTTTGTCTTAGAAATTAACAGTCTGCTTGCACGCACTGATGATTTTATTCAGCAACAAAAACGCTTTATTGCTGATGCATCACATGAATTAAGAAGTCCTATGACAGCACTTTCTTTACAAATTGAGCAGCTTAGCGCCCTAAATTTGCCATTAGATGCACAGAAACAAGTTGCCCAAGTTCAACAAGGGATTCAACGCAGTCGCAACTTACTTGAGCAGCTACTTTCTTTGGCGCGCATACAGAATCAATCTCCGCAATCGATGGAACAATTTGATTTGCAAACGATCTTTAAGCAACCCATTGAAGATTTACTTCCGCTTGCACTAGAGAAATCGCAAGATATTGGCGTCGTTACCTCAGAAAGCATCTTAATTGAAGGCAATCCGACGCATTTCTATTTACTCATAAAAACCTTACTCGATAACGCAATTCGTTATACGCCTAATGGAAGCCAAATTGATTTGGCGGCAACAAAAGATGACACAAATATTCAGATTGTGGTAGAAGATGATGGTGAAGGTATTCCAGAAGAGGAGCGTCAGCGTGTGCTCGATCCGTTTTATCGAATTCTCGGCACGCAACAAACTGGATCAGGTCTGGGACTAGCGATTGCCAATGAAATTGTACAACAATATGGAGGAAAGCTTGTATTGAAGCAAAGTCAGCAATTTGATTCGGGTTTACGAGTAGAAATTACATTGCCTTTACCAGACTATCACGATTTGTAAAAAATTTACTAAATTTGACCGCTTGTTTAAGCAATAAAAGGTGATTTATTGATAGTTAATTTCGCATGAAAAGGTTACAATAAAAGCATTTAAAACCATTTCATCATTAAGAGAACATTATGTCCACAACAAGTCCTGAGCTGATTAAAGTTGTCATTTTGCTGGCCTCCAGCGTGACTATCGTTCCTTTATTTAAACGCCTTGGATTAGGTAGCGTATTAGGCTATTTAATTACCGGCTGTTTAATTGGCCCTTCTGTTTTAGGGGTAATCCAAGATCCTGATGCCGTCGTGCATCTTGCCGAGCTTGGTGTGGTCATGTTCCTGTTTATTATCGGTTTGGAAATGCATCCTGAACGCTTATGGACAATGCGTAAAGCTATTTTTGGCCGAGGCTTTTTACAAGTTGGTCTTTGTGGTGCACTCCTCACATTTGCTGGTATCTATATTTTAGAACTGCCAAAAGAAGTAGCTTTTATTTCGGGCATGGGCTTTACACTTTCCTCTACTGCAATTGTGATGCAAGCATTGGAAGAACGTGGTATTACAAGTACGCCAAAAGGACAACGCGTTATTTCAACCTTAATCTTTGAAGATCTTGCGATTGTTCCTTTATTGGCTTCTATTGCCTTTTTAGTACCTAATAAACCGGACGTGCCAGAACACACTGACTGGACCTCTATTGGTATTGCACTTGCTGCTGTAGTTGGCCTTATTGTTTCTGGTAAATGGTTAATGAACCCATTATTCCGTCTTATTTCAAAAGCGCGTATTCGTGAAATGATGACCGCTGCAGCATTATTAGTTGTATTAGGAGCTGCTCTTGCTATGGAACTTGGTGGACTGTCTATGGCTATGGGCGCATTCGTAGCAGGTGTAATGCTTTCAGAATCTTCTTTCCGCCACCAATTAGAAGCAGATATCGAACCCTTCCGTGGATTATTGCTCGGGCTATTTTTTATGGGCGTGGGGATGTCGTTAGATTTAACCCTAGTCTATCATAATCTATTATCCCTACTGGGCATCGTCTGCCTTTATATTTTTGGTAAAGGATTAGCCGTTTATTTAGTCGCTCGCCTTACCCGCTTAAATCATCGTGAAGCAATAGGACGTATGTCACTCTTAGCACACGGTGGTGAATTTGCATTCGTATTATTTTCTACCGCTTTTGGCGCAGGCGTGATGACTGAACATCAGAAAGCGATCTTTACCGCAACAGTGATTCTTTCGATGCTATTCTCTCCGCTTATTACGCAAATTACGCGTAAATTAGTCATGCGTTCAGAAAGTAAACATCCTTCACAACCAGATACCAGTGAATTGGATCCGATTGTTGATTTAGAAGATAGCGTTGTGGTAATTGGTTTCGGACGCTTTAGCCAAATCGTTTGTCAAACCTTGTTAATTCGAGGCATCAACGTGTCGGTAATCGACCGTAACATTGAAAACATTCGTGCGGCAGCAAAATTCGGTTTTAAAGTTTACTATGGTGATGGTATTCGCCTAGATGTGTTACACGCTGCAGGCATCGAAAAAGCAAAATGTGTCGTACTGGGTATAAACAATACAACTCGCATTGAAGCGATTGTAGAACAATTACGCGAAGCTTATCCAAAACTACCAATCCTCGCGCGAACCTACGACCGTCAAACAACGGTAGGGCTTATTAAACAGGATGTGAACTTTATTGTACGAGAAACTTTTGAATCCGCTCTTACACTTAGTCATGCAACCTTAATGCAGTTAGGTATCGATCCAGTTGAGGCAGATGAAGTGATTACACAAGTGCGTGCTCTCGATCAAGAACGCTTAAATGAAGAGGTATTACACGGTTTTTCTAATGAAATCGTCAAAAAATATTGGACACCAAAACCATTCATTAAGCCTCATGCTAATGCTGAAGCACTGAATGAAGAAACTGCCGAAATTCTAAACACTCAGTCTGAAACTGATGAAATAAAATCAGAAGAAGCGAAAAGTGAATAAACGAAAAGTGAATAAAAAATGCCTTGGTTTATCAACCAAGGCATTTTCATTTGTTTAGAGAAATTATCTCAAGCAATTATACGCGTTTAAAGTCTAAGTGAACTAATTTTGGTTTAGTTGGGTGGCGTTGAATCGCTTGTACTTTCACTTTTTCTTCTTTACCAGCAACAACGATAGTTAACACTTCATTGTAGAATGAATCGTGTGCTTGTGCGTTGTTTACGTTATCGTGGTTTAATACGATTGATACTGGCTCAGCTGCACCACCGTAGATGATTGCAGGCACTTGACCATTGTGACGCAGGCGGCGGCTCGCACCCTTACCTTGCGCTGTACGAACTTCAGCTTCAAATTTGTATGACATATTAAATACTCTTTAATAAGTAGTGGAATTTTCATTCCGTTAAAAAATAAAAAATAGCAGGCGACCCAGCTATTTCCGTAAAATAATTTGACAAAATGTCGAGCGGTATTTTACGGATTTAAGGCAAAAATGCAAGCAATAAAAAAGAGTAAATGAAATATTCCTCTACTCTTTTCTGTCATTTTAAAAGTACTAATTAAGCAACTAAAGATTTAACACGTTTTGCGTAAGCATCCCAATCACTAATTGGTAACGTTGCCACACCTGTATCCATTGCTGATTTTGCCACTGCAGATGAGACTTTAACTAATAAACGTGGATCAAATGGAGTTGGGATAATATAATTTTCGCCAAACTCAAGATGGCCATAAGTTGCAATCACTTCTGTTGGTACCATTTCTTTCGCTAAATCAGCAATTGCATGTGCTGCTGCCATTTTCATTTCTTCGTTAATGGTTGTTGCACCAACATCTAATGCCCCACGGAATAAGAATGGGAAACATAACACATTATTTACTTGGTTTGGATAATCTGAACGACCTGTGCAAACAATAGCATCTGGACGGACTGCTTTTGCATCTTGAGGCGTGATTTCAGGCACAGGGTTAGCTAGTGCCAAAATCAATGGACTTTTTGCCATCATTTTCACCATATCTTGCTTTAATGCACCTGCTTTTGAACAGCCTAAGAATACATCTGCACCATCAATTGCATCTGCTAAGGTACGCCAGCCATTATCTTCAATCGCGTAGAAGACTTTGGTTTCATCCATTTTGTCACCACGACCTTGATAAATAACGCCTTTAGAATCACACATAGTGATATTTTCTTTTTTGACGCCTAATGAACGAAGCAAGTTGGTACATGCAATCGCCGAAGCACCCGCACCATTTACCACTAAACGCACTTCATCAATTTTTTTACCAATGACTTCTAAACCATTTAACACTGCAGCCCCTACGATAATTGCCGTACCATGTTGGTCATCGTGGAATACAGGAATGTTCATGCGCTCACGTAATTTACGTTCGATATAGAAGCATTCTGGCGCTTTAATATCTTCTAAGTTGATACCGCCGAAAGTAGGCTCTAATGAAGCGATAATTTCTACTAATTTTTCTGGATCATGCTCATCAATTTCAATATCGAACACATCAACGCCAGCAAATTTCTTCAATAACACACCTTTACCTTCCATAACAGGTTTTGAAGCTAAAGCACCAATGTTGCCTAAACCCAAGACAGCCGTACCGTTTGAAATTACACCAACGAGGTTGCCTCGCGCTGTGTAACGACGAGCGTTTGCAGGATCTTTTTCGATTTCCAAGCATGGCTCCGCAACACCTGGAGAGTATGCCAAAGCTAAATCTTTCTGAGTTTCTAAAGATTTGGTTGGGGTGACAGAAATTTTGCCTGGAATAGGAAATTCATGAAAATCTAACGCTTGCTGTTTTAAATCGCTCATAGCTGTTATCCTTATTTTGAATGTAAAGCGGTCATATTTTACTAAACTTTTACAAAGCTTAGGCGCTCAGATATTAACAGAGAAAATCACTAAAGCAATAGCCATTTCCCGTTATTCTTGTTTTTCGACAACGATTGGTTCAAATTCCACTTTCTTAGTGCTTCCTGCTTCTTTAAAGTTAATTGGATAGTGGCAAGCAAATTCTTGCTGTTTTAGCTTACGTAAAAGCGGTTTTTGAATACATTTTTTTTGTGCAAATGGACAACGGGGCCCTAATCGGCATCCCATTGGCATTTCTTGCAACATCGGAATTGTGCCCTGTAAAGTATTAAGGGGGCTTTTAAAGCTTAATGGCTGAGAAAAATCCGGAATACTATGCAATAAAATCGAGGTATAAGGATGATAGGCTTGTGTTAATAAAGCCTCTTTACTTCCCGCTTCAACCGTTTGCCCACAATAGAGTACGCTGTACGAATCAACCCAGTTCTGAATGCTACGCATATCATTACTCACTAACAAAATTGAAGTACCAAGATTCTGGTTCATACTTGAAAGTAAGCGATAGATTTGCAACTGTGTAGTCGGTTCCATCGTATTAGTCGGTTCATCTGCGATTAACAAACGGGGTTGGTTTGCAACCGCCATTGCAATCATCACTTTCTGTGCTTCACCTTCCGTAATATCTGCTGGATAAGTATGCATAATATCTTTGTGATCGCGAATCCCCACGCGGTGTAACAATTCAATCGCTCTACGTTTTTTCCAACCAATGCGTTGCCACCATTTGCCCTTAAATTGAATGGCATGAATTAACTGCTTTCCAATGGTTTTACTCGGATCAAGGCTTGATAAAGGATTTTGGAAAATCATAGCAATTTGACTACCAATGACTTTCCGACGTTGATTCGGTGTGAGTTTTAACAATTCAATATCATTAAAGCGAAAACGATCTGCGGTAATAATCCATTCATCTTTCACTACGCCACAAATGACTTTTGCAATTAAACTTTTGCCTGAGCCAGATTCTCCAACTAAACCACAAATTTCTCCTACATCTAGGCTGAGGTTGACTCTATCAACCATTTTAACGCGCCCAGTTGGGGTATTGATCTCAATGCTAAGATGACGAATATCAAGTAATGCCATAATTTATTCCAAGTTCGGTTATGCTGTGTGACGATATTTTTCTAACACACGCACTACTCCCCGACCTAATACGGAGACAATTAAAATGACCAGTGTAATTACCGCACCAGGTACCATCACTGTCCATGGTGCAATATAAATGAGCTCAAAAGCTTCTTTAATCATGCCGCCCCATTCTGGCGTAAGATTCTTTGCCCCTAATGAAATAAAACTTAATGCGGCAATATCAAGCACAGTAAACATCAAAACAGAAGTACTTTCTCTTACGACAACAACAATTAAATTGGGAATGATGACCTCTTTTATCAGCATTTTATTTGTTGCGCCATCTAACTTGAGCGTAATCACATATTCTCGCATCAATTCTGACTGCGTTGCTTGATAAATTCGGTGAATAAAATGCGGTAAGGTTGCAAAAAACACCGCAATCATCGCATTCGGCAAACTAGGCTCCATTAAGCTTGCGATAATAATTGAGCTTAATAACGCTGGCATAAATAAAAGCGTATCAAACAATTGGCCTAACAAACTCAATGATGTAGTTCGATTTAAGCCGACAAAAACACCAATTGCCCCACCAATTATCACCACACAACTCGTAATCAATAGCGCACCGCCAAATGTATAATAAAATCCATATAACACTCGACTGAAAATATCGCGCCCTAAATCATCGGTTCCAAAGAAATGGCTGACCTGCCCTATTTTATCCCAAGAAGGGGGTAATAACTCCAAACCAACAAACTGTTGTTCAGAGGGATAAGGCGAAATAATATGCCCGAAAAACACTAAGAAAAGTAACGCTAAAAATAGATAAAAACTGATTAACGCCACTTTATCTTTACGCATTTGTTGCCAAAATGCCTTGAAATATTGTGTATCGCGAAACTGTTCAGGTTCTTTATACATACCAATCCTTTTTCTTAGCAGGATCAAGCAAAGTTGTCATTAAGCCAGATAATAAGTTGATGCTTAATACGAAAATGCCAATAGCCATTGATGCCGCTGAAATCGCATTATAATCTTGCACCATCAATGCATTGATTAGCCAGCGCCCAATCCCACTAATGCTGAAAATATTTTCAATTAAAATTTCAAACGCAAAAATCACGGTAAAGAGATGCGCAATGAGCGGAACTAAAGCAGGTAAAGTATTGCCTAGTACATGCGTACGCCAAATTTTAAAAGATGACCAACCTCTTGTAAGCGCGACTTTCATATAACTTTGTTTCATGACATAAATTGCACGATTTTGCGTTAAGCGCATCACTTCTAAAGTCGCTGGAATACCTAACACTAAACTCGGTAACGCTAAATGATGAAGCGCACTTTGCATCATTTTCAGTTGATAATCAGATTCTGATAACGAAATATCTACCAGTTTAAAGCCAGTAAGCGGTCGAATTTCATAGATAGGATGCAAATCGCCTACGGCAGCAATTTCCCATTGATTAACTGATGCATAATAAAGCAATAGTGCTGCCAACCAAAACACAGGAAACACAAAGCTAAACGAACCTAGCGTGGTCAGTAATTTTCCCAATGTGGTATGCTGAAATTGTGCCGCGAATAACCCAAGTGGTAACCCTAACACTAATGCTAATAATAAAGCGCTTAAACAAAGCGATAAGGTTGCTGGAAAGACTGCTAGAATTTGCGCAGTTAATGGCTCACCACTAATATAACTAATTCCTAAATCGCCTTGAACAAGCGCAGTGAGATAATAGACATAGCTCGTGACTATATTGCTATCGGCAAAATCATTAAGTGGATCTCGCAATAAAATAACATAGCTAATCAGCGATAAAATGAGCAAAGTAATTGCCGTTAATAATATTTTTCGGATAAATTGCCCTAACATCTATTCATCCTTTTTCGATTGAGTCACTGGTTTATCTGCCAGTGAGAGTTCAGATAATCGAACAAAACCAAATGGTGAAACATTCAATCCATGAACACGCTGGTTGCCTACCACTACGTGATGAGCATGTACTAGTGGCAATATAGGAAGTTGCTGTTCTAACTGATATTGCGTTAAACGTAATAACATATTTTTAGCTAATGGCTCATGGCTTAATGTTGCCAATTTTAACCATTCATCCATCTCTTCATCGCACCAATGCGTTAAGTTCATCACCTCATTTTGCGTTTGGCAAGATAAAATCGGCATTAGGAAACCATTTGGATCGGCATTATTTGCAAGCCACCCAGTAAGCACCATGTCATATTTTGCTGGTTGCGCTAAATAATGTTGCGCAATATAAGCACGCGTCACGGGTAAAATTTCTACTTCAATGCCTACTTTTTGTAAATCAGCACGAATCATCTCCGCCATTTTCATTAGATGCGGGTTAAAAATTCGGCTCTCATCTACTACCCAAAAACGTAATTTAGTTGGCTTTTCCTCTTTTTGTTCTGATTCAGCAGGTAATGTTGGCTGATAGCTATTCAGATTTAATGTTGGATATATCACATTCGGTAACACATTATCTGCCACTTCCGCAAAACCGTAAAAGAGTCGTTGCGCAATTCGAGCACGGTTAATCGCTTTTGCAATTTTTTGGCGAAATTCGACCGCTTGCATGATAGGCGATTGCATATTAAATGCTAAAAACGACAAATTCGCTCCTTCAGCTTGAGCAAATTGCGTTTGAACCTCGCTCATTTGTTGCAACGATAGCACTTGACTCGGCTCTGGATATGCCATCACATCGCATTCATGATTAAGTAGTTTCGCCATTCTGCCCGTGCCGTTGGTTGAAAAGTCCACCACTAAATTAGCAACTTGAGCCGGTTTTCCCCAATAATTAGGATTTGGCGTTAATCGAACATAATCATTGCTTGGATAAGAGGCAAGCTGATAAACGCCCGTACCAACAGGCAAACGGTCTAGCTGTACTAAATTGTCATCCGCATTTAATTGCAATGCATACTCTTTAGAAAGGATTACCGCATATTGACTCGCTAAATGATCCAAAAAATGATTATTGGGCACGGTTAAACGAATTTTCACGGTATGAGAATTTAATGCACTCACCGATTCAATCTGATTTTTTAGCGCCATTTTTTCAAAATAGGCGTAATGCACTGGTGCAGCTTTATTCTGATAAGCCTCACGTTGTAACTGCTCAAAATGGTTATCAGAACGCACCTCATGCGCTAATGCAGGTAACTCTTCCAATCGTCCAATCATTCGATTCAATGAAAAAACAACATCCTCCGCATTTAAACGTCTGCTTGGGGTAAACCATGGCGTTTGATGAAAATGTACATTTTTGCGCAAGTGAAGCACAATTTCCCGTCCATCATCATTCACCTCATAATGTTCTGCAAGCATCGGTTTCAAACGCTGTGTATGAAGATCAAATTCGAATAGTTTGTCATAAATCTGCTCAGTCACCACGCCCAAATTAGTGCCAACATCTGCCTTTTGTGGATTAAATGACAAACCAGAAATACTAGTACAATAAACCAAGCTATTCTCGCGTAATTCTGCTGGAATGCTTGGAGCTGCCTGAGCAAATGACATAACAAACAAGCCCAAACAAGCGGTCAGATTTTTCCAATTTTTTGCAAAATAGGAAAATGAAGAAGCAATTAGACTCATGATTTTCCAATTCCATATTGACGCAATTTGTTGGCAACTGCGGTATGAGAAATCCCCAAACGTTGAGCTAATTTACGAGTGCTTGGATATTCAGCATAAAAACGCGTGAGCAATTCAGCTTCATATTGGTTCATCATTTCTTCTAAAGTGCCTTGTTGCGGAAGTTGAGCTGGCGAAATAGGCGCTTGTTCATTCGGTAAATCTAAATCTTTCACCGACAAACGATAACTATGCGATAAACTACACGCACGATAAATCGCATTATAAAGTTCACGCAAATTACCTCGCCAAGTATATTGCGTTAAGGTTTGGACAAATTCATCATCATATTGCAAAGTTGAAATACCTAATTGCTGGCTGATATTTCTCACAAAATGCGCAACGAGTAACGGAAAATCTGCTTTACGTTCACGTAATGGCGGCAAATTAAGTGTCAGTACATTTAAACGATGAAAGAGATCTTCACGCACTTTCCCTTCGCTCACTAATTGTGAAAGTGGTTTTTGTGAGGTGCAAATTACACGTACATCTACTTTAATTTCGCGATCTTCGCCTACTCGGCGAAAAGAACCATCATTTAAAAAGCGTAGCAATTTTGCTTGCATTTCTAGCGATAATTCTGCAACCGAATCTAACAAAACCGTGCCACCATCAGCATATTCAAAAAAGCCTATATTTTCTTTGCCATTACCGTGATGCCCAAACATTTCTGTTTCAGCCTCATCTGAAGGTAATCCTGCACAATTAACTGCAATAAATTTTTGTGTTGCACGATGGCTTGCTAAATGGCAAGCTTTTGCCAGCAAATCTTTACCGGTACCCGTTTCGCCTTGAATCAACAGTGGCGCATTGAGATCGGCAAATTTTTTTGCTTGTTTAATCACATCCTGCATATTCGCAGATTGCGTGAGAATCTGTTCAAAAGGGGAAGCTGTGGCAACTCGGTTTGGCATAGTTTTTCTCTGGCATAAAAAAGATGCGCTCATGATACTCTGAAAGGTGTATTTTGGAAACTTATCTTTACACACTGAATCAAATTTTTTAGCTCAATTGATTTAAAATAACAAAGTGCTTTCCGTCTATTTCAAAATAGGTAGATTTTTGCTATAAATAGTAACGGTTCCAATTTCAAATTAACTACACAATAGGAGTCCTTATGGAATTAGTCTTTATTCGTCACGGTTTCAGTGAGTGGAATGCTAAAAATTTATTCACCGGTTGGCGCGATGTTAACTTAACCGAGCGTGGTGTAGAAGAAGCAAAATCTGCCGGCCAAAAATTAAAAGAAGCTGGTTATGAATTTGATATCGCTTTCACTTCTGTATTAACCCGTGCAATCAAAACTTGTAATATCGTGCTTGAAGAATCTAACCAATTATGGATTCCACAAGTTAAAAACTGGCGTTTAAACGAACGTCACTACGGTGCGTTACAAGGTTTAGACAAAAAAGCAACTGCTGAGCAATATGGCGATGAACAAGTGCATATTTGGCGCCGTTCTTACGATATTTCTCCTCCAGATTTAGACCCACAAGATCCAAACTCTGCACATAACGACCGCCGTTATGCACATCTTCCAAAAGACATCGTACCAAATGCTGAAAACTTAAAAATCACATTAGAGCGCGTATTGCCATTCTGGGAAGACCAAATCGCACCAGCATTATTATCTGGCGAACGTGTTTTAGTGGTCGCACACGGTAACTCATTACGTGCTTTAGCAAAACACATTATTGGTATTTCTGATGCAGAAATTATGGATTTTGAAATCCCAACTGGTCAGCCGCTTGTGTTAAAACTTGACGACAAATTAAACTTTGTTGAAAAATTTTACCTATAAGCTATAGCAACTTTCTAACCCGGTTTTTACCGGGTTTTTTATTTGAAAAAAGCCCACTTTTTACTCTGATTTAAGCTATAATAATGATAATTCCGCACTGCAAGCGGTCATCTTTTTCACACAATTTGCAAACGGAGGTTTTATGGTTGCGATTCGTCATTCTCACGAACTAAATCCGGCTAATTTTGAATTAGCCAGCTGGAGTGCTTCGCTTGAAATGTCGCCAATTACCTTCGAACAACTTCAATCCGCTTGGCGCTATGCGCAAGAAAAACTTGATATCGAACAGTATGATTTAATGTGGGACGGTATTGAGATGGTAGAAATTTTGCATGGCTTGAATATGGATGATGATTCGCTTGTGGCCGCCATGCTTTTCCCATTGGTTAAAAATCACATTATTGATCTTGCCCAAGTCAAAGAAGATTTTAGCAACCAAGTTAAAAATTTAGTAAAAGGCGTGTTGGAGATGGATAACATCCGCCAACTTTCTGCTAATTCCGCATCAGATCTTCAAATCGACAACATTCGCCGTATGCTGCTTGCGATGGTGGATGATTTCCGTTGTGTGGTCATTAAACTTGCCGAACGGATTAGCTATTTACGCAACACCCATCGCTATACGGAAGAAAACTTAGTATTAGCCGCTAAAGAGTGTTCTCACGTCTATGCCCCACTAGCAAACCGTTTAGGCATCGGGCAGTTAAAATGGGAATTAGAAGATTATTGCTTTCGCATCCTCCACCCTGCTGAATATCGTCAAATCGCTAAATTCGACTTAGCCGAACGCCGCCGTGATCGTGAAAAATATATTGCAAATTTCGTTAGCGATTTAACCGCTTGTTTGCATGAAGGGCTTGATGATGTAGAAGTTTATGGGCGCCCAAAACATATTTATAGTATCTGGAAAAAAATGCAGAAAAAACACCTGCGTTTCGACCAACTTTTCGATATTCGCGCTACCCGTGTATTAGTACCAACACTAGAAGATTGCTACACCGCATTAAGTTTAATTCATACGCACTATAAACACTTACCAGAACATTTTGACGATTACATTGCTCAACCTAAACCAAACGGTTATCAATCTATTCATACCGTTGTTTTAGGAGAAGGTGATAAACCAATCGAAGTACAAATTCGCACCCGAAAAATGCACCAAGATGCCGAACTTGGTGTAGCTGCGCACTGGAAATATAAAGAAGGCGCAAGTGTAGGTCGTTCTGGCTATGAAGAAAAAATTGTTTGGTTACGTAAACTCTTAGCGTGGCAAAATGATATTGCAGATTCGAGCGATATGGTCGATGAAATGCGTTCACAAGTCTTTGATGATCGTGTTTATGTCTTTACGCCAAAAGGTGAGGTTGTTGATCTTCCGAAAAATGCGACTCCGCTAGATTTCGCTTATGCCATTCACAGCGAAATTGGCCATCGTTGTATTGGTGCAAAAGTCGCTGGAAAAATCGTCCCATTCTCTTATCAATTACAAATGGGCGATCAGGTTGAAATTATTACCCAAAAACAACCTAACCCAAGTCGAGACTGGTTAAATCCAAATACAAGCTTTGTTAACACGGCTAAAGCTCGCTCAAAAATTATCGCTTGGTTTAAAAAATTAGATCGGGATAAAAATATTCCAATTGGCCGCGAAGCATTAGAAGCCGAGATGGCAAAATGGGGCTTCAGTCAAAAACAAATCGAGCAATATGCGCTGCCTCGCTATAACTTAAAACAAATTGATGACCTCTATGCAGGCATTGGTGGTGGTGATATTAAATTGCACCAGCTAAGCCATTATCTGCAAAGTAAATTGATTAAACCAACCGCTGAACAAGCAGATGAAGCGGTTTTAAAACAGCTGAACAAACATCAAAATCAAAAAGCGAAAAACGGGCAAATCATTATCGATGGAGTTGGAAATTTAATGCACTCTATCGCCCGTTGTTGCCAACCGATTCCAGGTGATCCTATTGTCGGCTACATTACTCAAGGACGGGGAATTTCAATTCATAAATCCGATTGTGAACAATTGTTTGAACTGCAAAGCAGCAATCCGGAACGAGTGGTTGGCGCACAATGGGGAAGTAATTATACGCAAGGGTTAAGCCTCAGTGTTCGCGTCATTGCGAATGATAGAAATGGTTTATTACGCGATGTTAGTGCTGTTATGGCAAATGAAAAAGTCAATGTGCTTGCGGTTTCTAGCCGTTCAGATACCAAACGTGGCATTGCGACTATTGATATGGAAATCGAACTCAATAACGTGGATATGCTACAAAAAATCTTAACCCGCTTGGCTCAATTAGATGATGTAATTGAGGCTAAACGCGCAAACTAATAAGGAATAAAAATGAAAAAAATTGTCATCTTAGGCTCAACCGGTTCCATTGGAAAAAGCACACTTGCTGTGATTGAACAAAACAAAGCCGATTATGAAATTTTTGCGTTAGTTGGCGGAAAAAATGTGGAAGAAATGGCTGCGCAATGTTTGCTTTTTCAACCTAAATTTGCCGCATTAGATGATGAGTCCGCTGCCGCTGCGCTAAAAGTACAATTAGCCTCTTTTAACATCAAAACAGAAATTGTTGCCGGCAAACAAGCTATTTGCGATTTAAGTGCACATCCTGAAGTGGATATGGTAATGGCCGCTATTGTTGGCGCTGCAGGTTTACTGCCGACCCTCTCAGCGGTAAAAGCAGGAAAAAAAGTATTACTGGCCAATAAAGAATCGTTAGTAACATGCGGTCAGCTTTTTATTGATGAAGCGAAAAAATCTGGCGCACAAATTTTGCCTGTCGATAGTGAACATAACGCCATATTCCAATCACTCCCTGTGGAAGCGCAAAATAAAGTTGGTTTTTGCCCGCTTGCAGAACTCGGTGTCAGCAAAATTATCCTAACTGGTTCTGGTGGGCCATTCCGAACCAAACCTTTAGATGAATTTTCGGCAATTACACCTGCTCAAGCTATTGCGCACCCTAACTGGTCAATGGGTAAAAAAATCTCCGTAGATAGTGCGACCATGATGAATAAAGGTTTGGAATATATTGAAGCACGTTGGTTATTTAATGCATCAGCTGATGAGATGGAAATTATTATTCACCCACAATCGATCATTCATTCAATGGTGCGATATATTGATGGTTCCGTAATCGCACAAATGGGTAATCCAGATATGTGTACACCAATCGCGCACAGCATGGCTTATCCAAATCGTATCAACGCAGGTGTGGCGCCATTAGATTTCTTTAAACTCAAAGAACTCACTTTTATCGAACCTGATTTCGCCCGCTACCCTAATTTAAAATTAGCGATCGATGCTTTTGCTGCCGGACAATATGCAACCACCGCAATGAATGCAGCAAATGAAATCGCAGTTGAAGCTTTCTTAAATGAGCAAATCCGCTTTACTGATATTGCACAAGTTAACCGCCAAGTGGTAGAAAACATTGCGCCGATTCAAATTCGCCAAATCGAAGATGTATTGCATATTGATACATTAGCAAGAGAATTAGCTCAACAAGCGGTCATCAATCTATAATTTTTTACAAATTTTATGGAAAATAGAAAACCCCGATATTTTCAAATATCGGGGTTTCTTTTAAAGGAATGGGGAAATTACATCATTCCGCCCATACCACCCATTCCGCCCATACCGGCAGCTAAGTCTGCTTTTTCTTCTTTTGGCAATTCAGTTACCATACATTCTGTGGTAATCATTAAACCAGCGATAGATGCAGCAAATTGTAATGCAGAGCGAGTCACTTTAGTTGGATCTAAAATACCCATTTCTAACATATCGCCATACTGTTCAGTACCAGCATTATAACCGTAGTTACCTTTGCCTTCTTTCACGTTACGCGCAACTACAGAGGCTTCTTCACCTGCATTGCTAACGATTTGACGTAATGGTGCTTCCATTGCGCGAAGAGCCAATTTGATACCAACATTTTGTTCTTCATTATCGCCTGTTAAGCTTTCTGCAACTTTTGAAGCCGCACGGACTAAAGCCACACCACCACCTGGCACAACACCTTCTTCTACTGCTGCACGAGTTGCGTGAAGTGCATCATCAACACGGTCTTTTTTCTCTTTCATTTCAACTTCAGTTGCAGCACCAACTTTAATAACAGCAACACCGCCCGCTAATTTTGCTACGCGCTCTTGAAGTTTCTCTTTGTCGTAATCTGAGGTTGAATCTTCAATTTGTTGACGAATTTGTGCTACACGCGCTTTGATTTGAGCTTCATCACCAATACCATCAATAATGGTTGTGTTATCTTTGCTGATAACAACACGTTTTGCTTGGCCAAGCTCTTCTAATGTTGCTTTTTCAAGCTCCATACCGATTTCTTCTGAAATCACAGTACCTGCAGTTAAAATTGCAATATCTTGTAACATCGCTTTACGGCGGTCACCAAATCCAGGGGCTTTTACAGCAGCCACTTTTACGATACCACGCATAGTGTTAACCACTAAGGTTGCTAATGCTTCGCCTTCAATATCTTCAGCAATAATCAATAATGGTTTACCTGCTTTTGCAACGCCTTCTAACACAGGTAATAATTCACGAATGTTAGAGATTTTTTTATCTACTAATAGAATATATGGATTTTCTAATTCAACAGTGCCTGCTTCTGGTTTGTTGATGAAATATGGTGATAAATAACCACGGTCAAACTGCATTCCCTCAACTACATCTAAAGCGTCTTCTAAGCCAGTACCATCTTCAACGGTAATCACGCCTTCTTTGCCTACTTTTTCCATCGCTTGCGCAATTAACTGACCAACCGTTGAATCTGAGTTTGCAGAAATAGTCCCAACTTGCTCGATCTCTTTTGAAGTTTCACATGGTTTAGAAATCGCTTTTAACTCTTCAACCACTGCTGCTACCGCTTTATCAATACCGCGTTTTAAATCCATTGGGTTCATACCTGCAGCAACTGCACGTAAACCTTCATTAACGATAGCTTGTGCTAATACTGTTGCAGTCGTTGTACCGTCACCAGCCACATCGTTGGCTTTAGAGGCAACCTCTTTCACCATTTGTGCGCCCATATTCTCAAATTTATCTTCTAATTCGATTTCACGCGCTACAGAAACACCGTCTTTAGTAATTGTTGGTGCGCCGTATGCTTTATCTAATACAACATTACGGCCTTTAGGACCTAAAGTTACTTTTACTGCATCTGCTAATACATTCACGCCTTTTAACATTTTTACGCGTGCATCATTGCCAAATTTTACATCTTTTGCCATGTTCTGTTCCTTTTCATAAGCGGGGCTTCTGCCCACCAGTAAATGATATATTTATTATTTTAAATATCAGAGCAAGCAATAAAGCTCACTCTACGACTAATAAAATTATTCTACGATAGCTAAGATATCGTTTTCAGAAAGAATCAATAACTCTTCGCCATCAATTTTTTCTGATTTTACGCTATAGCCTTCATTAAAAATGACAACATCACCGACTTTTACTGCTAATGGTTGCACATTGCCATTTTCTAAAATACGCCCTGTACCCACAGCAACGACTTGGCCACGGGTTGATTTGGTTGCCGCTGAACCCGTTAATACGATACCACCAGCAGATTTAGTTTCTACTTCTTCACGTTTTAAAATCACTTTATCGTGTAATGGACGAAGACTCATTGTGTATTTTCCTTCTTGTAAAAATGAATAATGATTCATGCAACATGCATAACGCTCCATAATATAGAGCCTTATTTTTTGATTTCAAGAAAAAGCGGTGAGATTTGTAAAACTTTTTACAAATCTCACCGCTTGTTGCTTAAATTTCAGACTTTAATCGCCTAATCAATTGAGCATTAGCAGGCGGAAACTGGCCTTCATCTAGCTCTGATTGTGCATACCAATCCCCCTCTTGCCCTTCTCGCCCATAAGGCTCATTTACCCACTCTTCAACGAGATAGAAGAAAAACTCAATAATTTTGGTGGGATATTCAAAATGAAAATGTTCATAAGGAAAAGCGCTGAGTACTTGAATCCCAATTTCTTCTTCTAACTCTCTTGCTAGTGCCTCTTCAGGTGTTTCACCTGGATCAACCTTGCCACCGGGGAATTCTAATGCCTGCGCAAAATCTTGCCCCTCTAAACGATGAGTAAGATAAACTTGTCCAAATTCATTGCGGATAATCCCAGCAGAGACTTGTACTACGGGCTTATTCATAAATCTTCCTTAAATAGTAACAAGCGGTCAAATTTCGCAAAATTTTGCAAAAATTTGACCGCTTGAAGTTAATTATGCATAGCGAGCCTTGCTGCCATGACAATGTTTGTATTTTTTGCCTGAACCACAAGGACAAGGGTCATTTCGACTAATATTTAAATCAGCTAATTCTTCATCACTTAATGGTTCGCCATCAGTTTGTTCCGCTGCAACATCAGATTGAACATTTGCATTTGCTTCAGCCGCTGCTTCTGCTTGCGCTAAAGCCTCAGCATATTGACGACGTTCTGCTTCTACTTCTTCTTGGCTACGCACTTGAATACGGCTTAATACACTAATCACGTTAGTTTTTAATACATCAAGCATATGGGTAAACATGGCGAAAGATTCTTTCTTATACTCGTTTTTCGGATCTTTTTGTCCATAACTGCGTAAGTGAATCCCTTTGCGTAAATAATCCATTGCAGATAAATGCTCTTTCCAAAGCTCATCTAATGTTTGTAACACGATGCCTTTTTCAAAATTGCGTAAGGTTTCTGCCCCTACAATTTCTTCTTTTGCTTTATAAGCCTCTTTTGCAATGTTTAAGATACGTTCGCGTAAAGTTTCTTCGTGTAAATCTTTTTCGGTTTCTAACCATTCTTTAATAGGAAGCTTCATGCCAAATTCACGATCTAAGCGTACCTCTAGCCCTTCAACATCCCACATTTCTTCAATCGATTGTGGTGGGATATATTGATCGATAACCGAATTAAACACATCTTCTCGAATAGTTTCGATCATTGAAGAAATATCATCAGCTTCTAATAAATGATTACGTTGTTCGTAAATGACTTTACGTTGTTCATTCGCAACATCATCATATTGTAAGAGATTTTTACGACCATCAAAGTTATGTGCTTCTACTTTCGCTTGTGCTGAAGCAATCACTTTAGTCAGTAATTTTGACTCCATCGCCTCGCCTTCTTCAGTAAAGGCTTTGCGCATCATATTCAGTTTGCCTTCATTGAGGTAAATACGCATTAGCGCATCATCTAATGAAAGATAGAAACGAGAAGAACCTGGGTCACCTTGACGGCCTGAACGACCACGTAACTGGTTGTCAATTCGGCGAGATTCATGGCGTTCCGTACCAATAATATGTAAACCGCCAGCCGCCATCACGATATCGTAACGCGCTTTCCAAGCGGCTTTAATCGCTTCAATTTGCTCTTCGGTCGGATTTTCTAATTTTGCTACTTCAGCTTTCCAGTTACCGCCTAAAACAATATCGGTACCACGACCAGCCATATTAGTTGCAATAGTCACTGCACCCGGTAAACCAGCATCAGCAATAATTTCCGCCTCTTGGGCATGGAATTTTGCATTTAATACATTGTGAGCAATGCCAGCTTTTGTTAAAGCTTCCGATAATAATTCAGATTTTTCAACCGACGCAGTGCCGACTAAAACGGGTTGATTACGCGCGATACAATCCTGAATATCTTTAATCACAGCAGCAAATTTTTCGCCTTCGCTCTTAAACATTAAGTCGGTATGGTCTTTACGTAAAACAGGTTTATTGGTTGGGATTACAACAGTGTTTAAACCATAAATTTGTTGGAATTCAAACGCTTCAGTATCCGCAGTACCTGTCATACCCGCTAATTTTTCATATAAACGGAAATAGTTTTGGTAAGTAATAGAGGCAACAGTTTGGTTTTCCCCTTGAATATTCACACCTTCTTTTGCTTCAATCGCTTGGTGTAAACCTTCCGACCAACGGCGGCCAGCCATCGTACGACCAGTATGCTCATCAATGATTACAATTTCGCCATTTTGTACGATGTAATCTACGTTGACTTCAAACAGTTTATGCGCACGTAATGCCGCATAAACATGGTGTAATAATGCAATACGGCTAGCTTGATATAAGCTTTCGCCTTCTTGCATTAAGCCCATTTGAATAAGTAACTCTTCAACCTTAATCATGCCACGCTCAGTTAAGTGCGCTTGTTTGTTTTTAAGATCTAAAGTGTAATCGCCTTCACCAGTATATTCTTCTGAATCTTCTTTTTCTTGGAAGGTTAATTGCGGAATAATTTTATCTACCGCTTGATAAATTTCTGAAGAATCTTCCGCAGGGCCTGAAATAATTAATGGCGTACGCGCCTCGTCGATTAAGATTGAGTCCACCTCATCGACTAATGCGTAATGTAACTCACGTTGGAAACGCTCGTTTTTATCATGTGCTAAGTTATCGCGTAAGTAGTCAAAACCTAACTCGCTATTGGTTGAATAGGTAATATCTGCTGCATATGCTAAACGTTTTTCAGCAGGAGACATTCCAGGTACGTTCACTCCAACACTTAAACCTAAGAATTCAAATAAAGGACGGTTGGTTTCCGCATCACGGCGCGCAAGGTAATCATTGACGGTAACAACGTGAACGCCTTTGCCTGTTAACGCATTTAAGTAACACGGCAATGTTGCAGTTAAGGTTTTACCTTCACCAGTACGCATTTCAGCGATATTACGGTCGGTTAATACCATACCGCCAATTAGCTGAACATCAAAAGGACGCATACCTAATATACGGCGACTTGCCTCACGCACCGTAGCAAAAGCTTCTGGTAATACTGCACTTAATGCTTCGCCATTCGCTAAGCGTTGTCTAAATTCTTCTGTTTTGCCTTGTAATTCAGCATCTGAAAGTTGTTCGAAACTCGGTTCTAATTTATTGATTTTGGCGACCACTTTACGTAAACGTTTTAAAGTACGATCGTTACTTGAACCAAAAATCGAGGTAAATAATTTTGAAAGCATAAAATTTCCTTAAATAAAATTGTTGATGAATAATTCAATCACGCCTCAAAAATGAAGCGAATAAAGTCAATTTAATTAAGAAAATTGAGGACCTGCGCGGATAGGATGGGCATCATTACCATCAAATTGGTAGGAAAATGCAAAAATTTCTGCAAAAACAACCGCTTGTTGCGGCTCGGCTATTTCTAAGGTTGTACGCTCTGCTAAGAATGCCGACTTGGTTTCTTGAATAATCTCTTTAACTTCATCATAATTGAGATGTTGGCTAATTGCCGTACGTTCATTTTCAACATGACTCACCTGAATGCTAGGTAGGCTGAAAATCGCTAAAATTCCTAATAGGAATTGCGATAAAAAAGGTGCCTTTTGAAATTGTTGAAATAAACTCATCTTGTCTGTTTTTATGAAAAAATTGCGCCAATTATACGTTAAATTCAGGCTAATAGCCAAAATATTAAGGTCAAACAGCGTAAAATCAAGTAATGAAGGATAAAATGCTTAAAAATACATCAATAAAAAATATCACTGAGATTTTACAGAACTCAAGTTTAAGCCGAATTGTCCAACGGGCAAACACATTAAATGATCTGAATCAAAAAATTAAAACTTTATTGCCAGAAAAATACCGTGGGCTTTACCGAGTGGCAAATTTAGTTGATAATCAACTCGTTATGGAGGTAAGAAGTGCAACGGTGCGCCAAGGAATGTTGTTAGAATATACCACTTTACTTTGTGCAATCCAGCGTGATTTCCCGCAAGTTCAAACGATTCAGATTAACTTGAACCCGAATTTTAGTCATACGATATAGAGGAAAAGATGATGAAAAAATTAACTGTAATTGGTTTTTCCGCCCTTTTAGGCGCATGTTCATTATTACCACAAAAAAATGTAGCTGGTACTTATCAAGGTGACTTACCTTGTGCTGATTGTGAAAAAATTCAAGCTGAGTTAATCTTAAATGCAGATAGCACTTATCAGTACAACACGGTTTATTTCAAAAAAGGGAAACAATATCCTTTCCAAGATAAAGGCAAATTCGTTCGTGATGCCAATAAACCAAACATTATCCGTTTAGATGAAAAATCTGGCAATCTCACATTCCAAATCAATGAAAATGATGCCGAAATTTGTGGTATCGATGGTCAAGTGGTTAAAAATAGCAACCACAATTACAAGTTAACGAAAACCAAATAATCTTTTCTGCCCCTTCTTTGAAGGGGTTTTTATTTGAATAACCAATACCCACCTAAAGGCAATACAATAAGCCACAATAAAGCGCTCACAACCACCGCCACATGAAATTGCCAATGTTTTGTTTTATGTCGGCAATACTTCATTCCTAAATAGATGCCGATAAATCCACCAACAAAACAGAAAAATAATAAAGACGATTCCGATGTGCGCCATTCGCCGTTAATGGATTTGCGCTTATCATCATACATCGCATACCAACTGAGCAAATTGAGTAACAATAAATAACCTAAAATAAATAATTTCATTTGGTAAATGCTAAATAAAAAAAGACCGCTTGTAGGCTACCACAAGCGGTCATATTTAGACAAATTTTTACCAAGGTTTAGAGAATTTCAACTTGCTCTGTACCATTGCCTAATGCTTCGATTTTACCAATTACCCATGCGCTTTCGCCAGCTTGGGTTAATAATGATACAGCTTTTTTAGCTTCGGCTGCAGGAACAGCAATCACCATTCCTACACCACAGTTAAAGGTACGATACATTTCATAACGGCTAATGTTGCCTTTTTCTTGCAACCAGCTAAAAATGGCTGGCCACGCCCAAGATTTCTCATCAATGACTGCTTTAGTATTTTCTGGAAGTACACGAGGAATATTTTCCCAGAAACCACCACCTGTTAAATGCGCAATGGCATGAACGTCAGTATTTTCTACTAACTCCAACACAGATTTCACATAAATTTTAGTTGGCGCCAATAAATGTTCACTTAAAGGCTTACCTTCAAGTTGATCTACTGCTGGGTTTGCGCCACTCACTTCTAAGACTTTACGAATCAAAGAATAGCCATTTGAATGCGGGCCACTTGAAGCCAACGCAACTAATACATCCCCTACTTTTACGGCGGAACCATCAATAATTTCGGATTTTTCTACCACACCCACGCAGAATCCAGCGAGGTCATAATCGCCTACATGATACATTCCCGGCATTTCAGCAGTTTCACCACCGACTAATGCGCAACCTGAAATGGCACAACCATCTGCAATACCTTTTACCACATCTGCGGCTACATCCACATCTAATTTTCCGGTTGCATAATAATCTAAGAAAAATAATGGCTCTGCACCCTGTACGACCAAATCATTCACACACATCGCCACCAAATCTTGACCGATGGTATCGTGTTTATTTAAATCAATCGCTAAGCGTAATTTAGTACCCACACCATCTGTGCCAGACACTAAAATCGGCTCTTTATATTTTGTAGGTAAAGCACATAACGCACCAAAACCACCTAAACCGCCCATAACTTCTGGACGACGCGTACGTTTTACATCCGCTTTAATACGTTCAACTAATTCATTACCAGCGTGAATATCAACGCCTGCGTCTTTATAGCTAAGTTGTGTGTTGCTCACGATTAACCTCAAATTTATGATTGCTAAAAATAACTTTCCTAATTATAGCATTAAGCAAACGTTTGCGTGAATAGCAAAATGGAAAATCACTTTCATTTACGAAAATCTTTTACTTTTAGAAAACTTTCTTGTTAATCTGCGTGTCTGTCTTCTCACTGACTGAAATTTAAAATTTGATATTTAACATGAAAAAAATTTTTCTCTTTCTCATTATGAGCATTTCAATGTTACTTACCCCTATTTCACTAGCACAAAACTCAACCAAGCAAAGCGGACTAATGTTAGATATTTCCCGCCGTTTTTATTCCGTAGAAACCATTAAACAATTTATTGATGATATCGCCCAAGCTAACGGTACCTTTTTACATCTGCATTTTGCCGATCATGAAAATTATGCGTTAGAAAGCACCTTCTTAAACCAACGCGCAGAAAATGCGATTGTACAAAATGGTATCTATATCAATCCGAAAACGAATAAACCGTTTTTGACTTATGAACAAATTGATCAAATCATTCGTTATGCCCAAGAAAAACAGATAGAACTCATTCCTGAAGTAGATAGTCCTGCACATATCAAAGGCATTTTAACCTTATTACGTTTAGAAAAAGGCGAGGATTACGTTAACCAAATTGCGCTTAATCAAGATGAACTAAACTTAGATTCACCAGAAAGCCTTACGATGATGAAAACCTTAGTCGATGAGGTTTGTTATATTTTTGGATACAGCGCACAACATTTTCATATTGGTGGAGATGAGTTTAACTATGCTTCTAACTTTATTCGTTATGTGAATGCACTCAATCAGCACATTAACCAAAAGGGCTTAATTACCCGTATGTGGAATGATGGATTATTGCAACAAAACATTGATGAATTAGACAAAAACATTGAAATTACTTACTGGAGTTTTGATGGCGATGCGCAAGAAAAAAACGATATTGTGGAACGCCGAGCAACTCGCATTAGCCTCCCCACACTATTGGATAAAGGTTTTAAAGCACTAAATTACAACTCTTATTACCTTTATTTTATTCCGAAAGATAATGGCAACATTGCAACCGATGCTAAATTTGCTCTCAACGATCTCAAGCAAAATTGGCAGCTGCTACGTTGGGACGGAAACTATGAAACCCAGCCAATTCAACAAGCAGAAAACTTAATTGGCGCAGCATTTTCTATTTGGGGCGAACACGCAGGCAAACTCAGTGATGATGTCATTCATCAAGCAACAAGCCCACTAATTCAGGCAACGATTATTCAAACAAACGCCAAGACAACCGGCCCAAATTAGGCTATAATATCACCTCGCAAGCGGTCAGATTTTTAGAGAAATTTGCAAATTTTTCGAAAAATTTGACCGCTTATTTTCTCTTCATTTTCCGTGGTTCGAGACCTTCCCACGGCTAGTCAATATTTGACTAGAAAACAAAACTAAGGATGTTTATGCAACAAAATAAAAAAGCCGTCGTGATTTTTTCAGGCGGCCAAGACTCTACAACTTGTCTATTTCAGGCTATCGAAGAATTCGGCAAAGAAAATGTCGAAGTAGTGACCTTTCAATACGGACAACGCCACGCCATTGAGCTAGAAAAAGCAGCTTGGATTGCGCAAGATCTCGGCGTTAAACAAACACTTATCGACACTTCTGTTATCAAAGCAATTACGACTAACGCACTGATGCAAGATGGTGCAGAAATTAAACAACAAGGCGATACACCAAATACGTTTGTTGATGGTCGCAATGCTCTGTTTTTACTTTACGCAGCTATTTATGCGAAAGGTCAAGGCATTCAAACGATTTTTACTGGCGTATGTGAAACCGATTTCAGCGGCTACCCGGACTGTCGTGATATATTTGTAAAATCAATGAATGTTACCCTTAATTTAGCAATGGATTATAACTTCAATATCCGCACGCCCTTGATGTATTTAACCAAAAAAGAAACCTGGGCATTAGCAGATAAATTAGGCGCATTTGACTACATTCGTACCCATACTCATACTTGTTATTTAGGCGTTGAAGGCGGTTGTCACACTTGCCCAAGCTGCTTATTGCGCGAAAAAGGCCTCAATGAATACTTAGCGGAAAAAGGAATGGCAAATGTTTAAAATTGCAAAAGAATTCAGTTTCGATATGGCGCACATGCTTGATGGGCATGATGGCAAATGTAAAAACCTACACGGACATACTTATAAACTACAAGTTGAAGTCAGCGGAAAATTAGTGGCTGAGGGCGCTAAACGTGGCATGGTTATGGATTACTCTGATTTAAAAACCATTGTTAAACGTGAAATTTTAGACCCAATGGATCATGCCTACATTTACGATCTAAATAGCGAAAAAGAGAGCAAAATCGCCCGCTTGTTAATCGAATTAGACTCAAAAGTCTATGGTATTCCAAGCCGTTCAACCGCTGAAGAAATGACCAAGTATATGTTTGAAAAATTAACGCAAGTTGGCTTGCCTGTAAGCCTTATTCGTTTGTGGGAAACACCAACCTCTTATTGCGAATATACTGCTGATGAGTCGTTGTAATGAGTTTACCTATTTTTACGACAACGCGCTTTCCCATTGTAGAAATTTTTGAAAGCTTACAAGGCGAAGGATTTAATACAGGCATGCCCGCCATTTTCGTCCGGCTAGGCAAATGTAATTTAGCCTGCCCTTGGTGTGATACCAACTATGAAGAATACGAAAAATGGACTGTCGATACCATTCTTCATCAAGTACAAAGTTATCAGGCTAAGCAGGTCATTATTACTGGTGGCGAACCAACGATGTATGCTAATTTAAACATTTTATTAGATGCACTCAAAGCACAAGGTTACTGGCTGGCCATTGAAACAAACGGGTTGAAATCCGTTCCCTCACAAATTGATTACATTGCCACTAGTCCAAAACGAATGTACCAAGAAAAGTATTTGCGTGAATGTATTCCTTTCGCAAATGAAGTTCGCATTGTGGTGGATGGTGATATTTTCGATTTCTGCGAGCAAATTGAGTCACAAATTCAAGCTGAGCATTACTATCTTTCTCCTTGTGAGCAAGATGGCAAAATGAATCTATTAGAAACAATCACTCAATTAGGTCAATTAAATCTTCGTGCTAATAAACCTAAATGGCAATTAAGCCTTCAAACTCATAAGATTATTGGCATTGAGTAATATTTTATTAACATTTTTCTGAGAAGAATCGGTCGATTCTTCTCAAATTTTCCTTTCTATTTTCTTCAAAAACTAAAAAATATCGCTATTTATTCAGTATTTTCGTGAATTTTACATTATTTTCACACAATTCTGTGAAGTGATTCACAAATTCGAGAAAAAAGCATTTACTTTTCCCTCTGTTGATTTTATGTTCATTAACAATCTTGTAACAAAGCAACAAGGGGTGATTACTATGTCCTTCCAACTTTCTAAAACCTACCGTCCTGAACGCCAACTCATTACCGAAAACTATCGCTTAGATGAGAAAACGGCAGTAGATAACTTGCTTAAAACCTTAGATTTTACCCAAGAACAAGAAAAACGCATTACTGACAATGCGATCAAACTTATTAACAAACTTCGCCATCTTAAACAAAAACAATATGGCGCAGATGCCTTAATGCAAGAATTCTCATTAAGCAGTGAAGAAGGTGTCGCACTAATGTGCTTAGCTGAAGCGCTGTTACGTATTCCTGATGCAGAAACCCGCGATGATTTGATTTATGAAAAATTACGTGATGGTAACTGGAAATCTCACATTGGTAACGCTAACTCATTTTTTATCAACGCAGCTAGTTATGGCTTAGTTTTCGGTAAAAAAATTAGTGAAAATTTAGACGAAAAAAGCCTCGCAAATGCGTTAAGCCGTAGCTTTGCTCGCTTCTCTGCCCCGATTATGCGTACGCTCATTGTAAAATCTATGCAAATCTTAGGGAAACAATTCGTAACTGGCGTTACCATGCAAGAAGCGCTAACGAACATTAAGCCTCGTTATGAAAAAGGCTTTACCTTCTCTTTTGATATGCTTGGTGAAGCAGCCATGACCCAAGCAGATGCAGATCGTTATTTTAATGATTATCTCCATGCCATTGAAAGTGTGGGGAAAGATGCTGCAGGTCGCACTATCTATAATGGTAACAGTGTTTCCGTTAAACTTTCTGCTATCCATCCAAAATATTGGCGTGCGAAATATGATCGTGTTATCGACGAGCTTTATCCGCGCGTAAAAGAACTTTTCTTACTCGCCAAAAAATATAACATCAGCGTAAACATTGATGCAGAAGAAGCTAGTCGCTTAGAGCTATCTCTGGATTTAGTAGAAAAATTACTAGATGAGCCAGAACTCAAAGGTTACAAAGGTATTGGCTATGTTGTTCAAGCCTACTCTAAACGTTGCCCATTTGTGTTGGATTACTTAATCAATCTTGCTCGCGAAAAAGACGGTTATTTAATGATTCGTCTTGTAAAAGGAGCTTATTGGGATAGCGAAGTAAAATGGGCGCAAGCGGATGGCTTAGATGGCTTCCCACTTTATACTCGTAAAAATCACACCGATATCTCCTATATTGCCTCTGCGAAAAAATTACTTGCTGCTCAAGATGTGATCTACCCACAATTTGCGACTCATAACGTACAAACTATGTGTACGATCCACGAATTAGGTCAAGGCAAACAATTTGAATTCCAATGCTTACATGGCATGGGTGAAAGCTTATACGACAACATTGTTGGCAAAGAGAATTTTAATCGCCAAGTCCGTGTTTACGCCCCCGTAGGCACGCACGAGACCTTATTAGCTTACTTAGTTCGCCGTTTATTAGAAAACGGGGCAAACTCATCATTTGTTCATCAATTGGTCGATGAAAATATTCCGGTAGAACAATTAGTGATTCCGCCTTGGAAACTCTATGAGAAATCTAATGGTGAACCGAATAAATTAGTACGCAATCCACTTGAGCTATTTAGTGATCGTAGAAACTCTGCAGGTTTTGATTTAAGCAACGAATTTGAGTTAGCTAAATTAGAACAAGCATTAAACGAAGCACCTATCGAAAATGTGCAATCACTCACGGTGCTGGCTAATGCAGAAAACTTAGCTGCGCATACCGTGGTCAATCCAGCTAATCTGAAAGAGAACTTAGCAGAAGTTGCTTTCTTAAACCCAACTGAAGCACAAGCTGTGTTTAACGCGGCAAATAATGAGACATGGGCAGCACAAAGCGCAACTGAACGAGCAAATGTATTGCGAAAAGCCGCCGATTTATATGAAGAAAACTTCGGCTTATTGATGAAACTTGCCATTGTTGAAGCTGGTAAAACATTACCAAATGCCATTGCAGAACTACGAGAAGCGGTCGATTTTCTCAGATATTATGCAAATCAGCTTGAATATCTCGCAAAAGATCAACACTTGGGTGCACCACGCGGAAAAGTTCTCTGTATTTCGCCTTGGAACTTCCCTTTAGCTATCTTTACTGGACAAGTTGCTGCAAGCCTTGCAGCAGGAAATGCGGTAATTGCCAAACCTGCAGAACAAACTTCTCTTATTGCATATGCAGCAGTAAAACTTTTACACCAAGCAGGCGTACCAAAAGAGGCATTACAATTGGTGCTTGGGGCAGGCGATTTAGGGGCGGCATTAGTACAACAAGCTTTTGATGGCGTTGTGTTCACTGGCTCAACTGAAGTTGCAAAATTGATTGAAAAACGAATTGCACAAGCGGATAACGATCCTGTTTTAATTGCTGAAACTGGTGGACAAAACGTATTAGTATCTGACTCCTCTGCATTACCAGAACAAGTTGTTGCAGACGTTTTAAGCTCTGCATTTGACTCTGCTGGTCAGCGCTGTTCTGCGCTACGTATCTTGTTATTACAAGAAGATGTTGCAGATCATTACTATAAAATGATTACAGAAGCGATTAACGAATTTAGCCTTGGCGACCCGCGTTTACTCTCAACGGATATTGGCCCTGTAATTGATCAAGAAGCGAAACAAAATCTAGAAAATCATAAAGCGAATATGCGGAAAGTCGCTCGTGCTTATGTCGAATTAGAGGCACCAACCAATGGTCATTTTGTCGCACCAGCAGTCTATCTTTTAGATAATCTTAACCAATTACAACGTGAAGTGTTTGGCCCTATCTTACACATCGTGCGTTATAAAAAAGAGAACTTGGTTAACGTACTCAATGAAGTTAATGCGAAAGGTTATGCCCTCACTGGCGGTTGTCATAGCCGTATCCGTAAACAAATGGATTTAGTTGAAAAACACCTCCACTGCGGCAACTTCTACATTAACCGTAATATTGTTGGTGCTGTTGTGGGCGTACAACCATTTGGTGGTCATGGTTTATCTGGTACAGGCCCGAAAGCCGGTGGTGAATTCTATTTGCAACGTTTAACAAAAACAGACCGCTACTACAGCCAATTCGGTGACGAAAACACTCTGGGTAATGCACAACCTGTTTTAGACAGTATTACTGGTGAACGCAACTCTTTAGCTTACTTGCCTTCTGAAGTAGCAATTCTAAATGGCGATTTAGCTACATCAGAAAAAGCTGCAAATAAACTATTGGCAAAAGGCTTTACGATTTTAGTTGAGCCAAGTCATCCATTAGCTAAATCTGGTAAAGCGGGCATACGTGTTGATACTAAATTAGGTCACTGCCAAAAAGGTATCTACTTAGCAGAATTAAGTAAAGAACGACGCCAATGGTTAGCTGAAAACAGCTCAGCTATTTTTAAATGCTATGATTGGCAAACTACCCAAGATATTTTACCGTTATACGATGAGTTCTCTCGCAGTTACAACACCACAGCTGCTGGCGGAAACACCTCGTTAATGTCTTCTGAAGAACATTAAAAAGGAGTGATTTATGCAAATCTACATTACCTTTGGGCTCTATTTGCTCGTTATTTTAGGCATTGGATTATATGCCTACCGTTCCACGCAGAATTTTGACGACTATATTCTAGGTGGTCGCAAAATGGGGAGTTTTGTTACTGCCATGTCTGCTGGTGCATCAGATATGTCCGGCTGGTTATTAATGGGATTACCTGGAGCAATTTTTCTCTCTGGTTTATCCGAAGCTTGGATTGTTGTTGGGTTAACTATTGGGGCTTATTTGAACTATCGTGTTGTTGCTGGCCGCTTGCGTATTTTTACTGAAAAATATAGCAACGCCTTAACGTTACCGGAGTTCTTTGCACAACGTTTTCCTCGTCAGAAAAAAGCACTGAAAATTATCTCTTCAGGTATTATCTTGTTCTTCTTTACCATCTATTGTGCCTCTGGAGTAGTGGCTGGTGCAAAATTATTCCAAAGCCTATTAGGCATGGATTACACTACCGCGCTTTGGTTTGGTGCGATTGCGACCATTAGCTACACCTTTATTGGTGGGTACTTAGCAGTTTCTTGGAGTGATACTATTCAAGCTTCATTGATGATTTTTGCTCTAATTCTTGCGCCTGTGATGGTTATTCTCACGATCAGTTGGGATGATCTCAAAATGGCACTTGAAGCAAAATCTGCTGTAACAGGTATTCCTTATAGTAACTGGTTGCACAACGTTTCTGGTATTGGTGTAGTGTCTGCCTTGGCATGGGGTTTAGGCTACTTCGGTCAACCACATATTTTGGCTCGCTTTATGGCTGCAGACTCTGTTGCTTCTTTAAATAAAGCACGCCAAATAGGTATTACTTGGATGATCCTTTGCTTAGGTGGTGCAGTTGCAGTAGGTTATTTTGGACTAGCTTATTTCACTGAAAGAAATTTAGACCTTACGAATGCAGAAGCGGTATTCATTGAATTATCCAAAGCCATGTTTAACCCTTGGATTGTCGGCATCGTATTATCTGCAATTCTTGCTGCAATTATGAGTACCTTATCTGCGCAATTATTGATGTGTTCTGCGGCTATTACCGAAGATTTCTACAAAGGTTTCTTCCGTAAAAATGCCTCTAGCACAGAGTTAGTTTGGGTTGGTCGCTTAATGGTATTACTTATCTCTGTTATTGCGATTATTATTGCCCAAGATCCAAACTCAAAAGTGATGGGATTAGTTTCCTATGCTTGGGCAGGTTTCGGTGCGGCATTTGGACCAGTTGTGATTCTTTCCCTCTTTAACCGTAACATTAGCTCAAAAGCTGCATTATGGGGAATGCTATCTGGTGCTATCACCGTTGTTGCATGGAGCCCACTCATGCGCTATCTTGGCTGGGACGATTTATCTAAACTATATGAAATTATTCCTGGTTTCTTAGTTTGCTCATTTATTACTGTAACATCATCTGTCTTTGCACCTGTTCATCCAAAAGTGCAGCAACAATTTGATGAAGCCCTAGCAGAATTTGAAACAAGACGCTAACTTCATTTAACAAAAAATCGAGGCAGTTTAAACTGCCTCGATTTTTTTATTTTATTCAAATTAAAACGCTCGCGTATTTAATTGGAAAATAACCACTTCAGCTTGGCAACTAAAGGTAAATTTAGCTCTTAATTTTACCCCACCCTCTACGGCTTCGTATTGATGTGAAATCTGGCAGGGTTCACTTTCCGTATCACGCGCTTTTTGCGTTAAAAATGCCAATCCTTCTTCAGCTTCTTGTTGGGTAGCAAAAATTTTCTCTACTACCGCATCACAATCGCTATTATCTAAAATAGTGCCGACATCAAAAGTATTACAACCGACACACTCAATTGGTTTATCATTTTTCATGCGTTTTCTCCTTAAATGAACAATACGCCCACTTTAATACTAAAACTTATTACAAGCAACTTTTGCACAACGCTTTTTTATGCCATTTGTTTTTTATCAAATTTAAGATAAAAAAAAACCTAAACAAAATGTTTAGGGTAACTATATAGTATGTAAAAAGTATTTCTACTTTAACTTAACCAAGGAAATATCTATGAAAACAGTACCTTCTATTAAATGGCGGTGAGAGGGGGATTCGAACCCCCGATACACTTTCGCATATACACGCTTTCCAGGCGTGCTCCTTCAACCACTCGGACATCTCACCGAATCAATAAAAGACGGGGCGTAATATACCCCTATTTACCCTCAGAATCAACTTTTATTTTAGCCGTTAAAATAAATCAGACTACTTTCCAATCCCTAAACAATTCATTGAATTTGGAATGATTTCGCCTCTTTCTTGCCATTCTGCTGGGGTATATAAATGCAAAGCTAAGGCATGCACACCGCCATCTAATTCAGATTGTAAGCATGCATAAACAGCCTGATGACGCGCAACATTACGTTTGCCTTCAAAGACATCACTCACCATCGTTACTTTAAAATGAGATTGACTGCCCCGACCAGAACTATGTAAATGGCTATCGTTTTCAATATTTAGAAAACTTGGCGCAAAATTTGTGGTCAATTTGTGTTGAATACTTTCTGCAACTAACATTTTTTCTCCTGTGAAACGGTAGTATTTCAGTCCAAATCATACTATACTTTTTCAAAATCATTGAAACTAAAAGGATCTTTTATGATGCAATTCAATAAAAAAGCACTATTACTTGCTGGTTTATTCACCGGGGCGTTATTAACCGGCTGCCAAAGCCAATCTAATGTGCTTAATTTCAGCACACCAAGCCCAACCGCAACCTTTAATACACAAAATCAATCGGCTTCAATTAGCGTCATGACGCAAGACTTACGTCCTTCACGCGAAGTGGCAAGCTATACCAAAGGTGGTGAAATTACCCGCTTAACCGCCGTACCTGAAGTGGGCGCGATGTTCCAACAGGCTGTACAGCAAGACTTAAACGCGAAAGGCTTCCAAATTGTTCAAAGTGGTGCAAATGCAAATGTGATTGTGAATGTACGCAAATTCTACGCAACAGTAGAACAAGGCAACATCCTTTATAAAGTTAATGCCGAAGTGAATGTTGAAGTAGCGGTTAAAGGCGCAAAAGGTCACTTTAATAAAAACTTCAATGCGACCCGTGGTTACGAAGGCGCTGCGCTGACTACTGATAATGACGATATTAAATCAGTCTTATCGCAAGCTTATCAAGATGTCGTAAAATCTATCTACAACGACAACGAAATTGCTAACGCAATTCATCAATATAAATAAGCAAAAGCTTTTTTAACAAGCGGTCGAATTTTCCATACTTTTTGCAAAAAAGAAAGAAAATCCGACCGCTTGTTTTTTCAGACTCACTTTCACACCAAATCCCTGTGAAAAATTTATTTCAGCGCCAAATTACATTACAATGATGGCTAAAATGAGGATATAAGAAACCATGAGAATTCCAAGAATTTACCATCCAAGTCCACTTGCAGAGCTGGATAGCTGTCTGTTAAGTGAAGATGCTGTTAACCATGTTGGACGTGTGTTACGAATGAAAGAGGGAGAGCAAATTATCCTATTTGATGGCTCAAACCATATTTTCCACGCATACCTACAAGCGGTCGAAAAAAAACAAATTATTGCAAAAATTGAATCAAGCGAATTAGATGATCGCGAATCGCCTCTTGCGATTCATTTAGGGCAAGTGATTTCGCGGGGTGATCGGATGGAATTTACTATCCAAAAATCTGTAGAACTAGGGGTAAAAACCATTACCCCTCTTTGGTCAGAACGTTGTGGGGTAAAACTTAACGATGAGCGCCAAGATAAAAAGCTACAACAATGGCAAAAAATTGCGATTGCCGCTTGCGAACAATGTGGACGTAACGAAATTCCAGAAATTCGCCCAATGATGAAACTGACCGATTGGTGCAAAGAGCAAGATAATATGCTTAAGTTAAATCTGCACCCTCGGGCAAAATATACTATTCGTCAGTTACCGCATATTCCACCTGAAGGGGTACGTTTACTTATTGGTTCAGAAGGAGGATTATCTGCTGAAGAAATCCAAATGACGGAAAAAGAAGGGTTTACGGAAGTGCTGCTAGGTAAACGAGTTCTACGCACAGAAACCGCTTCACTGGCTGCCATTACCGCATTACAGGTCTGCTTTGGCGATATTTAACCGTATAGGAAACCGGATTTAATGTTAGAAAACTTACAAGGCAAATTTTTAATTGCTACGCCAGAAATGGATGATGACTATTTCGACCGAACCGTTGTCTATATTTGCGAACATAATCAAAATGGCGCAATGGGTGTAGTCATTAACACTCCTACTGATCTTTCTGTTCTGGAATTGCTTACCCGAATGGATTTCCAAATGGCAAATCAGCGGGAATACACTAAAGATCAAATGGTATTAAGCGGTGGCCCGATGAATCAAGACCGCGGTTTTATTATTCATACCAAAACTGCAATGAATTTCTTGCATAGTTATAAGGTTACTGATGAGATTATGTTAACCACTTCAGGCGATATCTTAGATAGCTTTGGCACGCCACTTTCGCCTAAACATTTTATTGTTTGCTTAGGTTGTGCAACCTGGCAAAGCGCGCAGCTTGAACAAGAAATTGGGCAAAATTTCTGGCTTGTTTCAGAAGCAAGCCACCGTATTTTATTTGAAACTGGCTATTTAGATCGTTGGAATGAAGCAAATGAATTACTTGGCATTTCTGGCGTTCTCGCCCCTTCTGCAAGAGCATAAATATGACAAAAACTCTATTAGCCTTTGATTTCGGAACATACAGCATTGGCTGTGCAGTCGGGCAAAGTATTACCGGCACGGCACAAGGACTTCCAGCCTTTAAAGCACAAGATGGTATTCCAAATTGGGCACAAATTGAAAAAGTGATTGCAGAATGGCAACCGGATTTATTAGTGGTTGGCTTACCACTGAATATGGATGGAACTGAACAGCCCTTAACGCAACGAGCCAGAAAATTTGGTAACCGCCTGCAAGGCAGATTTAATCTACCCGTTGCTTTTCAAGATGAACGCCTGACAACTGTTGAAGCCCGCTCAGAAATCTTTTCACGAGGGGGATATAAAGCGCTAAAAAAAGACAAGGTTGATTCTATCTCGGCTTGTTTGATTTTAGAAAGTTGGTTTGAAAATAATGAAAGCGGCGATTAAGCCGCTTTCGTTTATTTATCTAGATGATCAACTTGGTTGAAGACTTTCAAAGTGTTTTTTTCTCCGTCAACCTCAACAATATTGATTGCGGTATTTATCACAAAACTATGCAAATCTTCATTACGCGCTTCATGCCATGGTAAACCTTTAAGCACGGCTGTTAGCACCGTCAATGTCATTCCGTGAGAAACAATCAGGACATTTTCATCTTGCTGATGTTTTTCTGCAATTTCTTTAAAAGCCGCTAAAGCGCGCTGATAAACTTTCTCATAAGTTTCGCCACCATTACTCAGCGCCTGATAGTCTTTTGGCGTACGTTTCATTATCCAATATTCATCATGATCGAATAAATCGACTGATTTCATACCTTCCCAACTGCCGAAATCAAATTCATTTAAACCAGCATGATGAAAATGTGGAATATTTGCCAAATTGTTTTCCGCTAAAATGTAATTGGCGGTATCTTGGGCACGCTTTTGCATACTGGAATAAGCGGCGCTGAATTTAACGTCTTTTAATGCTTGTCCCGTTTTCTTCGCTCCTAAAATACCTTCTTCAACTAATGGAGAATCCCCCGAGCCTTGCAATCTGCCTTCTATATTCCACACGGTTTTTCCGTGACGAATTAAATAAATATTTAGTGCCATTCGCTTTCCTTGTTAGAATAATCAAAATTTGACTCAGTATAGCAAAAAATGACAGAAAATTTGACGATTTGCTTTGAACACCCCGATTTTGTGGTGATTAACAAACCGGCTGGTATTAGCGTGCATAAAGATGAACAAGCGGTCGGATTATCCGAAAAATTAGCAAAACAGCTTGGCGTAGAAAAATTATGGTTGGTTCACAGGCTAGATAAAGTAACTTCGGGCTTACTGATTTTTGCACGTAATCAAACTGCCGCAGTAAATTTTTATCATCTTTTTCATGAACATAAAGTTGAAAAAACCTATTTGGCATTAAGTGATAAAAAACCGAAGAAAAAACAGGGGAAAATTATCGGTGATATGGAAAAATCCCGTGGCGGAAGTTGGAAACTCTGTCCAACGAAAAATCACCCCGCCATTACGCAATTTCATAGCCTTTCGCTTGCACCGAATCTGCGATTATTCATTTTACAACCTAAAACGGGAAAAACACATCAACTGCGAGTTGCGATGAAAAGCCTTAGCAGCCCGATTTTAGGCGATACGCGTTATGCCGGCAGTAGCGCTGATCGAGTTTATTTACATGCTTATCAGCTGGCTTTTGTCTATCAAGGCGAAGATTTTTTAATTCGTGCATGGCCTACAAGCGGTCATTTTTGGGCAAATATTGACGAATCTGCTATTATGGCAATCTCTCAACCTAAATAAATTGAGGATATTATGAGCTTATTTGAAGCCGCTTTAATTATTTTTTTATTAATTCTGATCAGTGCGATTGTCTCGGCATCTGAAATTTCACTTGCAGGCGCACGAAAACTGAAACTGCAATCCATGGTAAACGAAGGCGATAAACGCGCTGAAAAGGTGATGAAACTGCAAGAACAGCCAGGGCGTTTTATTACTGTCGTCCAAATTGGATTAAACATGGTTGCCGTTTTTGGTGGGGTGGTTGGCGAAAGTGCCGTTACGCCTTATTTTAGCCAATTTCTTTCACAATATACGCAAGCTCAATGGGTAGAATCTGCAGCCTCTTGGATTGCCTTTTTAATTGTGACCTCATCTTTTATTCTTCTTGCAGATTTAATGCCAAAGCGCATTGCAATGACTTACCCAGAAAAAGTCGCCGTGCGTACAATCGGTATCATGTCATTTTGTATTGTCATCTTTAAGCCATTGGTGCTCTTTTTTGACTGGATTGCGAACTCGCTTTTCAAACTCTTTGGCGTTTCAACTATCCGCCAAGACAATATGACTTCTGAAGATATTGTTGCAGTGATGGATGCAGGAGCAAAAGCGGGAGTACTGAAAGCGCAAGAACACTATCTGATTGAAAATGTGTTTGAAATGCAAGAAAGACGAGTAACTTCAACCATGACCACTCGTGAAAACATTGTCTTTTTGGATAGAACCGACAATAAAGCCCAAGTATTACAAACTATCAGCGAGAACTCACATTCTAAGCTACTAATCTGTGATAACGGGCTAGATAAAATCTTAGGTTATGTAGAGTCGCATGATTTGCTTACCCAATATTTGAAACATGAAAATGTTTCTTTAACGGATAGCCGACTGCTCCGCAAATCGCTCTTTATTCCAGATACGCTTTCGCTTTATGAAGTATTGGAGCTATTTAAATCTGCAGGTGAAGATTTTGCCGTCATCGTCAATGAATATGCCCTAGTGGTCGGCATTATTACTCTTAACGATGTAATGAGCATTGTCATGGGCGAATTAGTTTCAACCGAAGAAGAGCAAATTGTTCGACGCGATGAGGATTCTTGGTTAATTGATGGCGCAACGCCGCTCGAAGATGTCATGCGTGCATTGGAAATTCCAAGTTTCCCAAATGATGAAAACTACGAAACTATCGGTGGTTTTATGATGTATATGCTACGTAAAATTCCGAAGAAAACGGATTTTGTTCTTTACGATCAATATAAATTTGAAATTATCGACACCGAGAATTTCAAAATTGACCAGTTAATGGTTTCGTTTAGAAAAGACTTAAAAACAGATGCTTAACAACACAAAAGGCGCTTTAAAAGCGCCTTTTGTTCGTTTATTTACGTTTAAAACAGACCATTTGATGATCTTGAAATAGCGGATAAATATCCGCTAATTTCTCGCCATTAGGTAAGACCAAATCTGGCGCTAAATCATAAAGTGGCACAATTACAAACTCTCGGTTTTTCATTTCAATATGTGGCACCGTTAAACGTTCTGTTTGAATTTCTTGGTTGCCATATAGCAAAATATCCAAATCCAAAGTCCGCTCGCCCCAACGACGTAAGCGTACACGCCCTTGTTGCTGCTCAAGGCTTTGTAACTTGTCTAATAAAGCCTCTGCGGAGAGTTCTGTTGTGAACGTCGCCACTGCATTGACATAATCAGGTTGATCCTGTGGCCCATGCGGCTTAGAACCGTAAAATGGACTGACTCGCAAATCTTTTGCAAAATCCTGCAAAGATTCAACCGCTTGTTCAAGCTGATTCAGAGGATTATTTAAGTTAGAACCTAACGCAATATAAACTCGCACCATCTGCTACTCTCCTGCAGGCTTTTTCATAGTACTCTTCTTACGACGATATGGTGTTTTACGGCGACGTTTTTTCTTCTCTTCACCCGCAAAATTCGGCATGCTACGTACATTTTTCAACATTTCCGCACGTTGTGCATCATTGCTAAATTGGAACTCATGCCACCAAGCGGAAAGTTCTACCAAATCACCGCCTTCAATTTCAGCGCGCATCACTAGCAAATCGAAACCAGCACGGAATTTTTGGACTTCAAGCGTTTGTAATGGGCGTTTACCCGAACGTTTGGTCATTTGGAATTGTAACGACCAAATTTCACGAATCACTCCCGTATGACGTCGATGTAGCGCAACAGCTTTGCAACTTTCATCTAAAATCTCATTTGCCGCAAGCATCATTGCATCATGCGAATTTAATCCACCTTCATTTTTCAACTCATCAATTTTCTCTCGTAACGGATACCAAAAGAGTGCAGCAAATAAAAATGCAGGATTAACAGGTAAACCATCTTTAATCCGATCATCTGTTGAGGTTAATGCTTTGATTAACATGCGCTCCGCATTACTGTCTTGATTCGGGGTAAAAAACGGTGGCAGTACTGGGAATAGCAATTCAAACAAGCCATATTCACGTAGCAACTGATAAGTTTTTACACCTTCGCCAGATTGTAATAATTTGAGCGACTCATCAAATAAACGTGCAGCCGGAATATTCGTCAACAACCCAGCCATTTCTTTAATTGGCTTGGCGGTTGGTTTATCCAAAAACATATCTAGTTTTGCCATAAAACGAATGGCACGCAGCATGCGTACAGGGTCTTCTTGATAGCGCTGAATAGGATTCCCTAATAGGCGTAATTTACCCGCTTGTAAATCCTCAACACCATTGAAGAAATCGAAAATGATGTTATGTGTTGGGTCGTAATAAAAGGCATTCACGCTAAAATCACGGCGCTCTGCATCTTCGCGTAAAGAGCCATATACGTTATCGCGCAACAACATTCCTTCATCACTGACTTTAGAAATTTTATCATTGCTATGATTTTCATGATTAGCGCGAAATGTTGCTACTTCAAAGATTTCTCGCCCAAACACCACATGGGCTAAACGAAAGCGTTTACCTACTAAACGACACTGACGACCAAAGATTTTTTGCACTTCTTCCGGTCTAGCATTGGTGGATATATCAAAATCTTTCGGTTTTCTACCTAATAGTAAATCCCGAACACAACCGCCCACAATATAAGCTTCAAAACCTGCACGTTGTAATTTTTCAACAATAGTTAATGCGTGTTTTGGAAAGGCGCGTGGGCTAATATCAAAATGTGATGCATTTAGCGTGTATTTTTTGTGTAACATATGAGACGGGACACGATCTTGCGTTTTTCGACCTTTTCGTGCTCGTTCAGAAGAGGGGGAGGATTTAGATTTAGATTCAGTGCGATGAGATAGCGGTTTATTATCTGCTTTTCGTTCCTGACGCTCCGTTATTTCATCTGCAAATTGTTGTTTTTTCGCTTTTTTAGGGCGAGAAAAAAACGATTTAATGTAATTAAAAATAGCTCACCTCAATAAACTTCATATAAAAATAGGATAACGGAGAGCTTATACCACTCTCCGTTATAATCATTATAACCCTAATTGTTTTTCTCTAATTTCTGCTAGGGTTTTGCAGTCGATACACATATCTGCTGTTGGGCGTGCTTCTAAGCGTTTTAAGCCGATTTCTACGCCACAAGTTTCGCAGTAACCATATTCATCTTCTGAAATACTGTGTAAAGTCTGTTCGATTTTCTTTAACAGTTTGCGCTCACGATCACGATTACGCAACTCTAAACTAAACTCTTCTTCTTGGGTTGCACGGTCTGCAGGATCTGCAAAGTTTGCAACTTCTTCTTGCATTTGGCTTTTTGTTCTTTCAGCCTCTTCCATGATTTGCGCATGCCACGCTTTTAGAATTTTGGTGAAGTGTGCTTTTTGAGCATCATTCATATACTCTTCACCCTTCTTTAATTCGTAAGGTTTAACACCCGCAATGGCTAATAATCCTAATGAGGCGCTGTTACTTACTTGTGTCATGATTCACTCCTGTTTTTGATTTTACCCAATTCTTTACCCAAAATTGCTTTAAAAAGTGGCTTTATTTTTCAGTCATAAACAAAGCTGAATGATAAATAAAATTTGGGGTCTTCTAAAAGGCGGTATAAATAACAGAAGTTAATCAATTTGGCAACCTATTTTGCAAAATTTTCATAAAATCCGACCGCTTACCGCCTTACAGACAAATAAAATCAAAAAAAATTCATTATTGAGTGATAGCTTTTTGCCAAATATTCAACCATTGACGCACTTGTTCACTACTTGGCATAGCAAAATTCGTTAACGTTTTTGTTTTTGGTTGTGCACTCAATAATGGATCCACTTCTTCAGTAATGACTGGGTGCATAATATTTGCTTTAGCAATAATTTTTTGTGATTCTGGCGTGGTTAAAAATTGTAAGAATTTTTGTGCCAATGCTTTTTGTTTGGAAGATTGCATAATCGCGCCATATTCCACTTGCACTAAATGCCCTTCATCAAAAATGGCTGCAACATTCTTATCATCATTTTCATACCATTGATGGTATAACGGTGAAGTTGTGTAACTTAGCGCTAAATCAGCCTCACCTTTTAAATAAGCTCCATAGGTTTCTGACCAACCTTTACCCACCGTAACGGTATGTTTGCTTAAGGCTGTCCAACGCTCTGCAACCGCTTGTTCGCCTTGCTCTCCGTAAAGCGCATTTACCCACATTAACAAGCCTCGCCCCACAGTGCTTGTTCTAGGATCTTGATAAATAACACGTAAATCAGTTCGCTCAATTAACGCTTTCATGGAAGTTGGGGGATTTTTTAATTTATCTTTATTATAAATAAAGGCATATTCGCCGTAGTCAAAAGGATAGAAAACTTCACTTTTCCAATTATTAGTCGGAATGGCAATTGAATCTAAAGATAATTCATGCGCAGTAAATAAGCCTGCTTTTTCGGCTTCATCTTTAAGAAAGGAATCTATGCCTAACACTACATCAGCTTTAGTTTTTTTTCCTTCTAAACGCACACGGTTAAACATCGTGATGCCATCATCAAATGGCAGAAAACGTAAATCACATTGGCAAGTTTTTTCAAAGTTTGCTTCTAGCTGTTTAGCCGGTCCATATTCTGAAGCAAATGAGCTGTAAGTATAAACATTTAACATTGGCTGTTGTGCCAAAGCGCTTGTGCTAAGAAAAACGGCAGAAAGGGAAAGTTTGGTTAGTTGGTTCATATAAGTTCCTTCTAAAAGAATATAGAAGGATTTAAGAAAGGCAGGCACGCCATCTCAAATCCCTACGCTGATATTAGTCAGTTCAGGTTCTACGGGTTTATGATCACATATCTCAGCCTATAAGCACCCCGATGAGAACGGAGCAAATTTTAGAAGACTATGCCACCAAATGCAACCGTTTGCATTTTCTAAAAAAGTCATTATACTATCGCTCTAGTCCAAACATAGGAACTAGAAATGAATTCTTCTCGATCAATGTTACCATTTTTTTCGCTACGCATCGTATTACGAGGCGTAGCTATTTTTTTATTCATTTCTCTCTTTTCTTCAAATCGCTTTTTACAAGCGATTTTTTTTCGTCTAAATTTTGCAAAATAGGATAAATAACCATGGGTCAACTTATTCGCACTTTAAAAGGTCATATTCGTGATGAAATTATCAAAAAAGGAGGTTGGGTTAATTCCCACGCTCATGCCGACCGCGCCTTTACCATGACTCCAGAGAAAATTACCATTTATCAAAATGCAAACCTCCAACAAAAATGGGATTTAGTCGATGAAATTAAACGCAATTCAACTGTCGATGATTACTATCGCCGCTTTAGCCAAGCTATTGAGCTAATGATTTCACAAGGGGTAACCGCATTCGGTACTTTCGTAGATATTGATGCAGTCTGCGAAGATCGTGCAATTATTGCCGCTCATAAAGCTCGTGAAGTTTATAAAAGTGACATTATTTTGAAATTCGCCAACCAAACCTTAAAAGGCGTGATTGAACCTAGCGCTAAAAAATGGTTTGATATCGGCTCTGAAATGGTAGATATGATTGGTGGTTTGCCTTATCGAGATGAATTAGATTTTGGTAAAGGCTTAGAGGCCATGGATATTTTAATGGATAAAGCGAAATCGCTTGGCAAAATGTTGCACGTTCACGTTGACCAATTTAATACCCCAAAAGAAAAAGAAACCGAACAACTATGCGATAAAGCCATTGAACACGGTATGCAAGGGCGGGTAGTTGCAATTCATGGTATTTCAATTGGTGCACATCCTAAAGAATATCGAAAAATGCTCTATCAAAAAATGCGTGATGCACAAATGATGGTTATTGCCTGCCCAATGGCATGGATTGATAGTGGACGTAAAGAAGATCTTCAACCCTTCCATAATGCATTAACCCCTGCCGATGAACTCATTCCAGAAGGTATTACTGTGGCTATTGGTACAGATAATATCTGTGATTACATGGTACCACTTTGTGAGGGTGATATGTGGCAAGAATTAAGCTTGCTTTCTGCCGGATGTCGCTTTACCAACCTTGAAGAAATGGCAAATATTGCCTCCATTAACGGACGTAAAGTATTAGGTTTATAGTCTTGTTTATCTCAAATCCCCATAACTGAAATACGGTGTGGGGATTTTTTTCTCCCTAACAAAATTATTGTCAATAAAAAGCATAGAATACACACAACATCAAATATTATTGACTTTAAAGAAATAATTTAATATAATTAAAGAGAATTAAGAAATCATTAAATATATACTTTAGTTATTAAATTGGGGGAAGAATGACAAACGAACGTTTCATTAACATTTTAGGTTGGGTTGCCACTTTCACTGCGGTATGCATGTATGTCTCTTATTTAGAACAAATTAATTTAAACCTAGCGGGGCAAAAAGGTGGTGTTTTGCAACCACTTGCCACAGCAGTTAACTGCTCATTATGGGTTGCTTATGGATTATTAAAAGAAAAACGCGATTATCCAGTAGCACTAGCCAATTCACCAGGTGTAGTATTAGGCTTAATTAGCTTCTTTACTGCACTATAGTCAACAGATAAGAACAAAAAAGGCAGAATTTGATTTCTCAAATTCTGCCTTTTACTTATCTATCTAAGATTATTTAGAAGCTTTTAACTCTTGATAGTATTTTTCATAAAGCTCAATTGCATCGCCCACATCATCTTGCCAGTGAGATTTTTGTAGAATCTCTGCTGTTGGATAAATTGCTGGATCTTGAGTGATTTCTTTTGGTAATTCTTCTAATGCTTTCACGTTTGAAGTTGGATAACCAATTTCAAGTGTGAGTTGTTTAGAAACACTCGCACTCAATAAATAGTTAATTAGCTTATGCGCATTTTCTTTGTTTTTCGAATTGGCTGGAATCGCTAAAGTATCCACCCATAAAACAGGGCCTTCTTTCGGGAAAACCATATCAATTGGTGCTTTTTCTTTTTTCGCAATGCGAACAGAACCATTCCATAATTGACCTACTGAAACTTCACCTGAAATAAATGAGTTTGCAGGGTTGTCAGAGTTAAATGAAAGTACGTTTGAACGTAATTTTTTCAACTCTTCAAAAGCTTCTTTGATTTCAGCTGGATCAGTAGTATTCGGATTTTTACCTAATTTTAATAATGCGATGTTAAATACTTCACGCGCATCATCTAATAATTGCACTTTATTTGCGAATTCTGGTTTCCATAAATCACCCCACGAAGTAAATTGGTCACCTTTATAATCGTTCGTGTTAAATGCAATACCTGGCGCACCTAAAAGTTGTGGTAATGAGTATTTATTACCTTTATCGTAAGGTTTGTCTAACCAGTCTTTATTTAATTCTGCAATTACCGGTAATTTGCTGTGATCAAGTTCAGCTAACATACCTTCTTTTGACATTTTTGATACGAAGTAGTTAGAAGGTGCGATAACATCATAACCACCGTCTTTACCTTGTAATTTTAACTTCGCATACATGGTTTCATTAGATTCAAGACTTGAAACCTCAACTTTAATGCCTGTTTCTTTTTGGAATTGATCTAATAAGCCTTCTGGTACATATTCCGTCCAAGTATATAAGTGAACGGTGCCCGCGTTTGCCGGGGCTGCGGTTTCCGTTGTGGTTGCTTTCTCTTCATTACAAGCTGTTAACACTAATGAAGCCACGCCTGCAGCGACTAAACCTGCGATTTTTTTCATTTAAGTTTTCTCCGTTAAGAAAAAAAGATAAAAGCGTTCGGATAAATCCGAAAATTGACGAATCTTTCACACTATCACAACACAGCGGAAATTGAGGGGAATTTTAAGTGACCCCCTAGATTTTGCAAGGAATTTCTCAGTAAAAATGAAATTATTTTTGTCATTTTCTTGAATTGCAAGAATTTGTTATTATATTAAAGAAAGTTTAACCTATTGAATCACTTAAAAGAGGATTTATCATGACTCAAGCCAATGAAAACCCAGAAATCAATGAACAAGAAAAAGTAGAAGAACAAGTTCAGGAAACCACTGTAGAAACAGAAGAACAACCAATCGAAGCTGAACTTGCTGGTTGCTATGCTCGTATTAACGAATTAGAAACCTACATTGCAGAGGCTGATAAGCGTGAACAAGATATCCAATTACGTGCACAAGCTGAAATTCAAAATATGCGTCGTCGCGCTGAACAAGAGGTAGAAAAAGCGCATAAATTCGCATTAGAAAAATTCTCTAAAGAATTATTAACTGTAGTAGATAACCTAGAGCGTGGATTAGCCGCATTAGACAAAGCCGTTTCAGATGAAACCACCCAAGCTTTAGTCGATGGTGTTGAAATGACCCACAAAGAATTCATTTCTACCCTTGCGAAATTTGGCGTTCAAGCAGTCGGTGTAGTTGGCGAAGTATTCAATCCTGAACTTCACCAAGCTATTTCAATGCAACCGGCAGAAGGCATTGATGCTAACCATATCAGCCAAGTATTACAAAAAGGATACACTCTACAAGGTCGCGTACTTCGTCCAGCGATGGTCATGGTTGCTGCATAAAATAATATTTTAACAAAGGCGAGTTTTAAACTCGCCTTTGTTTAATTATCGAACCTCTTTTACTTTTTTCTGTAATTTTTCAAGAAAAATTGATGCATCAATAATATTATCTAGTATCGGTAAAGCTTTTTTAAAACATTCATATTTTTCTTTCCAAACATGATAATCACCGATAAGAAATAAACGATCTTTTGCTCGAGTAGCTGCAACATTTAATAAATTTGGTTTACTCACTAAAGGCATTGCTTTAATAATATCTGATTGATTTCTTCCTAAAACTAGTAAAACTATACTGCTTTCTTTTCCTTGAAAAGTATGCACAGTACCTACATTCTTGTTAACCCAATCACCCCCACTCACTCCAAATTCGCTCCATAATTTTTCATTTTCTTTTAAACGCGTTCTAATCTTCTCACACATTTCTTTAAAAGGAGAGATTATGTATATTGGAGGTAACTGTTTATCTTTATAACGCTGAAGACAAAGCTGCCTAAAAATATTACTTACAAGTTCAACTTCTTTTTCTTCTTGTTGTTCCCCTTCTGATAAATGAATCCAAGCACTATCTCCCATTAACCATGGATCTTGAATTGGATGTTTTTTATTCAATCCAAAAACCATTTTACCTTGATAAGCTATACAATTAGAAATTGAAAACATTGGCTCCAGACAACGACGATGCACCCGTAATGGGCTTCCAATCCAAGTACTTTCTCCATCAACATCCAAATATGCTCCATATGGATTAGCTTTATCTGCTAATACTTGAACAGATGTTTTATGTGGAGAGACCTCAAAATCGACCTGAATTTTACTTGCCTTAAACAATATATCTGTTAATTTCTCAGGAGTAGTAAATACAGGTTCAATTTGCAATGGATCGCCCACAACTATAGCATTTTTAGCTCTCCACATGGCACCTACCGCAGCCTGAGGAATAGCTTGCCCTGCTTCATCAACAAAAATCCAACCTAGACTTTGGGCACCTAAATAACGGAATAGATATCCAAAAGAAGCAAAAGTAGTGGAAGCAACTGGTACCATCATAAATAAGCTTTGCCAAATTAGTAAAGCAGCTTCTTCTATTTTTTCTGGATTACCTTGTAACTGCTGACCTCCTATCAAATTTTTTATGGCTAAAATATTGCCACTGAAACCACAACTAATACTTTCAGCTATCCATGCTTCATGCAAACTTAATGCGGCTTGAAATAATTCTGAACGTTTATGATTAAGATTTTCATCAGACCAGAATCCACTAATTTGCCATTGTTCTTTCTCTAAATCCTCTAACATATTAATAGGTGTTTTAACTTTACTTTCATTAAAATTTTCGCTATATCCTAAAATATTTCTTAACTCTGAAAGCTTTGCAAACAAGCGTTCTTTTTCATTTTGTTTTTCTTGTATATTGAGTAGCTTATCTTCAGAAAGAAGTCTTAAATGACGTTGATTTTCTTGTTCAAAATTATTATTCTTAATTTTTTCTAAATAACATTGATAATTCTTAGGAAAAAATAATCTACTTAATAAAGTAGGCTTATTTAAATTTAAAAATTCTCGTTCTTGAATCAAGTTTGTAAGTTTAGATAAGTTACGCTCAATTTCTAATTTAGCTAAATAAGCTTCATGTTCAAAATCAAATTCACATAAATCTTTCCATTTCAATACAATATTCATATAGGTAGTAAGATGAGAAATATGTTCTTTAACCTCTTTTTGTTTAGTTAAAAATGCTTCTCTTGCTTTACTAAAGCTTGGACCTGAATATCTTTTTCTCCACGTATAAATACTATCAAAATAATCTTCTTTAAATCCGTTAAGGTTAGGATCTGGCTCTTGCGTAAATTGCTCAACAAAAAATTCTCTTTTATCTTTTCTCCCTAATACACATGCAATTAATCCCCATGGTTGTTGTTCAAAATCTAATTCTACATACTCTTTTTTCTTATTTATTTTCTTACAAGAAATCAAATTTCTTGCCACGCTTTGTAAATACTTTACTTTAGTATTTTTCTTCATATCATACCAATTTCTACCAAGAGCTTTCATTTGAGGTAACTCTTCCGAAATATTTTGAACAGCAGCGTTATTTGACGAAGTAACAACCATTTCATAACCAGTTAAATCATCTTGAAGAACTGCTAATTCCAATGTATTCCTTCCAAACTCAATTTTGATCTTATCCGATTTAAAAGTACTTTTAACATCTAAATAATTAGCTAATGCAGTGGCTCTACGAACAATATTTTCTGCGAAGATATCTCTTAATAAAGTTGTTTTTCCTGTTCCTGGAGGACCATTAACAGAAAAAAGTGATCGACCTTCCGGATTTTTATTAATTTCTTTGAATATTGTATTAATAGCAAATTGCTGCATCAAACTCATATGATGAGAATTCTCACTAAACCAATGTCCATGATTAATGTACTCTGGCTTTAAATTTTCAATAATGCACTCCTTCCCTTCCAATGAATCATATAAGTCAATGTATTTATATGTTTTAGAAAGATAAGAAATCAAAGTATTACCAACTATTTTATTATTCATTCCAGCTTGAATAGTTTTAGCAAGATCAATTGCAAAAAAACTATTTAGAATAGAAATCTGAATATTTTCAACTTCAACAGTAAACTTTAATGATTCATTTTTATTATTTTCTTTTCTTGTTTTTTTTCCTCTTTTAGGATAAATATAAAAATGAGTAACATCATCAGAATTTGGGCTAAAATTCATCCATTCCATTACAACATCTATAAGTTGAACAATATTTTTTCCACTTAACGCAGGAAAAGGATTTTCTTTGGTTACATGGGGCTCTATGTTCATTCTTAAAAAGTCAGCAAGAGTATCTTTAAGCAATTTCATCTCACAATCAAATTGCTCAAAATCCAAACAAGTAACATCCCCATTATTCTTGCGGATCTGACCAATAGCCCAAGGCGCTGTTGACACTTCAATATTTCCTGATTTATATGGGTCTAAACGTCCAAATTCATCTAAGCTAATTTTTGCACAACAACTTAACCCTTTCCCATTACTTGAAGATATGTTGTTTTTAATATTACCAATAAAGCGAACATTTTCACTACTAGTATCAAACTTTAAAAGTTTGTTTAATTTTTCTGCTAATTCATTTTTATTATAAATACCAATAAAAAGATCAAAACCTAAAATAACTTCATCTTTATGTAAACCTGGTGTTAAGTATCTCCATAATTCTTCAGTTGATAGAAATTCTATTTTCTGCTTAAATAAAGGCAGATAGTTTTGTTGAGCCTTCTTAATTTTAGAAAGCGTATCTTCTAGATCATAAGGAAGAAAAAATTCTATTTTATGCCAAAAATCTAAGATCGCGATTTGCTCTGGAGTTAATCTATTCTGTTGCATTTTGTTTATTAATTTAGTAATAAGTTAGAACTTGTATTCTAGATACAGCGCTATTAATAAGCAAGAGGAATGTCTTAATTTCTCTCTAATCTATGCTAGAATACACGCTTACTCAATTATAAACTCTAGCATCGTACTCCAATATGACAAAAATCATTTGTAGAAGTAATATTAGAAAGTTTTTCCAATATTCTGAATAAATAGTTGGATATTTGCTACTAACTAAATTTCTATAGTATAGAAATAAGCTTGCTAATTAGCAGACTTGTAGTAAATTATTAGAAGATTCATTCTACTTTTTTACAAATACTGGAACGATACCACTTATGACTCTTCAATTTAACCCTGTTGCCCTATTTTTAGTGGCACTCATTTTTCTTGGTGTAATGGGCAATAATAATTCCATTACCATTTCTGCCACCGTTTTGCTACTTATGCAACAAACCTTTTTAAGTAAATATATCCCTCAGCTTGAAAAAAGTGGATTAACCATCGGCATTATCATTCTCACAATTGCCGTATTAAGCCCCATTGTTTCTGGCAGAATTCAATTTCCGGCACTGGCAGAAATGCTAAATTGGAAAATACTGCTTTCTATTGCTATTGGTATTTTTGTTGCTTGGCTAGGTGGTCGTGGCGTGAATTTAATGTCGGCTCAACCAATCATTGTGACAGGCTTACTTATTGGCACCATTTTAGGCGTGGCATTTTTAGGTGGCGTGCCAGTTGGTCCATTGATTGCTGCGGGTATTTGCTCGCTATTTTTAGGCCTAGGAAAATAATCTCATTTCATCTCTGATTGAATAATCTTTTTATAAATATGCAAAAAAATCACCAAAACAGACCGCTTGATGAGACGCAAAAAGCGTTAATTGCGCAATTAAAAAATATCACAACCAGTGATTATCGCCGTTTGCGCTCTCGTATTCATGGCTTATCTAACGTAAAAAAATCAGATACCAAGCAAGCTGTGATTGCAGAAATTGAGCAATCTATCTTATCTGCGCAAGCTCATTTTGCTACTCGTAAAACTCAGCTTGAAAATCTGAAAATCAGCTATCCTGATTTACCTGTTTCTGCACGCCGTGAAGAAATTCTAAAACTGATTGCAGAAAACCAAGTCGTAGTCATTGCAGGGGAAACTGGCTCAGGCAAAACCACCCAGCTGCCTAAAATGTGTTTAGAGCTAGGACGTGGCGTTAATGGCTTGATCGGGCACACTCAGCCTCGTCGAATTGCCGCACGTTCGGTCGCAAACCGAATTGCCGAAGAGCTTGGTTCTGAAATGGGCTCCACCGTAGGTTATAAAGTTCGTTTTAACGACCAAGTTAGCGAAAATACTTTGGTTAAGTTAATGACTGACGGGATTTTACTGGCAGAAATTCAAACCGATCGCTACTTAAATCAATATGATACGTTGATTATTGACGAGGCTCATGAACGGAGCTTGAACAATGATTTTATTTTGGGCTACCTCAAACAAATTCTAGCCAAACGCCCAGATTTAAAAGTCATTATTACTTCTGCAACCATTGATGTAGAACGCTTCTCACGCCATTTTAATAATGCGCCAATTATTGAAGTTTCAGGCAGAACTTTCCCTGTAGAAGTTCGTTATCGTCCAATCGTAGAAGAAGAGGATCAAGACCAACTTCAAGGCATTTTAAATGCGGTTGATGAGCTACAAGCTGAAGGCCGAGGCGATATTCTGATTTTTATGAACGGCGAACGTGAAATCCGCGATACTGCAGAAGCCTTACAAAAACAGGAACTTCGTTTTACTGAAATTCTGCCACTATATGCCCGTCTTTCAGCCGAAGAACAACAACGGATTTTCCGTCCAAGCGGGTTAAATCGTGTAATTCTTGCAACTAACGTGGCAGAAACTTCATTAACGATTCCAAACATTAAATATGTTATTGATACGGGGACGGCACGGATTTCTCGTTATAGTTATCGCACAAAAGTACAACGTTTACCGATTGAGCCTATTTCTCAAGCTTCGGCAAATCAGCGTAAAGGTCGATGCGGTCGAACGTCCGAAGGGATTTGTATTCGCTTATATTCAGAGGAAGATTTTAACAGTCGCCCTGAATTTACCGATCCAGAAATTCTTCGTACTAATTTGGCCTCGGTAATTTTACAGATGAATTCGCTTGGCTTAAGTGATATTACCGCTTTCCCATTTGTTGATTCTCCTGATATTCGACAAATTCAAGACGGTATTCGCTTGCTTGAAGAATTACAAGCCTTTAAAACGCGTAAAACTAAATTTGGTGAAAAGCGGGAATTAACTCAAATTGGTCGCCAACTTGCCCAACTACCGATTGATCCCCGTTTAGGTCGAATGGTGATTGAAGCCGCTAAAAATGGCAGTTTGCACGAAGTAATGATGATTGTGTCTGCTCTTTCTATTCAAGATCCAAGAGAAAGACCACAAGAAAAACAACAAGCCTCGGATGAAAAACATCGCCGCTTTGCAGATAAAGATTCTGATTTTTTAGCTTTTGTGAATCTGTGGCATTACATCCAAACCCAGCAAAAAGCATTGAGCAAAAATCAATTCCGCAAACAATGCCAGAAAGATTTTCTCAATTATCTTCGTGTCCGTGAATGGCAAGATATTTACCATCAGCTGCGCTTATCAGTACGAGAAATGGGCTTGCCAATTAACACACTCGAAGCAAATTATCAGCAAATTCACACGGCTTTATTAGCAGGTTTGCTCTCACATATCGGCTTGAAAGATAGTGAAAAAATGCATTATTTAGGGGCAAGAAACGCCCAATTTTTCATTTTTCCGACCTCTGCGCTTTTCAAAAAACAGCCGAAATGGATCATTGCCTCAGAATTAGTTGAAACCACCAAATTATGGGCAAGAACTGTTGCGAAAATTGAGCCAGAATGGATTGAACCATTAGCGCAACATTTAGTGAAAAGTAGCTATAGCGAACCACATTGGGCAAAATCAAAAGGGGCTGTGATGGCGTATGAAAAAGTTGCGCTTTATGGCGTGCCGATTGTCAGCAATCGCCCAGTCAATTACGGTGCGATAGATCCTGCTATTAGCCGAGAAATTTTTATTCGCTCTGCGATGGTAGAAGGCGAATGGGTCAACAATTACAAATTTTTCAAAGAAAATAACCGCTTGATCAAAGAGGTGGAAGATTTAGAACATAAATCTCGCCGTCGAGATATTTTGGTTGATGAACAAGTATTGTTTGATTTTTACGATCAGCGTGTTGGCACAGAAGTCGTGTCTAGTCGCCATTTTGATAGCTGGTGGAAAAAAGCAAGTAAAGCTAATCCAGAATTACTGAATTTTGAAAAATCCTTCTTAATCAATAAAGGCGCCAATAAGGTCTCAGAGTTAGATTTCCCGAATTTTTGGTATCAAGGCAATCTCAAACTGAAATTAAGCTATCAATTTGATATTAGCGCAGAATCTGATGGTGTTACGGTGCATATTCCATTGCCATTACTGAATCAAATTGAGCCAGAAGGCTTTGATTGGCAAATTCCAGGGCTTCGTCATGAATTAGTCATCAGCCTCATTAAAGCACTGCCAAAAGCCACTCGCCGGAATTTTGTGCCCGCACCAAATTATGCGGAAGCCTTTTTAGCGCGTGCAGAGCCATTTAAAAAACCATTATTACAAAGCCTAAGTGATGAGCTGCGTAAAATGACAGGCGTGACTATTGCTCCAGAATTATGGGATTTATCACAACTGCCCTCACATTTAAAAATGAATTTTAAAGTGGTGGATGAAAAAGGAAAAACACTCTCTGAAAGTGAAGATTTAGATGCGTTGAAATTCCAACTTAAAGATGAAGTCAAAACAGCACTTTCGCATATTGCTGATGATGGCATTGAACAAAGTGGTCTACATTTATGGCAATTTGCAGAATTGCCACAATGCTATGAGCAGAAAAAAGCAAATTTCAGCGTAAAAGCTTATCCCGCCATTGTGGATGAGAAAAATGCAGTAGGCATTAAACTCTTTGAAACAGAAGCTGAACAACAACAAGCCATGCAAGCAGGGCTGCGCCGTTTATTGCTATTGAATATTCCTTCACCTATTAAATATTTACACGAGAAACTGCCCAACAAAGCCAAACTCGGACTTTATTTTGCCCCATTTGGCAAAGTGGTGGAATTGATTGATGACTGCATTGCCTGCGCAGTTGATAAATTGATCGAAGAATTTGGTGGCTTTGTGTGGACAGAAGAAAAATTTAATGCATTGCATGAATTTGTTCGCGCTAATTTAAACGAAACAACGGTGGAAATTGCCCTACAAGTGGAAAAATCATTAACCCTTGCTTTCGAGCTAAACAAACGCATGAAAGGTAAGATGGATTTTACAATGGCATTTGCGCTCTCGGATATAAAAACGCAACTCGCTGGTTTAATCTATCCAAATTTCGTCACCCAAGCAGGCTTTGAACGACTTGCAGATCTTTACCGATATTTGACCGCTATCGGAAAACGCTTGGACAAACTTGGCACGGATACCAATACCGACCGAGCTAAAATGTTACGAGTCGAACAGGTACAAGAAGCTTATAAACAGCTTTTGGCTAAACTACCAAAATCCAAAGCTATACCGGCTGAAGTGTTAGAAATTCGTTATATGATTGAAGAACTAAGAGTTAGTTTATTTGCACAACAACTGGGTACAAAATACCCAATTTCAGATAAGCGGATTTTAAATACCATTGCTGACATAAAATAGATAACGATAAAAAGTTACCTCAATATACTATAGAAATTCACTCAACTTTTAGAAAACTATGCTAAAATTGAGTGAATTCATTTCTCTCTTTAAAAGGAAAAATTTATGAAAAAATGGTGGTTAATTTCATTAGCAACGATTGCTGGAAATGTTTATGCTTTTGATCCAACAGGCGACTGCACATTTGATAACCATGGCAACCAACGTTGTGTCGTTTATCATGACGGTTCAAATGTGGTTAAAAATATATTCACTATTGGCCCAAATGGCAGAGTTATTGGTGAATCACCGATTTACTATCCGAGCGGCAAACTAAAAAGCACCATGCGCTATAATGATCAAGGTGAAATACACGGCAAAATTATGCACTACTGGGAAAATGGCAAAGTAAAAGCGGCTATTGACTATAAAAATAATTTAGCGGATGGTTTTTCCCACGAATACGATGAAAGTGGTAAGCTAGTTGTCATTTGGCAATATAAAAATGACCTAGAAGTACACATGCAAGAAATGAACGGTAAAGTAAAACACGGCAAAGAAGTGTTTTTCCGGAATGACAACGGTGTTGCGACCCCCTACCGCGTAATCGAATGGAATAACGGCAAAAAAGTCAAAGAACAAACAGAATAATGTAATACAAGCGGTCGTATTTCTCCCAAATTTTGCAAAAAATAAGGAAAAACCGACCGCTTGTTTTATGCTACTCGGCTAATTCAGTCTGTTCGTGAGCCATCAATTCCTGCCCAACGCTTTCTAATAAGCTGAGATAGCGTTCATATTGTTTAAGAATATCCGCAATCAGTTCTTCTTTATTCATATACTGCACATCATATCCCACTCGCCCATCAAAGAAGTAAGTATAAGGCTCATAGGTTGTACTATGCTGAATATGAGGCAAGTTTTCATCGTTAATCAACTGTTCTGAAACTTCTCTGCCAACCGATTTAATCCCATACATAAAATCTCGTAACGATTCTTTTTGAATGATGAATTCCACTGCGGGTTCTTCTTGTTCAAACAACGTATTGATATGCACAACAAAACCATACTTACCAATCAATTCTTGACGAAGCTCTCGCATTGCAGGAAGCGCTTTATGTTTTAAGAAACGAAGAATATCTCGCTCTTGGGTTTGATTCATCATTTGTTCAAGATGCTCTCGCCATTTATTTCCCGTCCAAAATACCGTACTTGGCGTTACTTTAGTGGCAAAGTATTGTTTATCAGCATTTAAACCTTTCCACAAACTAAAACACATTACCAGCATTAACATCGCAAAGGGTAATGCCACAATTAGTGTCATTGACTGTAAATTTGCCAGTCCACCAACATTCATTAACACAATCGCAACCAAAGACATTATTCCGCCCCACATCATGGCTTGCCAACGAGGTGCTGCCAAACTTTTATCTCGAGAAGCAATATTGTTTAATACATAAATTCCCGAGTCGGCTGAAGTAATAAAGAATAATGCAATAATCACTAAACTTACGATGCCCGTTATTGCGGGTAACGGTAAATAGTCTAAAAATTTAAAGAGCAAAATTTCTGGTGATGAAACCATTTTGCCTAACTCGCCGTTAGCAACGTGATCTTCTAGCCAGATTGCTGTGTTACCAAATACTGTAAACCATAAAATGCCAAAAAGTGTTGGAATCACTAATACACCAAAGATAAACTCACGAATTGTGCGCCCTTTGGAAATTCGAGCAATAAATAGCCCCACAAATGGCGCCCATGAACACCACCATGCCCAATATAAAATTGTCCAACCACTAAACCAATCTGTATTTTCTTGCTCATAAGCATAAGTTTTAAAACTTAATTGCAAAATATTGCTTAAATAGTTACCAATATTATCGCTAAATGCCGACAGCAAATAGAGTGTTGGGCCAGTTACTAACACAAAGAGTAACAAAGTAAAGGCTAACCCTAAATTGAGTTCGCTCAGTATTTTGACGCCTTTTCCCACACCAGAAATAGCAGAAAAAATAGCTAGCCCCATGACAACAACAATAATGGCAATTTGTAACCCAAAATTATTTTCACTAATCCAGCCTAATTGGACTAAACCTGCACCAAGTTGGGCGGCGCCATAACCTAATGTAGTAATAATCCCAAATAAAGTTGAAAGTAGCGCCATAATGTCGATAGCATCACCTAACTTGCCGTTAATTCGCTCTTTTAAGAGTGGATAAAAACAAGAACGTAGTGCTAAAGGTAATTTATAGCGAAAACCAAAATAAGCTAACGCAAGCGCAATGGTGCCATAAACCGCCCACGCATGCATGCCCCAGTGAAAGACGGTATGCAATAAGGCTTCCTGCTGTTTATGCTCTGCTCCGCCTGTGGTTATGCTTGAAGGATAATGACTTAAAGGTTCTGCCACACCAAAAAACATCAAGCCGACACCCATTCCCGCAGCAAATAACATGGCAAGCCATGAGATAAAACTAAATTCAGGCATATCCTCGTCCTGCCCTAATTTGATATTACCTAAATTGCTCACTGATAAAATGACTAAAAAGCACAGAACAATTGAAAAGGCTAAAATATAAAACCAACTAAAATGTGAAAAAATAGCGTTCTTCGCTACATTTAAAAATGTTTGGGTTTGTTCAGGCAGCAATAACGTGACCCCCACTAATGAGCTTACAAATAAAAGTGTCATAAAAATCACAAATGGATTAAATGACGTTCGCTTTTCCATAAATTGAGATAAAGACAAACTGTTCCCCTTATTTAAATTAAGTTGAAAGTAAAAAATATGTTTTTATTAAGATAATGCAAGATGTAAATAACGCATGCGATCGCATGCTATTGACAGCACAGAGAAGTGCGATTTTGAAGGAAACGCTCAGTAGAAATTGAAAGGATTGTTTCCAAAAGAGAATGAATTCTAACAAAAAATTGTTATTTAATCAAATTTAAGAAACTATAGTCTATTTACGCCTCTATTTTGGTGCGTTCTTTTATAATGTTCTTAGCTTCTAAAATAAAAATCTGCATCTAATCAGTTAATAAACCTTTTAATGCAGATTTCTTTATTTACCTTTCTATTTCATTCGAAACACTTTTACATTGCTAAAGCCATTTTCCTTGAGATAGAGTGCTTGTAATTTACTCATTACGCCACGCTGGCAATAAAGCAAATATTGTTTAGATTGATCTAAACTGCCAAACTGGCTGGATAACTTATAAAATGGCAATACTTTAACAGTGACACCTTCTAAAGTGAATGGCGATTCTTCTGTTTCTTCTGGACTTCTAATATCTAAAATCACATCATTTTCACCTAATTCAGAAGTAGTTTCTACGGATGTAACTTCTTGCTCTGTTTGCTGAGCAATCTCACGAATATCTAAATATTTCGCTTGTTGAACCGCTTCTTCCAATACATCAAAGTTAAAATGCCCTTCTTCTTCAAGAATACGGCTTTCAATCGCCTTCACAGTTGGATTTTTAGAAATTACCCCACAAAACTCTGGCATAGATTTTGCAATATCATCCGTACCAATCGTTTTCGCCATTGCAATAATTTGCTCTTTATCATGGGTAATTAACGGACGAAGTACAAGCGCATCGGCTGCTTTATCAATTAAACGTAAGTTAGTTAAAGTTTGGCTAGAAACTTGACCTAATGCTTCACCCGTCACAATCGCCTGAATATCAAAACGCTGTGCCACTTTACTTGCTGCACGAACCATCATACGTTTTAGTACAACCCCCATTTGTCCGTTATCGACTTTTTCTAAAATCTCTCCAACCACATTCTCGAAATTGATTGCGACAAAGCGGACTTTATGCGAAGTACTGTAACGGCTCCAAATATGGTATGCCATTTGTTTCACACCAATTTCATGCGCAGCACCACCTAAATTAAAGAAACAATAATGTACACGTGAACCACGACGAATCAACATATAGCTTGAAACGCCAGAATCAAATCCGCCAGAAATCAATGATAATACATCTTCTTGCGTACCAATTGGGTATCCCCCCAAACCTTCATGACGTGCTTTAACCAGTAACATTTTATCGTGCTCAATATCAATGCGAATTGTTACATCGGGTTGGGTCAATTTCACACGCGCACTTTCAATATGTTGATTCAGTCCACCACCAACATAACGTTCAACATCTAATGAACGGAACTCATGTTTTCCTTTACGGCGCACACGAACGCAGAACGTTTTACCTTCAAGTTGTGGACGAACTTGAGCCAATGTTTGTTCAAAAATATCGTGCATCGTTTCAAATGGATATTCTTCTACTTCTAAAATATGGTGAATGCCCGGAGTACGTTGCAGCAAATCAAGCACCATTGGTGCTTCTTCTGCAACTTTGGCGCGAACTTCAATAAAATCCCAATTACGAATAACCGCCACATTTTCAGTTTCACGCAGCAAGACATTACGGATATTGGAAGTTAAAATTTTGATAAAGCGTTTACGTACCGAATCGCTTTTAATCATGATTTCAGGGAAAAGTTTAATAATAAATTTCATATGAGATTCTAATTTAGTAACAAGCGGTCGTATTTTAAAAGAATTTTACCAAATCTAAAATAAAAACACGGAGAAAGGCTCTCCGTGCTTAGTTTTAGTTTCGCGTGAGTAAATTATGCTGCAAATGGATCGCGTAAAATCATTGTTTCAACACGATCTGGGCCGGTTGAAAGAATATCAACTGGTACGCCAACTAATTCTTCAATACGTTTGATATAATCTAATGCAGCTTGCGGAAGCTCTTCACGTTTCGTTACACGGAAAGTATTTTCAGACCAACCAGGTAATGTTTCATAAATTGGCTCAACACCTTCCCAATCTTTCGCTGCAAGTGGTGCATATTCTACCACTTCGCCATTTGGTAATTTATAAGCTGTACAGATTTTTAACTCTTCAAAGCCATCTAATACGTCTAATTTCGTCATACAGAAACCTGAAATAGAGTTAATTTGCACTGCACGACGAACCGCTACCGCATCAAACCAACCACAACGGCGAGGACGACCAGTTACAGAACCAAATTCGTTTCCTTTACGAGCAATTTCTGCACCAATGTCATCAAATAATTCTGTTGTGAATGGGCCACTACCTACACGCGTACAGTATGCTTTAATAATGCCTAGTACATAATCTAAGTGACGAGGACCAAAACCTGAACCAGTAGCCACGCCACCTGCGGTTGTATTTGAACTAGTTACGAATGGGTAAGTACCATGGTCAATATCTAACATTGTACCTTGCGCCCCTTCGAATAAAATGTTTTCGCCAGCTTCACGTGCTTTATGCAATAACGTGGTGATATCCGCAACCATCGATTTAATCACATCTGCAACCGCAAACACTTCATCTAAGGTTTTTTGGAAATCGACTGGTTCAACTTTGTAATAATGTACTAACTGGAAGTTGTAATAATCAAGGTTCGCTTTTAATTTTTCTGCAAATGCTTCTTTATCAAATAAATCACTTACACGTAAACCGCGACGAGCAACTTTATCTTCATAAGCAGGGCCAATACCACGACCCGTAGTACCAATTTTATTTTTACCTAATGCATTTTCACGCGCGTGATCCATTGCAATATGGTAAGGCAAAATTAATGGACAAGCTTCTGAAATTTTTAAACGCTCACGAACATTAACACCACGTGCTTCTAATTCACCCATTTCTTTCATTAGCGCATCTGGGGAAAGTACAACACCGTTACCGATTAAACAAGTCACGTTATCATGTAAAATGCCGCTTGGAATTAAGCGAAGAATTGTTTTTTCGCCATTGATAATTAAAGTGTGTCCTGCATTATGGCCACCTTGGTAGCGTACTACATACTTCACACGATCCGTTAATAAATCAACAATTTTACCTTTCCCTTCATCGCCCCATTGCGCGCCGAGAATTGCCACACTTTTACCCATAGGAATTGCCTCTTTTTGGTTGAGTTTCATTTAAAAACGTAAAAAAGACCCTAAAATGAGGGTCTTTTAGATACAACTATTTTGTTGGTGATTTCATAAAACGTAAGAAATCGCTGTCAGGTTTCACAATCAACATATTTGATTGACTTTCAGTAAAGCTTGCTTCATAAGCTTTTAAGCTACGCATAAACGCATAGAATTCAGCTTCACTACCCAAAACATTGGTATAGATTCTCGCCGCTTCAGCATCACCAGCACCTTGAAGTTCTTCAGCTGTTTTCTTCGCATTCGCTTCAATTAAAGTTACTTTCTTATCTACTTCAGCACGAATAAACTCTGCTTTTTCTTCCCCTTGCGAACGGTGTTCACGTGCGACCGCATCACGCTCTGCACGCATCCGTTGGTAAATAGAAGAAGACACTTCATTTGGCAGGTTAATTTGCTTAACGCGAACATCTACCACTTCAATACCTAATTTTTCAGCACCGCTTTCACCACTGTTTAAAGCTTTTTGTGCACCAGCCATCACTTCACCGCGTGAGCCTGAAACAATATCTTTAATAGTTCGGGAACCGATCTCTGAACGAAGACGATCATTCACTTTACTGCGTAATAAATCTTCCGCCTTTTGGTAATTCCCGCCCGTTGAAGTATAAAATTGTCCAAAATCGCTAATTTTCCATTTTACATAAGAGTTGACGAGTAAGTCTTTTTTCTCAACTGTAATAAAACGCGCTTCTTTCGGATCAAGTGTCTTAATACGTGCATCTAAACGTTTCATGCTATCAATAAACGGCACTTTAAAATGAAGACCCGGATCATAGACAACCACTTTTTGCTCCGCATCACGCTGAACTTTATTAAAGCGTAGCATAATGCCACGTTCGCCTTCAGACACAATAACAATAGATTGAAACAGTACAAAAGCACATATCGCTATCACAGGTAATAATAATTTACGCATTAAAATCTCCCCTTGCGAACACTTTCAACAGTTTGGGCTACTGGCTGTACGCTTTTTTCAACGACAACTGGCGTAGGTGCAGTGTTCTCCACATTTGAAGGTGGTTGTACAGGTTCTTTTTTCACCTCTTGCACACTATTTTTATTTAGCATCTTATCTAATGGTAATACGTTTAATTGTGATGAGCCTTCCATCACAACTTTTGGTGTATTTGCCATCACTTTTTCCATTGTTTGTAAATACAAACGCTCACGCATCAACTCTGGTGAAGCCTTGTATTCAGGCAATAATTTCGCTAAGCGAGCGGCTTCCCCTTTCGCTTCTAATACGACTTTTTCTTTATAAGCCGTTGCTTGTTCAATAATGCGTTGTGCTTGACCGCGTGCTAGCGGTTCTTTTCCACGAGCATAAGCCTCAGCTTCACGAATTAAGCGTTGTTCATCTTCTTGCGCTTTAATCGCATCATCAAAAGCAGCTTTCACTTCTTCTGGTGCGCGCGCATCATCTAAGTTTACTGCGATTACGGCTAAGCCCATATCGTAAGCATTGATAATTTTATTAAGCTCTTCACGCGTTTTTTCACTGACCGTTGTTCGCCCAGTGGTTAAAATATCGTCCATTTTCATATGGCCAACCACATAACGTAACGCACTATCAATTGCTTGTCTTAAGCTATCTTCAGGATTATCTACCTTAAATAGATATTTAGCTGGATCTTCAACACGATATTGCACAGTCATTTCAACCTGCACCATATTTTCATCTTGGGTCAACATTGCCCCTTTGGTGCTTAATGGCGTGACTAATTGCACATTGACTGAACTCACACTGTCAATAAATGTAGGTTTCCAGTTTAAACCCGGCATAACAACTTCATGTAATTTACCAAAACGTGAAACCACACCACGTTCCGCTTCTTGCACGGTATAAAAACCCGAAACACCCCAAACCACAGCAGCGATACCTAAAATAGCAGGTAAAAATTTGCCGAATGTAAACGAAGACGGATTATTTCCATTGTTATTACTACCACCCATTTTTTTTAATAAGCTAGAAAATGCTTCTTCTAAATCAGGTGGTTGTTGATCATTCTTTTGCTTTGGCTCTTGTGCCGAACCTTGTCCTTGTTGTTCAGACCTCTTTTGTCCTGGTCTTCCCCAAGGATCTTGATTGTCTGATAAATGAAACGACATAAATTGCTCCCAAAAACATTTCAGGCCCAAAACAGGCATGAACAAAGATTGTACCTATTTGCGCTTGATTTTGCTAGGCTTTACCGAATAAAAGCGGTCATTTTTAACAATTTTTTTGCAAATAAAAAGGCGAGGATGCCTCGCCTGTAAAAAGAATTTTAATTATAGCGCTTGTTCAACAAATGCTGCTAATTGTGATTTTGGTAATGCACCTACTTGAGTCGCCACTACTTGACCATTTTTAAATAAAATTAATGTTGGAATAGAACGAATACCGAATTGCGCTGGAATTTGTTGGTTTTCATCTACGTTTACTTTTGCAATTTTTGCACGGCCAGCAAACTCTTCTGATAACTCATCTAAGATTGGTGCCACCATACGGCATGGACCACACCACGGTGCCCAAAAATCTAATAACACTGGGACATCTGATTGTAATACTTCTTGCTCAAATGTGGCGTCAGTTACTTGTAAAGTCATAGATACATCCTTAATTGAAAATTTAATGAATAAGAAAACGCCACCGCAAAATGCCTGTGGCGTTTGGTTGCGTGTAAGATAAGGGTAACCGAAAAAGATTTCAAGTGACTTTTTCCGATTACATCAATCAATAATTATGCTTTATCTTCTGGCAAAATTAAGTTCAGCACTAATGCCAAAATCGAACCAACCGTAATCCCTGAGCCAAAAACTTCTTTAAAGAAACTTGGTAATTTGTCTAATAATTCTGGGCGCGTAGTCACAGCTAAACCACAGCCAATGGAAATTGCAATAATTAAACCGTTACGTTTAGAACGCTCAACTTTGTCTAACATTTGAATACCGGCTGCAATAATCATTGCAAACATCATTAGCCCCGCACCACCTAGCACAGGGCTTGGAATAGATACAATTAACGCACCAAACCATGGGAAGATACCTGCGAAAACTAATAATATTCCCATAACAGTAACCACATGACGACTTGCTACACCCGTTAAAGAAATCACGCCAATATTTTGTGCAAATGATGAGAATGGTGTAGTAGACATAATTGCAGCAAATGCAGAACCTAAACCATCACAAAGTACCCCACCACGTAAGTGCTTACCGGTAATTTCAGTTTGTGTTGCATTACCTAACGCTAAAAAGTTGCCGCTAGATTCAACGATGGTAACCAAATAAGCAATAGACATTCCAATAATCCCCGAAATCGGGAATGCCAAACCAAAGTGAAGCGGTTGTGGAATCGCTACCGCATCTGCACTTTTAACCGCGCTGAAATCAATCAAGCCTAACGCCAATGACACGAGATAACCAATCATCATCCCAATCACTATTGCGGCTGCAGAAAAAATACCTTTCCCCCATTGTACTAAAATAACCACAAGCACTAACACAAAAGTTGCCATCGCTAAGTTTGCTGGATCAGCATAATGAGGATCACCTTTTTGCCCACCCGCAAACCAGTCGACCGCAACTGGAATCAAACTTAAACCAATCATCATAACCACGACGCCTGTAACCACAGGTGGGAAAAGTTTGCGTACATACGGCATAAAGAAACTGCCGATAATCATTACGAATGAACCAACCAACGATGCCCCTAAAATACCTGCAACACCGTGTTCACTAAATCCAATAGCAAGCGCTGCAGCCACAAAGGTAAAACTTGTGCCCATTACACTTGGTAAGCGAAGGCCAATCGGGCCAATTCCTCGACATTGAATAATGGTTACCACACCAGAAACTAATAAAGCAGCATTGACTAATACAATCGTATCTGGGGTCGGGAGCTTTAATACGTTACCAATCACTAATGGTACTGCGATAATGCCGCCAAGCGCAGCAAGAAGATGTTGGAGGGCTAAAAGAAGGGTTAATCCGAACGGTGGTTTAGCATCCACCGGATAGCGAAGTTGTTGCATAAGATCCTCAAAAGAAAAAAACTTGGCGCATTATACGGCTTTACCAAACATCACGCAAACGTTTGCTTATTTGAAATATAAAAAAACAAGCGGTCAAATTTTCAAACAATTTTGCGAAAATCTCTAAAAATTTAACCGCTTGTTATTAACTATTTTGTAGCGTATCAAAAATGACTTCTGCTAAGGCTTTAGAAATACCTGGCACGGATTGAATCTCTTCTAAGGTTGCAGATTTTACTCCTTGCATCCCGCCTAAATACTTCAATAATGCCTGACGGCGTTTTGCGCCTACGCCAGCAATCGACTCTAATCCACTTTCAGTAAACGCTTTTTGACGTTTTTTGCGATGCCCGCTGATCGCATGGTTATGCGATTCATCACGAATATGCTGAATAAGATGCAACGCAGGACTATCAATTGGTAAGTGAATTTCTTTATCCCACTTACTGATAATCAGCGTTTCTAAACCAGCTTTCCGCTCGACGCCTTTTGCCACACCGATCAGCAATGGCTTGCGCTTATCCCATTCAACCTGTAAACGATCGAAAACTTCTAACGCACGATTAAGTTGCCCTTTGCCTCCATCAATAAAAATAATGTCTGGAATTTTTTCAGGTGGAAGTGGCTTGTCATAACGTTTTAACAGTGCTTGCTCCATCGCCGCATAGTCATCTCCGCCAGTAATGCCTGTAATGTTAAAACGACGATAATCCGATTTTAATGGCCCATTTTCATCAAAAACCACGCAAGAAGCGACTGTTTGCTCGCCCATAGTATGCGAAATATCGAAACACTCCATGCGTTTAATCGCTGGCATTTTTAGCAAATCTTGTAAAGAATCATACCGCTTGCGAATGTTGTCATCTTGTTTTAATTGCAGTAACAATGCGGCTTCAGCATTGGTTCTTGCTAAGGCAAGATAACGATTCTTCTCTCCTCGTACGCTTTTATCAATAATGCTAACTTTGTGGCCAGCTTGCTCACTCAATAATTGTGACAAAGCTTCAGCATCAGAAAGTTTTTGATCGAGGATGATCTGATTTGGCATTGTTCGATGTGGATTCATCTGCAAATAAAACTGCCCAACAAAAGTATCTGCTAGTTCAGTTAAATCGGTATTATTCGGCACTTTTGGAAAATAAGAACGATTACCCAACACTTTGCCGTGGCGCACAAACAGAATATGCACGCAAGCTAGACCGTGTAAATACGCAATAGAGAGAATATCTAAGTCATCGATGCGATCATTGCTGACAAACTGTTTTTCTTGTACTGCGCGTACGGCTTGAATTTGATCACGAAAACGTGCAGCCGCTTCAAAATCTAAATCGGCAGCCGCGGTTTCCATTTTTTCTACCAAATGCTGTACCACTTGGCTATCCTTGCCTTGTAAAAATAACCGTACCAGATTCACTTGTTGCGCATAAGCCTCTTCACTGCAATAGCCTTCGACACAAGGCGCTAAACAACGCCCAATTTGATATTGCAAACACGGCCGAGAACGGTTTTTGTAATAGCTATCTTCACATTGTCGAATAGGAAATAACTTTTGTAATAAATTCAAACTCTCACGCACTGCACCAGCATTCGGATAAGGGCCGAAATACTCACCAGCAACTTTTTTGCTCCCACGAAAAGACATTACACGTGGATGTTTGTGCTTGGTTAATAAGATATAAGGATAAGATTTATCGTCACGCAGTAAAACATTATATTTCGGCTGATTTTCTTTGATGTAGTTATGCTCTAACAGCAATGCTTCCGTTTCAGAATGGGTAATCGTCGTTTCAATATGCGCGATGTTAGCAACCAGTGCTTCGGTTTTCTTACTAGCAAGCTGGCTACGAAAATAGCTTGAAAGGCGCTTTTTGAGATCTTTGGCCTTACCAACATAGATAATCGTATTGCTGGCATCATACATGCGATAAACACCAGGCAAATGCGGGACATCCGCAAGAAAGGATTTAGAATCAAATTCAGACATAATAATAAAAAAATCCCCTTCGTCAAAGAAGGGGGAAATCATTAGAATTTTAATAAGCTTGATTTGGAGGCTTGTAAATATTGCAGCATCGACCAAATCGTCAAAATAGCTGCCACATATAATAGAATAAAAGCTAAAATTTCCATAAATTCACTTTGGCGCCATAACATGCCACCAAGTGCGAGCATTTGTGCGCTTGTTTTAACTTTCCCCCAAATAGAAACCGCCACACTTGCTCGCTCTCCAATTTCCGCCATCCATTCTCGCAATGCTGAAATTAAAATTTCCCGTCCAATCATAATACAAACTGGAATCGTCACCCACCATGTATGGTAATACTCCACCACACAAACAAATGCCACCGCCACTAAAACTTTATCCGCAACTGGGTCTAAAAATGCACCAAGACGAGTGGTTTGATTCCACTTACGGGCAAGATAACCATCAAAAGCATCTGTTATTGAAGCAATAAAGAAGATCAACGTTGAAATTTCAGGCGCATACCATTGCGGCGGCAAATAAAACGCCATCACAAAAAGCGGAATGAGCACCACTCGAAACAGGGTTAAATAGGTTGGAAAATTTAGTTTCATAATGCAAAGTTGCGGAGGTTAATTTTTCGATGAAAGTGTATCATATATTTTGCAGATTTTTCGATTGACTTTAATAGTATTTACCGATAATTTGTACAAGATTTATTTAGATCAAATCTATTGTGATCCAATTCTTATTTAATACGGAGAAATTATGGAAAATCGTTTAGCGCATAGCAGCGCACAATCTGAATCGCTATTATCAACGCATAAAGTACTTCGTAATACTTACCTTTTACTTAGTATGACGTTGGTTTTCTCATCTGTAATCGCTTTTGTTGCGATGTCAATGAACGCACCAGCACTACCATGGTGGGGCGTACTTGCTGGCTTCTATGGTTTATTATTCCTAACCAATGCAACAGCTAACAGTGGCGCAGGCATTTTAAGCGTGTTCGCTTTAACCGGCTTTTTAGGTTATACCCTAGGCCCAATTTTAAACCGCTATTTAGGTGCAGGTTTGGGTGATGCTGTCGCATTAGCATTAGGCGCAACTGCATTAGTTTTCTTTGCATGCTCTGCTTACGTGTTAACCACCAAAAAAGATATGTCGTTTTTAAGCGGCATGATGATGGCACTATTTGTGGTGTTATTAGTGGGTGTGATTGCCAATATTTTCCTTCATATCCCAGCATTAAGCTTAGCGTTATCAGGTTTATTTGTCATCTTCTCAAGCGGTGCAATATTACTAACCACAAGCAATATTATCCACAATGGTGAAACGAACTATATTCGCGCAACCGTAGATTTATATGTTTCACTGTATAACTTATTCGTCAGCTTCTTACAAATCTTCGGCGTATTAAGCAGCGACGACTAATCACTAAATCTAATATAGGAGAGTGCCACAATTGTGGCACTTTTTATTGATGCATACTATTTCACTTAATGATCAAAACTACCCGACTGATGAAGCGGGTTACCTCAAAAACCTTTCAGACTGGTCTGAAGCCTTAGCAGAAAAAATCGCTGAAAAAGAACGGATCCTATTAACACCAGAACATTGGGAAATTATTTATTTAGTGCGTGATTTCTACGAGGAATATCAAACCTCTCCCGCCATTCGTATGCTTGTTAAAGCAATGGCACAGAAATTCGGCGAAGAAAAAGGCACTAGCCGATACTTACAACGTCTATTTCCTGATGGCCCAGCCAAACAAGCTACAAAAATTGCTGGATTACCCAAACCTGCAAAATGCTTATAAAATTAGACCGCTTGTTTGTAGCCTAAATTTTATAGACAGTGATCCTCAAAAGGAGTAACATTTCACACATTCATTATTAAATCGTTTTTTCATTTCACACTAGCAAAAGGAAATTACTATGAAGCAATTCAAACTTTCTCTTATGGTTGTTACCACAGCATTAGCTATTTCAGCTTGTACCTCTAAACCTGTGCACCACGCTGAAACACAATTACAGCAACAAGCAGTAATGGGTATTAACTGGATGCAAGAATCAGGCGAATATCAAGCATTAGCATACCAAGCATTTAACAGCGCAAAAGTTGCATTCGACCAAGCAAAAGTAGCAAAAGGTAAGAAAAAAGCCGTGGTAGTAGATTTAGATGAAACCATGGTAGATAACAGTGCTTATGCAGGCTGGCAAGTGAAAAACAACCAACCATTTGGTAGCGAAAGCTGGACGCGTTGGGTTAACGCGCGTCAAACCCCTGCAATTCCAGGTGCAGTGGAATTTAACAACTACGTTAACAGCCACAAAGGTACCGTGTTCTATGTTTCTAACCGTAAAGATGACGTAGAAAAAGCCGCAACTATTGATGATATGAAAAAAGAAGGCTTTACCGGTGTAAGCGAACAAACGTTATATTTGAAAAAAGACAAATCAAACAAATCTGAACGTTTTGCTGATATTGAAAAACAAGGCTATGAAATTGTTGTTTACGTAGGTGATAACTTAAACGACTTCGGCGATGCAACTTATAAAAAATCTAACGCAGAACGTCGTGATTTCGTCAAAGCAAACCAAGCAAAATTTGGTAAAACATTCATCGTATTACCTAACCCGAACTATGGTGACTGGGAAGGCGGTTTAGCGAAAGATTATTACAAAGGCGATGCACAAAGCCGTGTAAACATCCGTATGAACGCAATTCGTGCGTGGGACGGTAAATAATCTCCTCTCTCTTTTCAAGCGGTCGGATTTATCTCTATTTTTGCAAAATAACGATAAAATCTGACCGCTTTGTTTTTTTAAGGACTTCTTATGACGATGCAAATTTCGCTTTCAACAACATCTGCACCTGAACAATGGGGTAAAAATGCGCTCCTCTCTGCAAATGAATTAGGCATGACAATTCATGTTAAAGATTTTGACGATCACAGTGCTATTCAACGTGCAGCAAGAAAAATTAAATCTCAAGGAATTGAACAAGTCGCCCTTAACGGTGAAAACTGGGGGCTAGAACAATGTTGGGCATTTGAACAAGGTTTTTACAGTGTAAAAAATCCAGGAAACGTGCAATATCCAGTATTGTCAAAACAAGCTGAATTTGAACAACGTCGTCAATGCACAGCTTTCTTGCGTGATGTGATTAACGCCCCTTCTGATGAACTTACGCCCCAATTATTAGCAGAAAAAGCAGCACATTTCTTAACAGAACAAGCTAAGTCTGTAGGGTTAGAAAATGCCATTAACTATAAAATCATTTCAGGCGAAGCATTGCGTGAGCAAGGTTATGTTGGGATTTGGACTGTCGGAAAAGGTTCTGCCAATCCACCAGCGATGTTGCAGTTAGATTTTAATCCAAGTAACGATCCGAATGCCCCTGTACTGGCTTGCTTAGTTGGCAAAGGCATTACTTTTGATACTGGCGGCTACAGTTTAAAACCAAGTGACTCTATGAGCACCATGCGCACTGACATGGGAGGCGCCGCGTTAATGACGGCTTCTCTAGGTTTTGCGATTGCTCAAGGCTTAACTCAGCGCGTTAAATTATACCTCTGCTGTGCAGAAAATATGGTTAGCCATAATGCCTTCAAATTAGGCGATATTATTCGTTACCCGAATGGCGTAAGCGTGGAAGTGTTAAACACGGATGCAGAAGGTCGCTTAGTATTAGCTGATGGCTTAATTGAAGCCGATAAACAAAATGCCAAAATGTTAATTGATGCCGCAACGCTGACTGGCGCAGCCAAAGTTGCTGTTGGCAACGACTACCATAGTGTACTTTCTCTAGATGATCAGCTAGTTGATGCGCTGTTTGATGCAGCGAAAACAACACAAGAACCATTCTGGCGTTTACCTTTTGAAGCGTTTCATCGTCATCAAATTAGTTCGCAATTTGCAGATATTGCTAATATTGGTTCAGTGCCTGTTGGTGCAGGTGCAAGTACGGCTACCGCATTTTTATCTTATTTTGTGGAAAATTACGCCAAAAATTGGCTACATATTGATGCTTCTGCCACTTTCCGTAAAACGCCATCTGATTTATGGGCGGCAGGTGCAACGGGCTTAGGTATGAGAACGCTTGCACAATTATTATTGAGTAAAGCGTAATGTCAAAATCAAATTACATCACCCGATCAGGCTGGCAAGCATTAGATCAAGAACTTAAGTTTTTGTGGAAAGATGAACGCCCTAAAGTCACGCAAGCTGTTTCTGATGCAGCCGCTTTAGGTGATCGCAGTGAAAATGCCGAATATATTTACGGAAAACGTCGCTTGCGTGAAATTGATCGTCGTATTCGTTTTCTATCTAAACGGCTAGAAGTGTTGCAAATTGTGGATTATCACCCGAAGCAAGAAGGCAAAGTCTTCTTCGGCGCTTGGGTAGAATTAGAAAATGAAGAGGGAGAACTCAAACAATACCGCATTGTAGGTTGCGATGAGTTTTCTCCTGCCAAGAACTGGATTTCAATTGATGCCCCTGTCGCGCGAGCTTTAATCGGTAAAATCGAAGGAGATGAGATTGAAGTAGCCACCCCAAACGGAAAAGCATTTTTGTATGTAAACCGAATTTGGTACGAAAAAGAGAATCTGTACTAATCAACAAGCGGTCATTTTTCTTAATCATTTTGCAATAGCAAAAGAGGAAAGAAAAATGACCGCTTGAATTAGGCTAAATTGGCTTTAACTTGCTTAAAGTCAACTTCATTCACACTCTTATCAAAGCGAATAATCTGTGTTTTAGCTGAATTATTCGGCTGCCAATGCACAAAGTTTTCTTCATCTAAACTATAAAAAGCCACTGTCGGTTTATGAAAACCGCTAGCAATATGCACAATCGCCGTATCTGGAGAAACCACCATTTTTGAATGTTTGATCAACTCAATCGTATCAAAAACGGTTTGTGTTTTCTCAAATATAAAAACATTCGCATAACGCTTGGCTAGTGCCTTCATTTTTTCTGTTACAGCTGGAAAAGTTAGTAACACAATGGATTTTGTTTGCGCTGATAAATGATTTAGCAAAGCGACCATTGAATCTTCATTAAAACGGCGCGCTGAGCCCGCTCCAAAAAAATTCACAGCAACATAATCTTCTAATTGATGTGCTACTAAAAATTCTGCAACTGCTTGAGAAGACTGAGCATTGCTTGGCATATCATATTCCGTGTTAATATGCGAAAAACCAGCGATTTCTAATGCTTGACGATAAATTTCAACATAATGAACTGACTGTGCAGGAATATTCCGATCAAATAATTGATAATCTTCTTTTTGATAACCAATATAAGATTTAGCGCCTATCGTGCGTAAAAATAATAAATCGCGATTACGCAAAGTTAAGGTTGGATCAATCACTACATCATATTGCTCAGCCGCAAGTTTCTTACCACAACGGTAATAATCTAGGATATCTTTCGTTTTCACTAAATATAATGCATCAATATTCGGATTTTGCTCAAACAAGTATGCATTTTGTGCAGAACACACTACCCCAATTTTTGTTTGGGGAGATTGTTTTTTAATTTCACGAAAAACAAAAGAACTCACAATATAATCGCCAATTTTTCCATCTTGTCTTAAAAATAATATGCTTTTAGGGGGAAAAACGGGTGTAGCTTGCGTGTTCTTTTTATCTAAAAAACATTTTCCTAATTTTAGGCGATATTTTCTTAATATGAATTTTAAACGCATTATAGACTCTTTTAAATTCGCGCTATGTTGAAGTTATTCAATCTTCCTTAAGCCAAAAAACTTTGATATATTTTGTTAATACTATCATTAAAAAATTGAAATATGAAATCCTTAATCGCAAAGCTATTTGGGCATAAAAAAAAGAAATTGCCTATAGATTTAAACCAGTGTCAAAGCATATTACTTAAGCCAATTGGCAGCGCTGTGGGTGATACCATTGTTCATCTCGCTCACTTAAGACAATTAAAAAAAGCATTCCCGCATATTAAAATTGGCGTACTCGTAACACCACGTTGTGAGGCACTTTATAAAGCATCTCAAATTGTAGATACACTATTAACAGACAAAGCTTCTAGTTATCTTTCAGAGCGAAAAAAATGGGATCTTTATCTTGATTTTCTTCCCTCTTTTACCTCAAAAAGTATTATTTTAGATGCTTTACTTGCTCCTAAATGGGTAATCAACTTCGGCAAGCGGGCAAAAAAACACTACAATTTACAAACTGTGGAAAATTATGATGAGTCAGTACAGGTGCCAGATCGGACACATTTTAAAGATTATTTAAATTATACATCGTTTGCAAAAGCACTGAATCCTGAGGTTTGCTACGAATTACCACATTTCTCACTCGATCCAGAAAAATCTTATTGGCAAAATAACAATCGTGTAAAAATCTTACTGAACCCACAAGGCAGTACTCGTGCATTACCTGCATTAGAATTAAATCAATTGCTGGAAAATATTGATACCTCGCACTGTCAACTATTAATGACAAATACTCAAGGCAGTGAAGCCTATTTTAGCCAATTAACACCTATGGAAAATTTAGCGTTAGCGCCAAAAACCAATCTTTTCGAATATTTTGCGCTAATTGATTCCGCTGATATTGTGGTTTCTGTAGATGGTGGAGGGGTGCATATTGCTTGTGCGAAATGTAAACCATTGCTAGCATTTTACTCAAATAATGAGAAAACATTATATCAATGGGCACCAGCATCAATGAAAAATACGGAAATTTTGACACTTGTGGGTAAAGCGTTCTCTGAACATAATAATGATACTATGGGCTTTGATATGCAAATTGCTGCTGCTTGGCTTAATCAACAAATTGCAAAATTACAATAACCCCTAACTGTTTAATAGCAAAAAACCTCGCTTTAGCGAGGTTTTTTTCACATATAATTGATTAAAATTATTTTGTGCTTGGGATGCTGAAACGTTTGTTAAAACGTTCAACACGGCCACCAGTATCAACAACACGTTGTTTACCAGTGTAGAACGGGTGGCAGTTGCCACATACGTCTAAGTTTAAGTTTTTGCCCACTGTTGAGCGAGTTTTAACTACGTTACCGCAAGAACATGTTGCAGTAACTTCAGTATATTCTGGGTGAATACCTTGTTTCATGGAGAACCTCGTAAGAAGCCATATCGCTGCTTATCTTGTTTCAAAAGAACCGCTGATAAGTACCATATGTGATTAATAATACGCTAAATCTAAATTTAGCACCAAAAAGAGCCCGTATTTTATGTGAATTTCCTGTGGAGATCAACCAATAAATGAATAAAAACACCGCTGTAAATAGGCTTACAAGCGGTGTTTTTTCTTCAGGCTTTTACAAATTATTCTTCATTTAATAATTTAAGCTCACGTGCACGAACTTGGTTTTTCAAGATTTGAGCAAATTCTTCAACCGCGAATGTGCCTAAATCTGCCCCTTTACGGGTACGTACCGCAATCTTACCTTCTGCGATCTCTTTATCGCCACAAACCAGCATATAAGGTACACGACGTAAAGTATGTTCCCGAATTTTAAAACCAACTTTTTCGTTACGTAAGTCTGCTTTAACGCGTAACCCTAAATCTGAAAGTTGTTTTACTACTTTTTGAACATAATCTGCTTGGCTATCTGTGATGTTCATTACCACAGCTTGAACAGGCGCAAGCCATGCTGGGAAGAAACCTGCATATTCTTCGGTAATGATACCAATGAAACGTTCAATAGAACCTAAAATCGCACGGTGAATCATCACTGGTGTACGACGACCATTGTCTTCTGCGACATAAGAAGCATCTAAACGACCTGGTAAAGCAAAGTCTAATTGAACTGTACCGCACTGCCATTCACGACCTAAACAGTCACGTAATGCAAACTCAATTTTCGGACCATAGAATGCACCTTCACCTTCTTGGATTTCATATTCCAAACCATTATGCGCTAAAGCTGCAGCTAAGCCTGCTTCTGCTCTATCCCACATTTCGTCTGCACCGATACGGTTTTCTGGACGAGTTGAAAGTTTTACTGCAATGTTAGTAAAGCCGAAAGTACTATAAATGTCATATACCATTTTGATGCACGATGTTACTTCAGATTCAATTTGATCTTCAGTACAGAAAATATGCGCATCATCTTGCGTAAAGCCACGAACACGCATTAAACCATGCAATGAACCTGATGGCTCGTTACGGTGGCAAGAACCAAATTCTGCCATACGAATTGGTAAATCACGGTAAGATTTTAAACCTTGGTTAAAAATCTGAACGTGACCTGGGCAGTTCATTGGTTTGATCGCGTATTCACGGTTTTCAGATTGTGTAGTGAACATTAAATCTGCATAGTTTTGCCAGTGGCCTGTGCGCTCCCAAAGTACACGATCCATCATAAATGGACCTTTTACTTCTTGGTAATCGTATTCTTTTAATTTGGTACGAACAAAGGTTTCTAGCTCACGGAAAATTGTCCAACCATCATTATGCCAGAACACCATACCCGGTGCTTCTTCTTGCATATGATATAAATCTAATGCTTTACCAATACGGCGGTGATCGCGTTTTGCAGCTTCTTCTAAGCGAGTTAAATACTCTGCTAATTGTTTTTTATCTGCCCAAGCGGTGCCGTAAATACGTTGTAGCATTTTATTTTTGCTATCGCCACGCCAGTAAGCACCTGCAATTTTTTGCAATTTGAAGTGGTGACAGAAACGCATATTTGGCACATGCGGACCACGACACATATCAATATATTCTTCGTGATGATATAACGCAGGTGTTGCCGTGCGTTCAATATTTTCATCTAAAATAGCCATTTTGTATGGCTCATTACGCGCTTCAAAAGTATCTCTTGCTTCTTGCCAGCTGACGCGTTTTTTCACAACATCGTAGTTTGTTTTCGCTAACTCTAACATACGTTTTTCTAACGCATCTAAATCTTCTTGAGTAAGAGAGCGATCTAAATCTACATCATAGTAGAAACCATTTTCGATAGTTGGACCAATAGCCATTTTTACATCTGGGAATAATTGTTTAATGGCATGTCCTAATAAGTGTGCGCATGAGTGGCGGATAATTTCTAAACCGTCTTCATCTTTTGCAGTAATAATTTCAAGCGTTGCATCTTGGTCAATAATATCGCATGCATCGCGGCGTTCGCCGTTTACGCGACCAGCAATAGTTGCTTTTGCAAGTCCTGCACCAATAGATTGGGCAACTTCTAATACAGAAACTGGATTATCGAATTGGCGTTGAGAGCCATCAGGTAAGGTAATAATTGGCATTTTTTATCCTTTTACAGTGGTAACCCATACGAGAGGTTACTTGTTGATTAAAAATAAAAACCGCTAACAAGCGGTGGAATGTTAAATCATTTTTGCAAATTTACCCGTACAAATAGGTAATAAAGCGAACGAATTTTACCACAAATTTTAGCTTGAAAAAACAAGCGGTCGAATTTCTATAAGGTTTTGCAAAAGTTTACAGAAAGTTAAAACATCAAACCCTTTTTGAAATTTGTTACTACTTCTTTTCATTGAAATTGCAATATCACGCTTTTGGCAATTAAAAGCGTGATATTGCGCTTTAAACTCGCGTTCTTTTTAAATGTTCATAAGTACGATTAGTTGCGATTCGACCTCTTGGTGTACGCTGTAAAAAACCTTGTTGAATTAAATAAGGTTCTAACACATCTTCAATCGTGTCTCGCTCTTCACCGATCGCTGCTGCAAGGTTATCTAGCCCTACAGGCCCGCCATCAAAACGTTCAACAATGGCTTGTAACAATTTAATATCCATAAAGTCAAAGCCTTCAGGATCTACATCAAGCATCGCCAACGCCTGTTTAGCAATAGCTTCACTAATTTCACCATTGTTACGCACATCGGCATAATCTCGCACACGGCGCAATAAACGATTAGCGATACGCGGGGTGCCTCGTGAACGACGTGCCACCTCATACGCACCGTCTGCTGAGAGATTAAGATTAAGGCAATCTGCACTGCGTTTTACAATTGAGGTTAAATCCTCTACGGAATAAAACTCAAGGCGTTGAACAATACCAAAGCGGTCACGTAATGGCGAAGTTAAAGAACCGGCTCTAGTGGTTGCACCCACTAATGTAAAAGGTGGTAAATCTAATTTAATGGAACGTGCAGCTGGCCCTTCACCAATCATAATATCCAGTTGGTAATCTTCCATTGCGGGATAAAGCACTTCTTCAATCGCTGGCGATAAGCGATGAATTTCATCAATAAATAGCACATCGTAAGGCTCTAAATTCGTGAGCATTGCCGCCAAATCGCCCGCCTTTTCCAATACTGGGCCTGAAGTGGTACGAATATTTACTCCCATTTCATTGGCAACAATGTTGGCAAGCGTAGTTTTACCCAATCCTGGTGGGCCAAAAATTAAAAGATGATCTAACGCCTCATTACGTAGTTTGGCTGCTTTGATAAAAATTTCCATCTGCTCTCGCACAGATGGTTGTCCAACATAATCTGCCAAAAGTTTAGGACGAATGGCACGATCAATGACTTCTTCTTCCCGCTTTGGTGCGGCACTAATTATTCTATCTGCTTCAATCATTTTGCAAAAATTTTGTTATTTTTAACCGCTTGTTAAACTAAAGCGCAGCTTTTAAGGCATCACGAATTAACTGCTCGCTCGTTGAGTCAGATTTATTCACTTTCTTAATCATTTTCTCTGCATCAGCCGGCTTATAGCCTAATGCAATTAACGCATCTCTCGCTTCATCTGCTGGATCAGTACTATGGCTTGCAACAATCGTATCAACATGATGCTCTTCAAAGAAATCACTTTGGCTCATACCTTTGAATTTACCTTTAAGCTCAACTAATAAACGCTCTGCGGTTTTACGGCCAATACCTGGAATTTTAGTTAATTTCGCCAGTTCTTCATTTTCTACTGCAGTAGCAAATTGTGAAACTGACATAGCAGATAAAATCGCAAGCGCTAATTTTGGCCCAATACCGTTGGTTTTAATCAGTTCACGAAATAAAGTACGATCCTGTTTTTGCGCAAAACCAAATAATAAATGCGCATCTTCACGCACTACTAAGTGAGTAAAAATGGTAGCGTCATCCCCAACTTGAGGTAAGTTGTAAAAACTGGTCATCGGCAATAACACTTCATAGCCAACACCTTGTACATCAATAACCATTTCAGGCGGCTGCTTTTCAATAATTTTGCCGTGTAATCTTCCAATCATGCTTATTTTCCATTAAAAAAATTGGCATCAGTATAGCAGAAACTGGATAAAAGAACACTAATAAAGCCATTGATTACGGATAAAAAAATAGCCCACTTTCGTGGGCTATTTAGTCTTTATTAAACTTTTTTTCTAACAACTAACTGGCTTAATACAACCAAAGTTAACGAGAAAACAATCATAATCGTTGCTAATGCATTTACCTCTGGTGTTACACCAGTTTTTACTAAAGAGAAGATCTTCAATGGTAACACTTCATAACTTGGGCTAGTCACGAAAGAAGAAACCACAACATCATCTAGTGAGATCGTAAAACTTAATAACCAACCTGAAATAATTGAAGGTAACGCTAATGGTAAAATAATTTTACGTAAAATTGTAACTTCACTTGCACCTAAATCTTTGGCTGCTTCAAGCATTTTGCCATCGAAATCGCTTAAACGTGATGAAACAGTAATTACAACATAAGGTAAACAGAATGTAATGTGCGCAATTAACAGTGATAAGAAACCTAGTTTCACACCAATAATCATAAAGAGCACTAACATAGATACCGCCATAACAATATCTGGCGACATCATGACGACAAATAACATTCCACCAACAAATTGTTTACCACGGAATTTATAGCGATATAGCGCAATTGAAGTTAATGCACCTAAAATTGTCGAAAAAGTTGCTGCAAAAAACGCAATTGTAATTGAGTTCGTTGTCGCGTTAATTAACGTATCATTTGCAAATAAACGCTCATACCAGTTCCAGCTAAAGCCTTTCCAATGCAAACCATAACGGTCTTCGTTAAATGAGTTCACCACCAAAATAATAATTGGAATATAAAGGTAGGCAAACACCGCGAACATAAAAAGATTTCTAAAGGTCTTTTTCATTATTCAAGCTCCACCTTTTTATTCAATAATTTATTTGCACGGTAGTAAACGTATAACATTAGCGCCATTAAAATAGTTAAAGCAATACTTACTGCAGAACCTAATGGTAAGTTATTTGTATTTAAGAACAAGCTCTTAATAATGTTACCAATTAACGGTGTTTTACCGCCACCTAACAAGTCTGCTACATAGAACATTCCCATCGCAGGTAACAACACTAATAGACAGCCTGAAATAATACCCGGCATTGTTAATGGAATCGTTACACGGATGAAACGTTGGAATGCATTAGCACCTAAGTCTTTTGCTGCCTCTAATAAACGGTTATCAATTTTCTCAATTGAAGAATAAAGCGGTAAAATCATAAATGGTAATAGGATATAAACCAAACCAATGATAATAGCCAATTCTGAGTTCAATAAACGTAATGGCTCATCAATTAAACCTAGCGATAATAATGTTTCGTTTAATACCCCTTTTACGCCTAAGAAAATCTTAATGCCGTAAATACGGATCAGTGAGTTCGTCCAAAATGGCAATACCACCAAAAATAATAAAATTGGACGATATTTTGCAGGCATTTTTGCAATCATAAAGGCAAATGGATAGCCAATAATTAAGCAGAAAAATGTTGCAATCGCAGACATTTTAAACGAGTTCCATAACACCGTTGCATAGGTATCATTAAACAACGCTTTATAAGATTCCAAACTGAAACTGAAATCAACAAAATATGCACTTTGACGGTTTTCAGTCAGAAAACTAATAATTAGTACCAAAACATTCGGTACTAACACAAAAAGCAACAACCAACCAAAAATAGTGGCAACTGTGCCTTGTTGGAATTTATTATTCGTCATCGCCTAAGACAACCTCCCAGCCTTCGTGCCATGTTAATGCCACTTTTTGACCAACTTCATGGTCAATATTAGGATCATCTTCATTAAAGAATTCACTTACTAATACGTTCATGCCATTATGATCAAGTTTTACGCTTGATTCTAATGTCATCCCTTTATAGTTACGATCCATAATGTGACCGATAATGGCTTTTGAGCTTTCATCTTCATCTAACTCTTCAATCACAATATCTTCAGGACGTAATAATACTTTCAGTTTTTGATTCGGCTGAACATCAAGATCTTCAACTTTAATATGACAAATTCGACCTTCAACATTCGCCTTCACATTTTTGCTGTCCACACGTTCAATTACGGTTGCATCAAACACGTTGATCTCGCCGATAAAGCGTGCCACGAATAAATTACGTGGTTCTTCATAAATCTCACGAGGTGTACCGTCTTGTGCAATCTTACCGCCATTCATCACGATAATACGATCAGACATCGTTAACGCTTCTTCTTGGTCGTGAGTCACGAAAATAAAGGTAATGCCTAATTGACGTTGCAATGCTTTCAACTCATTTTGCATCTCTTTACGTAATTTATAGTCAAGCGCAGAAAGCGATTCATCTAATAATAAAACTTTTGGTTTATTTACCACAGCACGCGCGATCGCGATACGTTGTTGTTGACCACCTGAAAGTTGCGCAGGTTTTTGTTCAGCACGATCTTCAAGACGCACCATGCGTAAAGCTTCCATAACACGTGGTTTAATTTGTTCATTTGGTACCTTTTGCATACGTAAACCAAATGCCACATTTTCAAAAATGGTCATATGGGGGAATAACGCATAACTTTGGAATACAGTATTTACTGGGCGTTGTTCTGCCGGCACGTTAGATACATCTTGACCGTCCAAAATAATCGACCCGCCTGTTAATTCTTCAAAGCCAGCGATTAAACGCAATGCTGTTGTTTTACCACAACCAGAAGGCCCTAAAATAGTTAAGAATTCCCCATCATTAATCGTGAGGTTTAAATCTTTAAGAATCGTTTTGCTACCATAGCTTTTGGTAACGTTGCGAAGTTCGATGATTGGTTTGTTATCTAACTTTTCCATCTACTGTTGTTTTCTCCAAAGTCGTTGAGGAAAAAGGCAAAGGCAGTCACTGCCCAGCAAAATAAATTGACTTACTATGATATAGCGAATAGCCCCACATGAAAAGGGAAATTTCCCTAAAATGTCTCAACAAGCGGTAAAGTTTGCATAATTTTTTGCAAATTTACCGAGAAATTAGACCGCTTGTTTCCTTTTCGTTAAAATAACCCAAAATTCTTATTCTTCATTCTCATGAAATTAAATCATCAACAACAACAAGCCGTAGAATATATAAATGGCGCTTGCCTTGTGCTTGCGGGCGCAGGTTCTGGCAAAACACGCGTTATTATTAACAAAATCGCTTATCTGATTTCACAATGTGGTTATTTACCAAAACAAATTGCCGCAGTAACTTTTACCAATAAAGCCGCCCGAGAAATGCATGAACGTGTGGCTCACTCTATTGGTAAAGAACAAAGTAAAGGGCTAACCATTTCAACCTTTCATACGCTTGGTTTTGAAATTTTAAAGCGCGAACATAAATTGCTTGGCTTTAAATCCGGTATGACGCTATTTGATGAACATGACCAACTGGCATTACTCAAACATCTCTTGCCGGAAAAGGTTGCTGAAGATAAAGATTTACTTAAAGCACTAGTTTCAACCATTTCAAATTGGAAAAACGACTTACTTTCACCAGAAATGGCGGTACATCACTGCAAATCTGAACGAGATCGCGTTTTTTCACATTTTTATAAACTCTATCAAAATCAGCTCAAAGCCTATAATGCGCTAGATTTTGATGACTTGATTATGCTACCTGTTTTGCTCTTTCGCCAATTTCCTGAAGCGCTTGCACGTTGGCAACAGAAAATTCGCTATCTATTAGTTGATGAATATCAAGACACTAACACCAGCCAATATGAGTTAATTAAACTATTAGTCGCGAGCCATAAAAATTTTACCGTGGTGGGAGATGATGACCAGTCCATTTATTCTTGGCGTGGCGCAAAGCCTGAAAATATGCAACGTTTACGCGAAGATTTTGACTTAAAAGTGATTAAACTTGAACAAAATTACCGCTCAAGCCAACGTATTTTGCATTGTGCCAATATTTTAATTGATAACAATGAGCATATTTTTGATAAGAGAATATTTTCTGAATTAGGCGAAGGCGAAAAGCTCAATGTGATTGAAGCCAAAAATGAGGAACATGAGGCTGAACGCATTGTGGGAGAAATTATTGCCCACCGTTTCTCGAAAAAAACCAAATACAAAGATTACGCCATTTTATATCGTGGCAATCATCAATCACGCTTGTTAGAAAAATTGCTAATGCAAAACCGTATTCCATATAAAATTTCTGGTGGAACCAGCTTTTTCTCACGAACAGAAATTAAAGACATGATGGCGTATTTACGCCTAGTGGTAAATCAAGACGATGATGCTGCTTTTTTACGAATTGTAAACACGCCTAAGCGAGAAATTGGTGCAGCAACCTTAGAAAAACTTGGCTTGTTAGCAAATGAAAAACAAGTAAGTTTATTTGAGGCCATTTTCGATTTTGAACTGATTCATCGTCTTACACCAAAACCGTATCAAGCGTTACAAGACTTCGCTCACTGGATTGTGGAAATTGCTGATCAAGCTGAACGCAGTGATCCTATTGATGCCATTAAAGATTTACTTGCCAAAATTCAATACGAAGCCTATTTATATGAAACCGCTGTTTCGCCTAAAGCCGCAGAGATGCAAAGCCGCAATGTGCAAACACTGTTTGAATGGGTTCAGTCCATGCTAGAAGGTAATGAAATCGAAGAACCAATGAATCTCGTGCAAGTGGTAAATCGGCTAACCTTACGCGATATGTTAGAACGTGGCGAAGATGATGATGAAGCCGATCAAGTCCAGTTGATGACTTTACACGCCTCGAAAGGATTAGAATTTCCACACGTTTTCTTAATTGGTATGGAAGAAGGGATTTTGCCACATCAAACTAGTCTAGATGAAGATAATGTGGAAGAAGAGCGCCGCCTTGCTTATGTAGGCATTACGCGAGCGCAGCAAACGCTAACATTTTCGCTTTGCAAAGAACGCCGCCAGTACGGTGAAATTATCAAACCGGAACCAAGCCGCTTCTTGCTTGAATTACCACAAGACGATTTAGTCTGGGAAAATGAAAAACCACAAATGACTGAAGAACAAAAAGTGGAAAAAACCTCAGCGAATATCGCCAATCTTATGGCAATGTTGAAGGCAAATAAAAAATCAGGTTGATTCAAAGCCAATAAAAACGGAGCATTTTAAATTTACAAAAATGCCCCGTTTTTCCGTTTTCTTATACTCTCCCATACAACCGCTGATAATTCTGCCTAATTTGCGAGCAAATCTCACTTTTAGATTCTGTTCTTAATATCGATAATTGCGTCAATATTGCTTGTAATTGCTGTGAAATACTCGCATTTTCCAAACCTTCGTGTTGCCACGGGCTGTCAGTTTCAATCAGTAATCGATCAAGCGGTAAATTTTGGGCAATTTTTTGCGTTTTCGGATTCCACAAAATATCTGGTGTAACACTGGCAAAATAAGGAGTACGAAGAAAACGTTCAAACGAATCATCATCCGTTTTAAACCAATGGAAATGAGCATATTGAATTTGATATTTTTCCAGCAAATCCAACATTATCTCGACATCATCATGCACGATATGCAAATTTAACGGTAAATTTAACCGCTTGCTTAACACAACAAACAGCTCTAATAAAGCAAGATAGGGCTGATAATCCAGCTTAGGATTCTGTCGTTTTAGATAATGCGGTAATCCCACTTCACCAATAGCGGCCAAATTTGCTTGATTTGTTACGATCCAATCAAATAATGCTTGTTGCTGTGTATCATCAATTAACGTCTGTTCAGGATGAAAGCCCGCTGCCATTTGAATTTTTGGAAAATACTGTTTTAATTCCAATAACTTTTCCGCACTCACCAAATCTGTACTGACTGCCAATACCCCTTGCAACAAAGGATCACTCACTATCTTTGCTATTTGTCTTGCTGTAAGTTGCTCTAAATGAATATGGCTATCAAACATTCCACGCCCCTTTTGAATGACAGATAAATAATAAAAAACGGTGTAATTTTGCAAAATTTTACAAAATTACACCGCTTATTATCGCTTAATTATAAGCCTGCATCTGCTTTTAATGCTTCTGCTTTATCTGTTTGTTCCCATGGGAAATGTGAACGACCGAAGTGGCCGTAAGCCGCTGTTTCGCGATAAATTGGGCGAATTAAATCTAACATTTTGATTAAACCGTAAGGACGTAAATCAAAGTGTTGGTAAATTAGTTTCACTAAAGTTTCATTGCTTACTTTACCTGTGCCGAAAGTTTCTACCATGATAGAAGTTGGTTCTGCTACACCGATAGCGTAAGAAAGCTGAATTTCACAACGATCTGCAAGCCCTGCTGCCACAATGTTTTTCGCAACATAACGTGCTGCATATGCCGCTGAACGGTCAACTTTCGATGGATCTTTACCAGAGAATGCACCGCCACCATGACGCGCTGCACCGCCGTAAGTATCCACAATGATTTTACGACCAGTTAAACCACAGTCCCCCATTGGCCCACCAATCACAAAACGGCCGGTTGGGTTAATAAAGTATTTAGTGTTTTGACTTAACCATTCGCTTGGTAGTACCGGTTTGATGATCTCTTCCATCACCCCTTCCACCAAATCTTTTTGGTTCACGCTTTCTGCGTGCTGTGTTGAAAGCACAACGGCATCAATGCCAACGATTTTGTTATCTTCATAAGCAAAAGTAAGCTGGCTTTTCGCATCTGGGCGTAACCAATCTAATTTACCCGCTTTACGCACTTGTGCTTGACGTTCCATTAAACGATGTGCATAAGTAATAGCTGCTGGCATCAACACTTCTGTTTCATTGGTTGCATAACCAAACATAATACCTTGGTCACCCGCGCCTTGTGCTAATGGGTCATCTCTATCTACACCTTGGTTAATATCTGGTGATTGTTTACCAATCGCATTTAACACTGCACAAGAATGTGCATCAAAGCCCATATCTGAATGGTTATAACCAATATCTGCAATCACTTGGCGCGTTAAGTTTTCAATATCTACCCAAGCAGAAGTGGTAATTTCTCCACCTACTAACGCCATACCAGTTTTAACATAAGTTTCACACGCGACACGCGCTTTCGGATCTTGTTTTAAAATTTCGTCTAATACTGCATCAGAGATTTGGTCTGCAATTTTATCCGGATGCCCTTCTGACACCGACTCTGAAGTAAATAAATTGATAGCCATTGTTCTATACCTTGTTGTTGTCATGAATAAATACAAGCGGTTAGATTTTGCAAAATTTTTGCTAAAACAGACCGCTTGTACCAAAATTTAATTAGCCGTATTTCCGTCTAGACGTCTATAATATATTTTTTGAACATTCTAGGCAAGCCTTTTCCAATTCTATTGCCTAAACCATGCTAAAATTAGCAAAAAATTTGATGAGAAAATAACATGAAAAAATGGCTTTTAAGCTTACTTATCTTGATTCAACCCGCATTAGCAAATGAAGAAAGTGAGCTTTATACAATCACTATTGGCGAAACAACGTTCAATATTCCCACACCAAAAGGAATGATAAGAATTACTCCTGAAATGATTGAGCCCTATTTATACGCTGAACAAATGAATGCTCAAGATAGTGGGAATCAATATTATGCAAACTATGTCAATTTAAACGCGTTAATCCAAGGAAAAGAACAAAATTGCTCAATTTCTACTTCAAAAAAGGCTATTCATCTTCAGATGTCAGCTGCTCAAATTAAAGAGTTAAAGCATATTTTTGAAACACAATTTTCTTCACTGTTAAATTCTAGTGAGTTCATAAAAGAAATAGAAGAAATTGAACAAAATAGGATTAACGTGAATCCTGAAACAACTGGAATGCAATTTCTCGGCACAAAAATTATTTCAATAGACAAAATTTTTGAAGATAACAATAGCTATTTCTTTTTAGTCAAAAAAAGTACTACGGTGAGAGAATTAGATAAAATCCAAACCGAATATGAAGTCAGTACAGGCGGTATGTTTGTTGTAAACAACAAACTCTTAAATCTCGCTTGCTTTGCAGAAGCTGATGAACAAGGTGAACAATGGGTAAAAGAGACTCTATTAGACTGGCAAAAAAATATCGTTCAATCAAATCAACAAAATTTACTTGAAAAAGCGTGGCAAAGATTGGTTAGCTCAATTGCCAAAGATAACTAGCGCAAATCTGTTTTTTTGTTATCTGAAGAAAGCGCCTCTCTAACATAATTTATCTTGCTTCGCCTTTGATTTTATATTGGGGAATTTTGCTTTTTTATGCTAAATTACGCCGTTTTTTTGAATAATTATTTAAGGATTTTCATGTCAAAGGGCAAAATTGGGCTCGTTTCGCTTACTGCATTAGTACTAAGCTCTATGATCGGATCGGGCATTTTCAGCTTACCGCAAAATATGGCCGAAAGCGCAGGGGCTGAAGCCTTGCTGTGGGGCTGGGCAATTACAGGGGTAGGAATTACTTTTCTTGGGCTGTCATTCTTTTTCCTTTCTCGATTAAAACCACAATTAGAAGGCAGTATTTACACTTATGCTCGCGAAGGCTTTGGCGATTTTATCGGTGCGTTAAGCGCTTGGGGCTACTGGATTTGTACTTCAATCGGGAGTGTGAGCTACTTAGTCGTGGCTTTTGCTGGATTAGGGATGTTTATTGATAGTGAAAACTTTACCTTATTCGGCGATGGTACATCTTTTGCGTCCATTCTTTGCGCTTCTATCATTGTTTGGCTTATTCATATTTTAATTGCCAAAGGCATTAAAGAAGCTGCATATGTGAATTTAATTGCCACCATTGTCAAAGTGTTACCGCTCATTCTTTTTATTGCTTGTGCTATTTGGGCATTTTCTCCCCAACAATTTATGCATGATTTTAGTGGCGAAAAACTCAATCTTCCGCTACTTGAGCAAATCAAAAGTACAATGTTAATTACTCTTTGGGTGTTTGTTGGCGTAGAAGGCGCTAGCGTGCTTTCAGCGCACGCCCAAAATAAACGTGATGTCGGCATTGCAACACTGCTTGGTATCTTAATTACCCTGATTCTTTATGTCGCAATTACTGCCCTTTCACTAGGGGTATTGCCAAGAGAGACGATTGCTTTGATGCCAAATCCATCTATGGCAGGCTTAATGGCACATATGGTGGGAACAAGCGGTCAAATTTTAATTACGTTTTGCTTAATTGTTTCAGTGTTGGCTTCTTATATGAGTTGGACCATGTTCTCAACAGAGATTATGTTCCAAGCATCAAAAACTAAAGTTTTTCCACAACTATTAAGTAAAGAAAACGAAAACAAAACGCCTATTAGCTCTCTGTGGTTTACTAACATTGTGATTCAAATTATCTTGTTAGTTGTCTTCTTTACTGGCAAAGGCTATAGCGTACTAATTCAGCTTTCTACCGCCATGATTTTAGTCCCTTACTTTTTAGTCGGTGGTTATTTAATTAAAATTGCGTTTAAAGAACAGGCTGCATGGTATATTAAACTCACAGGCATTATGGCAACGCTATATGGTATCTGGTTAGTTTATGCAGCAGGTTTAAATTATTTATTACTTTCTGTCATTTTATATCTGCCAGGAATGGTGTTATTCTTCTATCAACGAAAACACAGCAAAGGCTATTTACACCTAAGCCGTGTAGAAAAATGGTTAACACTTGGCTTGAGCTTGCTCTTTTTTGCAGCTCTTTATCTTCTGTTTCAATCTTAATAAGTTATGACGATCAACATTACCCCTTTGAAGAATGGCTTAAAACGAATGCTTAATGCTATCGCCTATGCATCACAACAGACCAGTGATTATTTCCGTAGCGGTTCATTTGGCATGGCGGTTTATCCTTATTTAATGCATCCATGTTTTGATAAAATGCTTAACGGCATTACCGCTTTGGTGGCAGTCTTAACCGCTTTCGGTGGGGTGTTTTATTTATTCGGCGAACATGTTGCCATTCTTTTTAGTGAACGTGGCATTACTACTTATTTTCACCATAGCGTGTTGGAACTCTTTTTCCCTATCGGCACCATGCTAGGTGATTATGAAAATAAAATCTCTAATTTGCCACAAGTGATGCGTGCTGCCTTTAGTTATCAAGGTTATCTCTTTATTTGGCTTTATTTTTTAGGGATTTATCGTATTTCTGAACGCCGTTATTGGGTTTTAAGTGCGTTATTAGCGCTCTGTTTTAGTATTGGTGCCTTCTTAGTTTCTGATCTGAATAGTGCTAGCTACAACCAAGGTGGCTTACATAATTTCGGCGCAAGCCTCACTTTTTTAATCGGTAACCTAACTCTAATTATGGTAGGTTTCGATATCTCTTCAGCTCGCTATCCAAAATTCAAACGCCGTTCATTATGGCTTGGTGTGGTAGGCAGTATTGCTATTATTGTTTCTATGACCCTACCAACTATTTTTACGCCACTGATTGAGCGCGTGGGTATTTATAGCATTATGCTTTGGGAAATTTTCGCGGGCTTTACGCTGCTTAAAATCAGCAAATAGGAGATTTTATGGAGTTTCTTGAACGTTATCGTCAGCTTATTGCATTGCCAACTATCTCTAGCCTGGATGCCAATGAAGATCTTTCTAATAAAACGCTCATTGAATTGCTCGCAAATTGGCTTTCTGATTTAGGTTTTAAAACCGAAATCTTACCGGTTGAAGGTGCTCGTCAAAAATATAACCTTTTAGCTACTTACGGTGAAGGAGAAGGTGGATTATTACTGGCTGGGCATACCGATACCGTGCCTTTTGATGAAGGGCGTTGGACGTTTGATCCATTTACGCTAACAGAACAAGCCGGCAAACTCTACGGCTTAGGCACGGCGGATATGAAAGGCTTTTTTGCCTTTGTTGTAGATGTCGTCAGCCGTTTAGATTTAAGCCAAACCCGTAAACCTATCCGCATTCTTGCCACCGCAGATGAAGAAACCACCATGCTTGGCGCCCGTACTTTTGCACAACACAGCCAAATTCGTCCTGATTGTGCCATTATTGGTGAGCCAACTTCGCTCGTGCCAATCCGTGCGCATAAAGGCCACATGGGCGAAGCGATTCGTATTACTGGGAAAAGTGGCCACTCTAGCGATCCTGATCGAGGCATCAATGCGATTGAATTGATGCATGAAGCAACTGGCCATCTATTAAAAATGCGAGATGAACTTAAAACCCTCTATCGTAACGATTTCTTCAAAGTGCCTTATCCAACCATGAATTTAGGCAACATTCACGGCGGTGATGCGATTAACCGTATTTGCGCCTGCTGTGAATTACAATTAGATATGCGTCCACTACCGCATTTAGCTGTTGAAGATTTGCACGATTTATTATTAAGTCATTTAGCACCGATGCTAGAAAAATATGGCGATTTAATTGAAATTCGTAATCTACACGGCGGCATTCCAGGTTATGAATGTGAACATTCTGCGCAAATCGTTCAAGTAGTAGAAAAATTATTAGGCGTTCCTTGCGAATCGGCTAACTATTGCACTGAAGCACCTTATATTCAACAACTCTGCCCAACCTTGGTTCTAGGCCCTGGTTCAATTGAACAAGCCCACCAAGCAGATGAATTTTTAGAAACACGCTATATTGAACCAACACAAACGCTATTAACGAAATTAATTCAGCATTTTTGCTTTTAAACTATCGCAAGCGGGCTTTTTTGATTAGCATTTTGCAAAAGCCTAGAAAAAAATGACCGCTTGTGACTTTGAAACTCGGTTTATAAGAAATTTTCCTTGTAATTACGAGCATTTTTTTATACAGTCCATAGGTTATTTTTTTCGATAAATATAGGTTAAAACATGACCAAACTCGATTTAATTAGATCATCTATCAAATCTATCCCTGACTACCCAAAAGCGGGGATTATCTTCCGTGACATCACTTCACTTTTAGAAGTGCCAGAAGCTTTCCAAGCGACTATTGATGCTATCGTTGCTGAATTTAAAGACAAAGGCATCACAAAAGTGGTTGGTACAGAATCTCGCGGTTTTATTTTTGGTGCGCCAATTGCATTAGCATTAGGTTTACCATTTGTATTAGTTCGCAAACCGAAAAAACTCCCACGTGAAGTGATTTCTCAATCTTACACACTAGAATATGGTGAAGATACTTTAGAAATTCATTTAGACGCGATTAGCGAAAATGACAACGTTTTAGTGGTAGATGACCTATTAGCGACTGGTGGTACTATTGATGCAACTGCCAAACTTATTCGTCGTTTAGGTGGTAAAGTAGAACATGCTGCTTTTGTGATTTGGTTACCTGATTTAGGCGGAAAAGAACGCTTAGAAAAAGAAGGGATTCAATCCTTTACTTTAGTGGAATTCGCAGGGCACTAATTTTCAATGAGCTATCAAGTTTTAGCCCGCAAATGGCGCCCGCAACGTTTCTCAGAAGTTGTCGGACAGCAGCACGTACTCTCTGCTTTAGAAAACAGCTTGCGTGAAGGCAGACTTCACCATGCTTATCTTTTCTCAGGCACGCGTGGCGTGGGCAAAACTTCGATCGCACGATTATTCGCAAAAGGGTTAAACTGCGAAACTGGCATTACCGCTACACCATGTGGTGAATGCGCCAACTGTAAAGCCATTGAAGAGGGGCGCTTTATTGATTTAATTGAAATCGATGCAGCCTCTCGTACTAAAGTTGAAGATACGCGCGAATTACTCGATAACGTACAATACAAACCAACAGTTGGACGTTTTAAAGTTTATCTAATTGACGAAGTGCATATGCTCTCTCGTCATAGTTTTAATGCCTTATTAAAAACGTTGGAAGAGCCACCAGAATACGTTAAATTCTTACTGGCGACAACCGATCCACAAAAACTCCCAATCACGATTTTATCTCGTTGTATGCAATTTCACTTGCGTGCATTAGAAGCACCGCAAATTGCTGCACATTTAGAATTCATTTTAAATCACGAACAGATTCCTTATGAGCCTAGTGCCGTAGAAAAACTGGCAAAAGCTGCACAAGGAAGTATTCGTGATGCATTAAGTCTGACCGATCAAGCGATTGCAGTGAGCAATGCGGATATTCGTTTGACTACTGTTCAACAAATGTTGGGCTTAATTGATGATAACCAACCTATTGAACTCGTTACTGCACTCGCTCAAGCCGATGGCGAAAAAACAATGGCGATTGTGCAAGCCGTGGCTAAAAAAGGCGTTGATTGGCAACAACTGCTCAATGATGTGGCTGAAACATTGCATAATATTGCCATGCGTCAACTCCTCAAACCGCATGAAGAAAATAGTACGTTAGACTTCCTTGCTAAATTGATTGCACCGGAAGAAGTTCAATTTCTCTATCAACTGATGCTTGTTGGGAAAAAAGAGCTGGCTTATGCACCAGATTTACGTGCAGGCGTAGAAATGACCTTGCTTCGTGCACTGGCATTCCACCCGAAACGAACCGCTGAAATAAACCAGCCGATAGCTCTTGCCGCACCTGTGGTAACACCTGCGCAAACAGTAAACCCAGCACCAGTGGCAGCAACTACACCTAGCCAAAATTTAGCGCAATTAAAAGCGCAAGTGGAAAAACGTGCTCCAGTTCAGTCTGTTCAAGCAGCAACACCACCAGTTCAAGTGGCTCGACCAAGCAGTCCTGAAATCTCCCCTGCGCTTGCTGCAATGCAAGCGCGTAAACAGCTGCAAGAAAAACAAGCTCAACTAGCTCAAACCGAAAAAAAAAAGCCTGAGCCAATAGCGAAACCAGCTGTATCAACTAAAACTGGCACAAATAACCTACAAAGTCGGCTGATGCAATTGGCACAACCTGAAATAGAGGAAAAACCGGTTGTTTCCAAACCTACTGCCCCACTTAACGATGAAGAATATCGTTGGACATGGCTCAATCCTGAATTAGAAAATCAAGCAGAAGCAGCAAAGCCGTCTGATATTAAACAAGCCATTTTGCAAGAACGCACACCAGAATTGGTGGAAAAAACGATCGCACTTTCGTGTGAGCAAGATGAATGGTGCGCCATTGTCAATGAACTCAAATTAGGCGGACTTTCTCGCCAAGTAGCATTAAACAGCTATTTAAGTGAGAAGCAAGGTAATCAACTCCAATTAGTGTTAAAGCCGAATATGGCACACTTAGACAATGAAGAATCTCGTCAAAGTCTAGCCAATGCATTAGCAACTAAAGGCTTTGATTATCAACTCACTATTGGGGAAAGCGCTAATCATAAAACCCCATTAGAAATTCGCCGTGCTATTTTTGAACAGCTTACACTAGATGCCAAAAATGCCTTATTAAAAGACGAAAAATTACAAAAACTCTGCCAAGCCTTTGATGCAGAAATGGACGAATCCACTATTCGCGCAGTCGTTTAATCTTAATTATTCCTCCCTTCATTGAAAATGTGACTTGGTTCACATTTTCAAATATTTCAGCTTTTAAAAGACCATTGTTAACCTTAACATCAAGCCATTTGTAAGATACGGGCAAAGGAGGAATCCGTATGCAAACCTTTTTGTTAGAAAACGATTATCTAAAAATTACACTCTCTAATTTTGGCGCTTCTTGGCTGTCATGTGTCGTGAAACATCCCAGCGGCGATCGTGAAATCTTAATTACCACCACACCAGCGCGCTGGCAAGAAAACAGTGCCTATTTTGGTGCAACCATTGGACGCTACGCCAACCGAATTGCGCATGCCCGTTATCAATTAAATCAACAACATTATCAATTAGCTGCTAACAATGGGGAAAACAACCTACATGGTGGCAAGATTGGTGGTAGCCACGTTCATTGGCAAGTTGTTAACCAACAGCCACAAGCGGTCACATTTGCTTATACTTTTGCGGATGGTGAGGAAGGATTTGGATCAGAAGTTCAAGCAACAGTCACTTATCGCTTACACGAAAAAACGGTGACGATTGATTATGATGCAAAAGCAAGTGGCGCTACACCGCTTTGTTTAACCAACCATGCCTATTTTAATTTAAATGGCGAAAAGACCATTACTCAGCACCAGCTGCAATTAAATGCAGAACAATATCTCCCTGTGGATACAACGGGCATTCCGAATGCACCTTTAACCGCTGTAGCTGGAACAGGATTTGATTTTCGCCAGCCTAAATTGCTCGGACAAGATTTATTGAAAGATGCTGATCAGCAAGCAGTAAAAGGCTACGATCACGCATTCCTTATTGCAAAAAATAACCAAAATCCGACCGCTTGTTTAGCCGTTGATGACCTACGTCTAACACTAGAGACTAGCTACCCAGCCATTCAAATTTACACCGGAAATTGGTTAGCCGGACAACCAGATTTAAACGATGGGCACTATGTTGATTATGCAGGCGTTGCACTGGAACCAGAATTTTTCCCAAACAGTCCAAATCAACCAGAATTAGCGCAATACGGTGGCATTAGCCAAGCGAATGAACCTTATCAGCACTATATTCACTACAATTTTGACTTCTAAGTTGAATGGAGCAACGGGATGATTTTGCCTCACTATTTTGAAGATCCAAGCGTATTGCACCTCAATACCACGCCGCATCACGCTTATTTTATTCCGCATCAAAGATTAGAGACGACTGAAGAACGAGAAGCCTCGGATTATTTCACCTCACTCAATGGCGATTGGGATTTTCATTATTATCCAAGCTATCACGATTTGCCTGAAGATTTCTTAAAGCAATCTTTCAGCCAGCAAATTCCAGTGCCGTCTAATTGGCAAAATCATGGTTTCGACCAACACCATTATACAAATATTAACTATCCATTCCCGTTTGATCCGCCATTCGTACCGCATCGAACACCTTGTGGTTTATACCATCGCCATTTTGAATGGTCCCCACAACGCGAGCAACGTTACTTGCTTAACTTTGAAGGTGTCGATGCCTGTATTTACCTCTATATCAACGAGCAATTTGTTGGTTACAGCCAAGTGAGCCATGCGACAGCTGAATTTGATATTACCGATTATGTTCACCATGGCCAAAACAGCTTGTACGCTGTCGTGTTGAAATGGTGTGATGGCAGCTATTTAGAAGATCAAGATAAATTCAGAATGTCTGGTATTTTCCGTGATGTTTATCTACTTAGTCGCCAAGCGAACTATCTACAAGATTTCTTTATTCGTTACACGCTTAATGAAACGCTTAATGAGGCAACAATTTCGCTTGAAACAACATTTATCAATGAATCACGCGCATTAGATATTCAGTTACTTTCTCCACAAAATGTTGAGATTTTCCGCCAACAAGCGGTCAATTTAGAAGAAAAAATTGCAAATGTGCAATTATGGCAAGCAGAAAATCCTTTGCTTTATACCTTAATTCTGCGTGATAACGACGAAGTTATCGTCCAAAAAATCGGCTTTCGAAAAATTGAAGTCAAAGCAGGCGTGCTACTTTTAAACGGGCAGCCCATTAAATTTAAAGGTGTAAACCGCCACGATAGCGACCCGAAAACCGGCTATACCATTAGCTATGCACAAGCCTTAACTGACCTAAAGTTGATGAAGCAACATAACATCAATGCTATCCGCACGGCGCATTATCCTAATGCGCCTTGGTTTAGTGAGCTATGCGATAAGCTAGGGTTTTATTTGATTAGCGAAAGTGATGTGGAATCCCACGGTGCAAGCATGCTCACTGTTCGCCAACCTGAACCCAGTATATTGCTTAACCATGAAAATGATTTGGAAACGGCACGGATTCGCCAAGAAACTATCGATAATTTTTGCTATTTCGCCCGAGATCCGCAATTTAAACAAGCCATTTTAGACCGCCAAAAAGCCAATATTGAACGGGATAAAAATCGTACTTCTGTTCTGATTTGGTCTCTCGGTAATGAATCGGGTTATGGTGAAAACTTTGAAGCGGCTGCAGCTTGGATTAAAGCCCGCGATCCGAGCCGATTGCTACATTATGAAAGTGCTATCTACCAACATAGCCAACATAAAAACGACTTACAACACTTAGATTTTTACAGCGAAATGTATGGCTCGCCGCAAGATATTGAGCGCTATTGTCAACAACCTCAATCTAAGCCATTCTTACTCTGCGAATATAGTCACGCTATGGGCAATTCAAATGGTGATGCAGAAGATTATTGGCAAGCCTTTCATCATTCCCCTCTTGCCTGTGGGGGATTCGTGTGGGAATGGTGCGATCATGCACCTTATCGCGAAAACGGGCAATTTGGTTACGGTGGCGATTTTGGTGATAGCCCTAATGATGGCAATTTCTGTATGGATGGCTTAGTCTCGCCAGATCGTATTCCACACAGCAATTTGCGTGAACTCAAAAATGTCAACCGCCAGGTTCGTGCATGTTATCAAGATGGCAAAATCATACTGACTAACTATTTTGATTTCAGTGATCTAAACACGCTTTCTATTCACTATCAATGGTTAGAAAATGGCATGCCGATGCAATCTGGTAAATTGCAGGTGAATTGCCCTGCTCAAGCAGAAGTGCAACTGCCGATAATTTTACCGGAAAACAACGGTTCTCATTGGTTAATCAATCTCTCTTACCAGCAAAATGAAGAAACTGCATTATTGCCAGCTGGTCATGAATTAGGTTTCGATCAACTCAACATTTATTCGCAAAATGTCTTCAAAATTGCACCGCTTGCTAGCATACGAACACAATTTAAAATTGAAGAAAGCGCGCAATTTATCAAGATTGACAATCAGGAATGGATGTATCAATTTGATAAACAGAAAGGGATTTTTAGCAAAATTGAAAAAGCGGGCAAAGCACAAATTGAACAGCCTCTAGATTTTCAAATTTGGCGCGCACCAACTGATAACGATCGCCTTATCCGCCATACATGGCAAAATGCAGGCTACGATAATGCATATACCAGAGCTTACCAAACAACCATTAACCATTTATCACAAGCGGTCGAAATTCGTGTGAAATCTGCAATACTTAGTGTTGCGCGTGGTCGCATTTTGAATTTGGACCTCTGTTATACCTTGCTGGCAAATGGGCAATTAAGTATACAAATTCAAGCACAGCGCCCTGCACATTTGCCATTTTTACCGCGTTTTGGCTTACGTTGCTATTTACCGAAAAATTTAGGCGAAGTGGAATACTTTGGCTATGGGGAAGATGAAAGCTACATTGACAAGCACCATCTGGCGAAACTCGGTATTTACCGCACTGATGCGATAAAAAATCATACCGACTATGTCAAACCGCAAGAAAATGGCAGTCATTGGGGCTGCTATTATGTCAAATCTGACGCATTGATGGCTTGGGCTAGCGCACCATTTAGCTTTAATTTATCGCCTTATACCGCAGAAATGCTCACAGAAAAAACGCACTGCTATGATTTGGAACATTCTGGTCATACTATTTTAAGCCTCGACTATAAAATGAGTGGTATCGGCTCTAACTCATGTGGCCCGAATTTGGCTGAGCAATATCGTTTAAATGAAAGCAGTTTTGAGATCACTTTCTATCTCCGTTTTAGTCAGACTTAAACGACAAGCGGTTAAATTTATCTGCTTTTTTGCAAAATTTTTATCAAACAAAACACCTTTGAGTAATCACTCGAAGGTGTTTTTGTTTAAAAATCAGCCAAACAATAGCTGAAATTGCCTAATTCCGATGATTTTAGTCAAATTTACAAAATTATAGTTGACTGAAATGATAATGTTTAATAACCTACTAATGCATACTAATGCATACTAATGCATACTAATGCATACTAATGCATACTAATGCATACTAATGCATAAAGTTTTATGCAAATTATTTTCCATTTTTACTTTTAAAAGGTATTTTAGTATGAAAAAACTTTTCAAAATCGCAGCTGTTTCTGCACTTACATTAATGTCTGTTAATGCTTTTGCAGCATCTCAACAAGCTCAAGATGTGAAAAAATTTAGTGAGTGGGAAGAAGTTACTCGTGACAAAGTAAACGCAGCAACTGATGCGATTGTTCAAGCTATGGGTACTAATGATGTAGCGAAAACAGAAGCTGCGATTGCAGAATTTGATAAAAAATCTGCTGAATACTTAGCAGAATTAGATGCGTTAGGCATTCAATCTGCCGAAGCAACACCACTTATCGGTTTATATAAAGATTATATTGAAGCCGAAAAAGCAACTAACCAAGTGTACTTATCACAAGCAAAATCGCCATCAATTGACAATATGAATAAAATCAGTGATGCGCAGAACAAAGCAAAAGAGAAAGAATCACTATATGATAAATTAGTGGATGAACTAGAAGCGAAATTCCCAGAAGAGTAATTCTTCCGTTTCGGTTAATCACAAAAAAGCCTTATTCACTATGAATAAGGCTTTTTTAGTTGGGCTAATCTATAACTGCTCAGCTTGAGCAAGGATTCGTGTTTGTTCTGCTTCAAGCTTTTGTCGCTGCTGCTCTGCTTTACGTTGGGCTTGGCGAATTTCATCTTCAGCTTCCCATACATCATAAGCTTGCACAATTTTAGCAACAACAGGATGTCGAACAATATCGTGGCTATCAAAAAAGTTAAAACTTAATTCTTTTACCTCTTTTAATACTTCCATTGCATGCTTTAAGCCTGATTTTTGGCTACGAGGTAAATCTACTTGCGTGACATCACCAGTAATTACGGCTTTAGAATTAAAGCCAATACGAGTTAAGAACATTTTCATCTGTTCAATAGTTGTATTTTGACTCTCATCTAAAATAATAAAAGCATCATTTAAGGTGCGCCCACGCATATAAGCTAACGGAGCAATTTCAATCACATTCCGCTCCATCAGTTTTTGTGCTTTTTCAAAGCCTAGCATTTCAAATAAAGCATCGTAAAGCGGACGTAAATAAGGCTCAATTTTTTGTCCTAAATCACCCGGTAAAAAACCCAATTTCTCGCCAGCTTCCACCGCGGGGCGAGTTAATAAAATACGGCGAATTTCCTGGCGTTCTAATGATTCTACTGCAGCAGCAACCGCCAAGAAAGTTTTCCCAGTCCCGGCAGGCCCAATCCCGAAGCTAATATCGTGGCTTAAAATATTACGTAAATAGGCTTGCTGGTGTTCTCCACGAGGTTTAATCACACCTCGTTTAGTTTTAATCGCAATTTCACCTTGAGATAAACCTTGCCAATGGTTCTGTAATAACATTCGGCTTTCTTGAATGGCCAAATGTACATCTTCTAAATCAAGCTGTTTGATTTTTCCTTTAATTGGTGCAGTATCGTTATAGAGTTGTTTAATCAACTTGGCACTATTTTGTAGTAACGAAAGGCTGTGATGATTTTCTTCTTCGGTTTGTAAGGTAAAAGCAAAACCTTGTCGTGCGATGACAAGGTTAAAGCTCTTTTCAATTAGGGTAAGATGCTCATCAAATGCACCACAGAGTGACTGTAGGCAAGCATTATCTTCAGGGGCTAATGTAAAACTAACAGATTGGTTTGACATAAAAGGTTATTTATTCTCTCCGAAGCTTTCTGGCAACGATTGTAAAATCGCGCTCCAAAATTGTCCGCTTTCGTGGCGATTACGAATGATACATTCCATCACACCATTGTAATCACCTGCTTCACACAATTTCTGTAATTGTAAATAAAATTGTAACGTCAATTCTCTAGCTTGCGCATTTTGGAAAAATAGTGAGGCCACTTGCAAATACATGCTTCTAAAACTATTTAACACCAACGCATAAACTGGTTTATTCGCAATAAAAGTAAATTGACGGAATAAATTATAATCAAATTCAACATAAGCTTCTGGCGTATCAGCTAATTCCGCTAATGGTGCAAACAATGCCAATGAATCTTTTGGAGAAATTTTTACTGCCTCACGCACATAGTATTCCGCCATACGTGTACGAAGTGATAACACATTAGAAACAATCACTGGTGCAAGCGTGTGATCTAATTTTAATACTGTATTCAGTACATTCGGGCCCGCACTTTGCCAAATGTCATTTACACGTGTCGCTTTACCGTGTTGAATCGTTAACCAACCATCACGCGCTAATCGTTGCAATACTTCACGCAAGGTTGTACGTGTAACCCCTATTTTATCAGCAAGCTCACGTTCTGCCGGCAATTCAGTTCCTGCTGGATACTTATTTTCCCAAATACTTTTGACAATATATTCTTCAGCTAATGCTGCCGGACTTTGCGCTTTTAAGATAAAAGATTGTTCCATGAAAATGCGTTCTCAAATAAAAAATAAGGCAAAAAATGCCTAAAAATTAGATATAAAACAATGATTTGTTAGATTTTTTTAATTTTGGGCACCAATAAAAATTAGTACAGTTGTATTATGAAGGAAACAGGATTATATTACAAATACTTAATATATTCTGACAAGATTGACAGAGGTTTTACTTATGCATGGCGTAAACGTTTTCTTTAAAAGTTTTTTAGGGAAAAGTCCTATTTGGTATAAATATTGCATTATTGCATTTTTAATCGCTAATCCAATCATTTATTACGCAATTAGCCCTTTTGCTGCAGGATGGCTCTTAGTTGCTGAATTTATTTTTACCTTAGCGATGGCACTAAAATGTTATCCACTTCAACCAGGCGGTTTACTCACTATTGAAGCAGTAGTGATTGGCATGACCTCACCGCATCATATAAAAGAAGAAGTGATGGCAAACTTTGATGTTATTTTATTATTGATGTTTATGGTAGCAGGTATTTATTTTATGAAACAACTGCTGCTGTATGCCTTCACTAAACTATTAATTGTTGTCCATTCTAAAAAACGCCTTGCACTGACATTCTGCTTAAGTGCCGCCTTCCTTTCAGCTTTCCTAGATGCTTTAACAGTTATTGCAGTTATTATCAGCGTTGGTACCGGTTTCTACGGGGTTTATCATAAAGTTGCTTCTGGCAATAACTTTGAAGATTCAACGGATATTACCAACGACGATAAAATCACCAGTAAAAAAGAAATTTTAGAACAATTCCGTGCATTTTTACGCAGCTTATTGATGCACGCGGGCGTTGGTTCTGCACTCGGTGGCGTAATGACAATGGTGGGCGAACCACAAAACCTTATTATTGCTGGACAAGCTGAATGGAGCTTTGTGGAGTTTTTCTTACGCATCGCGCCAATCAGTGTTCCAGTACTTGTTTGCGGTATTATTACTTGTCTGCTTGTTGAACATTTCAGCCTATTTGGTTATGGCGCGAAGTTACCGAAAAAAGTTTGGGTTGTATTAGCTCGTTATAACCAATCTAAAGAGCGCAAAATGTCCACACAAGATCGCTATAAATTAGTTTTACAAGGTTTAATCGGAATTTGGCTAGTTATTGGCCTTGCCTTGCATTTAGCTGATGTGGGGATTATCGGGTTAACTGTTATTATCTTAACCACTGCATTTTGTGGGGTAACAGATGAACACACAATTGGACGTTCTTTCCAAGAATCCATGCCATTTTGTGCATTATTAGTGGTTTTCTTCTCAATTGTGGCTGTGATTAACGATTTACAACTGTTTAAACCAATTATTCACTTTGTACTTTCGGCTGATCCACACTCACAATTATCATTGTTCTATATCTTTAACGGCTTACTTTCAATGATTTCTGATAACGTGTTCGTGGGTACGGTTTACATTACGGAAGCAAAAAGTGCTTATCTTTCAGGTGCATTAAATCGCGAGCAATTTGACTTAATTGCGACTGCAATTAACACTGGAACCAACTTACCATCGGTTGCAACACCAAACGGTCAAGCGGCATTTTTATTCCTACTTACCTCTGCATTTGCACCGCTTATTCGCCTTTCTTATGGCAGAATGTTTATCATGGCACTTCCTTACACTATCGTACTTTCTGGTGTCGGCTTCCTTTGCTTGGAGTTTTTACTCCCAGAAGCAACTGAATTGATGACCCAATGGGGTTGGATTATTAGTCGTTAATTCAATACGATAAAAATAGAGTGAAGGGCGTACTTTTGTGCGCCCTTTTTCGTTTTATCTGGAGAATATCTGCACATCGATACGCAAAATCAGTTACAATAGCACCATTTGATTTATGAGGAAAAAATATGCTGGCTTATTTTAAAAAATGTTCCCTCAAGCGCTCAGCTTGGTTTTTTTTAGCATTAGTTGCACTAGGTTTAGAAGCAACTGGGCTTTATTTTCAACACGGACTTGGGCTTCAACCTTGTGTCATGTGCGTTTATGAACGCCTTGCTATTTTAGGCTTAATTGTTGCTGCTTGCATAGCTTTACTCTCTCCACGTGTATTTTTATTCAGATGGTTAGCCATTATTCTTTGGGGTTTTTCTGCAATTAAAGGGCTATTAATTGCTATCCGTCACACAGACTACCAGCTAAACCCTTCTCCATGGAATCAATGCGAATTCAAGCCAGACTTTCCACAAACAATGCCATTTGATCAATGGTTCCCTAGCATTTTTGCACCAGGCCCAGTGAACTGTAGCGAAAGCCAATGGCAAATGCTTGGCTGGGGAATGCCACAATGGTTAATTTTAGCATTCTCAGCATTTACTGTTTTCTTTGCACTAGTTTTATTAAGCCAATTCAAACGCACTAAAACGCAATATCGTTCTGTATTCAAATAATTTGAAAATAAATAAAGCCTCGATTTTGTAGAAAATAACCTACTATTTTGCAAAAAAATTTACAAAATCGACCGCTTGCACTGCTCATTTAGGAAATCATTATGTCAAAATCTCAAAGTCTTGAAACCAAACTGGTTCATGCAGGACGCAAACAACGCTATACCCAAGGCTCTGTAAGCCCGGTAATTCAACGTGCTTCATCACTCGTTTTTAATTCAGTAAAAGATAAAAAACATGCCACGCTTAACCGTTATAAAGGCGAGCTCTTTTACGGTCGCCGCGGTACCTTAACCCATTTTGCACTTCAAGATGCAATGTGCGAACTAGAAGGCGGGGCAGGTTGTTATCTTTATCCTTGCGGTGCAGCAGCTGTGACTAATGCAATTTTAGCCTTTGTTTCACAAGGTGATCATGTGTTAATGACAGGTGCAGCATATGAGCCAACTCAAGACTTCTGTAATCATATTTTGGCTAATTTAGGCGTAAGCACTACTTTCTATGATCCGATGATTGGTGAAGGCTTAGCAGCACTTATTCAACCAAACACAAAAGTCCTATTTTTAGAAAGCCCAAGTTCACTCACGATGGAAGTGCCTGATGTCCCAACATTAGTTCAAGCGGCACGTTCAGTCAATCCAGATATCGTGATTATGATTGATAACACTTGGGCAGCAGGTGTGCTTTTCCCTGCGTTAGAATTTGGCATTGATATTTCAATTCAAGCTGGCACCAAATACCTTGTTGGGCATTCTGATGTGATGATTGGTACTGCAGTTTCTAATGCACGTTGTTGGGATCAACTCCGTGAACGTTCATACCTGATGGGACAAATGGTTGATGCTGATTCGGCTTATACTACGGCTCGTGGCTTGCGTACATTAGGCATTCGCTTAAAACAACATGAAGAAAGTTCTATTCAAGTGGCTAAATGGCTTGCTGAACGCCCAGAAGTCAAAGCAGTTTATCACCCAGCATTACCAAGCTGCCCAGGTCACGAATTTTTTAAACGTGACTTTAAAGGTTCAAGCGGTCTATTCTCTTTTGAACTTTACCAAAAGCTAACAGATGAGCAACTAGCGAATTTCTTAGATCACTTTGAAATATTCTCTATGGCATACTCATGGGGCGGTTTTGAATCTCTCATTCTAGCCAACCAACCTGCTGAAATTGCACGTATCCGCCCTGCGATTGAACGTAAATTAACTGGCACCTTAGTCCGTGTCCATATTGGTTTAGAAGCCGTAGAAGATTTAATCCATGATTTAGAAAAAGGCTTCGAACGCTTAAAATAAGATGAAAAAACACCGAGCACTGCTCGGTGTTTTGTTTAATGCAAAACTGTGTAAGTTTATTGGTAAATCAGCTCACTTCCTCGTAGAATTCGCCTGATTTTTAAACCTTTTTATTTAGGATATTATTATGAAAAAGATTTTAGGCATTTTACTCATTGCTGTCATTGCTTTAGGCGGTTATTCATTAACCAAATATAATGACTTAATGCGCGCAGAAGAAGATATTAACTCTGTATGGGGTAATGTTGAATCAGCTTACCAACGCCGTGCAGATTTAATCCCTAATCTAGTGAACACTGTAAAAGGTCAAGCGAATTTTGAGAAAGAAACGCTCACTGCGGTTATTGATGCACGCGCAAAAGCTACTGCGATTACTATCAATCCAAACACTGCAAGCGAAGAAGAAATGGCAAAATATCAAGCGGCTCAACAAGAAGTCAATTCTTCACTTTCTCGTTTATTAGTTTCAGTTGAAAAATACCCAGAATTAAAAGCACATGAAGGTTTCTTAAATCTTCAAGCACAATTAGAAGGCACCGAAAACCGCATTAACACTGAACGTAATCTTTACAACAATGCCGTAAAAGAATACAACAAACAAGTGCGTGAAATGCCAACGAAAATTGCAGCGATGCTGATGGGTTTTAAAGCGAAACCACAATTTAAAGCAGAAGCTGGGGCAGATAAAGCGCCTGTGGTAAATTTTAACTAAAACAAATGGGGAGTATAAACTCCCCCTTTTTTAAGGAAAAGCATGTCTTTATTCCCTTTTTTCAATAAAAAATTGCCTGTCGATACTCAAAAAATCGAACAGGCAATTTCTCATTTAGAACAACAAACCAGCGCTGAATTACGCGTGGTGGTCGAAAGTAAAGCACCGAAAAATGTGACAGCTCTTGCTCGTGCTGAACAACTATTTGATGAATTAAACATGCAAGCAACTAATGCTCGTAATGGTGTATTGATTTATCTAGCTTTCAAGCCACACCATGTTGCAGTCATTGGCGATATTGGCATTCATGAAAAAGTCGGTCAAGCATTCTGGCAACAAGTTTATGATGCAATGAAAGTACATTTACAGGAAAAAGCTTACACTCAAGCGATTTGCGAAGGTATTACACAAGTAAGCAAACAACTTGCTATCTATTTTCCTTACCAAAATGATGATAGTAATGAACTTCCAAATGAGGTGATCTTGAAATGATTTGCAAAACAGCCAAATTTTTTCACCGCTTGTGGTGGCTAGTTCTCATGCTTTTCAGCCTACCGGCAACTGCGGTAACCTATCCTGATGCTCCAAATCCATTTTATTATGTAACAGATTACACCAAAAACACGCTTAGCCAACAAGAATGGCGAACGCTGGAAGATGCGCTGATTGCTAATCGTGCTAAAACCAGTTCACAAATTATTGTAGTCATCGTTCCTGACACACAAGGTGAAGCCATCGCAACTTATGCGACTAATCTGTTTAATAAATGGGGCATTGGACGCAGCAAAAACAATGAAAACAACGGCGTGTTGTTACTGGTCGCTAAAAATGATCGCAAACTGTTTATTGCAACAGGGCGAGGCATTGAAGGCGCATTACCAGATGCTGTGGCTGCAACCATTATTCGTCACAACATTACGCCATATTTCAAAGAATCTCGCTATGCGGAAGGTATTGCCAGTGGTCTTTCCGCAATTATGGCTGCAATTAACGGTGAATATGCACCTTATGCAAGCTATGGAGAGGAAGAAAGCAGTATTGATGAAATTGATGGATTACTCTTCTTTCTTGTTATGGGCGCTATCATCTTCATCCTCTTCTACCCAAGAGGTGGCAGTCGTTATGTTAGCCCAAGCGCAGCAGAGCAACTTGGACGCGTAATTCTCAATAGTCGCCGTAGTGGTGGTTTTGGTGGTGGCTTCGGCGGCGGCAGTTTTGGAGGCGGTAGCCATGGCAGCGGTGATAGCTTTGGCGGTGGTTCCTCCGGTGGTGGCGGTGCTGGTGGCAGCTGGTAGCATACGAATTAACACTTTTTTAAATTTTACCTTTATCAAAGAATAGGAAATAAGATGAAAAAACAATTACTAGTATTATTATGTAGCTCAGTGCTATTTTCACCCTTAGCACTGGCACATTCATTAAAACTTGATCAAATGCTTCCACAAACAAGCGTGAGTGAGGCTGGAGAAATTACCTTAAAAGGACAAGATGCGGCTTACCAACAATGGCATAGCAGCGCTCTCAGTGGCAAAGTGCGCATTGTACATCACCTTGCTGGCAGAAGTGCCGCAAAAGAAAAAAACCAAGCTGTTATCGATGCCATTAAAGCGGCACACTTTAATCAACAACAATACCAAACTACGACTATTATTAACGCAGATGATGCTATCGTCGGAACAGGTATGTTTGTAAAAAGTAGTGCAGAAAAAGGAAAAAAAGAAAACCCCCACAGCCAAGTCGTGCTAGATGACAACAGCACTGTAAAAAAAGCATGGGGATTAAAAGAAAAAGAGAGCGCGATTATCGTATTAGATAAAAGTGGTAAAGTTAAGTTTGTAAAAGAAGGCAAACTCTCCTCTGATGAAATTACACAAGTTATTCAATTAACTAAGCAATTACTGCAATAATGCAAAAATATCATTACAAATAATATTAAAGGGCTGAATCCGAAAGCATATCGGACTCAGCCCTTTATTATGAAGTTGTGATTTAATTTTTTCGAATTAACAAACTATTCTGTCACAGGTTCAGGTGCTTTCACCATATTAGCTGATTGCAAGTTAATTGCCTGAATACGATCGACTAAAGCTTGATCTTTAGCTTGCTCTGCAACATAAAGCGCCATAATACGATCGTTAGCAACACACTCTTTATGGTTAAGCAACAACTCAAATTGTAACTTAGCTTTGTCAAACAAGCTTTCTCTTGCATAGATATAACCTAACGCACGAGCATAATCATCGCGATATTGCTCTTCTGCTTTTTCTGCACGTTTAGCCAGCGTTTTTACCAGTTTACTTTCAGCATCTACTTGTAAGCGAGTTAATTCATTCAGCAATGGTAGAAGCTGAGCATCTTCATATTTCTTCACTGCTTTTAACGCAAACTCTTCTGCTGAAACATGATCATCCGTATCAATTAAGCGTTTAATTAAACCGACTTGCGCATAAATTGATTTAGAACGACGGCTTGGTTGCGCACTCCACCAACTGAGTAATCCATCTTGACCTGCCTCATTCATGACTTCATCCATTAAGCCATCATCCACTAGGTGCTCAAGTTTTTCATACTCTTCTGTGGATAAGAAACTGCGTTGTCCAATACTTTCTAAAATGCTATCTAAAGCAGTATAAGCTTTTGAAGCTTGATAAACCTGAATGGCTAAACGCAATACCTCCGAATTATTCGGAGCAAATTCTAATAAGCTATCAATTGCACTACGTGCTGCCGGTACTTTATTTTGTAACATCAAAATACGTACACGTGCAAGTTCAACGGCAACATTGTTGTTTCCAGCAAGTTTACCTGCATCAATTAGATATTTGTTCGCGCCAAATTCATCGCCGCTTTGCTGTGCAGCTTCTGCAGCTTTAATCAGATTAAGCACGGGTTCTTCAGCATGCATCGCATTTTTACTAAAGAGTTTTTCTGCTTTAGAGTAATCACCTTCACTCATTCGCATTAACCCTTCTAAGGTCTCTTTTTGTGCTTTACGTTGTTTGCGATTAAAGAACCAGTTATAAGAACCTTTACTTAATCGACAAAAACGGCTAATTGCCCATTCAATGAGGTAAATCACCGCCATTGCACCCACAAAGAACATCACGAGTGAAATTAACCGCATCTCAATAATTTTAGTATTGGTTTCAATACGAACTAAATCATGCGTATTCGCAATATAAGGGCCGGCAATTAAAGCAATTAACACCAACAACATCAAAAATAGGACTCTAAACATAATGCCTCCTATTGCGCTTGTGCTTCTGGTTGAGCGGTTGCTTCTGATGCAGCAGGAGAAGCAGATTGTGCTTCATCTTGTTTTGCTTGCTCTAAAGCTTTGACTTCCTCTTGTTTACTTGGCGTATTTAAGCTCTGCTCTGCTTTAATTTCCACTTTTTCAACTGGTTGAGGTGCTTTATTGAGTAGTTGCTCAAGCGAAATAAGACTTTGTAATTTTTCTGGTGCATCAATATAAATCGATTGCTCACTTAATTCGTCAAGTTCTTTTAAGAAAGCTTTCACCGCATCATCTTTGGTATCGAAATAACTACGAATCCAAGTACTAACCGCTTCAAGTGATTTTTTATACAATTCATTTTGTTGACGTGGAATCGCAAGAATCGCAATTTGTAAACGTAAACGGATGTTCTCACGCAAATAGACTTCTTGATTTGGGGCAACAAAGCCTTTTTCTTCCGAAGCATTACGATCTCTGACACGAATAAAATTATCTAAAAACGAATTAGCACTTTTCTCTAAATTTTGCTGCCAATCGTCAATAGAATCACTCACTTGACCAGTTTTAGCCAGCGAAGTATCACTATCACTTTCTAAAATAGGCAGATCATCTAAGCGATTAGCCATCACAGTAAGATGTTGCATCAAGCTATTCTGATCCACTTTATTTACGCCATTTAAGGCGGTTAAATCTGCTTGAATAGCATTACGCACAGCACTTACGCCTTGTAAATTTAACTTACTTAAGACACTATCCGCTTCAACTAATAAACTTTTTGCCGTATCAATATCATTATCCAATACCACTTTACGTAGTGCATTGTTTAATAAGAAATCAGCATCAGAAAGTAACCATGCGGATGAATCGTTCTGCGTTCCTGCATTTAATAAACGTTGAATTTGCGACTGCAAACCGTTAATTTGGTTGGTATAAGCTGTTTGTGCTTGTTCTAATTGCAATACACGCTCATTTGCCTGTTGATAAGCTTTTGCTAATTGCCCTAGTTGCTCTCTTTCCGCATCTAAATTAATTTCAGGTGCTTTAGTTTCTGTACGAACTTGGCTAGCTTTCGCGTTCACCGCTGCTAGAGCACTTTCTAGCTCAGCAACTTTTGCATTTCCGAAGAAATAACCTGCACCACCTACGCCCAATGCAACTAATAAAGCAAGAAAACCTAATGCATTCCCACCTTTTTTAATAATGACAGGTGCTGGAGTCTCATTATCACGAGCATCTACTGTATTTGCAGATTTTTGTGACAATTCGACCGCTTGTTCATCAAGCGTTACTTGGTTTTCATCCATTTCTTTTTTTTCTGACATAGTCATCCCCTTCTGGAGTTAAAATTCGTACATGGTTTATCTAAGTTCATTGAACTTGTTGGCTAATTATCTCAAATAAACTTTGGTTATCTGCTCTAAGAGAAACAATAATTTGCTCAGCAGACCAACCTAAATTTTCCGCAGTTTGCGCAATTCGCTCGCTTACCACAATTAAACGACAACTGTGCAACCAATCTTTATCTTCTTCTGCAGTATAGGCTTCTAATAAATCTAAAATTTCCCCACTGGTTACCACAATCGTATCAATACCGACACGTTTCGCAAGACTAAGTTTCTCAACAATATTTTCTTCTAGTGGCATACGGCGATAACACTCAATATGCTGCACTAATGCGCCCCTTGTTACCAAGGTTTGTGCCATAAGCTCTCGGCCAGTTTCTGCACGCAAAATGATCACATTTTTATCGGATAAATGCTGCATTTCCGGCAAGGCTAACAACCCTTCACTATTTTCACTATCAATCGGATATTTAACCGTTTGCTCTATTTTTGCTGAGAAATACGCAGCTGTTTGCTGACCTACGGCAAAATATTGTAAATCACTACGAAAATGAAAGCCTGTTTGCGCAAGTGTTTCTGTTGCAAAATCTACCGCAATCTTTGATACCGCAATTACCGCGTCTCCAGCAGAAAGCTGTTTAAATACCGTTGAAAGAATAGGTAACTCTCTTCCACTTTCAAACTGAAATAGCGGCTGATGTAAAGCAAAAATACCCGCTTGATTTAAGCTCTCAACTAAGGCTTGTCCCCGTTCATCGGGGCGGGTAACCAAAATATTCATTCGCTTACCTACTCAGCGTAAACTTCCGCCAAAATTTTATCTGCACCTTGCGCTAAGAGTTGTTCTGCAATACGAATGCCTAACTGCTCTGCATCACGTTGGTGTGCTTTGCCTGAAGCTCGAATAATTGTTGAACCATCAAGGCTACCAACTAACGCGTTTAGCTCCAATTCCTCACCATTTAAGGTAGCAAAACCACCAATCGGTACCTGACAACCACCCTGTAAGCGAGTGTTCATCGCACGTTCTGCCATCACACAACAAGCGGTCGGATTATGATTAAGTTTTGCAAGATAGTTTAATACACGCGTGTCGTTCACACGGGTTTCAATTCCTACTGCGCCTTGCCCTGCAGCTGGCAATGAGTCTTCCACAGAAATAAAGCTTTTAATCCGTTCTGGCATTCCTAAACGGATAAGACCGGCTGAAGCTAAAATAATTGCATCATATTCGCCGTTATCTAATTTACTTAAACGAGTCCCTACATTGCCACGCAATGATTTAACGGTTAAATGCGGATAAGCCGCCATTAGCTGGCATTGACGACGCAAACTAGAAGTTCCAACGATTGCGCCTTCCGGTAATTCTGCTAATGAAGCATAGCGATTCGAAACAAACGCATCACGCGGATCTTCACGTTCACAAATTACCGCTAAACCTAAACCTTCAGGGAAACTCATGGGCACATCTTTCATCGAATGTACCGCAATATCTGCACGTTCTTCTAATAAAGCTAATTCGAGCTCTTTAACAAACAACCCTTTTCCGCCAATTTTGGCTAATGGTGTATCTAAAATCACATCGCCTTTAGTTACCATAGTTACCAATTCAACAGTTAAATTTGGATGATATTTTTCTAACTCTGCCTTCACAAAATTGGCTTGCCACAACGCAAGTGGGCTTTGTCGAGTTGCAATACGTAAAATCTCTTTCATACTTATTTTCTCATACATTCTGTTGTGCTTATCCTATCATTTTCAGTCACTGCTTGCAAAAAATCTACAATTCACTAATTCATGCTTTGACAAGTGATAAATAATTGACAAAATTTTTAGAAAATCTGACCGCTTGCATTCACTTTTTCACTATAAAACCACCGTTCGTTTGAATAAATTTCTGATGTAAAAATAAACATTGATCTAAATCAAAAATAACTCTTATGGGTAGGTAAATTTTCGTGCAAATTTAGCCGCCTTGAATAATAATCTAGCCATAATCAATTTTAATTTTTAGAGGAAACCATTATGGCTAAAACCACTCCAGCAGCGCAACCTTACGATGCGCAAAAAGAAGTTAATGAATTAGTCGAGCGTGGCCTAAAAGCCCTTGAACAATTCCATAGCTTGAATCAAGAACAAGTGGATTACATTGTAGCAAAAGCTTCTGTCGCTGCTTTAGATCAACACGGTATATTAGCAATGCACGCCTATGAAGAAACCGGTCGTGGCGTGTTTGAAGATAAAGCGACAAAAAACCTCTTTGCTTGTGAGTATGTCGTGAATAATATGCGCCATTTAAAAACTGCTGGCGTGATTAATGAAGATGATGTCACTGGTATTACTGAAATTGCCGATCCTGTTGGCGTGATTTGCGGTATTACACCAACCACTAACCCAACCTCTACCACTATTTTTAAAGCACTTATCGCACTGAAAACGCGTAACCCTATTGTCTTTGCCTTCCACCCTTCAGCACAAAATTCATCAGCACATGCAGCTCAAGTTGTACGTGATGCAGCTGTTGCAGCGGGTGCACCTAAAGACTGTGTACAATGGATTACAACGCCTTCAATGGAAGGAACTTCTTTACTAATGAAACACCCGGGTATTGCAACTATTTTAGCAACAGGCGGTAACGCCATGGTTGAAGCTGCTTATTCTTGTGGTAAACCAGCATTAGGTGTGGGGGCAGGTAACGTACCAGCTTATGTAGAGAAAAGCGCAAAACTCAAACAAGCGGTATACGATATCGTTATGTCAAAATCTTTCGACAACGGTATGATTTGTGCATCTGAACAAGCTGCTATTGTGGATAAAGAAATCTACGCAGACTTTATTAAAGAGATGCAATCTTACGGAGTATATTTAGTCAACAAAAAAGAAAAAGCGCTACTTGAACAATTTATTTTTGGTGTAGATAAAGCAGACAAAGCGAGTTGCTCTGGCGCAAAACTTAATGCGGCGGTTGTTGGTAAACCTGCTGCATGGATTGCTGAACAAGCGGGCTTTTCTGTACCGGCGAATACCAATATTTTATTAGCCGAATGTGCTTTCGTAGGTGAAGGCGAGCCCCTTACTCGTGAAAAACTTTCACCAGTGCTTGCTTTATTAAAATCAAATTCAACTGAACACGGTTTAGAGTTATCTGAAGCAATGGTAAATTTCCACGGTTTAGGTCACTCTGCGGCAATTCATACCGAAGATAAAGCCTTAGCTAAAACCTTTGGTGAACGCGTTAAAGCAATCCGCGTTATTTGGAACTCTCCTTCTACCTTTGGTGGTATTGGCGATGTTTATAACTCTTTCTTACCATCGTTAACACTTGGTTGTGGCTCATACGGAAAGAACTCTGTAGGTAACAACGTGAGTGCAGTCAATCTTTTAAATATTAAACGTGTGGGAAGACGGAGAAATAATATGCAATGGTTTAAAGTACCATCAAAAATTTACTTTGAACGGGATTCAATTCAATATCTCAAATCCATGAAAGACGTGCAAAAAGTGATGATCGTCACAGACCGTTCTATGGTTGATCTTGGCTTTGTAGATAGAATTACCGATCAGCTCCGTCAACGCCGTAATAAAGTAATGTATCAGCTATTTACTGATGTTGAGCCAAACCCAAGTTTACAAACGGTTATGCGCGGAACAGAATTGATGCGTAGCTTCCAACCTGACACTATTATTGCCTTAGGTGGTGGCTCGCCAATGGACGCAGCAAAAGTCATGTGGTTATTCTATGAACAGCCTGAAGTTGATTTCCGCGACTTAGTCCAAAAATTTATGGATATCCGTAAACGCGCATTTAAATTCCCACAATTAGGAAGAAAAGCGAAATTTGTTGGTATTCCAACAACTTCTGGTACAGGTTCTGAAGTCACGCCATTTGCTGTTATTACAGATGGAGATATTAAATATCCGTTAGCAGACTACTCACTTACCCCAACAATTGCGATTGTTGACCCAGCATTAGTTATGTCTGTTCCAGCAAGCGTTGCTGCAGATACTGGCTTGGATGTACTGACTCACGCGACTGAAGCTTATACATCAATCCTTGCTAACGACTATACCGACGGTTTGGCATTACAAGCCATTAAATTGGTGTTTGAAAACCTTGAAAAATCAGTCAAAGAATTTGACGAAGTCGCTAGAGAGAAAATGCATAACGCTTCAACAATTGCAGGTATGGCATTTGCGAATGCGTTTTTAGGTATTTGCCACTCAATGGCGCATAAAATCGGCGGTAAATTCCATACCATTCATGGTCGAACTAACGCGATTTTACTTCCACACGTTATTCGTTATAACGGTACTCGCCCAACTAAAGTGGCAACCTGGCCGAAATACACACATTATGTTGCAGATACTCGCTTCCAAGATATTGCGAGAATGCTCGGTTTACCATGCGCTACCCCGCAAGAAGCGGTTGAAGCTTATGCTAATGCAGTACATGATTTAGCCGTACGCTGTGGTGTGAAAATGTCTCTTCGTGAACAAGGCATTGATGAACAAGCATTCCTTTCTGCTCGCAGAGAACTTGCTCTACACGCGTTTGAAGACCAATGTACGCCTGCTAACCCTCGTTTAGCAATGGTCGAAGATATGGAAGCCATTATGACCAAAGCATTTTATGGTGAATAACCTTAACTCGCGACTAGCCAAACACTCAATGTAAAGTATCAATGCCTGCACCGAATTTTTTGGTGCAGGCATTTTTTAATTATTATGCGTATGTATCTATTATTTCTGTAATCGCAATATGTAAAAAAATCACATATATTGTTGATTTATCCATTATTGTGACAAAAATTATCTTCAATGATAAGATAAGTCAGTCTCCTCCGATGAATCACTTACTTAAAGGAAACCAATGGAACTTCGTTATTATTTCACTTACGCTGCAGTTTTTATTTTTTTACAGCTATTTTTGTATAGTTTTACTCGCACATTAGGATGGTTTTTTAATCTCTCAATAACTAAACGAAAAGCGTTAACCTTAATCAGTTACTTAGTCGTTAATACCATTTTTCTATTACAACTTGCCCGTGTAATCTCCGCATTTAGAAGTGTAGCACTTTTACTTGCCTTCTTATTATTTGCTTTTCTTGCCAGCATTTTTACCGCATTTTGCTACCATTTAATGCGCAAGAAGAAAAGTCATTGGTTGCGTATCGCCTATCCGTTTATTCTATTTGGTAGCCTTGGTTTAGGGGTCTATAACGCTTATGTACCCAAAGTGATACATCAAACCATTGTATTAGATAAACCATTAGATAAACCGCTACGCATTGGTGTCGCAAGCGATTTCCATTTAGGTAAATTATTCGGTGGAAAGCAGTTAGATAAGCTGGCAGAAATTTTTAATCAAGAGAATGTCGATCTTATTTTACTACCGGGCGATATTATGGATGATAATGTTCAAGCTTATATTGCAGAAGATATGCGCCCACATTTGGCTAAATTAAAAGCACCTTTAGGCGTCTATGCTACACTCGGCAACCATGATTTTTTTGGTCAACAAGAGCCTATTACTAAAGAAATTGAGGCTGCCGGCATTAAAGTGTTATGGGATCAAGCGGTCGAAATTGGCAATCAATTTACTATTATTGGACGAAACGACCATCTTTATAAAAAGCGCCCAACCACCGCTGAACTATTACAGAATGTTAATACACAAAAACCGGTTTTCTTAATGGATCATCGCCCTGATGAAATCGAAATCCATTCAACATTACCTATTGATTTACAAGTTTCAGGTCATACCCACAGAGGGCAAATTTTCCCTGCTAATATTGTGACCTATTTAATGTACCGTTTAGACTACGGCTATGAAAAAATTGGCAATGGACATTTTGTGGTAACTTCTGGCTATGGCTTTTGGGGTATCCCACTACGCCTAGGCTCTCAATCAGAAGTCTGGATTTTAGAGGTGAAAGGGAAATAAAAATCAGGGCGAAATTACTCGCCCTGTGTTAATTTTAGACTTGCCAAATCATTGGATTTAACCGTAATGATTTAACCATATCAATAAAACCCTTGATGCTGCTGATATAGTTTTTAATAACCTCATCTTCAAGTAAAGAAACCTGAAAATTAGGTTCGAAACTATCTATTTTTAAATTGATTGCCAGTCGAATTTCTTGGCCTTCAAAAACCAAGGAGATTGGGCAATTAAATTTATGCTTTAAAGCACATAATGTTTCCATCAATGCTGGTGTTAACGCATATCTTGCCATAATCTGATCATCTGAAAACACATTAAAATGACGATTAAATTCAGCATTATCCATTACTGCTTTTTCGCCTGAAGATTTTACGCCAAAATCATCTTTATCACAGACATAAACATGATGTGTTAATTGTTTTGGGAAAGTCGCTTTTAGTAAAATGCCAGAAAAATCTTTAATTAACAATGGTTTAATCTTAGTATCTTTTTGCATTTTACGTGCAATCACATCCGCAATTTCAACCTTTACACCATCTACCTCACCATAAATTAAATCTTCACTACGCCAACTTTCGCAAGTTACATCATAAATTGCATAAAAATCTTGCATAGGTAACCCACTTCTTGGTGAATAAGTCAGATTAAAATGCTGGACAATAGCTGTAATTACATTGAGTTTAAAATGCTTAATAAAAGTCTCTTTTCGCTGTAAAAGGTACTTAACTAGATAAATCATTAACCCAAAAAAGAGTAGTGCTTTAAGATGACTTTCTGATGCAAGCGTGCCAATAAATAAAAAAGCAAAGATAGCTAACCCTATAGCCGATTTATTCGCTAATTTTAGAAGAAGTAAACGCTCCTGTTCTAATTTTTCTAATTGGGTAAAACGAATGCCTTCGATTGATTTTCCACCTTCCATTCTTAGTTTCCTTATTTATTATTAAATAAGTTCTGCATATTTGGTGCTTTTGCCTCATTTTCAGGAATATCAAAAAAGCTACCTTGTTTGAAACCAAAAAAATTCGCAACCATATTCGAAGGAAACATTTCAACGGCATTATTATAAATTTCAACCGCTGAATTGTATGCTCGTCTAGCAGCTGAGATTTGCTCTTCTACTTCTGTTAATGCTTGTTGAACGTGCAAAATATTTTGATTCGATTTCAAGTCTGGATAGTTTTCAATCTGAATACGCAATCCATTCAATGCGCTAGAAAGTTGATTATTTAGTGCAAATTTTTCTGCACTCGAGTGAGTCATCTGTGCTTTTTCACGCAAACTCACAATTTTTTGTAATAATTCTGACTCATGTGCCATATAAGCCTTTGCTGTGGCAACTAAGTTTGGTAATAAATCATAACGGCGTTTTAGTTGAGTATCGACGCCAGCCTCAATACTTTTTACTTGATTTCGCTTAGCGATTAATCCGTTATAAAGAACAACAATAAATCCCACTAAAATAACAGCAAGAACAATTAAAATAGTGATTATGTTCATAACATTCTCCATTGATAAAGACAAGAAAAGCATAGTAACTATTTGCTGCTGAACTTGATATTTTCTCCAGCAATATTTTGACTATCTGCTAAGCGAATTGTTTCATTAAATAACCATTCATTGCACAGAAATTTTGCTAAAAATAAAGCGCAGCTTAACAAGACTGCGCTTTCGTTCCTACATCATTGCTGAAATATATTTCAACATCACACCAGCTGCAATCGCAGAACCGATTACACCTGCTACGTTTGGTCCCATTGCATGCATCAGTAAGAAGTTTTGTTTATCATATTCCTGACCAACTTTATTTGATACACGCGCAGCCATTGGCACAGCAGAAACACCAGCTGAACCAATTAATGGGTTGATTTTCTCTTTGCTGAATTTATTCATCAATTTCGCCATCAACACGCCACTTGCAGTCCCAATACCAAAAGCTATTACACCTAAAACTAAAATACCTAAGGTTTGTGGTTGGAGGAATTTATCCGCGACTAATTTAGCCCCCACAGATAAACCTAAGAAAATAGTTACAATGTTAATTAGTGCATTTTGAGCGGTATCGTTTAAACGCTCTACCACACCACTAACACGCATTAAGTTACCGAAACAGAACATCCCTAATAATGGTGCTGCATCAGGTAACAATAATGCCACGAGAACCAATAATACTATTGGGAAAAGAATTTTCTCTCGGTTACTTACTGTACGACCTTGAACCATTCTAATCCGGCGCTCTTCATCATTAGTTAATGCCTTCATAATTGGTGGCTGAATAAGTGGTACTAATGCCATATAAGAATAAGCAGCAACAGCAATGGCACCTAATAATTCTGGTGCTAGTTTACTTGCTAAGTAAATTGCAGTTGGGCCATCTGCGCCACCAATAATCCCGATAGCTGCTGCTTGAGGCAAGGTAAAGTCAATCACACCTAACCAGTTCAACCCTAACGCACCGAGTACGGTAGCAAAAATCCCAAATTGAGCAGCCGCACCTAACAATAAAGTTTTCGGGTTAGATAATAATGGACCAAAATCAGTCATTGCCCCAACACCCATAAAGATGATAAGTGGCGCAACACCATAACCAATGGCAACTTTATAGAATAACGCTAACACCCCTGCTGTGTAGCCCATATCGCCCGCTATAACTTCTAATTCATTTTGAACAGAAGGTAATGCTAAAGCGATTGCCTCTTTTAAACTCTCTAATTCTAAGCTTGGACTATTCACTTTCGCCGCGATAACCGACAATTGTTCAGGCGTACCATGTTGCAGCAAGTTATCTAATGCTGTCATTGCAAGCCCAGCTTCTGGAATGTTAGAAAGTAAACCGCCAAAGCCAATAGGTAAAAGTAAAAGAGGCTCAAATTTTCTGGCAATTGCCAGCCAAAGCAGGAGCAAGCTTACAGCAATCATAATTGCCTGCCCCCACCCCATATGCATGATGCCCATGCCTTTAAAAAGCGCAATAATGCTATCCATGTTTTATCCTTTTTCTTGTAGCAACGTAATGACTACTTTGTAAAGGCGACAAAGCCACCTTTACGAGATATTTGAAAAATTAAGCTAAGCTCATCATGACTTGCTCAACTGCCACTACATCGCCTTGTTTAACACTAATGCCTTGTACTACGCCTGCTTTCGCTGCACAAATTTGTGTTTCCATCTTCATGGCTTCTAAAATTAACAAGACATCGCCTTCAGCAACTTGTTGTCCTTCAGTCACTTCAACTTTGAGGATAGTTCCCGCCATTGGCGCTTTAACCGGCTCAGCATTCGCACTTGCAGCTGGCGCAGGTTGGGCTGCCACAGGTGCTGCCGCTTGTAGCGCACTCGTTGGTGCGATATGCGTAATATCGCCACCTTCGCTCACTTTCACAACAAAGGCTTTACCTTCAACTTCAATGGTATAAACTGCCGGAGATTGAGGCGCATGAGAAGCGGTCGGTTTTTCACTATTTTTTGCAATTTCTTTGCCAGTTGGCGCTGGTTCAAACGCCGCTGGATTATGACGATTTTCTAAGAATTTCCAGCCCACTTGTTGGAATAACGCAACAATTAAAACATCGTCTACTGCATTTTCTGCAAGCGTAATGCCTTTTTCTTTTGCTTGAGCTGTCACTTCTTGGGCTAATTTTTCCCATTCTGGTGCAATATGATCTGCCGGTCTGTCAGTAATGGGTTGAGCACCTTCTAATACTCGAGCCTGTAATGCAGCATCAACCGGCGCTGGCGTTTTTCCGTACTCGCCTTTTAAAATCCCTGCAGTTTCTTTTGCAATCGTTTTATAACGTTCGCCCATCAACACATTCATCACAGATTGTGTACCAACAATTTGTGAAGTTGGTGTTACTAGCGGAATATAACCTAATTCTTGACGAACTTTTGGAATCTCTTGCAATACCTGATCTAACTTATCTGATGCATTTTGCTGTTTAAGTTGATTTTCAAGATTAGTTAGCATGCCGCCAGGAACTTGTGCGACTAAAATTCGGCTATCAATACCACGAAGCTGACCTTCAAATTGTGCATATTTTTTACGAACATCGCGGAAATAAGCAGAAATTCGCTCTAACGCTAAAATATCTAATCCAGTATCAAAACGACTACCTTGTAAGGTTGCCACAATAGATTCCGTTGCTGGATGGCCATAAGTACCAGACATAGATGAAATAGAAGTATCAACTCCGTCAACACCCGCTTCAATCGCTTTTAATAACGCCATTTCAGCCATACCTGTCGTAGAATGGCAATGTAAATGTAATTCCACATCAAATTGTTTTTTAATTGCACGCACCAATTCTTCTGCTGCTAGCGGCGTTAAAATACCAGACATATCTTTAATCACTAAAGAATCAATGCCGATTTCTAAAAGCTGCTCAGTTACATCTAACCAAGTTTGTAACGTATGAACTGGGCTGGTGGTATAACTTAATGTACCTTGTGCATGACCGCCCTGTTTTTTGACCGCTTGTAGTGCCTGTTTCATATTACGCGGGTCATTTAATGCATCAAACACGCGGAATACATTCATACCATTTGCCACAGAACGCTCAACAAATTTATCGACAACATCGTCCGCATAATGGCGATAACCTAATAAATTCTGTCCACGTAGTAACATTTGTAACGGCGTATTCGGAATCGCTTTTTTCAATTCACGTAAACGTACCCAAGGATCTTCCCCTAAAAAGCGGATACAGCTATCAAAGGTTGCACCACCCCAAGCTTCTAAAGACCAAAAACCGATTTTATCTAACTCTGCTGCAATAGGAAGCATATCGTCCAAACGTAAACGGGTCGCAAATAAAGATTGATGCGCATCGCGTAAAACGACATCGGTAATCGCAATTTTTTTCGTTGTATTCGTCATAATTTATTCCTTTTTATTTTTACAAACCTTGTTTTTTTCTATGATGGGCAATGGCTGCTGCAATAACAGGACGCAACCGTTCAATATCATTAGCTGCTTGAGGGATTGTTGCAGCAGGCTTAGGCGGAATTGGAGCAACAATAGGTTCAGGGAAATATCGGTTGATCAGTAAAGACATCCACTTAATAGCATAGATAAGGATGAATAAAAAAATCATCACAAATCCCATACCGGAAAACATTAAATTGACACCTTCACCAAACAGTTCAGCGTGGGTCATAACAACTCCTTATGCAATTTGATGGGAATATTAAGATAAAAAAAAACCGCTTGTTTCGCAAACGGTTTACGTTAGAAGTTTGAAATAGATCATACTTTGGAGGTATAAATATAAAGAAGTACTGCTACTAGATATCTCTAACCTCAGTAAGCAATCCCTAAAAGGAAAATTATGCAAAGCTAAAGACGCAAAAGATTGTAAAATTCTAGCCTACGAAGGCTGCTCTTTCTCCTATTAACATCTCTCTTCCAAAGACCGTTTAAAAGTCATTTTTCAGACGGCTTTTCTCTTTTAAAGTGCGGTTAGATTTCCGAACGTTTTTGCTTAATTCATCGTTTATTATCATTCTATTTAGGAGTATTATGAACGCTAGATAAACGATTAAACAAACCTATTATTTTCTATTTAATGGAGATTGAATGATGAAAAAATTACTCGCTGTAGCAATTTCAGCGGTTGCCATTACCACCTCTTTTGTTGCTCATGCAAATACTGCACCACAAACAGAATCAAGCACAGTACAACCAGAAAAAGCAAAAGGCGTTTGGATTGATGTGCGTTCTGCGGAGGAATTTAACTCTGGCCATTTGCAAAATGCTTTGAATATTCCACACGATAAAATTGTTGAAGGCGTTAAAGCGCTTGGATCAGCTAAAGATGAACCGATTAACCTTTATTGCCGTAGTGGTCGTCGTGCAGAAATCGCGCTTACTGAGCTGAAAAATGCAGGCTATACCAATGTAACCAATCATGGCGGTTATGAAGATTTGGTTAAAAAAGGTTTGAAATAAACAGCATATTATTTAAAGCCAAAATCCCCTAGATTAAGCATTTAGGGGATTTTCTTATAAAAAGCGGTCAGATTTTCAGGTATTTTTGCAATTGCAATGCGATCTACATTTATCAAAAAGACCAAAACTCAGATTAGAGCAAACTAGCTTGACCTAAAGCAGGATCTGCTTCTCGTGCTTTTAATGCATCTTCAACGGTTAGTCCTAATGCTTTTGCAACACCTTCACCATACGCAGGATCACACCAGTGACAGTTACGAATATGACGATATTTGATAAAATCAGGGGCATCTCCCATTGCAGCTGCAGTGTTATTGAATAACGCTTGTTTTTGTTCTGCATTCATTAAGTTAAATAATGCTCGCGGTTGGCTGAAGTAGTCATGATCATCGTTACGATAATCCCAGTGTGCTGCATCACCATTAATGCGAAGTGGTGGTTCAGCAAAGTCTGGTTGTTGTTGCCATTGGCTGAAGCTGTTTGGCTCGTAGTGTGGTAAGCTGCCGTAGTTGCCGTCTACACGCCCTTGGCCATCACGTTGATTACTATGAACAGGGCAACGTGGACGGTTTACTGGAATTTGACGATAGTTCACACCTAAACGATAACGTTGTGCGTCTGCATAGTTGAATAAACGAGCTTGTAACATCTTATCTGGACTTACGCCGATACCTGGAACTAAATTGCTTGGTGCAAATGCTGATTGCTCTACATCAGCAAAGAAGTTTTCAGGATTACGGTTAAGCTCAAACTCTCCTACCTCAATTAACGGATAATCTTTTTTCGGCCACACTTTAGTTAAATCGAATGGATGATAAGGCACTTTTTCTGCATCCGCTTCAGGCATAATTTGTACATATAATGTCCATTTAGGAAAATCGCCACGTTCAATGGCTTCATATAAATCACGTTGGTGACTTTCACGATCATTTGCAATGACAGCTGCTGCTTCTGCATCTGTTAAGTTTTTAATACCTTGTTGTGTACGGAAGTGGAATTTCACCCAGAAACGCTCACCTGCTTCATTCCATAAACTGTAAGTGTGTGAACCAAATCCATGCATATGGCGATAGCTTGCTGGAATACCACGATCACTCATCACAATGGTTACTTGGTGCAATGCTTCTGGTAATAATGTCCAGAAATCCCAGTTGTTAGTTGCTGAACGCATATTGGTTCGCGGATCACGTTTTACTGCTTTATTTAAGTCAGGGAATTTACGTGGATCACGTAGGAAGAATACTGGTGTGTTGTTACCCACTAAGTCCCAGTTACCTTCTTCGGTATAGAATTTTAACGCGAAACCACGAATATCTCTTTCAGCATCAGCAGCACCACGTTCACCAGCAACAGTAGTAAATCGAGCAAACATTTCTGTTTTTTTGCCTACTTCACTAAAAATTTTTGCACGCGTGTATTTAGTAATATCGTTTGTAACAGTGAATGTCCCGAATGCGCCAGAACCTTTTGCATGCATGCGGCGCTCTGGAATAACTTCACGTACAAAATCTGCTAATTTTTCATTTAGCCATAAATCCTGTGCAAGTAGTGGACCACGCGGGCCAGCTGTTAAACTGTTTTGGTTATCAGCAACAGGCGCACCATTACCCATTGTTAAGGTGGTGCTGCTAAAATGCGAAAAAGGGCATTTAGAACTCATAGAAAACTCCTTATAAAAATAGTATTAGCTTGAAATAAATTTCGCTAAACATAATATAAAAAGCTTTTACCAATTGAAATCTATCAAATCAATTTAAAAAATTGATTAAATATGGCGTTTTCTCTTGAAGTTTTTATAAAATTTAATAGAGGTTTTCTAGTAACAATTTTGGCATTTTCAGAATGCCGTCAATTTTTATTGAGGTGAGTCCAGTAAATCTAATTGCCATAAAAATCACCTAAAATAGAATAAAAAATAAGCAATTGATTAAAATGCGCTTATTTTCTACAATTTTTTTAGAATTTTAGTGATCCCTTGAAAAACAACCTTTCTCAAGGGATCATTCAAGGGATCAGTAAAGTTAGGATAATAGGCAACAATATGAAACAATAAGCAACAATAAAAGATTGTAACTATTTGATTTTAAAGACAATATGCAACAGGAAAGACTATAAAAGACAGGTTTTTGGTGCAGTGGTCGGACTCGACCTTAGCATTTAACACTCTGATATTAAAGGATTTTTCCTTATCTATTTATTTCGTGGTTACAATCGTGGTTACATAAGGAAAAACTGAATGCTCCAATCCTTAGATAGCTAGTTACTGATTATTTTTTTAAATATAGAAGTTAGATTTTTTTCTTATAAAGTCGTCATGCCGTCATGTTTTTATAAAAAATATATATAAATCAATAACTTACATATTATAAACCCGTCATTAAGTCGTCATTAACCCGTCATTAAGTCGTCATTAACCCGTCATTAAGTCGTCATCTCTATTTTTCCTATAATTATCTTAGTTTTTACTTATATTTTCTTTTATTTGTACAAAAAAGAAGCAAACAAATTTTATCTACTCAACTACTTTTAACGTAGCTAACCGCTCAAATTTTATACTATTTACTTTATCTTTTTAGTGCTTATATTGTTTTATGGGCTAATTGTAGCCGTCTTAATTAAGATGATTATAAGGACTGAATATGCTTATTCATAAAAAAATCAGAACTGAAACAATCGCAACGCTTAAACCTCATTTATTAGAAAAGATGAAGCGTTTTTATAGTGGTAGATTACTGCGATTAAACGCAAGCGAGCAATGTCCAGCGATTGCAGTTTATTTAGAAAACATTGAATCAGAAGAAATCACTACTTGTGAAAGTGGTTTTGATGCCACGTTAAACATTGGAATTTACTTTCCGCCTAATGCTGGAGAAGATGAATTAGATTCGGTGGCCGAAATAGTTAGTAATGTTATGACTAGCACGGAATTTGATTCGTTAGATAGTGTTTCGTTGAAAGGTTATCGTTATGAATATGACGAAGAACAAGCGACTTGGGTTTCATCTACTCTTCTGTTCGCAGTAAGTTACAACGATTAAGGGGAAAGTTATGTTTAAAAAATTATTAGAGTTACGCCAACAAAAGGCAGAAAAAGTAGCAGAAATGCGAGCAATGCTTGAGAAAGCAGAAAAAGAAAACCGCTCTTTAAATGAAGCTGAATCAGCGGACTTTGAGAAGTTAAAAGATTTGATTAAGCAAATGAGCGATGAAATCAGTAAATACGAAACCGTAGCAGATGAAGAACGCAGCCTTGAAGGGCAAGCGCACTCTGTGGAACAACGTAGCACAAAACAACACTCAAATGATGAGTTACGCCATTACATTAAAACCGGCGAGCTTCGCAATTTAACAACTACTAACGGCGAAGATGGTGGCTATTCAGTTATTCCACAGTTAGACAAAGAAGTGATGAAACGCTTAACAGACGATAGCGTGATGCGTCAGCTTTGTAATGTGGTGCGCTTGCCTATGGGTGCTAAAGAATACAAAAAACTTGTTTCCGCAGGTGGTGCAACTGTAACGCATGGCACAGAGGGAACGGCACGCGCTGGCACTACAACGCCTAAACTCCATGAAGTTACTATCGCATTAAATTCTATCTATGCTTACCCGAAAACTACGCAAGAGATTTTAGACTTCTCTAGCATTGATGTTTTAGGCTGGTTAACTGATGAAATTGCTGAAACCTTTACCGAAACGGAAGAAGTTGACTTAACCTCTGGCGATGGTAACAAGAAAGCAAAAGGCTTCTTAGCTTATGACCGCACAACCGAAGATGACAAAACTCGACAATTCGGCAAACTTCAAAAAATCGAAGTGGCTGGCGTAGCTAAAATTGATGCTGATAATTTAATTGATGCTTTCTATATGCTTCATAGCAAATACCGTAAAAATGCAGTTTGGGTAATGTCATCTACTATTGCAGCAGTATTACAGAAACTCAAAAACAAAAACGGCGATTATATCTGGCGCGATGGTTTAACAGCAGATGCACCAGCAACTTTATTAGGCCGTCCAGTATATTTCTTAGAAACAATGCCAACAGGCGGCGTGAATAAACCAGTAATTGCTTTTGGTGACTTCAAGCGCGGTTACTTCATTGTAGATCATGAAACAGGCGTAAGAACTCGCCCAGACAACCTAACAGAAGCGGGCTTCTACAAAGTACACACCGATAAATACTTAGGCGGTGGCGTGGTCGATTCAAATGCGATTAAAGTAATTGAAACTACAGCATAAACCATAAAGGGGGCGTAAGCCCCTTTTTGCTTAATAGGTAGCATATGAAACAAGAATTTGAAATCCGCTCAACAACCCTTTCAACTGATGAAGAAAATCAAAAGCTAGTTGGTTACGCTGTTAAATGGAATAGCCCCTCTCAAGTGCTTTACTGTGATTTTGTAGAGCTTTTTGCTCCAAACGCATTTAGCGAAAGCCTAGCAAGTAGCGAAGATATTCGCGCACTCTTTGAACACGATTACACCAAGCTACTAGGACGAACAAGCGCAGGAACGTTAAAACTTGAAGAAGATTCTATCGGTTTACGTTTTGAGCTTACCCCACCAGATACGACACTAGGGAAAGATTTATTAGTTAGTGTTGCTCGAGGCGATATTACAGGAATGTCTTTTGGCTTCTACGCAACTCAAGAAGAATGGAAGTTTGATACCGAGCCTTGCCAAAGAACAGTACTTAAAGCAGAACTGTTTGAAATTACAGTAACAAGCATTCCAGCTTACCCAGAAAGTAGTGTAGAAATCGCCAAGCGCTCAATGGCTGCTGCTAAAGGGCAAGCAAGCAGTAAATCAGCCTCACACTTTAAACGCTGGTTAGAAGTTATGGAGGCGTAGAATGTGGAATCCATTTAGACGAAAAGAACAACGCAGCGCAACACTTAGTGTTGATGAGCTTTTATCTTATATGAACGTAAGTAATACAGGTGCGGGGGAATTTGTCAGCCCTCAAACCGCAGAAGCCTTACCCGCTGTAATGAATGCTGTAACAGTAATTGCAGAGGCTGTGGCTTCTATGCCTTGCTATTTGTATTCATTAAAAGAAGATGGCCGCGAAAGAGTTTATCAGCACCCAGTAGAATATCTGCTTAATGAAATGCCGAACCGCAATCAAACACCTTACCAGTTTAAATATACGATGATGCGCCATTGCTTATTAACTGGCAACGCGTATGCCGTTATTGAATGGAATCATAAGGGCGAGCCAGTAAGCCTAACACCGTATCAACCTAGCGCAGTAAACATCTATCAGAAAACAACTGGCGAATACATTTATCAAATCACAGACTTAAACGGAGTTACAAAAAACTATCTTCAAGATGAAGTCTTACATTTGCGCCATAGCTCTTTAGATGGATTTATGGGGCGCTCGCCTATTGCTATTTGCCGTGAAACAGTTGGACTAGGTTTAGCACAACAGCGACACGGTTCAGCCATTATGAAAAACGGCTTAATGGCTAGCGGCTTAATCTCTACTGCTGATTGGCTAGATGAAGCAAAAGGGCGAAAAGCAATGGAAGCGCTAGAGCGTTTCAAAGGTGCGAAGAACGCAGGGAAAACCCCAATCCTTGAAGGCTCAATGGAATATAAGCAGCTAGGTATGACAAACCAAGATGCAGAATGGTTACAGAGCCGAACCTTTACTATTTCTGATATTGCTCGAATCTACAACATCAGCCCAATTTTCTTACAGGACTATTCAAATAGTAGCTATGCGAACTTCAGCGAAGCAAGCCGAGCTTTTCTATCTCAAACATTAAGACCGTGGCTAACTAACTTTGAGCAACAATTAAAAGATGCGCTCATGATTGACTTAACAAGTAATAGCAAAAAGCGCTTTTTAATTGAGTTTGACACCAGCGACTTATTGCGAACAAGCCAGAGCGAGCGATTCAGTAGCTATGATGTAGCTATAAAAGCGGGCGTAATGTCCCCTAATGAAGTACGCAGACGAGAAGGACTTGCGCCTTATGCTGGAGGCGATGAATTCAGTCAAGCATGGAAACAAACTGTAGAAGTTAAACGTGCTAATAGCGGAAATAAAGAATGAGGTATATATGGGCAGAATGATTAAAGCCGGCAAATATAACAAGGTAGTTACCATTCAAAAGCGAGACTATAAAAGAGAACAAGCCGCTAATCAGTATGGAGAAAATAAGGCTGTTTGGCGAAATGTTGCAACAGTGCGGGCAAGCGTAGAGCCACTACAAGGACGAGAGTATTTTAGTGGACCTTTTCAAATGGGGGAAAACATTATCCGCATTCGCATTCGTTATCTTGAAGGCATTACAAATAAAATGCGGGTTAAATATGGAAATCGTCTTTTAGCTATTTATTCCGTAATTGACAGCATGGAAGCGCATAGAGAATTACAGTTAATGTGTAAAGAGGGAGAAGCTCATGCTGAATATTGATTTAACTATTGATGAAGTAAAACAGCATTTAAATATAGATCATGATTTAGATGATGACTTGCTTGAGGGCTACAAGGCAGCAGCGCTCGAAGTATGCCAAACGCATATAGGGAAAACTTTTGGAGAAACCAAAACGGAAACCACTATTCCATTTTCTCCAGCAATCAAAGTAGGCTGCTTGCTTTATATCGGGCTTTTATACACAAGCCGAGAAATGACTACCGACACAGCGCAAGCAGTAATCCCAATGACGATTAAAGCATTGTGGGAAGTGTACAGAGAACCCGCTATCTATTGAGGTACTTATGCCTTACCAACCGTTAAGAAGATGCAGTTACCCTAACTGTAAAAATAAGGTTAAGTCTGGCAGATGCGAAGAACATAAGCCAAAGGATACAAGAGTAAGCAGCAGCGCTCGCGGATATAACTATGCGTGGAGCAAATACCGCTTGAAATACTTACGGCTTCACCCGCTCTGTGTAATGTGCCTCAAGAAAGGAATCTACACACCCGCAACTGTAATAGACCATATAACGCCAGTAGAGAACGGACAAGCGGACCCACTATTCTGGGTAGAAGATAACCATCAAGCACTTTGTAGAGATTGCCATAGCTACAAGACAAGGGTAATTGATAAACGAGGATTTGGGGCGAAGAAGTGAACCGTTTTGATATCGAAACAATTGAAGTATGAACATATGTACACAGTTGAGTTGAGTACATAAGTGTACAACTGAATTATGGTTATTATGACCACAGTTGAGTTATGGTCATATGACCACAACTAATCAGAGACAAACAGAAAAGAACGGGTATCTTCTGCAACTGTGGTTATATGGTAACAGTTGAGTTATGGAGCTAAAAAATAAAGCTGCCCTCAAAATTGAGGAGAGGTCGTTATAACCTCTAGGGCATCATCATTCAAGCCAAAACAACCGCTTTTTAGTGGGGTATCAGCCATTTCCTGATACCCTCTCACACACAAGGTGGGGGGAGTTTTAAAAGAAAGTAGCAAGCCTAAAGAACCGCCCGCCCCCTTAAATTTTTACGCACGGCATTTTTTTTGAAAATAAGGACACGCAATGACAACAAAGAACAAGAAAAAAACACACAACCCACCTAGCTTTTTAGACCCAATCGCAAAAGCTGTATGGAAAGACAGAATCCCGCAACTTCTCGAACGTGGAGATATTGAAGAAGCAGACTTAATTCATCTCGAATTATATTGCGTAAATTATTCACTCTTTCGCGCGGCAGTAGAAGATATTCACAAAAACGGCTTTTCAATCGTAAATAGTCAAGGCACGCAATCTCGCAACCCTGCTCTTTCTGCTAAAGCTGATGCGGAAAAAGTGATGGTTAAAATGTCATCTCTTTTAGGATTTGACCCAGTAAGCCGCAGAAAAAATCCTATTGAGGTAGAAGCGGCAGATATGTTCGATCAAGTGCTTACAATGTAGGTAGAAAATGGCAATCTGGCAAGCATACGCAGAGAAAGTAAGAACAGGCGAGATAGTGGCTTGTAAGAAGATAAAACAAGCCGTAGAGCGTTATTTTAGCGATTTAGAGAACCCCGATTATTTCTTTGATGAAAACGTGGTAAATAAATTCCTCGCCTTTTCTAAACTATGCCCGCACGTTAAAGGACATTTGCGCGGTCAGCCTATTATTCTTTCAGATTGGCAAGTGTTTTTATTTGCTAACATATTAGGCTTTAAGCGCAAAGATACAGGCTTGAGAAAGTATCGCTCTGCTTATATTCAAGTAGCAAGAAAGAACGCTAAATCAACCGTAGCAGCCGTATTAGCTAACTGGTTTCTATTGGTAGAAGATGGCCAACAAGATATTTACACCGCAGCAGTAAGCCGAGACCAAGCTAGAATCGTTTTTGATGATGCTCGCCAAATGTGCTTACTTTCTGCCCCACTAAAGAAACGCCTTAACATTCAACAACACAAGCTAATCAACCCTAAAAGCAATAGTATTATGCGACCGCTTGCCGCTAAATCTTCAACTATTGAGGGAACGAATCCAAGCCTTGCTATTGTAGATGAATACCACTTACACACAGATAATAGCGTTTATAGTGCTTTAGAGCTAGGACAAGGCGCTCGCCCAGAAGGCTTGCTCTTTGCTATCACAACTGCTGGAAGCAATGTTATTTCAGCTTGTAAACAACACTATGATTATTGCGCGCAAATCCTAGACGGAAATGAACAGAATGACAGCTTGTTTGTTTTAATCTTTGAGCTAGACGAAGGAAACGAAATAGACAACCCTGAAAACTGGATAAAAGCAAATCCCAATATAGGCAAATCCATTCCTTACCTTGATTTTGAGAACACTATCAAGAAAGCACGAGGCATTCCATCTGAATGGGTGGAGATGTTAACCAAGCGCTTTAATGTATGGTGTCAAGGAACGACCCCATGGCTAGGCGAGGGGAACTGGGCGCAATGTCAACGACAATACACAGATAGCGATTTACTGCACCAAGATTGCTATTTAGGCTTAGATTTATCAAGTACTAACGACTTAACCAGCCTTTGTTATACGTTCCCTCATGGAAATAAAGCCCGCTTGTTTACACGGCATTACATTCCAGAATTTCAGCTTAATAACGTGGCTAATAAAAACCGTGCTATATATCGAAACTGGGTGCGTAGCGGGTGGTTAATTGTTACAGAGGGCGATTGTATCGATTATGACAAAATCAGAGACGATATTCTAAAAGATGCCGAACGCTTTAATATAAAAATGATTGGCTTTGATGTATGGAACGCAACCCATTTACGCACACAATTACAAACTGCAGGGCTTGAAGTTGAACCATTCCCGCAAACCTATCAGCGGTTCAGCCCAGTAGCTAAAAGTGCTGAAGTATTGATAAATAGACAAATGATAGAACATAACGGCGACCCTGTGCTTGCTTGGGCGCTATCAAATGTTGTTATGGAAACAGATGCGAACGCTAATATCAAGCCTAATAAGAAAAAGGCAGCAAACAAGATAGACCCCGCAGTCGCTTTTCTAATGTCTTTTGGAACTTATCAATTAGAATATGGCGATTTAATCTTTGAGCTTTCAGAAGAACATAAAAACGCGCTTGCTGAATTTAATGGAATTAATTTATAAGGAGCAACTACTAATGGTTACAAAAATAACAGGATTAAAAGAGTTAGAGGGAAATTTAAAAAAGCTCGTAAAAGAGGTAAAAAAGAATACCAGAAAAGCAGTTAGAAAAGGCCTTAATAGCGCAGCTAATTCGCTTGAAAAATCAATTAAGCCACAGGTTCCAGTGTTAAATAAAAGCACTGATTTTCGCCAAAAAGGAACGATAAAGAATAACGTTAGGCATAAAACAAAAGTAGCGAAAGATGGTTTAAGCGGCATTACAACAATTCGCGTAATGAGAACGAAAGGCAGAAGAATGGCCAGAGTTGGGGAAAATACCCGAGACAAAACAGACCCTTTCTACTGGTGGATGGTAGAATACGGCACAGTTAAAATGAAAGGTCGTGGCTATATGGAAAAAGGATTTAAAGCAGGCGAAGAACGAGCAATGAAAATCGCAGAAGAAATCGTAAAGGAAGAACTAAAAAAATCATTTAAATAATAAAAAAGCCCACCGCTACGAAACAGTGGGCTTTTTCTGACTTACTCGATACTTGTAGCTTAATGAGTTATGACATCGAACAAGACCAAACAAACCGCGGTATGGTTATTGCCATTATGCGCTTAAATTTTTGGTATCTCCCTATAAGAAAGAAGATACCAATATTGAGAGGACTTTAAGAATATGCCAATACCTTAAAGCCAAGATTATTATAGTTTATTTTTCTACAAGGGAAAATAGAAGTAACTTAACGTAACTAAACGATGATAAAATAATTTCACTATTTCTTAAAAAATTAACGCATCTAGGTTAGCTCCCGAAAGCAAGAAACCTTATCTTGTTGATGCGTTCCTATCATAAGGGCAAAATGCGAAAGGGGCATTTTATGAAAGACCGTGAGAATTTCTTTAAGGAAATACGCTTAAAGTTATTTAATGGGGATAACACTTCTGAATTATCTAACCTCATATATTTAATTGAAGAACATTTAAAGAGTTTAACATTAAAGGATATAAAGGAAACTCAGGAATGGATAGATGAAACGATTGATATGTATTATTCTGATATATTAAATGATGCTATTAAGGAAGCTGAAAATACATTTGAATACTATCAAGATGAAAACGGTCATTATATTGAACACAATAAATATATGAAACAAGTGTGGTATGACCGATATGAGCCTAATGTTGATTTAATTATTGAAGATTTTAACGTTGAAATCAGATATATGGATAATGACAGTAATATCATTGAATGGCTGCTTGAAATAGGTTATAGGGATACTGGTTTAATTGATGAAATAGAAAATCATCAAATTATGGCTATTATGGCACTTGAATATATTGAGCGTTTTATAAATGGCAATCTTAGAAATCAAGATGCTTTCAGAGCTTTTCTAGCTTTTATCTCTGCTGAAAGATTTAAACGTGAATTAGAAGCCAAAGAAATAAAAACACAATCTAAAAAAGAAATGTCCGAAAAAGCCTCAAAAGCTAGACATAAAGAAAATCACAGAATGAAAGAGGTTGTAATAAGCCGCTGGAAAAATCATTTAGAAACCAAAACTAAAGAAGGCAAACAAGCAAGTAAAACAAGTTTTTCACAAAAAATCTTTAAGGAATTAGAAGAAGCTCATAAAAAAGATCCTATAAATAATAAACTATACTCTTTTAAAACTATCCGCAATAATTGGTTACAAGGTATCTAATACCTTTTACTCGGAAAGGTTATACCCTGTAATAGCATAGGTTTATCTTTACCTTGTATAGGATATTTTTAGCCATTCTGAAATTTCATTAAATACCTACCGTCTAGACAACTCAACGAAATACAACTGCATTTCACACGGTTAAACTAACGGTAGGTATTTTTTTATGAACCAATCAAAAACCCAATCTAAAAAACTTATTTCAGGCAAAGAAGTAACAGCCATTGTAGGCTTTGGCCGCACTAAACTGAATTTACTTGTAGGCGCAAAACAATTCCCGCAGCCAATCCGCTTTTCACAAAACTTTATCCGTTGGGATTTAGAAGAAGTTAATCAATGGATTGAGGAACAAAAAGCATCACGAGCTTAAACAGGGAGGCAAACAATGGGTAAAGGAAGAAAACCAATTCAATTTCTAAAAGTTCTTAATCGAATTATTTTTTCTGATGTTAGCGGAATAGATGGTTATTCAATGGATATGACATCAGCTCGTAATTACATTAGTGAGCTTGAGCGTAAACATTTAACCGAAAAAGTGAAACGCACGAGAGAAAAAACAAAAGACGGTTTAGGACAATACTACCGTTATGAAGTGGCAAATAAGCAGCAGTTAAAGCAAGTTATTGCTATTTACAAGGCTAAAGGTGGCGAGCTTACAGAGGCTCAAGAAAAACAAGCCTATTCACGCTTTGAATAGAAAAAGAAAGCACCGCAAGGATCGCCCAAGCGGTGCAGTTCCTCAACCTGAGATATAAGACTACTCGCTATAAGTTGTGTACATATGCCAACAACTGGGAAAAGTTCCGCAACTTCAGAAATCACACTAATTTCAATTCATAAAAAGAGTTAAATATGAATCAAAATCAAGTTAATTATACATTAAATGAAAAACTTTCACAATTTAAAAGTTTGACAAGTTCTAATGTTTCTAATACATTTGACAACGTTATCACTAAATTGATGACCGAGCCTGAGAACTCGAAGAAATTATCACTGGCGAACACTAGCACGCCTTTAAATAACCGTGCTTTTTTTGTTCGTGGATTACACACACCCAAAGAAAACAACCAAATCAAAACAGGTTTTGTTGTGTTTCTATCAAATGAATTTAACCAGACCAATTTTGGTCTCGTTGAATCTCTATCAATGGTAGCGTGTAATGGGAAAGGTTTCGCCCTTTGCTGTATTCCAGTGATTGCAGTTTCTCAGCCCGTTACACGTTACCGCCCAAAGCCTGAGAACTTCCAAGCGGTAGCCCTTCAAAAATCTTCACTGGAGCTGTTAGCTATGTTCTACAAATTTCTAATCATAGGCGAAAACCGTCTAAAAATCTCAATCCTAGCAAGCAACGAGAAAGAAGCTCGCTCTCTCTTAAGTTTAACCTCTACCGCCGTCTTAATTGCCCGCACACCAGCAAAAGGGGGCTTATATGCGTAAATTCACACCACCAACGCACACTGTATTTAGCACGGAACAAGTAAATAAAATCGAGGCTTCCGCAAGATACGCTCACGCAATTTTGACACTCATTCAAAATGACAGCCCAAATAATGAAAGTGATGAGCCTGAAGAATTCTTTACCAGTACAAGCGCTATAAAGACCGCTATTTCAGCAGTCCAATACTTCCTTGAAGAGATTGAGGAAAGCAGCAAAAACGGCAAACTTGTAAGAATTGAGGAATAACAAAATGGCTAAAAAAACACTAACCCAAAAAGAAAAATTTACTGAAGCAACGTTCAAATGCTGGCAGGCAGCAACCCTATTAGAGGCCATGTCTAAATCTCGTCTTTCTGAAATGGACGGCACAGATATTAGCGTGGCGCTCGAAGGGATTCATAGAATTTTAGCTTCAGCATTGTATGAAATGGAAGATTTAGAAGTGGCGGGGGAATAACATGAGAGATTTAGAACAAGAATACCAAGATGCTATCAAAGAGCTTTCCAAATGTGAAAAACAGATGCTTTCAGCAATATATAATAACGATGCTCAACAGATATTCCCGCTATTAGATGAAACTCAAAAAATTGTTAATGACGTTTTATTGGGATCTACTCCACCAGATAAAGTGTTATTTGATATGTTAAAAGAAATTATAACCTTGAGAAAATACTTGATTAAAGTGTCTTTCAAGATTGAAAAAGCTAGAGAGCCGGCGGGGGTAGTTGAAGGCTTATTATTACACGCTGCATTGAATTTTGTTTTGAATTTACTCTACCGACAACAACAGATTATTGAAATGAAATTAGGTATCTCTGCGCCTAAAGGGAGTCTCTTATGCTAGCGCCAAATGTAAAAGTACAGCCAAAAGGCAAGCCATTCGAGGCTTATATCATTGCGGGAAGCGATGCCCTAAATAAAGAGCGAGCTAAACTAATTTGTGAATTAACACGAGCTGAACAAGGTTATAAACCTGTAATTCTAACCAGAGAAGCTATAGAGGAAGAAAGAGAGTTAGCCATAAAATGCGGTAAGGTTAGCATCTTTCGAGCAGGCGAATTAAGCGAGAAAGACAAGTGGGCTATTTGTGAAAATTTAGCTGCAAACTCTACTGCTGAAGAAGTTATTTTCTATGATGAAGCAGGTCAACCGGAACGAGATGAATCAGGCAATCTAATTGCGGACAGTAGCGACTTTGTTAAAAAATTGCGCGATGAATACCAGAGTAAAGAGCTGATTAAAGTCAAAGAAACAGACCGAGCAAGCGAAAAAGCAAGCGCATTCCGTAGATGGTTTAACGAGGATTTAGCCATACAGCGAGGAAGTGGAGAATTCTTTCGTTATACCGGTAAAGTATGGGAAAAAGTCGATGCTGAAGATATTGAATCAGCTATGGTAAATTTCTTTGATGAGAATAGATTAGGTTATAGTGATCGCACAATTAGCACTGTTATTAAGACTTTTAAAATTCAGTTGCCAAAAATGGACGAACCACCAGAAGATTCTATATTTTTTGATAATGGAATACTAAATTGTAAAACGCTAGTATTTGAACCTCATAAGCGTGAAAACTGGTTAACAACATACATTCCGCATACTTACAATGAAACCGCAGTTGGAACACCTATTTTTGATAAATGGCTTAATTTTGTAGCAGACGGCAATCAGGAAAAGGCTAGAAATATCTTAGCCGCTTTGTATGCGATTTTAACTAATCGCTACAACTGGCAGATATTTTTCCAAGTAACAGGAAAAGGCGGTAGTGGAAAATCGGTATTTGCCAACATTGCAACACTATTAGTTGGAGAAAAGAACATTGGAGCAGGTAGATTAGAAAACTTTGACGATGAAAGGGGGCTTGCTGGATTTGAAGATAAAAAATTGATTATTTGCGCAGAGCAAACGAAATACGCTGGAGATGGAAGCGGTGTAAAAGCGGTAACTGGTGGAGATACTGTGCGGATAAGACACAACTACTGTTCGCCTATCAATACTAAAGTAAAGGCTTCAGTACTGATTATTAACAATGAGCCGTGTAAATGGACTGAACGTAACGGCGGTGTAGATAGACGAGCTGTGAATTTTTGTTTTGATAAAGTAGTTCCAGAGAAAGAGCGAGACCCTGATTTCATGGACAAAATCACGCTTGAAGTAGGCGGAATTATTAGAAAGTTACTTAATGAGTTCTCAGACCCTATGGAGGCAAAAGCAGCTTTAGAAAGACAACAGAAAAGTAAAGAGTCTTTGAAAATTAAGATGGATTCCGACCCTTTAACGGCTTTCTTTGAGTACTTTTACACAACAGAAAAAATAGATGGGGTTTTTATTGGAAACGTTCCAAATGGTTTAGGCGACCCAAGCAAATATCTATATCATGCCTATCTTGGATATGTTAAGGCGTTAGGCTTAGCCGCGCTCAATGTAGTTAGATTTACTCAAGGCATTGAACAATCTCTAAATCAACATGGCAACGAATATCCTTTTAAAAAACACAAAACAGACAAGGGGCGTAAAACTAACGTCCACTTTAAAGACTTTAATGATTTTAAGAAAGAAATTCTAGAGCCACAATAACAGCGCGGGGGGAAACCCCCGCTTTTTTTGTATGATAATGCTTTTTAATGACGACCTAATGACGACCTGATGACGGTCATCATTCATTAACTCATTGATTTTAAATGAAAAAACAAAAAACATGACGACCTGACGACTAAAACATAAAAAAAAATCTTTTTAATTTCTATCTTTTACTTTATCAAAAGTTAAATCCATTCCGCATTGTTCGCAGTAATCGCCCCATAGCTGCATCAAAGGTCGTCTTAGCTCGATATATTCTGCTCGGTTATATGCTTGACTGGTTTCATTTCCAATTCTATGAGCAAGGCAACTTTCTGCCGCTCTAAAATCAACTGCTTGTTCTTCTAAATATGTTCTCGCGATAGAGCGTAATCCATGAGAATCTTGAATTCCTTGATAGCCAATTTTTCTTAATGCTCTCGTTATCGTTTCTTTGCTCATTGACTTATTAGGCTGACGATAATGTGGAAATACAAATTTATTTACACCGGTGATAGGTCGTAGATTTTCCAATATTTTAAGCATTTGAGCTGATAACGGTACTGTATGAGGATATTGCCCTTTCCGTGTTTTCTTCATTTTTTCAGCCGGTATAAACCAAAGTTTTTTATCAAAATCAATTTCAGACCATTCAGCACTTACAGCTTCAGCAGGTCGAACCATTGAGAGTAGTTGCCATTTGAAAAGCACTTTCGTAAGAAATTCTCTATTTGAGTTTTGGAAGTCGGTTATTAGCTTAGGTAGTTCACTTGGTGTAATTGCTGGGTGGTGCGTTTGCGCTTCTTTATGATATGCGATACTTACTTTTTGACAAGTATTAAAAGACAACACGCCCACAGTAACGGCATACTCTAAAATCTGATTCGCCAGATTTAGAATTCTGTGTAAGGTATCGTTTTTTCCTGCCTCATTTAATGGCTTTACCGCTTCTATTAGTATAGGGGGCGTTATTTTATCAATAGGATAATGACCGATGTTTGGGAATAAGTGATTTTCTAGGCGCTCCCAGTTTTTCCGCATCGTAGTTTCTTCAACTTCTCTCGCTCTTTTTTCTCTCCATCTTTCTGCCACTTTCAAAAAAGTATTTTCGTTTTTGGCCGCATTTATTCTTTCCTGTTCTTTTTTATGTTCTTGTGGATCGATATTTTTAGCAAGTAAAGCCAAGCATTCCTCTCTGATAGTCCTAGCTTCCGCGAGAGTAACAGTAGGGTAAACCCCTAATGATATTTTGGTTCGTTTTTTACTATATGGGCGAATGTAGTTAAAGCGCCATGTTTTAATGCCGCTTGGTAATACCAATAAGAACAGACCGTAACCATCTGTAAGGCTATATTCTTTATCCTTTGGCTTTGCTTTTTTTATTTCTGTATCTGTGAGCGGTTTAGTTATTTTAGGCATTATGCCCCCTTAATTTTCAGTTTTGTAACCATGAATTCTGATAATTATAGCGTGGTTACAATAATGGTTACATAAAAAGGCGTTAAAGCACGATTAAAAATGAGGGGCTATGATAGCAAGAGGCATTAAAAAATGCCCGTATAACAAGGCTCTAGAGATATTTTTGAGCGGTTATGATGGGCTTTAATTTGGTAAAGTGGTGCCAGTGGTCGGACTCGAACCGACACGCTTATTCAGCGGCGGATTTTGAATCCGCTACGTCTACCAATTTCGTCACACTGGCTAAGAAATTTGTTGGAGGGATTATAGAATAACTCTCATTTCTCTGGCAAGTAAAAAAGCGTTTTTATCTTTTAACTGGAGCAATTTTATGCACTTAAACTGCGGAGTTATTCACACTTTCTGTGGATAACTCCGTGAGTAACCCGAATAATATCTTTCTAACAGATTGATTTTATTAAAGAATAATTCAAATTTTTTAGCCGTTTAAAAAAACATCATCTCAAGAAGCAATTTCTACGACTTCACTTATCACTTGACCTTCTGCTAATCGTGTGCTTAATCGATCGCCTTTTTGAACCTGTTTGGTTGAGGTCAATACTTCACCATTTTCTACTTGAGTGACTGAATAACCTCGGCTTAAAATTTTTAATGGGCTTAATCCATCAACTTGGGCGCATAACGCCTTAAATTGGCTATTTGCCTGCATCCAGCTTTTCTCCATTGCATATTGAAGACGGTAAGCCAACTGTTGCTGATATTGCTGCTTTTTATGCACTTGCATTGGAAGTGGATTACGCTCAAAGCGTTCTAACACACTCTGCCATTGCTGGTTAATATTTTGCCAATATTGTTGAATTTGCAAATCTAAACGCAAATTTAACCACTTGAGTGCTTGCGCTTTTTCAGCTAACTGTTTCACTGGATGCTGAATTTCTGCTCTCTGTTTTAATTGATTCAGTTTTAGAGATTGATGCGCAATGCGTTGTTGCATAGCCAAATTCATACGATTACTCAACTGATGAAGCTGTTGCTTTTGCCAAGCTAAACGCTGATTTGGGTGTTGAGCATTTAAACGAAGCGTAAGCTGAGATAATTGGGTTGTTTTCTCAGACCAAATTCGATCAAAAGCCAAGCCTGCTTTGTCAAATTGATGTTGTAATTGTCTAATGAGTTCTTGGCAATCTCGGCTAACTAACTCAGCAGCCGCTGATGGAGTCGGTGCGCGCAGATCCGCAACAAAATCAGCAATGGTTACATCTGTTTCATGACCAACTGCGCTAATAATTGGAATGTTTGAATGATAAATTGCATAAGCAACCTTCTCTTCATTAAAACACCATAAATCTTCCAGTGAACCGCCACCACGCCCCACAATTAACACATCACATTCTTGACGAATATTCGCTAATTGGATCGTTGAAACAATCTCATCAATCGCTTCTTTGCCCTGAACTTGTGTCGGATAAATGATTACAGAAAGGCTTGGATCACGGCGTGCCAAAACGTGCAAAATATCTTGCAATGCCGCACCACTAGAAGAGGTAATAATACCTACACGCTTAGCAAATGAAGGAATTGGCTTTTTATGTTCTTGAGCAAACAATCCTTGCGCTGCCAATTTCATTTTGAGCTGCTCAAATTGTTGTTGTAATAAGCCCTCGCCAGCCGGCTGCATACTTTCGATAATAACCTGATAATCCCCTCGTGGCTCATACAAACTCACACTTGCACGAACAAGCACTTGCATACCATTTTGTGGCTTAAAATTGACTCGAAGGTTTTTCATTTTAAACATCGCACAACGCACCTGTGCGTGCTGATCTTTTAAAGTCAGATACCAATGGCCAGAAACAGGCTGACTAAAATTAGAGATTTCACCTGTTAGCCAAACTTGTCCGAATTCAACTTCTAGTAAATGACGAACAGAATAATTGAGTTGAGAAACAGTGAGCACATTATTCATAAAAAATGCTTCTATTTGGAAGATAGCTGATATGAAAAAGCCCCCGATAAAATCGAGGGCTAAGTATTTGGTTGCGGGGGCCGGATTTGAACCAACGACCTTCGGGTTATGAGCCCGACGAGCTACCAAGCTGCTCCACCCCGCGTCTGATAGAGCATATAATACACCTTATTTTTATCCGTGCAACGTTTTTTTTGATCAAAATCATATAAATGCCTAATTTTAAAACAAATAAAATGGAAAATAACCTATGTAAGAATTTGCAAAGCCCAAGCTATCCCCTGTTGTTTACTGGTAAATTTTGCTATCCTAATTACTTTATTTCTCTTATTAAAAACTAGGTTAGAAAATGATGAATTGGAAAGCAATTGGAAAATGGACTGCACTAGCTAGCATCGCTTTTTGTGTTGTTTCTTGTACAACGTCTAAAAAAACAACTAAGCCGAACTCAAGTGGCTATTACAATGCTGAAAATGCTAAATTAGGTGCTGTTTATAAAAACCGCCAAATGATGCCAAACTATATGCATTTTGCGCGTGTTAGTAGCGTAGAAAACAAACAAAATATCGTTAACGGACATGATTTCATTCAACAATTGAATAATGTTCGTGCTTACTCTGGCAACATTACTGGCCGCTATGCCGGCGTATATAGCAAAATTCAACGCTGGGTTAGCGCGGGAGCTAATGTAGATGATTTAGCGAAATACGGCATTAACGCTAACTTAATGCGTGGACAAGATGGTTTCCAAAATGTGAACCTGACTGGCTATTACGCACCTGTGTTACAGGCACGTCGTTTCCCTCAAGGCGAATTCCAACATCCGCTTTATCGTCTTCCAGCAAATAAACGCTTTACCCGTGCACAAATTTATAATGGTGCGCTAGCTGGTCAAGGCTTAGAATTAGGCTATTCAAATTCAATGGTTGATAACTTCTTCTTAGGCGTACAAGGTAGTGGATTTATCGACTTTGGCGAAGGACAATTAAGCCATGTTGCCTATGCAGGTCAAAATGGTTTTAAATATGCATCCATAGGTCGCTTATTGGTTGAAGATGGTGAAATTCCAAAAGAAAAAATGTCAGCACAAGCCATTAAAGATTGGGCAAAACGCAACCCTGGCCGTACGCAATCTTTGCTTGAGCGTAATCCATCTTACGTTTTCTTCAAATTTGATGATACCCATGAAGTAAAAGGATCTGCTGGTGTGCCTTTAGTTGCCTTAGCCTCTGTCGCTTCAGATAAAAGCATTGTGCCATCTGGCAGCGTTGTATTAGTTGAAATGCCGTTAATTAACGATCACGGTGATTTTACCGGTAAATATGAAATGCGTTTAATGGTTGCATTAGATGTGGGTGGTGCAGTAAAAGGCCATCACTTTGACATCTACCAAGGCGTTGAAGGCATTCATAAAAAAGCCGCACAAACTGCGGGCTTACTTAAACACTTTGGCCGTGTTTGGGTGCTAAACTAATCGCTTTCCTATCAATCAAAAGGGTGTGAACACACGCCCTTTTTTATCTCATCAGGAAAAAATACAAGCGGTCAGATTTTTGTGAACTTTTGCAAAAATTTCATCAAATCTAACCGCTTGTTACTAACCAAATAGCTGATCCATCTCTTCGATGAGCGCCATGCTTGGTTTATCAAAATAAACGCCTGAGTTAGGCTTTCCATTCATCCCACGCAAGAAGAGATAGGCGACTCCGCCAATATCTCTTTCATAGTCATATTGTTCCCCTAAACGTGTACGTAAATAACGATGCAGCGCTAAAGTATAAAGCAAATACTGCAAGTCATAGCGATACTGCCCCATCGTTTTTTCAATACGTTCAGCACTATAATCTTGGGCTAAAAAACCTAAGAAATTAGATTTATAGTCAATTAAATAAAATTTGCCATTTACTTTAGCAATACAATCTACAAAGCCTCTTACATAACCTTCTAGCTGTGGTAACTGTAAGTCGCCTAAGCGCTGCGCCAGTGGATGATATTGTTTAAGCAGTTGATTTAATTTGCGTAATCCTTGCTTGTTTTTTAAGCGCAAATAGAACTCCCACTCTTTTAAGCAAGCATTTGGCTGAATAGCATTCAGTGTTAGCGCTTCCTTACCAAAAGGTGTCGTCATAATTTGATTAAACCATTGCTCAGTTGGCGCTTGCCATTCTTGCGATAAATCTAACGATGACAATAGTTTTTCCACATTCTCTGAAGCAATCGGTTGTTGGAAATCTTGCGCTTCAAAAAAGTGATGTAATAAGGTGCCCACTTTCGCGCTATGCGGAAACTGATAAGGAGAATATGCGTTATCCATCAACTCTTCTACATCTACATCGGCGATTTCATTCGTCACAATTTGGCTATCATCATCTTCAGCACGAATGAACATTGATACAGGCTGATTCTCTGCTTGCGCTTGATGATAATAATGCAAAGCGGTAAAGCTGGTGGTTTGCCCATCTTGTTTTAAACTGCCGTTAAAATAACGCGGTGTTGGGAGCGATAAACGCTCTTGTTTACTTACCCACGCATCAATCGGTGCGGTTTCAGGTAACATTTTCGTGCAGCAATGTTCAATTTTTTGCTTCAGTAATTGTTCCATTGGAGTATTGATCTGCTGATCGCTTCCCAAACCAATTTCCCCTTGGGTAAGCAAATATAACAATGCGTTCCAACATTTTGGCATCACTTCTGGTAAGACTAAATTGAGTTGCGACTCCGCTCGCGTTAATGCAACATAAAGCAAACGCAAATCTTCCGAATATTCTGCTTTATTTTGCAATTCAGCAATCTCACTGGCCTTTTCTTTATCACCCCAGTGGATTTCTGCATTATCATCTTGGTATAACACTAAGCCTTTATTTCTCGCGATATACTTTGAATTCCCGACAAAAGGCAGCCAAACAATAGGATATTGCAAGCCTTTTGAGCTATGAATCGTGAGAATTTTGATCAGCGCCTCTTCACTTTCTAAGCGCAGCGCATAGTCTGCTTGATCTTCACTCGTTTCCTCGTTGATTTGATGCTCATACCAACGTAATAATGCGGTTTCATTTTCACAATTTTGCTGCGCAGACTGTAATAATTCCGTTAAATGCAACAAATCAGTCACCACCCGATCGGCATCCGTTAAAGTGCCTAATCGAGCAATAATTCCTTCATTTAAATAAAGCTGATGCAACATAGGCAGCACGCCTTCTTGTGCCCAAACTTGTTGATAATGCACAAAACGCTCAACATAAGCATCCCATTTCATCTCGTTATGCTTAATCTCTAATAGCTCACTCGCACTAAAATGCCACAATGTGGTACCAAGGGCTGCAAGTAACGCTCGCTGATCATAAGGCGATAAACAAGCTTTCAAAACCCAACATAAATCTTGTGCAATATCGGCTTCATAAACATTACTACGATCCGACATAAACACTGACTTAATCTGGCGCTCTGCAAGCGCTTGTTTAATTAAATTTGCCTCTTTTCGACTACGTACAAGTACGGCAATATCTTTCGCTGCAAAAACACGAGCCTTTTCTGGATTTGCTAAATTTAGCCCAAATTCACCCGCTTGCATCAATTTCAATTGCTGCTGAATTTGATGAGCACATTGTGTGGCAAGCAAATCATTTTTTGGTGCAGTAATTTTGAGTTCTTGCTTGCCTTTCTTTTCTTCTAATTCTTGATTCGGTTGTAAATAAGCATTGAAATGACTTTGCCCACAGAGCTCTGCATCTTGCTCACCATTTTCAATCGCCTCTAGACGTTCAGTTTTAGCAAGCACAGGCTGAAAACTGATTCCTTCATAGAAAAATGGGGCTGCCTTGCTTTCTTTGCTAAAAGTAAAAAGCGAATTCACCGCACTGACAATTGGTTGTAATGAACGCCAGTTTACCCCTAAGGTGCGTTTTTCTTCTGCTTGGTTTGATGCTTTTAAATACGTGAAAATATCTGCCCCGCGGAATTTATAGATCGACTGTTTCGGATCGCCAATCATAATAAACCCTTGCCCCGCTTCTGGTTGCTGAATGAAAATTTTGCTAAAAATTTCATACTGCGTTACATCAGTATCTTGGAATTCATCGATCATCGCAAAAGAGAATTGACGGCGAATATGCGTGGCTAAATGTGCACCTTGTGGAGATTGCAAGGCTTGATTCAGTAACGTTAGCAAATCATTAAACCCTTTTTCACTATGCGTGGCTTTATATTCAGCCAGTTTGCTACGCAAAGCTGTAAGAAAAATATATTGCAATACTTCTGATTGTTGAGATTGAGCGGCTTCAAATTCTTCCTCGTAAGCGGTCAAAAAATCCTGAATTTTTGTAAAATGGGCATTAAGCTCAAATTCACAGCCTTTTTTAATCGCACCACTAATATAATCGGTTGAAAAGCGCAATAATGCATCTGTCGGAAAACTGCTATCTAACGAATTTTTTGACCACCATGCCAATAGCGCTATGCGCTCAAGCGTTGGGTTTTCTTTGTATTTATTGGCATTAAGTTGACGAGCACTTGCACTAAGATCCGCAATAATTGCTTCCGTAAGTGCAGTTTCATTTTCTCGCCAATAGGTTTTCACTTCTTCTAAAAAATCGAGGTAGACTTGATTTTGTTTTGAAAAATTTCCTGATTGCCAATCTTCTACCCCTTCTGCAATCGCTTGAGGTAAATCGGGCAATTTCTGCTGGTAGATATGTGCACGAACCAAATCAAGTGCCGTTGCCGGATCACTTAAATGCTTTGAAACGGCTTTCGCTTCGACTAAATCACAAGAATAGAATTGTGTTCGCCAAACTGACTGACTCAACTTGCGTAATAGCTCACTTTCATCCGTATGCAATTCAAAATCAAAGCGCATGCCTGATTCAAAAGCAAACTGAGTTAGCATTTTTTGGCAGAAGGCGTGAATGGTATAAACGCTAGCGAGATCCATCTCTCGCTCAGCAATGCGTAAACGTAAAATAGCTGCGGCATAATCCGCTTTTGTCGCTTGGAATAAATCAAAATAATATTGTGATTGGCTATCTGAAGGTGTACTAGGCTCGATTTGCTGTGCTTTAAAATAAGCGTGGCATTGCTGAATGTTTGCGCGAATTCGATCACGCAATTCAGCTGTAGCGGCTTTAGTAAAAGTAACAACCAAAATTTGCTCAACCGTCATCGGCGTACAACCTACACCGAGTAAAAGGCGAAGATAGAGATTCGCCATGGTATAAGTTTTCCCGGTACCAGCAGAGGCCTCAATTAACGCCACTTTATCTAGTGGCATTTCTAATACATTAAGCGGTTTCATATTATTTAATTCTTTCTAAGCGGTTAATTTGTTCTGCTTCCGATAAAGATTGAATTCTACGCATTAAAATAATCAATAAACCAGCAGCAATACTCAAGCTAATACAAAAAATCAGCCAAAAGCCGCTTGCCGCCATGGGTTCAACAATCCAATCCGTACGAGCAAGCACATAACCTAATGGTATACCGATAATCCAATAACAAACAATGGTGACATATAAAATCGGCTGGGTATTTTTATAGCCACGTAAAATACCGTTTGCAACCGCCTGAATAGCATCTGGAATTTGGTAAAATGCAGAAAATAATAATAAATGCGCCGCAATAGTGAGCGAAACAGGATCGCGCGTAAATGCCATTGGAATCCATTGATTACATAATGCGATCACAAGCGCCGCTAAAGTTGCGAAGATAAAACTGGTAAACAGCGCATGATAACTCAGCACCTTCGCTTCATTGATAGCCCTTTGCCCAAGCATTTTTCCTACCACAATAGTAGTCGCAATACTAAAAGACATGGGAATCATAAAAAAGAGTGAGCTGGTTTGTAATGCAGCCTGATGGCTTGCCACAACTTGCGCACCAAGCGGTGAAAGCAATAAAGAAGAAGTCGAAAACAGCATTACTTCCGTAAAAGTTGCAAAGGCAATTGGTAAACCTAATTTGCAAAGTTTTAGCAAAATCTGACCGCTTGGTGGTTCAATCCATTTTTCAAATAGCTTGATATCTTTCTGTGCACGGTTGGTATAACAGTAATGCAGCATCATCAAGAACATTATCCAGTTCACAATCGCTGTCGCCACACCACAACCCACTGCGCCCATTTCTGGAAAACCAAACTTACCAAAAATGAATAAATAGTTAAGCGGGAGATTCAATAATAAACCAAAGAAGGTTATCCGCATAGCTGGAAGTGGGTTCGATAAACCGTCATTCATACAACGCAAATTGATAGCCAGTAGCGCAGGCACAATACCAATTGCCATGATTTGTAAATATTGCTGCGATTTAATCGAGAATGATTCAGGTGTGCCCATAAAATCTAAAATCCAATGACTATGGGTAAAGATAATAATCAGTGGAATAGAGAAACTCAGCACAAGCCACACACCTTGGCGAACCTGACTCGCAATAAGATGGCGTTGGTTTGAACCGTTAAGATAAGAAACTGTCGGCGTAATTGCATTAAGTAGGCCTAACACAAATAAAAATAGTGGAAAGTAAATGGAGTTACTCACCGCAATGGCAGAAACATCTTCATCGCTGACTAAGCCTGCCATTACAATATCAGCAAAACCCATGCCTGCAGCTGAAAGCTGAGAAATGAAAATAGGAAAAGTTAAACGAAAAAGTTTACGTGCATTTTCAAAATATTGTTGCCATTGCCAGTTCATAAATACCTCAAAATAAAATCGGCTTATTATAGCCGATTTTATTAGCTAGTTGCATAAAGCTTATGCGGTTGTCATCTCTTGCAGAATTGGTTGGCGAATAACCCTAGTTTAAAAATTCAAAAAAATAAAAAACACCCCATATCTTTTAAGACATGGGGTGCGATAATCCTCTTAATTCAGTGAAGAATTAACTAAGAAATTCTACGAATGAGGTAATTACACCTAAGTTCACAAGATCGACGAAGAAGGCGCCGACAAGCGGTACAATTAAGAAGGCTTTATGCGAAGGCCCGAATTTTTCTGTGACTGATTGCATATTCGCCACTGCAGTTGGTGTTGCACCTAAACCAAAGCCACAGTGCCCTGCTGTTAAAATTGCTGCATCGTAATCTTTACCCATCACACGGAAAGTCACGAAATAACCATAAAGGATCATCACAACAGTTTGAACTAACAGAATAATTAACATTGGACCCGCTAAACCTGAAAGTTCCCAAAGTTTGATATCCATTAACGCAATCGCTAAGAATAAACTTAATGAAGCATTACCGAAAACATCAATTGCACGGTCGAACATGTCGAATTTGAACACTTTCGTTAAAACATTTCGTAAGATAACACCAAAACCTAACGCCCAAACAAATTGAGGTAAGCTACTGTCTGGTAATAGCATCTTCATCACTTTGGAAAACACTAAACAAGCAGCAAATAACGCCATGGTTTCAATCACAGAAGTTGCCGTAATATAGCGGAAGTTATCTTTATCTTCAAAAGTACTACCATCATATGCATCAGGACTTGCATCCGCTTTTTTAACGTGCGCTTTTTTACCTAATCTAAGTTTATTTACCAAGTGACGAGCAACCGGACCACCAATTAAACCACCAGCAACTAAACCAAAGGTTGCTGAAGCCATCGCCATTTCGGTTACGCCTTGTAAAGCATATTTATCTTGGAAAGTTTTCGCCCATGCTGCACCCGTTCCGTGACCACCAGTTAACGTGATTGAACCTGTAATTAAGCCTAATTTCGGATCTAACCCAAATACAGAAGCTAGACTTACACCCACTACGTTTTGGACAACAATTAAGACACTCACCACGACTAAGAAAATCACTAATGGTATCCCACCTTGTTTTAAGCGGGAGAAGTCTGCTGAGAGACCAACAGAGGCAAAGAAAACCAACATAAAGGCATCTTTTAAGCCTGTATCAAATTTGAAAGACATACCATTCCATTGATACAGTGCAAAGATCAATGCAGCAACAATTAAACCACCAGCAACCGCTTCGGGAATGTTAAAATCTTGTAAAAATTTAATTTTCGCTACAAAGAATCGACCTAAGATCAATACAATGGTTGCAAAAATCAACGTGTAATAGCCATCTAAAACGATTGGTTCCACGGTATGCTCCTTGTTTTGTTATGGTTAAACAGTATGTTAGAGAATTGTTAAAATTCAATCTAACTGTAAAAGTTCACTACTTTTTGAAAATAACGCAATCGTTCTCGTTTGTCAACTTTCAGAAATAAAAATAAATCATGGTACGATTACAAAATTTGATGCAAGCGGTCTAAATTTTTCTCTCATTTGCAAATTTCCCTTTAAACTTAACCGCTTGTCTGTTCAGATAGAGGGAATTCGAGTAGAATAGGGCGTTTAATTTTTTATCATATTTAAGAAGAAATCAGATGAGTCGAACCAAAAAAACACGCCGCATTACCGATATTATGCCAATGCGTAAATCGGATAAAAAACCGGAACAACCAAAAATTTCTAGCGGAAAGAACCGTAAACCAACCCGCTATGAGCTGGATGCCAAAGCGCGTGAAGAAAAGAAAAAACGTAAACATAAAGGCTTACCAACCGGTTCACGTAATGTTGATCAAACTGAACAAAAGAAAACGGTAGTTAAAGAGGTGAAAGACCCTCGTATTGGTAGCCGTAAAAAAGTGCCATTGATGGTTGAATTCGTTAATCGCCCAGAAAAAGGCCAAACCATTAAGCCAGTGCCTGTTGTTGAAGAAATTCGTCCAACGCTTACTGCTGCACAAGAGCTAGAACAGCTAGAAAACAACGAATGTCTTAACCAGTTATTAGATGATTTAGAAGCGGGTAAAACATTATCGGCTGAAGATCAACGTTTCGTCGATGAGTGTTTAGATCGTATTGATGAACTAATGACTGAGCTTGGTATTACCGATGAGGAAGAAGATAACGGCGAAGCTTTATTCCGTCAGTTCTCAACGGTAGATATTAACCAATTTAGATAGGCGCTAGCCTAATTATTTTTAAGTGGGAATTTGAGTGTGATTAGAATCTATTTATTGGTTCTTGCTGCGTTAATTGTGCTTTCTTTAGCTGGTTATGCCGTTTTCTTATGGCTAAAATACCGTGCACAAAAAGCGATGCTGGCTGATGTAATGGCAGAGGCAAAAGAAAAGCATGAGGCACGATTAACACGTATCAAAGAAAGTGTAGATGTCATTGCTAGAGCAATGATTTCTAAACAATGTGATCTTTCTGAAGGTGTTTTACGTTTAAAACCGCTACTGGATGTGCTAGGACATAAACTGAGCCAATATCCAGCCATGTGGGCGCTTTATAATGTGATTGAAAGTCATCCAATTCTAGCGGATCGCAAAGCACTAAAACGCAATGAGCGAATGAAACTTGATTTAGAAAGAGAAGCGAAAGAAGCTGAACTTGAAACTGAAATTATCAATGAATGCCGACAATTATTAGTAAAAATGAAGGAAATGTAATGTCATCAGAAATTATTTGGGATTTTGACCTTATTCAAAAATATAACCAATCCGGTCCACGTTATACTTCATACCCAACCGCTTTGGAGTTTAGCGAAAACTATCATGATGATGATTTTAAAGTCGCAGCCGCGCGCTATCCAGATCGCCCGCTTTCACTTTATATTCATATTCCTTTTTGCCATAAACTTTGCTATTTCTGTGCTTGTAATAAAATTATTACCCGCCATCAGCATAAAGTCGATATTTACCTCGACTATCTTGAGCGTGAAATCACACAACGTGCACCACTATTTAAAAACCGTCTTGTCACCCAAATTCACTGGGGCGGTGGCACACCAACCTATTTAAACGAAGCTCAATCTTCTCGCTTAATGGGGTTGCTTCGTGAACATTTCACCGTTTCAGATGAAGCTGAAATCAGTATTGAGATGGATCCGCGTGAAGTTGATCTCTCTATGCTTGATCACCTACGAAATATCGGCTTTAACCGTATTAGTATGGGGATTCAAGACTTCAATAAAGAAGTGCAAAAATTAGTTAACCGTGAACAAGATGAAGAATTTATTTTTGCCTTAATGAAACGTGCAAAAGAGCTTGGATTTGTGTCAACCAACATCGACTTAATTTACGGTTTACCAAAACAAAATGTCGAAAGCTTTATGTTTACCCTTGAAAAAGTGGTTGAGCTTAATCCAGATCGTATGAGTGTGTTTAACTATGCACATTTACCAAGTCGTTTTGCTGCTCAAATTAAAATTAAAGATGATATGCTTCCGCCGCCAGAAACTAAGCTCACGATTTTACAAAAAACGATTGAGTTTTTAGGAAACAATGGCTACAAATTCATTGGGATGGATCACTTTGCGAAACCAGACGATGAATTAGCGATTGCTCAAAGCGAAGGTGTATTACATCGTAACTTCCAAGGTTATACTACCCAAGAAGAGTGTGATTTATTGGGTATGGGCGTATCTGCAATTAGCTTGTTAGGCGACACCTACGCACAAAACCATAAAGAATTAAAACAATACTACGCAGAAATTGAAGAGCGTGGCATTGCCCTACATAAAGGTTTAGCGCTAAGTCAAGATGACTGCATCCGCCGCGATGTCATTAAAGCGCTCATTTGCAATTTTAAATTAGATTTCGACCGCTTGTCTGAAACCTATCACATTAATTTTAATGAATACTTTGCCGAAGATTTAGCCCTGCTTCAACCTTTAGCAGAAGATGGATTGCTGACGCTAACGGATAAATCAATTGTCGTTTCACCGCGTGGACGATTATTGATTCGTAACATTTGTTTATGCTTTGATGTCTATTCCAGACAACTTGCAAAAAGACAACAATTTTCTAGAATCATTTAAGCGAGAACAGCATGATGAAACCACGTTATAGCCTCCTTTCTTTGGCCATGATGTCTGCATTATATAGCCAATATGCTCAAGCCGATTTGCGTGAACAATGCTTATTGGGCGTGCCGCAATTCCATGGTGAAGCGGTAGACGGCAATATGAATGAGCAACCAATTTATATTGATGCTGACAAAGCAGTCATCAACCAACCGACTGATGCAACCTATACTGGCGATGTCAATATTAAACAAGGTAACCGAACCTTAATTGCTGATGAAGTACGCGTTGAACAAAATGGTGACCAAGCTCGTAAAGCCTTCTTAAAAGGCCAATATCAATACCAAGATGAATTAGTACAAGCGAAAGGGAACGATGCTGCAATTGATCTCACCTCAAAAACAGCGGAACTTTCAAATACAGAATACCAATTAGTTGGTCGTCAAGGACGAGGCACAGCAGAAAGTGGTGAATTTAACGAAGAGACTCGCGTATTGAAAAATGCGACTTTCACCGCTTGCTTACCGAATGACAAATCTTGGTCGATTGAAGCCAATGAAATGATTCAGCATGTTAAAGAAGAATATGCGGAAATGTGGCATGCACGCTTTAAAGTCATGGGTGTGCCGGTCTTCTATTCGCCTTATTTGCAATTCCCTATTGGTGATCGTCGCCGTTCAGGTTTATTAGCCCCAAGTTTTAGCCGTTCAAGTAAAAATGGTTACACTTATTCACAACCGATTTATTGGAACATCGCACCAAATATGGATGCGACGATTACACCAACTTATTATTCTCGTCGCGGCTGGCAAATTAGCCCTGAATTCCGTTATTTAACGACTTTAGGTGAAGGTTTAATTGCTAGTGAATATATGGCAAAAGATCGTTTAGATGAATATACGCCAAGCGATAATGACCGTAAACGCTACCTCTTACACTGGCGTCATTATATGAGCTTTTTAAGCGACTGGCGCTTATCGGTAGATTACACCAAAGTAAGCGATCGCCGTTATTTTTCAGACTTCGATTCGGATTACGGCTCTAGTACAGACGGCTATGCTACTCAACAATTTAAATTAGGCTATTACCAGCCGAATTATAATTTGTCGATTTCAGGTAAAAAATTCCAAACCTTTGACGATTTAGATATTGGTCCATATCGCGTATTGCCACAAATTGACTTTAACTACTATAAAAACGATCTATTTAAAGGCGCAGACTTCTCTTTCTTCGCTCAAGCAGCACGTTTTGAAAATAACAGTAAGTTAATGCCAAAAGCATGGCGTTTCCATGCAGAGCCAACGCTCAATTTACCATTAGCAAACCGTTATGGTAGTTTGAACTTTGAAACTAAACTCTACGCAACACATTACATTCAGCAAAAAGGTGAACACCAAAATGCTGAAGAAATGAAGAAAAATGTCACTCGTGTCATTCCACAAATTAAGCTTGATTTTAAAACCGTCCTAGAAGCAGACAAACAATTCTTTACCGGTTTTAATCAAACCTTTGAACCACGTGTGCAATATATTTATCGTCCGTATAAAAACCAAGCTGACATTGGTTCAAAACGCCATCAAAGCGTAGGGTTAGGTTATGATTCGGCTCTATTACAAAATGACTACTTCTCACTCTTTAGCGATCGTCGTTATAGCGGTTTAGACCGTATTTCATCTGCAAACTTAATTACAGCGGGTGGAACAACACGCTTCTTTAATGAGAAAACAGGTGCTGAAGTTTTCAATTTTAGTGCGGGGCAAACATACTATTTAACACCATCTAAAATTGATGATAACTCTCTTAACAGCACAGCAAAACGTTCTTCGTCTTGGGCATTAGAATCTAACTGGAAATTCCACCGCAAATGGAATTTACATGGCAGTTATCAATATGATACGCGCTTAAATGAAACCTCATTAGCAAATATCTCAGTACAATATAAACCAAGCCAGAACAAAGTTATACAATTGAACTACCGCTACGCGAGTGAAGACTATATCAACCAAAACTTAAGTACTAACCGCTATAACCAAGACATTAAACAAGTTGGTGCGGTTTTAGGTTGGGAACTCACTGACAATGTGGCAATAATGGCGAGTCATTACCAAGATGTAGCATTGAAAAAACCGGTAGAAAGCCAACTTTCCATGAACTACAATACTTGTTGCTGGTCTGCTAACGTTTATGTTGCTCGCCGATTAACTGCAACACCAACTAACGCTAGCGATACTATCAATGATTTCTACTACGATAATAAATTCGGTGTGAACTTTGAGTTACGCTTCGGGACTAATTATAGTAGCGGCGTACCGAAAATGCTGAAAAAAGGCTTAATTCCATATAGCGAACCATACGGAATTAACTAAACTTAAGGCGAGAGAAATCTCGCCTTTTTATCAAGGATAAGATTATTATGGCTTCATTTGTTATTAGAGGGCTTGCTATTGCCCAAGCCGACCGTAAAATTACCTCAGCGCAGCTTGATGAAGAGCTTGGTTTAAAATCAGGCTATATTGCCAAACGCTCTGGTATTCAACACCGTTTTTACCTCAACGCTAAAACCAGTCAATCTGAATTTGCCGCCACAGCGGTCAAACAAGCACTCAAACAAGCACACCTACGTAAATCTGATTTAGATTTATTGATCTCAACCTCTGCCGTCCCTGAACAAGCTATTCCAAGTACTGCCTGCTTTGTTGCCCATCATTTAGGCCTCCCTAAAGGAACGCCCGCTTTTGATATTAACGCTAGCTGTTTAGGTTTTTTAGTCTCCCTTTTTACTGCGATTAACTTACTCGAAACTCAAGCTTATAAACGTATTGCGGTGGTTGCATCAGATCTTGCCTCTCGAGGTTTAAACTGGAACGACCTTCATTCTGCCCCTATTTTTGGTGATGGTGCTGCAGCAATCATTATTGAATCCGCTACACAAGTGGTCAATTCTGAAGGAAAACTTGCAAATTGCTTAGCTTACCTCTTTGAAACCTATGCTGAAGGTCGCCATTTCTGTGAAATCAAAGCAGGTGGCACGCGTATCAATAGCACAACAGAAATGACCGAAACTGACTTCCAATTTTCGATGGATGGCAAAGCAGTGTTTAAAATCGCCATGCAAAAATTAGAAAAATTTATTGAAAAGCTCTTAGCGCAAGCGAATTTAACCTATCAAGACATTGATTGTGTGGTACTGCATCAAGCTAGCCATTTAGGCATGGAACATGCGATTCACCGTATGAAATTTAAACCAGATACCATTGTGAATATTTATTCAGAACATGGTAACCAAGTCAGCGCGTCGATTCCAACGACTCTATTTTATGCTGACCAGCAAGGTAAATTAGCCAAAGGCAACAAAGTCTTACTACTTGGTACAGCGGCAGGCTTTAGCATCGGTGGTATGATCTTAGGGCTCTAGATGAAAATACTCCTTACTGGCGCAACTTCCGGATTAGGTCGAAATGCTGTGGGTTTTCTGCAAAATCGGAACATTCCCTTTATTGCAACAGGAAGAAATCGCACAGTTGGCCAACAACTTATGCAACAAGGTGTAGATTTTCGCGCTTGCGATTTAGCGCAAGCAGATGAATCCGCATTAACTGCATTATTTGATGGCGTGACTGCCGTATGGCATTGTGCTGCACTTTCTTCACCTTGGGGCAATTACGCTGATTTTTATCAGGCTAACGTTGTTGCAACCGAGCAACTCGCTCGTGTTGCAGCTGAACATGGGGTAAGCCGCTTTATTCATATCTCCACGCCTTCTATTTATTTTAATTTTCAGCATCATCATCATTTATCCGAAACTGATTGCGCAGCCAAACGTGCTAATCATTATGCTGAAACAAAATGGATTGCTGAGCAAAAAATTCAGCAACTCGCTAAAAAATATCCACAAACGCAATTTGTGATCTTACGCCCTCGTGCCATTTTTGGTGCTTATGATAAAGTGCTGCTTCCGCGCTTATTAGATTTGCTTACCGAACGTCATGGTGTCTTGCCTCTTCCAAATGATGGAAAAGTGAAAATGGATGTGACTTATGCGCTAAATGTGGTTCATGCTATGTTTTTAGCAACGGAACAAACCTTTCCGTCACAAGATGGTGTACCAACTTTTAACATTACCAATCAAGAACCAATTGAGTTACGCACCTTGTTAGATAAACTTTTCCATCAGCAATTAGGGAGAAATTTTCGCATCAAATCTGTGCCTTATCCCTTAATTGTTACGTTAGCAAAAACGTTGGAATGCCTCGCTAAATTTACAAAAAAAGAGCCAAAATTGACCGCTTATAGCGCAGGCACGCTCTATTTCGATATGATTTTAAATAATGACAAAGCCATCACAGAACTAGGCTATCGCCCATTATATTCACTAGAAGATGCGATTGCCCAAACAGCACAATGGCTTAAAAACGAAGGAGTCGCATGAATATTTTAATTACCTCCCCGCGTGCACCAATTGTGTTGGAATGGATTCGTATCGCTGAACGTGGCGGGCATCAAATTGCACTATGTGATAGCTTACGATTCCCATTAGCACGTTTTAGTCGTACGCCTATTCAATATCATCAAATTCCTGCCCCTCGATTAGACTTTTCAGGCTATCAAAAGGCCATATTGCCGTTAATTGAGTGGGCTGATTGGGTGATTCCAACTTGTGAAGATATTTTCTACTTAGCACAATTGCCACTAAATGAAACGCAAAGACAAAAATGCTTTATGCCGGATAATGCTCTCCTGTTTGGCTTGCATCATAAAATAGAGGTTTACCAACATTTGCCGCAAACCGAACATATTCGTTTTCCTGCTTCTCGTTTAATTACTCAAATCAGCGATGTCGAATATGATACTGCTGCACAAAAAACCGTATTAAAGCCTATCTTCTCTCGATTTGGGCGTTCTGTTATTCGAGGGGTTACCCCAGAAAATACACAAGGCTTATCAATTTCTACTGAATATCCTTGGGTACAGCAACAATTCATTGAAGGGCAAGCATTATGTAATTATGCGGTTTGCGTACATGGTAAAGTAGTTGGGCACAGCATCTATCGTCCGCGTTACTTGCTGAATCAATCTGCTTCCACCTATTTTGAACCGGTTGAAGATGCACGTATTCAAGCATTTATTCATGCCTTTGCCGAACAAACAGGTTATCACGGGCAAGTTGCGTTTGATTTTATTGATGATGGCTGTGATCTTTGGGTATTAGAATGTAACCCTCGCGCAACCAGTGGATTACATTTACTTGGCGATGCTTTGGAAATCAATACAAGCGGTCAATTATGTGCGATAAATTGCCAATCTGTCTCTAGCCAACCAATGAGAGCAGGCAAATTACTTCCATTATTATTTGGCTGGGAAGCCTTCAAAAAAGGCGAATGGCAAACATTAATGGCAGATTACCGTCGGGCGAAAGATGTCACGGCAAGTCTGCCAAGTTACGCAGCATGGCTAGCGTTAGGTGAAATGTGCTACCGCCAATGGCGATATCATAAACCGCTCACCAGTGCCAGCACCTTTGATATTGAATTTGATGGATGCCACGATGACCATACCAAGCACAGCACAGTCTGAACGTTATAGCCAATTATTTGCCGAGTATCCACTACCAGACTTAATGCGTAATGTACAAGCACACGCAGAAATTTTTACGATCAAAGGGGTAACTTTTCCTGTCACTCGTGTCGATGAGATACAGCCAAACTGTTTTACTGTATCAACCCATGCGGCACTGATTGATTATGGGCAGGAAGAAACCGCTAAACTGCCTCGTTGGCAACAATGTTTACTCAAGCCCTTTCTAAAAGCAATTGATCGCTATTTACATCAAGTAGAAATTGATAAAGCACTTTTCCTCAATAACTATGCGCTTTCTACTAATACGTTAAGTGATGAATTCCAACAGCTACCAATCGAAGAGTTAACACAGACTGCGGTGGCTAGATACCCTGAGCACGCATTAGTGATTCGCTCACTAAACGCACAGCATCATGCCGATTTTATGCAACGATTAAAAGCGCAAAACTGGCTATTTATTACCTCCCGCCAAGTCTATTTACATAATGATTGTCAAGCTGCTTTAACTAAGCATGTTAATAGTCGCCGAGATCAAAAATTACTTAACGATGGCCAATTTCATTTTAGAATAGCGGATTCAGAAAGTGACTTTGCTATTGCAGAACAGTGCTACAACCAGTTGTATATAGAAAAATATTCTTCGCAAAATGTACAATTTAGTGCATTGGGTTTAAAAAAAATGAGCGAGGCTGGTATTCTGAAATTGTTTATTTTAGAAGAGATTACTAGCAAGGAGATCGTAGGCACTGTTGGCATCACGATTGAAAATAACGGAATTGTGACTGTGCCCATTGTGGGCTATCTGACGGATTTACCTAAAAAATTAGGTTTATATCGCCGCCTGATGGCCTTTGCATTACGCTACTGTGCAGAGCATAATTTACGACTCAATTTCAGCGCTGGTGCGCCTGATTTCAAAAAAATCCGTGGCGCTCACCCCGAAATTGAATATATTGCGGTAAATGTACAGCACTTACCAAGTAAACGAGCTAAAGTGTGGCAACGCTTGGCAGCTATCAGCCCTTATTACGAACGATTGCTAAAAAAATACCAATTATAGTGAAACAATATGGCAAAAATTACCCTCTTTAAAGCTGGTTACTGTACACATTTAGCCTGCATTGCCATTCGTGGTGCACAAGCTAAAACCTGTCAATTTCCTGCTCAAACTGCGCTCATTGAAGCACATGGTCGTTATTGGCTATGGGATACAGGCTATGCCAACCATTTTTTTGATGCCACGCGTGTCGGTGTCTATGCCCTTTATCCAAAGGTGACACCCGTTTACTTCGATAGCAATGAATCCATGCTCGCCCAATTACAAGCACAAGGATTACGCCCACAAGATTTGTCTGGCGTGATTCTTTCGCATTTTCATGGTGATCATATTGCAGGCGCTAAAGATTTCGCAAAAACGCCCTTTATCTGTTCCAATGAAGGGTGGCGAAAAATGCGTCCATTAAAAGGGATTAGTGCAGTGCGTAAAGGTTACATTCCCGAATTACTGCCGCCAGATTTTGCTAACCAAACCCAATTTATTGAACAATTTTTACAGATAGATTTACCGGCTGAACTGGCTCCTTTTACACAAGGTTATGTATTACCCAACAGCCAGCAAGAGGTTATCTTCGTCCCATTACCTGGGCACGCTGCTGGGCAAATTGGGGCTTTTGTACAAACCGATGATGGCTGGTTATTATTAGCTGCCGATGCGGCTTGGTCTAAAGTAAATTTTCAAGGTAAACCACCTTCACGCTTAGCCCATCTGCTAATGGACGATACTCGGGCTTTTTATCAAACTTTAGAGAAGTTAGCCACACTCCATCGCAACGGCGTACAAATTATTCTCAGTCATGAGCCACCAAATGGTTCTATTTTGGATTCAATTCGATGAATATCATTTCACTGCTTTATCATTATTGGCAATGCAAGCGGTTAAAATTTAGTGACCGTTTGCAATTAACCCATTATCAACAGCGTCAATGGGAAAAATTCACGCGTAAAGTCTTGCCGAAAAGCCCCTATTTTTATCCTTATTTGGGGAAACCATTAGCGGATTTTCCGTTAATGAACAAACAAATCATGATGGACAATTTTGACCAACTCAACACAGCCTATCTCAAACTAGATGAGGTGTTGGAATGTGCTCTAGCTGCAGAACATTCGCGTGATTTCCGACCGACTTTAGGGAAATATAGTGTGGGGTTATCTTCTGGTACCTCCGGCAAACGAGGTGTATTTTTAGTCAGCCCCCAAGAACAAGCTAAATGGGCGGGGACTATTTTGGCAAAACTCCTGCCAAATGGCTTATTTCATCCTGAAAGAATTGCCTTTTTCTTACGTGCGAATAACAACCTTTATAATGCCGTTCGCTCGCGCACGATTTCTTTCGAATTTTTTGACCTCTTTTCCTCATTTGAACAATCTATTCAGCGTTTAATAGCCTACCAACCAAGTATTATCGTTGCGCCGGCGCAAGTCTTGTATCAATTAGCCTTAGATGAAAGGCTTTCAAACCTGCCAGTGAAAAAAGTTATTTCCGTTGCAGAAGTATTAGATCCGCAAACCAAAGCTTTATTGCAATCGCGTTTTGAGCAAGTAGGTGAAGTTTATCAAGCCACCGAAGGATTTTTAGCCAGCACTTGCCATTTGGGTCATTTACATCTCAATGAAGATTTACTCATCGTGGAACAGGAAGCAATAGATGAACATCGTTTTATTCCCATCATTACCGATTTTAGCCGCAGCAGCCAGCCGATTGTTCGCTATCGTTTAGATGATGTATTAGTCAAGCACCCTGACCCCTGCCCTTGCGGCTCAGTATTGCAACGTATTGAGAAAATTGAAGGCAGACTTGCCGATACCTTAACATTAGAAGGGGTATCGCAACCAGAAGTACTTATTTTTGCTGATGTCTGCGAACGAATTTTCGCTCAAGCCTTACCTATTGATGTCGATTACCAACTCGACCAAATTGCAAAAAATCAACTAAAACTGACCGCTTGTTGTGATGAACTAACGCTCAAAGCTTGCCAAGCGCATTTTATTTCCGTTTTTAATCAACTAGGTGTAGCGACCGATTCGTTGCAATGGGAATTAAGTAACCAGCCTATTTCACGAACACTTACCGACAAACGGCGGCGAATTCGCAACTTAAGTCATTTATCCGCCAATAAACTTTCGGTACAATAGCCACAATGACAGACCACTCGTCAGAATATGATTTATTAGGAGTTCATATGATCAACAGAAGAAATTTCATCCAACTTGGCGCAAGCAGCATTTTAGCGTTGAGTGCGAGCCGTTTTGCTTTTGCGAAAAGCGACACACAAGTCGATTTACGTATCGTAGCAACGACCGATATTCACAGTTTTTTAACTGACTTCGATTACTACAAAGATGCACCTACTGAGAAATTCGGTTTTACCCGTGCAGCAAGCTTGATTCGTCAAGCACGTAAAGAGGTGAAAAACAGCGTTTTAGTTGATAACGGTGACTTAATCCAAGGTAACCCAATCGCTGACTATCAAGCCGCGAAAGGTTATAAAGAAGGCAAACCAAACCCAGCAGTAGATTGTTTAAATGCAATGCACTATGAAGTGGGCACATTAGGTAACCACGAATTTAACTATGGCTTAGATTATTTAGCCGATGCGATTAAACAAGCGAAATTCCCTATCATCAATGCTAACGTAGTGAAAGTCGGTACCGAAGAGCCCTATTTCACACCTTATGTGATTCAAGCCAAAGAAGTGGTAGATAGCCAAGGTAAAAAGCACAAACTAAACATTGGTTATATCGGTTTTGTACCACCACAAATTATGGTGTGGGATAAAGCAAATTTACAAGGCAAAGTTGAAACGCGCGATATCGTGAAAACCGCACAAAAATATGTGCCAGAAATGAAACAAAAAGGCGCCGATATTATTGTGGCACTTGCACACACTGGCCCATCTGATGAGCCATATCAAGAAGGTGCAGAAAACTCAGCATTCTACCTTGCTGATGTACCACACATTGATGCGATTGTGTTCGGTCACTCTCACCGTTTATTCCCGAACAAAGAGTTCGCGAAATCACCAAATGCAGATATTGCTAAAGGTACTGTAAAAGGCGTACCTGAAAGTATGGCTGGCTACTGGGCAAACAACATCAGTGTGATCGACTTAACCCTTGCTCAACACAACGGCAAATGGTTAGTGGCTGATGGTAAAGCGGTACTTCGTCCAATTTACGATGCTGAAAACAAAAAAGCGACCACAGAAAGTGACGCAGAATTGACCGCACTTTTAAAACCTGTGCATGAAGCCACCCGTGAATTTGTAGCACAGCCAATCGGTAAAGCGACCGATAACATGTACAGCTACTTAGCGTTAGTGCAAGATGACCCAACCATTCAAATTGTGAACCAAGCACAAAAAGCTTATGTTGAAAAAGTGGCACCAAGTGTTGCAGCAATGGCTGGCTTACCAATTTTAAGTGCAGGCGCACCATTTAAAGCAGGTGGACGTAAAAATGACCCAACGGGCTATACTGAAGTGAACAAAGGTGATTTAACCTTCCGTAATGCAGCAGACTTATACCTCTATCCAAACACATTAGTTGTGGTGAAAGCAACCGGTGAAGAATTGAAAGAATGGTTAGAATGTAGTGCAGGTATGTTTAAACAAATCGACCCTACAAGCGACAAACCACAATCTTTACTTGATTGGGAAGGTTTCCGTACTTATAACTACGATGTGATTGACGGCGTAAATTATGAATTCGACCTTACTCAACCAGCACGTTATGACGGTGAATGCAAATTGATTAACCCGAATTCACACCGTGTGGTAAATTTAACTTACCAAGGTAAACCAGTTGATCCAAAAGCAGAATTCTTAATTGCGACTAACAACTATCGCGCTTACGGTAATAAATTCCCAGGCACAGGCGATGCACACATTGTTTATGCTTCTCCAGATGAAAACCGCCAAATTCTTGCGGATTACATCAAAGCAGAAAGCGAGAAAAATGGTCATGTAAACCCAAGTGCGGATAAAAACTGGCGCTTTGCACCGATTAAAGGTAACGATAAATTAGACGTACGTTTTGAAACCTCGCCAAGTGAACAAGCAGCGAAATTCATTCAAGACAATGCACAATACCCAATGAAGAAAGTCGGCACCGATGAAGTGGGCTTTGCGGTATATCAAATCGATTTATCGAAATAACAAAAAAGGGCGTGCTCAGCACGCCCTTTACATCTGTATCGTAAAAAATGCACACAACTTATTGATTAGTTTCCTGCATTTTTTTAAACATCTCTAAACTTTTTTCTTGTAGCTTATCTAATTCTTTAAGCATCTCTTCCGTATAGCCTGCTTTTTTAATCCAATACTCTGCTTCTTTAGCATCCATATTGCCTTGCCCGTTCTGAGCTCGAGAGGCCAACGCTTGAGCGGCTAACTCATCAATCGCCTCTTGGTTATCTAATTCTGCGGCCTTCTTAAGGAAGAATAGCGCTTTATCATCATCTTGCTCAACAATGATACCTTCATCATAGATATAGCTTAACTCAAGTGCAGCATCACTATGATTAAGCTCGGCAGCGCGTTGAAAGTAGTTAATTGCTTTAGCTAAATCAGCCTCAACCCCTTCTTCATAATACACGCCTAATTGATAAAGTGCTTCTGGCTCATCATTATTCGCTGCCCTTTCTAACCAAAATAATGCTCCTTTGTTATTTTCAGAATAAAGATCAAAAAAATTCATTGCGAGTAAATACTGTGCATAGCCATATTCTTTTTTTGCGGCTTTCACTAATAAAGGCTTCGCTTTTTTCAATTTATCTTCTTGAATATAAAGATCCGCAAGATTCGTCATCCCTAGCGCATTATTATGCTTTGCTGACATGTCATAGTATTTCATCGCCTCTTTGATACTCAAAGAAATTCCGATTCCAAATTCATAAGCATAGCCTAAAGAATTCGCATAATGCATATCACCAGAATCTACTTTCTTTTTAAGGGCATTGAAACCTTCTTTCATCAATTTTTCATCTTCTTGAATTTCACCTAATTTAATTTTGGCGGCTTCATTTCCTAATTCAAGCGATCTTTTCGCTGCTTGAGTAGCCTCCTTCAAATTGTCATGATTTTGTTGATGAATAGAGAGGAAAAATAAAGCATCCGCATTCTCTAACTTTCCAGCTTCAAGAAAATACTCTACCGCTTTCGCACGATTCACGGGGCGCGTAATACCGTAGAAATAATCATAACCTTCTTCATAAAGTTTTTTTGCTTTTTCAATACGCTGGGCTTGGGTCATGGGTATCTGTTCGATCATCGCCAAGTCTGTTAGCCCCTCATTTGATTTCACAGGGATAAGATGAGTTTGTAGATTTAATACGGTTGCTGCAATTAATGCGACAATATTTGTCATTTGGATTCCTTTTGTTAGAGGACTATTCTGTTTCCATTCAAGAATAACAAGCGGTTAAATTTCTTCCTTGTTTTGCAAAAACACGATGAAATTTAACCGCACTTTCATTATTTTTTCTTGTTTAATTTTGCTTCTAATGCTTTAATTTTTGCTTTAATTTTTTTGTTATCCCGTTTGGTTTCTTTCTTTTCAATTTCGTACCCTTGTTTGTAAGCTTTTAATGTCGCATTATCATCTTTGGCGAATTCTTCATAACGCTCTGCCAATTGATAATATACATTATATGAAGCTTTTTCTTTCTCGCTTAAACTTTCATCCAATGAAATTATGTTATTAAATAACGCTTCTGCCATTTCATAATTTCGTTCGACACCTCGGCCTTCTAAATAACGAATAGAAAGCTTATTCATTGCTTCAAAATTTTCTAATCCGACAGCTTTGTCTAATAACTCAACGGCTTTCTCATCATTCTTTTCTACACCTTCTCCATTTTCATATAAATAACTTAATTCAACTACAGCCTGATCATCATCTAAATCTGCAGCTTTTTGATAATAAGAAGCCGCTTTTCTTATATCTTTATCATGATAATAGTAAGCCAAATTCATGATAGCTGAAATCTCATTATTTTCAGCAGCTCTATTTAACCAATAGAGTGATTTTTCTGTATCATCATCAATGAAACTTAGATTTAATTGAGCCTTTGAATTATTTTTTTCAGCCGCCTTCAGCATAAGCGGTTTAGCTTTTTCAATTTTATCTTGTTCAAGATAAAGTTCACTTAAATGTCCTAATGACATCGCATTACCTTGCTCAGCCGAAGGGGTAAAAACTTTAATCGCCTGTTCAATATCCTTTTTAGTGCCGATACCGAAACGATAAGCATAGCCAAGTACATTAGAATAATGTAAATCGCCTTGTTCAACCTTCTCTTTTATTACCTTAAAGCCTGCCTTATATAATTCTTCAGAATCCCCCAAATATTCCTGTTCGGAAATTTCCGCCAATATATATTTTCCTGCCATGTTTCCTAGTTCAATAGCAGAGTCAGCATATGCTCTAGCTTGTTCAAGATCACCCCTCTCTACCGCATTCATCCCTAAGAAAAAGAGAGCATCAGCATGACCTAAATCGGCAGCTTCTTTTAAAAATTTATCCGCTAAAGTACGATCAACCGTTTTTGTGATCCCATATTCATAATCAAAGCCTTTCTCATAAAATGCTTTTGCTTTTTCAAGACGTTGTTCAGGCGTCATCGAAGCGATGTCGGCAACGACCGCTTCCTGCGTGGAAGATGTAGTCTGTTCTTGTGGTAGCTGAGATGGAGAATTAAATGCAGTTGCCGCAATAAGCGTTGCAATAATATTAATCATGTTATTCCTTTCTATTTTTCAATATTTGTTTTAATTGTAGTGATATTTTTGATATAGCGTCATAATGCATCGCTATCTTTCCAGTATTTTGCAGGCCTCTTCAAATCCTGCTTCACAGGCTTTTTCAAACCACTGTTTGGCAAGTTTACGATTAGGTTTAATGCCAAAACCATTATCGTACATGGTCGCTAGATTATACATCCCTTCCGGATAACCATTTTCTGCGGCAAGTTGGAAATAGACAACGGCATGAGCATCATCTTTTGTCACACCTAACCCATTGAAATATAAACGGCCTAATTCATTTTGTGCCGCACCATTTAGTTCCGAACCTGCTAGTTCATAATAATCTCTAGCAAGTTCATAATTAGGTTTAATAGTCTCCCCTTGCGTATAGAGAAGCCCTAATTGGTAATAAGCCTCAATAATGTCTTTTTTGGCAGCTTTTGCGAAAAACTCAATCGCTTTCTGTTCATTTTTCTCAACCAATTCACCACTTACATATTCCAGCCCCAAATTATAACAAGCCAGACCATGTCCTTGTGCAGCAGAAAGTTTCAACCATTTGAAAGCCTCTTCACTATTTTTTTCTACGCCATCACCATCGTAATAACGCACATAAAGGCTATTTTGTGCATCAGCATCTCCTTGTTCCGCCGCTGCTCTGAACCATTTCACTGCTTCAGCCGCATCTTTCTCAATAGCCTCTCCCCTGAGATAAGCCATTGCTAAATCTTTTTGTGCTGCCAGATCACCACTTTTTGCTTTTTCTAATAAGGCATTAAAATCATTTAATACCGCAATTTGGCTACGAATTTGAGCTAACGTTCGACTAAATTGAGGCTGATTTTTTACCAAGCTTTCCAATAAAGCTTCCGCTTTGGCTAAGTCCTTAGGCACATTTCCTAAACCATCACGATAGATATTAACCAAAGCCCATTGTGCATCTTCAAAACCATATTTCACCGCTTCTGCTAGCCATTCCACAGCTTTTTGACTGTTTTGTTCAACACCATTCCCATCTTTATAGGCTATTCCTACGTAATAATAGGCGTCACTTAAGTCATTTTCCGCCGCGTTTAAATACCATTTAAAGGCTTTCTTAGGTTCATTATTGAAACCGTATAAATTCCCTAAATTCAGCATAGCGTGAGCTAAACCCATTTCTGCAGCTTTGAGCAGGTATTTTTCCGCTTTCTGGTAATCAGTCGGAATATCTTCATGCGCGTTATAAAGTGTACCTAAATTGTTATAAAGTGTTTTTAACAATTCCTCACTAATATCTTTAGCATTCTTCTGTGCAAGCAAATAATACGCTAAGGCTTTTGGATAATCAGGTTGAATAAGAATATCAAAGATACCGTCATACAACTGACCTAAAAGAACGGCTGCATTCCCATATGTTTCCGCAATAGGTTCTAGCATTTCCAAGGCTTTAGCAGTGTCTTGTTCAACCGCAATGCCTAAAAGATAAAATCTGCCTAAGCTAAACTGAGCGCGTTTATCTCCTTGACGTATACCTTGCTCAAACCATTCCACTGATTTTTCAGGTTCGCCTAAATCATCGTAAAGTGCACCAATATTATTTGCGGCCAACGGATAACCTAACGCATTAGCACGATGATATAACGTCATTGCCTTATCGTAATCCGCTTCTACTCTCTTACCCTGATGATAAATTCTTCCTAGTAAATACATAGCTTCTGCATCACCTTGCTCAACTTTTTTCTGCAATGCAGCAACACTATTACGCTCATCAGAACGAAATAAACTTAATAATTTTTTAAACATAAGGTTCTCTTTATATTTATTTAAGCCATATCCACCTTTTTCTTAGCAGAAAAAGTGATTGGTTTTTCAGATAATACAAGCGGTTAAATTTCTATTCTCTTTTGCAAAAATATCATGAAATCTAACCGCTTGTGTTTGATATTAATCTTGTGACAATTTTGTTAAATATCATAATCTTTGAATAATATAGTTATTTAATCAACTACTCAATAGAAAAAGTAGCCAATTTCAATATCAAATAAAAAGATAAGGGCATGCTAAACATGCCCTTATACTAAAATCATTCAATCATTTATCAAAACAGTTCACGTTTATACAACTGGTTTTTGTCGATAGAACAGTAATCCTGGCAAGGCTAAACCAAACACAAGTGCACCTAAAATAAAACTGGTATTGATAAAAGAGCTAATCATTTGTTCAAATAATTTATCGGAAAAACCATGATGATGAATTTCTACAATCGCAATCATGGCTTTATAAGCATGAACGCCAGGAATCATTGGAATAATCGCCGCCACAGTAAAAACTTTTGGATGGGCTAAATAACGATGAGACAAATGCACACCAATAAAGCCAATTACACAGGTTGCCAAAAAGGTAGCAAAAACAATAGGAATACCAAAGTGTAGCAATAATGTTCGGGTAGCATGGCCAATTGCCGCTAAAATAGCGCAATACTTTAAGGCTTTAGAACCAACGTTAAATACTAAAGCAAATCCGACTGCGGGAATGGCTGCAAAAAGCATATCATCGAGTAAATTCAGCAAAAACATCCTATTACTCCACCCAAGAAACAATATTTAAAAGATTTAATGCAAAGACAATCCCCAAACAAGCACCAAAGGTGAGGACGGTGGCGATAGTCCACCGCCCTATTCCCATATTGACATAGCCTTTTAAAATATCTGCAAGTGAATTAATTAGTGGGAATCCCGGAACAAGTAATAAAACACTAGAAGCTAATGCAATATGCGGATCGTTGCCTAAACTATATTTCAAACTCATACCGGAAATGAGTGAAGCAACAAAAGCGGTAATGGCAAAAACAATGAAAGGATTATAATGACGTTTAGAAATTTCTTGTCGAACAAACATGGCAACGGCGGAAGCAATAAAAGTGATTGCACAAATTACCATGTCGCCGCCAGAAAGATGGGCGAAAGAGGCACAAGATAAACCAATCATAAACACCACCAAATAGCGGTTATATTTTAGTGGTTTTAAATTATCCAATTTCTTCTGTGCCATTGATAAATCATACACATGATGTTCTACTGCAATGACAATACGCTGAACATCGGTAACCATTTGCATATTGATGCCTTTATCAGCATTCTGACGCACCGTGGTAATACAATGCTGTTTAGAAAGCGTTGTCAGTAATACGGCATTTGCCGTTAAAGCACATTCCACACTTTCAACCCCTAACGCAACGCCTAATCGCTGCACCATTTGCACTACAACAGCGCTTTCCGCGCCATGCTGTAATAATAGCAAGGCAGTTTGCACACAAATTCTAGTGACTGCACGTTGATATTGTTGATCCATATCTCTACGCTCTTGGTAACGTACACACGAACGATTATAGATCGATGGATAAAAAATACTAATAAAATGACTGCACCGATGATCCAAGTCAAAAGTTCAGTATTTCCCACATCTATGAATCAATTGAGGTTAAATAGCTTTATCAAAATACAACGATACATTACTTAATTTAGCCATATTCGTGATATAAGCTAAAACTGCTGGCGGGAATTCAATACCTTTTACACAGGTAAGGTTTCGTAATACAGGGAAAACAATAATATCTTCAAGCGAAAGTTTACCGTTTAACGCATTTTGAGATTGAATCAATGCGTCTAATTTCTCTAAATCCCCTCTTAAACGAGCAAGATAGGTTTGGGTATTCGCAATATTTTCCACAAAATCACCAATAAATTCCGTTTTCTTTTTAGTAAAATAATCAATCGCACTTTGCGTTTGAAATTCCGCTAATCCCATTTTGGTAAAACGTGCAGTGGTAAGATGTCCATAATAACTACCAGCGTCTTTTAGCCATGCCTCAATTTCAGGACGAATTTGTTCAGATAATATTTTTTCTCCAAAATGTTCATCGACATAATGTACGATATCTAAACTTTCCGGCATCGCAGTACCATCTTCTTTTACGAGAATTGGCACTACTTTTTTGCCCACTAAACCAATCGGCGTTGCTTCATCGTCATTATCAAGCACTACGAGTTCTACCGGTAAATTTTTTAAACCAAAAATCATGCGAGCTCGTACACAAAACGGGCAATGATCATAAACATATAATTTCATCTTATTCTCCTATAGTTCTTAGACTTTTAAACAGATTCATTCTCTGTTTATCACAATACAAGCGGTTAAATTCATGAGTTATTTTACAAAATATTTTAACCACGTTTTAAACTATTTTTTATCTTTGATTTTTGCTTCCAACATTTTAATTTTATCCATCAACCATTTGTCCTTCAAAATCTCATTCGACTTTTTATAATAAGTTAACGCTTTTTCATCATCTTGTGGCATACCGAGCCCATATTCATAGAATTCAGCCATCGCAATCAAAGCGTCTTCATGATTTAAGGCAACACCTTTTTTCACATAATAAAGCGCTTGGTCATATTCTTTTTTTCCAACATAATAGTTTGCCAGTTTAAGTATGGCTGAAATATGCTGATTTTCCGCCGCCTTTTCTACCCAATAAAGTATGTTTTTCTCATCTTCTTTTTCGGTATAAACGGCATCGCCTAGTAAATATTGTGCTTCAGCATTATTTTTCTCAGCTGCTTGTAATAAATAGGTTTCTGCCTTATCCAAATCATGCAACTCTTCAAGATAAATTTTTCCTAATTCTTCTAAGGCGACTGCATTACCTTGCTGAGCCGCCAATTCATAGTAATGAATCGCTTTATCTAAATCGACAGGCATTCCATTTGGGCCGTAATAATATTCATTGGCAAGGAATATTACATAATGCAAATCGCCTTTATTTTGTGCCTCTGTCATGGCTTTTAATGCTTCTTGTTTCAGCGTGCGATATTTAGCCTCATTTTTAGCTAACCACCAATTTGCTAAAGCATATTTGGCAATTTCACTCCCTTCAGCCACTGCTTCTTGCGCATATTGAAGAGCTTTATCCCGCTGGCCTTGTTGCAAGAAATTTAATGAAAGGAAAAATTTTGCCTCCAGATTGCCTTTAAGTGCAGCTTGCTCAAAATGCGCATTCGCTTTTTGGCGATCCATGATAGTTGAAAGCCCATATTGATAATCGAATCCTTGCTCGAAATCTTGATTCACAGAAGATAACCGCTTTTCAGGCTTATTCACTTTTTCACTCAATGAATTAAATAATGTTTTAAACATAGGCGTTTGATTATGCTCTGTTAAATAAACTCTCACATTTTCAGAAAGATTTAGCGATAAATTTAATGCTATTGAAGCAATTATCGTAGCGATTGGGTATGTCATGATTGGTTATGTTGACGGGAAATAGCTAGTAAATTACAAGCGGTTAAATTTCTAGTCTATTTTGCAAAATTCTCATGAAATCTAACCGCTTTTGTTTGAAATTAATCTTGTGATAATTTTTGAATACCTTTAACAGGTAACATTAAGGTATCACCCACGAAACTTAATGGAACGTCAATAATGATAAATGGATACAAAAGAATTGTGCCAAACGCCTCGCCAACATCTCCTGCTGGAGCTGTTTTAGAAAAGGTAAGACGAGAAACATCTTCTTGAACACCACTATAAACCACTGGTTGATCTAAAGTCATTAAGGTGCCACAACCCGTTAAAGGTAACATCATCGCAGCAAGAAATATTTTAGTTAACGCTTTCATTAAATGCTCCTTAAAAGAAAATTCTATTTCTAAAAATAAAAAATATAACAATACTTAGCAGTGATAATACATCATTAAAACAAAACTGCAAAGTAGCACTTCTGAAAACCCAACTAAAAAAGAATAATATTAAAAGTGTTATTGACTGATTATCTTAGCCATTTTTCGACTAATTCTGGGGTAGTTTCTTTACGAACCCACATGCTTCCTAATTCTGGATAAGGATGTTTAGTATGGTTATAGCCAACAAATTGACGGAAATCGAACACGGCATGCGGATAACCATTAATCAATAAAAAAGCTTGGAAACCATCTTCCGACCAACAAATTTCTAAACGACGTGGCTCTTTTAGACTTTCTGCTTCAATATCAGAAACGTTATAAACAAAAAGACTATCTACAATAGGGTTATCTTTTTGATCTAAATCCATCGCATAAAAATAACCAGTTTCTCCATCATCTTCAAACATCACGACCAGTTGTTCATGTAATGTAGAATGCGCACCATTGCGGTAGCCTTCGCCTAATAAAATTTGATCAGTTAAGACTGAATATAGCATTGGGACTCCTTATGTTTAATTTTGCGATATTTTATCATATTTCATTATGTGGCTAACAAACACGAATCTGGATTTTAAAAAGTTTTCTCAAAACTCAAAGTCAGGTTGTGCATTTTATAGGAATACATTGTATCTAAATTACTTTTTTGTTTTCGCCATTCAAAATTGAGTTTAGGCGTAATGCCCCATAAATGCCAATCACGTTTCCACACTTGTGCAAAAATGGTGTAAATATGATCTTTCCTCGTCTTGCCCAAAGGTAAAATACCGCCGAGAACCGCTTGATCTTTAAATTGGCGATGGGTAAATGATAGATTGAGTTTTGTGGAAATCCCCCAAGCATATTCTTGTAACCAGCCAATCCGCACATTTTTTATATCTGAACTATATTGACGCTCAAGGAGTTTTTGTTGAGAAAAAGCTATCCCTGTATAAAAGATTTGTTCAGGGTTTCGATACCAAATCAAGGTATTTGAGGCGGTTTTAATATTACCAGCTTGGGGATTCTCGATAAAAAAACGGCGTTTTTCATATTCAAGTGCGGTCTGATTTTGCCAATTTTTAGAAAGCCAATAGCTATAACTCATTTCGATCCCATTTGACCAATGGAATGCTTCGCCGCCATACCAACGTTTTTCATAAAACGGCTGTAGCCTGAATGTTGCCTCATTTTTCTTGTAGGCATACCCCACAGAAGTACGGTTAAAAAGATCATCGAATTGATGATTGTCCCAATAGCTTTTTCCGTTAGTTTCATTACTAAAACCTACATAGTGAGAACCCACAATATTAAAATCACGGCTAAAACTCAGGTTGTAGGAAAAACCATGAGCCTTTTGTGGCAACATACGTTCACCCTTAATAAAACCTGTATTTTCAATGCTTGTCGCAGAGGAGACATTTTCCACGTTATCCGTTTTAAGATAGGAAACACTCGCATCAATCAGCCAAGTATTATACGAATTAAGTGCGTCAATATAACGATCAATCTGCTGATAAGCCGAAGCAGGCAAATTTTTAACGCTTTTTACCTTATCAAATTGCAATCTCGCCGCGATGTCTTGACGGTCTGCAAATAACACTTTGGCAAGTTCCATTCGGATAGAAGTGAGCGCTGGACGTTCGCTCAACATTTTTCGGTAAATACGAATTGCAAGGGCATAATCTTGGCGCAAACTCGCTAGTTTCGCTTCCGCATAAGAAAGCAGCAAGGGATCCTGTTGCGTTTGTTGTTGATATTGAGAAAGAAAGGATTGAATTTGCTCTGCATTATTTTGATAAATCGCTTGTTTAAGTTGTTCTTCTAATGCGGTAATTGAACCATTAGATGAAGCCCAGACAAAAGTTGAACAAAAGAAAAGAGAATAAAAAAGCTTACGCATAGAGATGAATTTAAAAGAAAAGCTGCCCTTTTTAGGCAGCTTAATGAAATTAGTAACGAATACCGCCAAATGAGGTGTCATAGCTGTGATTGCCTTCAAAGGTTGCAATACCAGCCGCTTCTTTTGCGCCATTGCCAAATAAGCCACCTTGATATGTCCCTTCTTGTAACAAGGTACTCGCACGACCGCTAAATTTTGTACCGTTTAACTGCGTTTGGTGTAACGTAATATCTTGTGCTCGACCATCTGAAAGCAATGAAAATTCAACTTTTCCATCTACCGTTTTTTTGTCGAAATCCACATTTAATCTGGTTTTACCGCCCTTACTTGGCTGCCCTGTTGTGCCATTTACCCAGTAAGCATCACCTAAATAAGTCGCTGTGCCGCTTGGTAAATTAGTTGCGGCTGTTCCTTGGTAACGCACTTCTTTCACCGTCTTCGCATCGTTGATCCAAATGCCGTAGAAAGAATCGTTACTATTTTGACCATATAATTCGCCGTCCGTGGTTTTTGCACCAATATCGCCTTTAGCACTGTTATCTAAATCCACTTTAGTATTATCAGGTGTCGTTGCGGTTCCACTACCACTACCACCGCCACCACCACTACAAGCAGTTAAAAATCCAACTAAAATTGCAGAAAGAAGTAATTTTTTCATTTTCAGATCCTTATGATGAGTAAAAAAACAAGTTTTTGCTTACTTATTGTTAATAGATGAGTAAGTTGATTTAATTCTACTTATCTATTGCGCTGTTTTCAAGCTTAAAAATCGACAAAATGTGAATAAATAAGTATTTAAGTAAAGACGAAAAATGGCACAGCTATTGGCAGCAGCAACAGACAAGTTAATTGGGCAACGCATTCAGCAAAAAAGGAAAGAATTTGGTTATTCGGCAGAAAAATTGTCGGAAAGCATCAATTTATCTCAGCAACAACTTTCTCGTTATGAACGAGGCGCGAGTAAAATTAATGTAAATCATCTGATTGATATTGCCATCTTTTTTAAAACACCGATCAACTGGTTTTTTCAAGATTGCATTCCTGAAGAATTAATTGCAGGGGATTTAAAAGAATTAGAGCTGAATCAAAAATGGGATAATTTGTCCATTGAACAAAAACGGGCGTTTATTTATTTTTTAGAAACGTTGAGATAAATTTTAGGAAAAAAAACTGCAACATTTCTGCTGCAGTTTTATCTAATCTAATTTACAAAAGTAAATTACGCTTGACCTTTAACTTCTTTTAAGCCATTAAATGGTGCTGGTGTACCTGCACGCTCTAATGCTTCTTCAATACGGATTAACTGGTTGTATTTTGCTACACGGTCTGAACGGCTCATTGAACCAGTTTTGATTTGACCTGCTGCAGTACCTACCGCTAAATCTGCAATAGTTGCATCTTCAGTTTCACCTGAACGGTGTGAGATTACTGCTGTGTAACCTGCATCTTTAGCCATTTTAATTGCTGCTAAAGTTTCAGTTAATGAACCAATTTGGTTGAATTTGATTAAGATAGAGTTTGCGATACCTTTTTCGATACCTTCTTTTAAGATTTTGGTATTAGTTACGAATAAGTCATCACCTACTAATTGGATTTTATCGCCTAACACTTTAGTTTGGTATGCGAAACCTTCCCAGTCAGATTCATCTTGACCATCTTCGATAGATACGATTGGGTATTCTTTTGTTAAACCTTCAAGATAGTGAGTGAACTCTTGAGAAGTGAAAGTTTTACCTTCGCCTTTTAACTCATAGTTACCAGTTTCTTTGTTGTAGAACTCAGAAGATGCGCAGTCCATCGCTAAAGTGACATCTTTACCTAAAACATAACCTGCTTTTTCAACTGCTTCTTTAATACATGCTAAAGCATCTGCGTTAGATGCAAGGTTTGGCGCAAAACCACCTTCATCACCCACTGCAGTATTTAAACCTTTACCTTTTAATACTTTTGCAAGGTTGTGGAATACTTCAGCACCGATACGTAATGCTTCGCGTAATGTTTTCGCACCAACCGGTTGAATCATGAACTCTTGAATATCAACGTTGTTGTCTGCGTGTTCACCACCATTGATGATGTTCATCATTGGTAATGGCATAGAGTAAACGCCCGGTGTACCGTTAAGTTCTGCAATGTAAGCATAAAGCGGTAAACCTTTAGAAGCTGCTGCAGCTTTAGCAGTTGCTAAAGATACTGCTAAAATTGCGTTCGCACCAAATTTAGATTTGTTTTCTGTACCATCTAAATCGATCATGATTTGGTCGATTTCAGCTTGTGCAGAACCATCTTTACCAACGATAGCGTTTGCAATTTCGTTATTTACCGCAGAAACAGCTTTTAATACGCCCTTGCCTAAGAAACGAGATTTGTCACCATCACGTAATTCTAACGCTTCACGAGAACCCGTTGATGCACCTGATGGCGCAGCAGCTAAACCAACAAAGCCACCTTCTAAGTGAACTTCAGCTTCAACGGTAGGGTTACCACGAGAGTCGATGATTTCACGACCGATTACTTTAACAATTTTAGCCATTGTTGATATCCTCTAATTGAGATTTAATAAAAAAAGAATACGGTATATAGTAAAGAAAATTTCTTTTTTTGTCCTCAAAAAATACGCTTTTACTCGTAAAATCCGACAGAAAATTCCTACTATTAAGTAAACTGTTGGGATTATAGCAGAATTTGCAAATCTTGGTAAATTTTATACCGCTTGAGAGGTATTTATGCTTGTTTTTTTGATCTATTCACTAGAAAAGTCAGAACTTCATAATGTGCACTATGAGCAAACATATCGAAAAGTTGCACTTTTTCTAACTGGTAATTGGTCAGTGAGACGAAATCTTGCGCCATCGTTTGCGCATTACAACTAGAATAAATCAGGTAATCGGCACCGCAATCGTTAAGAAATTCCGCCAGTGGCTTACCAATACCACGTCTTGGTGGATTTACAATCACTAAATCTGCAACTTTGCCACTTTGGTTTAACGCAAACCGAGCAGAATCTAGTGCATCAAAACGGACTTGTTTCATTCCTAATTGTTGTGCTGATTTTGTTGCACTTGCAATGGCAGAAGGCGAAATCTCAATTCCCGTTAACGCAACGTTAGGATTACGTGCTTGTAAAGCTTTAGCACAATGCAGCCCCAAACCGCCTACGCCACAGAAAAGATCCCAAAGATGTTCAATCGGTAAATTCGCTACCCAATCTTGTGCGGTTTGATAAAGCTTTTCTGCAACCTGTGGATTGGTTTGAAAGAAACCTTGGGGGCGAATAAAAAGTGGCACACCATTAAAATGCTCTTCAATCGTATGTGTTTCAGTTAAGAAAATCTCCGTTTCGCCCTCCAACACAGCTGCATGCTGTGGTTGAATATTTAAACTCACTACGGAATTTTTCGGTAATTTGGCTAATAAATTAGGCAACTCTCGCTCAACAAGCGGTCGTTTTTGCTCACTTCTTAACACAAAGCGCAGCATGACTGACTGGTTATAGCGACTTTGAGTCAGCAAAATATATTTTAGCTCGCCTTTTTTCTTGGCAATGTTATATGGCACAAGCCCTGCCCGCGCAATAAAATCTTTAAGAATAGGGAAAATTGTCCTAAATTCATTCGGATAAAGTGGGCAATCCGTTAAATCTACGCCACTAGTAGGATCCTGATTATCTTTTAATAAACCAAGAATAGGGCGTTCAACACTGCCACTGACCACCATTTTGGCTTTATTGCGAAATTGCACCAACGCAGAAGATACCGAGGGTAAAATCTGCGTATTTTGCAAAGTAAACGGCAAAATTAACCGCTTGAGTTCGGCTTCTTTCTCTGTAAGCTGCTCAGCATAAGGCTTTTCTAGCCATTGGCATGAACGGCAATTGCCCGAACTATAATGATGACAGTTTAATTTCATGCGTTCTGTTGTGCTTTCCAATCTAACCATTTCCCTTGCCATGCCGATAACTGATTGCTTGCCTCTCGGTAACGGCTTAAGCTTTCTAAAGTACGCCAATCTATGTTTTTACGTTTCATTAAACTTAAATGACGCTCAGTTTGCGCTTTTGTAGGCTGATATTTCAACCCATCTAATACTTGCACTACACCTTGTGGTTCATTGCAAAGTAAAAGCAAATCACAACCAGCCTGAATCGCTTGTTCACTACGCGCAACAAAGTCGCCCATAAAACCCGCGCCTTTCATGCCTAAATCATCAGAAAAAATTACCCCATTAAACCCTAATTGTTCTCGCAATATTGTTTTAAGCCAATAAGTAGAACCGCTAGCCGGTTGACTATCACATTGCGTGTAAACCACATGTGCCGGCATAATGGCTGACAGTTTATTTTTAGCAATTAATTGTTTAAAAGGTTGAATATCTTGCTCAAAAATCGCAGATTTTGGGCGATCATCAAACGGGGTTTCTAAGTGAGAATCCGCAAGCACATGCCCATGACCAGGGAAATGTTTACCTGTGGTTGCCATGCCCATTTCTAGCATGCCATCAATAAAAGCTTCTGCAAGCGGTAACATTTCTGACACATTTTGCGAAAAAGCACGATCGCCAATTGCTTTACATTGATGACCTAAATCCAATACAGGCGCAAAACTTAAATCAATGTCTAAAGCAAACATTTCAGCCGCCATTAACCAACCCGCTTCTTTAGCGATAGCCTGTGCTTCTGCCGCATTTTCAGCTAACGTGGCAAATGATTGCATTGCTGGTAGCTGTGTAAATCCTTCACGAAAACGTTGAACTCGACCGCCTTCTTGGTCAATTGTAATCAGTAATGGCTTTTTCACACGTTGACGAATATCTTGAATGAGCGCTTGAATTTGGGCTTTATCAAAAAAATTACGGCTAAAAAGAATTAACCCCGAAACTAGCGGATGAGATAAAATCTCCACCTCTTCTTGGGTTAATTCTTTGCCTTGAATATCAATCAATAACATATTTTTTCCTAGAAAAAAGCCCTCCAAAATTGAAGGGCGTCTAATTAGTTTGCAGTGTTTTTTTCTTGCAAATGCTTTACTTGGTTGCGACGCATTCTAATATTCAGCAACTCAACGACCACAGAAAAGCCCATTGCCGTATAAATTGCTGATTTTGGAATGTGAATATTAAATCCTTCTGCAACAAGTGAAACTCCAACTAAAACTAAGAAGGCTAACGCTAAATTTTTAATCGTTGGATTATGATCAACAAAGAAACCGATTGGTTTTGCCGCTAACATCATCACAAGTACCGCAATTATGATCGCTAAAATCATCACAGGAAGATTGTCCGCCATAGCTACTGCGGTAATCACGGAATCAAGCGAGAAGATAATATCCATCAATGCAATTTGAATTAAGATCATCAAATAGCTCGCTTTTTTCGCTGATTCGCGAGATTCATGATGCTCTTCTGCACTCACTGATTCTTTTAATTCCATCGCACTTTTTACAATTAGGAAAAAGCCTCCGATAATCAAAATTAAATCGCGCCCTGAAATCCCTTTTTCCCCGATGAAAAAAAGTGGGTCAACTAAGTGCATCATCCATGAAAGAGAAAGAAGCAGTAACACTCGCATAATCATAGCCAACATTAACCCAACAATACGAGCAGATTGGCGACGATTTTGTGGTAATCGGGAAACTAAAATACTGATCAAGATAATATTATCAATCCCTAACACAATCTCTAGTGCGGTTAGGGTAAAAAGCGCAATCCACGCTTCTGGATTGGCTATCCATTCAAACATAATTTAACCTTTTAATAATAAAAATAAGGCTGGTTTTACACCAACTTGAAAGGTCGTAATCATAACGATCGGCGGACAAAAATTAAAGTCTTTCCCGTAAAAAGTTCTGTAAAATTTCTCGCGTAAAAGACTTTCGTAAATAGAATCCTAAAGGCAATGTTTGAATGGGTTCACCATGCTGATTTACAGCATCGGTTAAAACTTGACTATTTTTTCCTTTTGGGCGCAACTGTAGCACTTCGCCATGTCTTGCATCAATTTCTGAAAAGCGTCCAAAAGCAATAAGCTCCATTAACTCTTCCCAATCTTGTTGTAATTGACGGGATTGTTCGCGATTCGGCTGCCACAAAATTGGTTGGCCAATATGCCTTTGCGCTAACGGAATATCGCGGCTGCCTTCAACTGGTATCCATAACACCCGCTGTAATTTATGTCTTACATGTGAAGTTTGCCATGTTACACCATGATTAAGCACTAATGGTGCAAGGCTAACAAAGGTGGTTTCAAGCGGTTCGCCTTGTGCATTTATTGGAATAGTTTTCAGTTCAATACCTAAATGCGCAAAATCTTGCTCAGGCTTGCTTCCAGCTTTAGCCCCTAATGCTACTTCAATTAATTGACCAACCCAGCCTTTATTTCGCTTTAAATCTGGTGGCACTGGCATTTGGAGAAAAGCAGCAATATCGCCTAGCGTAAAACCAGCAAGCCATTGTGCTTTTTCCAATAATTCAGCTTCTGTATGAGAATATGTGGCTAACTGCACCATAAATGAATAATAAGCTAATTACATCCACGCATTGCTACGAATAACACCAACGGCAATGCCTTCAATTTCAATGTATTCTACACGCGGATCAACAATAATTGCTTCAAGTTCATCATTTTCAGGATGTAAGTAGATTAAATCGCCTTTTTTCTCTAAACGTTTTACTGTGACTTCATCTTCTACACGAGCAACCACAACCTGCCCATTTTTAGCATAATTCGTTTTGTGCACAGCTAATAAATCGCCATCTAAAATGCCGATATTCTCCATGGAATTTCCATTGACTTTTAGTAAATAGTCTGCACTTGGGTTGAACATTGCACCATTTACAGGATAATGACATTCAATATGCTCAATAGCTTCAATTGGGCTGCCTGCAGCCACTTTACCAATTAACGGTAAGCCGTCATCATTAGCAGCTTCATCTTCATCGTTAACTAAAATTCGAATCCCACGCGATGTGCCAGAAAGCATTTCGATATAACCTTTACGTGCAAGTGCTTTTAAATGCTCTTCTGCGGCATTTGGAGATTTAAAACCAATTTCACGGGCAATCTCAACACGTGTTGGAGGCATGCCGGTAGTACTAATATGGTTTTTCACAAAATCAAAAATTTCTTGCTGACGAGCGGTAAGATGTTTACGAGCCACGTTATTTCTCCTGAGGTTTTATACAGAATTTTTGACATTATATACAGTATAATTAAATTTGTAACGCATTTTTTTGAAAAATTATGCTAAACTGCCCTTTTATAAATTGGCAGAAAATAAAAAATAACAAAGGAAAAAATAATGTCTAGCCTGTTAAATTTTTACCGTCAGCTTTTAAATATTCCGCTTTCTTTATTGATTAAATCTCGGTCTATTCCAACCGATCCAATTAGTGAGTTAAACCTCGATTTAACTCAGCCTTTACTCTATGTTCTACCTTATACTTCTCAAACCGACTTACTTATTTTACAGAAAAATTGCAAAGCATTAGGGTTACCTGATCCACTAGAACCTAATCAGCTACATGGGCAAGTCTTACCGCGCTTTGTATTCTTAGATGAAAGTCGCCGTTTTTTTAAATCAAAAGGGGTAAAAGAAGAAACCCTAAAAACCGTACAGGACTATTTAAATTTACATAAACAGCATGCCGAAATGGATGTGCAATTACTCCCAGTTTCTGTTCTTTGGGGACGCGCGCCAGGTAAAGAAAAAGCCCCGAATTTACGCTTTTTAGGCGTATTCCAACGCATTTGGGCAACACTTTGGTATGGGCGTGATAATTTTACCCGCTTCTCTCAAACTGTCTCGCTAGGTGAGATGATTAAAACACATGGAAATGATAGCCAACTGGCAAAAAAACTCTTCCGTGTAGCTCGCCTCCATTTTGCTAAACAACGCTATTCAGCAATGGGTCCAAAATTGCCTGATCGTCAAGCCATGTTTAACAAATTACTGGATTCAGCTGCGCTGAAAAAAGCAATTGCAGATGAAGCAGAAAATAAAAAAATCTCACCTGAAAAAGCACGACAAGAAGCCGAAAAAATTCTTGAGGAGATCGCTGCTAAAGTTAACCATGAAAGTTTACGTATTGCAGATCGCATTTTAAGCTGGCTTTGGAACAAGCTATATCAAGGCATCAATGTACAAAATGGCGAACGTGTGCGTAAATTAGCGTTAGAAGGGCATGAAATCGTTTATGTTCCTTGCCACCGTAGCCACATGGACTACTTACTTCTTTCTTACATTTTATATCATCAAGGTTTAGTACCACCGCATATTGCTGCGGGTATTAACTTAAACTTCTTCCCTGCAGGGCCACTTTTCCGCAGTTGGGGGGCATTTTTTATTCGCCGAACATTTAAAGGAAACCGTCTTTATTCCACCATTTTCCGCGAATATTTAGCGGAATTATTCTATCGTGGCTATTCAGTGGAATACTTTATTGAAGGCGGTCGTTCTCGTACAGGGCGTTTACTTGAGCCAAAAACTGGCATGATGTCGATGACCTTGCAAGCCCTTCAGCGTGGTTTAACTCGTCCAATCAGTATTGTGCCGGTTTATATCGGTTATGAACATGTATTGGAAGTAGATACTTACGCAAAAGAATTACGTGGCGCAACCAAAGAAAAAGAAAATGCAGGTTTAGTACTCCGCGTAATTAAAAAACTGAAAAATCTGGGACAAGGTTATGTGAATTTCGGTGAACCTATTCAGCTGAATAACTATTTAAACCAACATTTCCCTGATTGGAAACAAGAAGCTGACGAAGCTCGTCCAAAATGGTTAAACCCTGCAGTAGATAAAGTTGCAAACGAAGTGATGGTTAACATCAATAAAGCAGCTGCATTAAATGCTAAAAACCTAATTGGCTCGATTTTATTAGCTTCTCGCCAACGCGCACTAAGCCGTGAGCAATTACTAGAACAAATCAACAGCGTACTAGAATTAGTTAAGGCAGTACCGTATTCAGATGATATTACGATACCAAATGATGATGCAGAAACCATGCTTAATCACGTATTAGCTCTACCGCGTGCAGGTGTGATTACACAAAAAGACAGCTTCGGTGAAATGATTAGCCTTGAAAGAGAGGCCGCAGTACTAATGACTTATTACCGCAATAATGTGCAACACTTATTTGTATTGCCATCATTAGTAGCGAGCATCATCTTACATTTAGAAGCAGTTTCAAAAGATTTAATCATTAAATGCGTACAACAAGTTTATCCGTTCTTAAAAGCAGAACTCTTCTTGCATTTTGAACCTTCTGAAGTTCGTCATCAGGTGGAATTGATTCTTGCAGAATTTGCACGTCAGCATGTGATTAAAGGCGAAAGCGATCTATTTAAGATCAATCCACCAGCATTACGGACATTACAACTTCATAGCAATGGCGTACGCGAAGTGCTACAACGTTATTACATCGGCTTGAGCTTGTTAATGAGCCAACCTGAAATTTCACGTAGTGAATTTGAAAAAGAAAGCCGCACAATTGCACAACGCTTATCTGTATTACATGGAATTAACGCGCCAGAATTCTTTGATAAAGCGCTCTTCTCAACCTTTAGTAATACGCTCAAAGTGCAAGAATATTTTGATGAAGAAGGCAAAGCTATCGTTGCCAAAATTCAACCAATTGAAGAATTGCTACGTAGTTTAATTTCCGTTGAGATTCAACTCACTATTAAAGGGGCAATGGAAAAAGAAGCGTAAAAGTCATCAAGCAAGCGGTGTGATTTTGTAAAAACTTTGCAAAATTACACCGCTTGTTTTTATTATCCGCTATAATTACGCAAACGTTTGCTTTTTATAACTAGAGGATTTTTCTATGACTACATTAGGTACTCCACTTCGTCCAAGCGCAACCAAAGTAATGATGCTTGGTTCAGGTGAATTAGGTAAAGAAGTCGTCATTGAGCTACAACGCTTAGGCGTAGAAGTGATTGCGGTTGACAGATATGAAAATGCACCAGCTCAACAAGTTGCACATCGCGCCTACACTATTTCAATGCTTGATGGCGAAGCACTAGCAAAACTTATTGAACAAGAAAAGCCTGATTATATTGTGCCAGAAGTGGAAGCGATTGCGACTGCTACACTTGTCGAATTAGAGCAAGCTGGCTATAACGTAATTCCAACGGCTAAAGCAACCCAATTAACCATGAATCGAGAAGGCATCCGCCGTTTAGCGGCTGAAGAATTGGGGTTAAAAACCTCACCTTATCGTTTTGTTGACAACTTTCCTGATTTCCAACAAGCCATTGCAGAAATTGGCATTCCTTGTGTCGTCAAACCCATCATGTCTTCTTCTGGGCATGGGCAATCAATTATCAAATCTGATGCGCAAATTGAACAAGCTTGGCAATATGCACAAGAAGGTGGCCGAGCTGGCGGTGGACGAGTTATTGTCGAAGGTTTCATTAAATTTGATTATGAAATTACCCAATTAACCGTACGTCATGTTGGTGGTACCGCTTTCTTAGCCCCTATTGGTCATCGTCAAGAAAACGGTGATTATCGCGAATCTTGGCAACCACAAGCAATGTCAGCCTTAGCTCAAAAACGTGCACAAGAAACTGCAGAGAAAATTACCACTGCTTTAGGCGGGCGTGGCATTTTTGGTGTAGAGCTTTTTGTTTGTGGCGATGACATCATCTTCAATGAAGTTTCTCCTCGTCCGCACGATACCGGTATGGTGACGATGGCATCCCAAGAGCTCTCTCAATTTGCTTTGCATGCTCGCGCTATTTTAGGTTTACCGATTCCAGAAATTTATCAAATCAGCCCTGCTGCTTCAAAAGCGATTGTAGTGGAAGGTAAATCAGATAATGTTCGATTTGCGAACCTAGAGAAAGTATTATCTGAAGCTGGAGTTAATTTACGCTTATTCGGTAAGGGAGAGGTCAACGGACATCGCCGTTTAGGGGTTATTCTTGCCCGTGATGAAAGCACTGAAAAAGCGCTTGCAAAAGCCGAACACGCTTATCAGCAATTAGAAATCCAACTATAAATAAAGCCCGATGTATTTTTTTACATCGGGCTTTACTTTTATTTATTAGATACCGCTACTTGCACCGCTTTAATGGCTAATATTAACGAACCACCAACTAGGCTAAAGGCTTTGCTGCCAATAATACAAGCGGTCTTTTTTTCACTATCTTTTCCAAATATTAAGCCTAGATAGCAAAAAACCTGTTATCAACTTTGATAACAGGTTCTTCAATCATTCGGTTAAATCGTTAAGATTAACCCATACCGTACTTTTTTAATTTTTTACGTAAAGTACCACGGTTAATACCAAGCATGGTTGCTGCGCGAGTTTGGTTGCCGCGAGTATATTGCATTACCATATCTAACATTGGGTGCTCAATTTCAGATAATACTAATTCGTATAATTCTGTTGGGTCTTCGCCGTTTAATTGTGCTAAATAGTTTTTTAATGCGGCTTTTACGTTATCGCGAAGCGGTTTTACCACTTGTTGACCTTGTGCATTTAATAATGTCACCGTTAATGGGTTATTTACTGGTTGTTCAATCATTTTTCTATCCACTTTATTAAAGAGATTTTACAAAATTTTCCAACGCATTAAGTTGTTCATAAGTTGTTTCTAATGCATTGAAAGTGCGTTTAAAAGTTGAATTCGGCATCAATCTTTCTACATACCAACCAACGTGCTTACGCGCAATTCGATACCCTTTCTCTTCTCCATAGAATTGATGTAGGTCTTCAATATGCTTCAACATCAGCTGGCTTTTTTCCTCCAATGAAATAATAGGAAGCGTGCCGTGCGCTAAAAATGCGCTGATTTCCTTAAATATCCAAGGGCAGCCATAACTTCCTCGCCCAACCATAACGGCATCTGCACCTGTATAATCAAGCACAAATTTCGCTTTTTCGGCAGAGGTAATATCGCCATTTGCAATTATCGGAATCGAAACCGCCTGTTTGACTGCTTTAATACTGTCATATTCTGCTTGTCCTTCAAATAAACACGCTCGTGTTCGCCCATGAATGGTCAATGCAGAGACCCCCGACTGTTCAGCTATCTGAGCAATCTCTAAGCAATTTCGATTATCTTGATCCCAACCTGTTCTAATTTTTAGTGTGACAGGCACATCTACAGCATTTACAACTGCCGATAAAATTCGAGCAACCAAATCAGGTTCACGTAATAAGGCAGAGCCTGCCATCTTTTTGTTTACCTTTTTTGCTGGACAGCCCATATTGATATCAATCATTTGAGCGCCGTATGCGACATTTACCTTAGCTGCTTCTGCCATTTCAGTTGGATCAGAACCTGCAATCTGAACCGCATTTAATCCGATTTCATGATGATGCGCCAAGCGCAACTTCGATTTTTCGGTATGCCAGACATCAGGATTTGTGGACATCATTTCTGAGAAAGTCAACCCTGCCCCTTGTTGATGACACAAACGGCGAAATGGCTGGTCAGTAATGCCCGCCATTGGCGCGAGGAAAATACGGTTTTTAAATTCATATTGTCCAATACGCATTGGCTGACTCTCTTCACATTGCCCCAAATAAAAAGAAGTAAGGCATCCCCTACTTCTTGCTTTCCCAATACACAAGCTCAGCTTGCGTTAAGGTTGCGCATAATACCGATTTTTTAAGCATTTTGGAAGTCTAAATTTTCGACAATTTCACAATTTTTTAAACTTTTTTGAAAATTAGCCTAATTTCTCGGGATTTCTGTGTGAGTTAAACGCGCAATTTTGCCTTGCCAGCATAATTCAGCCATCACAGCTGGATAGAAATGAACCTGAGACTGATCATGTGTTAAAGCACAAACCAAATCAAACACTAAAGGCAAATGCGAAATGAGTAACACGTTTTTTGCGCCTTCATCTCGCAAGAAATCTAAATAATCCACTACAAGTGATTGATTACCATCCGGTGTAATCTCTTCCCATGTTTCAACCAAATTGGTAAAAGATTGCGAAAATCCGACCGCTTGTAGCCCCAGCTTAACTGCTTCAAGCGTTTGTTGGGTGCGCAAATAAGGACTGACTAAAATTTTATCTAGCTGAATTTTTGCCTGATTAAGCCGATTACCTAACCACTGCCCTTGTTTTTTTGCCATTTCAATGCCAAATGGGGTAAGCGTTCTCGCACTGTCTGAACTTGCCGAAAAGCTCGCTTCACCATGGCGCATAATCCAAATATTCATCAGTTAATTTCCTGTATAAGGTTTAAAGTCTAACGATTTAGGCGTATAATGCACTTCGTTTGAGTAAGTCGCAAGACGCTTAGAAAAAATTTTCAAAATCCATCAAAACTACGGAGTTAATCATGTCTAGAAAACTGAGAAGAACCAAAATCGTTACTACCTTAGGGCCAGCAACAGACCGCGACAATAACTTAGAGCGTATTATTGCAGCAGGCGCTAACATGGTGCGTATGAACTTTTCTCACGGTGTACCAGAAGATCATATTGAACGTGCAAATAAAGTACGTGAAATTGCAGCGAAACTTGGTAAAACCGTTGCGCTTTTAGGTGACTTACAAGGTCCTAAAATCCGTGTTTCAACCTTTAAAGACGGAAAAATCTTCTTAAACATTGGGGATAAATTCACTTTAGATGCAGATTTACCACGCGGTGAAGGCCACCAAGACGCAGTAGGTCTAGACTATAAAGATTTACCAAACGATGTAGTACCAGGCGATATTCTGTTATTGGACGATGGTAACGTACAATTAAAAGTATTATCTGTAGAAGGTGTGAAAGTCCATACCGAAGTTATTGTTGGTGGTCCACTTTCTAATAACAAAGGGATCAACAAATTAGGTGGTGGCTTATCTGCGCCAGCATTAACAGATAAAGATAAAGAAGACATTAAATTAGCTGCACGAATTGGCGTAGACTACTTAGCAGTGTCATTCCCACAATCTAGCGCAGACTTAAACTATGCTCGTGAATTGGCTCAAGCTGCTGGTTTAGATGCGAAAATCGTAGCAAAAGTTGAACGTGCAGAAACTGTTGCAACCGAAGAAGCAATGGATGACATCATTTTAGGCGCAGACGTTATCATGGTTGCACGTGGTGACTTAGGTGTGGAAATTGGTGATGCAGCATTAGTAGGCGTACAAAAACGTTTAATCCGTCGCTCACGTAAATTAAACCGTGTAGTTATTACTGCAACACAAATGATGGAATCAATGATCAAAAAACCATTACCAACTCGTGCAGAAGTAATGGACGTTGCGAACGCAGTATTAGACGGTACAGATGCGGTAATGCTTTCAGGTGAAACGGCAAACGGTGACTACCCAATTGAAACCGTGAAATCAATGGCAGAAGTATGCTTAGGTGCAGAATCTATGCCAAGCATCAACATTTCACGTCACCGTATGGAAGGTAAATTCACTGAAATTGATGAAGCAACGGCAATGTCTGCCATGTACACAGCAAATCACTTAGAAGGCGTTTCTGCAATTATCGCATTAACACACTCAGGTGAAACTGCAAAACTAATGAGCCGTATCAGCTCTGGCTTACCAATTTATGCGCTTTCTCGTAACCAACGTGCATTAAACCGTTGTGCGCTTTACCGCGGTGTAACACCAGTATTCTACGATGAAGAAAGCCGTACCATTGATGGCGCGAAAAAAGGATTAGCGATGTTAAAAGAACAAGGTTACTTAGTTAGCGGCGACCTAGTATTATTAACACACGGTGATGAATTAAAAGAAGGCGGTACTAATACTTGCCGTATCTTAAAAGTAGAATAATTCATATCTCACTTTTACAACCCACGTTTCGGCGTGGGTTTTTTGTTAGAATAAGCTTATCCAAAACCCTGATTCAAAAATTGCAAATTTTTATGAAAAAACAACCGCTTGAGATTTGTATTCTCCGTCTTTCTGCCATTGGCGATGTTTGTCATACACTTGCCGTTGTGCAAGCCATTCAACGTCAATATCCTGATGCCCATATCACTTGGATTATCGGTAAACTAGAAGCACAACTCATGGCAGGTTTGCCAAATGTGACTTTAATTCTATTTGATAAAAAATCTGGCTACAAAGGAATGTGTGCATTATGGAAAATGCTCAAAAACAAGCAGTTTGATTTTCTACTAAATTTGCAAACGGCATTTCGCGCATCGATTCTTTCTTTAGGCATTAAAGCTAAGCAAAAAATTGGCTTTAACCGTGATCGCGCACGTGAAATGCAATGGCTTTTTACCAATCAAAAAGTTGAAATTACCGATGCCGTACACGTATTAGATGGACAAATGCAATTTGCAAAAGCAATTGGCGTAAAAGATTTAACGCCACAATGGCAACTTCCTCTTACTGAGAAAGATATCCATTTTGCCCAACAACATCTTTCCACAACACAAAAAAATGTTGTCATTTCACCTTGCTCTAGCAAAGCAGAAAAAGATTGGCTACCAGAACGTTATGCAGAAATTGCAAATTGGTTATTGGCTCATCAGATTAACGTTATCTTAGTTGGCTCTCCTGCCAAACATGAAATTGAGATTTGCCAATCCATTGCTCAACAAGCGCCAGGTTGCCTAAATTTAGTTGGGAAAACAAGCCTCAAACAACTTGCTGCATTGCTAAAATTTGCAGATCTCGTGCTATCGCCAGATACAGGTGCGGCACACATTGCCAGCATTCAAGGCACGCCTGTTATTGGCTTATATGCTATTCATAACCCAGCGCGTACTGCGCCTTATCAAGACCAAGAGAATGTCATTTCGGTCTATGAACAAGCTATTCTTGATTACTATGGAAAACCTTGGCAACAACTTCCTTGGGCGACTAAAGCCAAAAGTAAACAAGGCGAAAATTTGATGGCTCGCATTGATTGCAAAAAAGTAAAAGAAAAAATGATTGCAATTTTAAAAATAAATGAGTAAATTAGCTGCACTACTTCACTATTACATGAGTACAAGATATGAAACTCGCAGCTAATAACATCAATATTCGTGACGAAGCACTTTTATTAACGCCAGAACAATTAAAAACAGAATTACCATTATCTGCTAAACTTGCTGAACAAATTGACGGTTTTCGCAAAGAAATTGCAGACATTATTCATGGCAGAGATGATCGTAAACTGATTGTCATTGGACCTTGTTCAATTCACGACCCCAAAGCTGCTATTGAATATGCACGTAAGCTTAAAGCACTTAGCGATAAAGTGAGTGATAAACTTTTTTTGGTCATGCGTGTTTATTTTGAAAAGCCACGTACAACAATTGGCTGGAAAGGGTTAATTAACGATCCAAATCTTGATGGTTCTTTCGATATTGAAAAAGGTCTACGTATTAGCCGCCAACTCTGTTTAGAAATTGCTAAAATTGGTATCCCTTTAGCTGCAGAAGCGCTTGATCCGATGACGCCGCAATATTTAATGGATCTCTTTAGCTGGGCGGCAATTGGTGCTCGAACCACTGAATCTCAACCACATCGCGAGTTAGCTTCAGGTTTATCAATGGCTGTTGGCTTTAAAAACAGTACTGATGGCAGTTTGAACGTCGCTTTACATGCGATTCAAGCCGCTTCACAAAGCCATAGCTTTTTAGGTATTAACCAAAATGGCCAAGTTACCGTGCTTAAATCTAAAGGTAATCCGAACGGGCACATTATTTTGCGTGGTGGTAAAACGCCAAACTTTGAAAAACCATACATCGAAGCCTGTGAAAAAGCGTTACGGGAAGCTGGTCTGCCTGAAGCAATTATGGTGGACTGCAGCCATGGCAATTCTAATAAAGATTATCGCCGCCAACCGTTAGTTGCTCGCAATGTGCTCGATCAGATTTTATCGGGCAACCGTTCAATTATCGGGTTGATGATTGAAAGCCACTTACATGCCGGTAATCAATCTTCTGAACAACCCGTTGATAAAATGCAATACGGCGTGTCAATTACTGATGCGTGTATTGATTGGGCAACATCAGAAGAAGTATTAAGCGAATTTGCAAGCCAACTTCGTGCCTTACCACTCGCTGCTTAATTTTTAGGGAACTCTATGCCATTAACACACTTACGAGAACAAATTGACGAAATTGATCAACAACTAATTACTTTGTTATCAAAACGCCTTGCATTAGTAAGTGAAGTTGGTCATGTAAAATCTACCCAAGGCATTCCGCTTTATGTGCCAATGCGTGAAGCAGAAATGATTCAAGCTCGTCGAACTGAAGCAGAAAAGCAAGGTGTTCCCCCTAATCTAATTGAAGATATTTTGCGTCGCATCATGCGTGAATCTTATGTGAATGAAAACAAACATGGTTTTAAAACGGTTAATCCAGACATTCAAAAAATAGTCATCGTGGGCGGAAAAGGAAAATTAGGTGGGCTATTTGGTCGTTTTTTAACACAATCTGGCTATAAGGTTGAATCACTCGATCAAGCAGATTGGGAAAATGCCGCTGACATTCTTAACGGTGCAGATGTCGTTATCGTCTGTGTACCGATTATTCATACATTAAGCGTAATTGAACAACTCCAGCCTTATCTTACGCCAAATATGTTACTTGCCGATTTAACCTCAATTAAGCGTGCACCATTAGAAAAAATGTTAGCTGTGCATAAAGGCGCTGTAGTGGGCTTGCATCCGATGTTCGGGCCAGATATCACCAGTATGGCAAAACAAGTTGTAGCTTGTTGTGATGGCCGTTTTGCTGAACGTTATGAATGGTTACTCGATCAAATCCAGATGTGGGGCGCTAAAATTGAAAAAATTGATGCCCCAGTGCACGATCATGCAATGACTTATATCCAAGCGCTACGTCACTTTTCTACCTTTGCATTTGGCTTACATCTTTCTCAACAGCCTGTGGAATTGTCGCAACTTTTAGCACTTTCCTCACCAATTTATCGCTTAGAGTTAGCAATGATCGGACGACTATTCGCCCAAGATGGTGAACTTTATGCCGATATTATTTTAGACAAACCAGAAAATCTTGCTGTAATTGAATCGTTAAAAACCACTTTTGAAGAAAGCTTAACCTTCTTTAAAACGGGCAACCGTGCGGGTTTTATTGAAGCATTCAATCAAGTACACCAATGGTTTGGTCACTATTCTGAACAATTCCTAAAAGAAAGTCGCCTGCTTCTCCAACAAGCAAACGATGCTAGACAATAGCCTTTTTGCAAAATATCTTAAAAAATTAACCGCTTGTAACGACAATTATTCAGCAAGCGGTCTTTTTTCTCTAAAAATTTTCGTAAAAGAATCGCCTTGCTCATTTGAACAAGGCGATTTTATTTAGCCTAATTGGTTAGAAACCTTTTTCTAAGCTGCTTTTTTCACTTTGAAGAAAATCATCGTAAAGATTTGCCAGAAGAAGGCTAGCGCACCGAAGATGAATACCACATCACCAACTAAACGTACCCAACGTAAGGTATCAAATAATGGTTGTTGCATAAATTCTTCACTACGTGCATACCATAAGCCTTCAGAGATACTTGCATAACCTTGAATAATACCGATAGGTAATAAGCTTGATACGATCATGAGCACTAAACCGCCGTTTAATAACCAGAAGCCCCATTTCATTAATTTATCGTTAAATGGCGTATCTGGGCGTAAGTAACGTGCGATTAAGAAAACAAAGCCTAATGCTAAGAATCCATATACCCCGAATAATGCTGCGTGAGCGTGAACGGCAGTGGTGTTCAAGCCTTGGATATAGTAAAGCGAAATTGGTGGATTGATTAAGAAACCAAATACGCCCGCACCTAACATATTCCAGAATGCTACTGCAACGAAGCAGTAAAGTGGCCATTTTAAACGTTCCATCCAAGGTGCTTTTTGTTTCATTGCCCAGTGTTCCCAAGCTTCATGACCTAATAACACTAAAGGTACCACTTCAAGCGCAGAGAATGATGCCCCTACAGCAATAATTGGAGTGGTTGCACCTGCGAAGTATAAGTGGTGGAACGTACCTGGAATACCACCGATTAAGAATAATGCCGCTTCAGTAATGGTTGCCACAGTTGCTGTACGACGTGAAACTAAACCTAAACTTACGAAGATGAATGAAAGTGCCGCTACAGAGAATACTTCAAAGAAGCCTTCTACCCATAGGTGAACTACCCACCAACGCCAGTATTCCATCACAGAAATGTGAGTGTGCTCGCCATAGAATAATGCTGGGCCATAGAATAAGCCGATTGCAATGACAGAAGCGAAGAATAACGCTAATAAGTTTTTATCACCCGGTTGTTTGAATGCGTTCACTGTACCGCGAAGCATTAAGACTAACCAGAATAAGATGCCCGCGAATTTGACCGCTTGCCAGAAACGACCTAAGTCAATGAACTCATAGCCTTGGTGGCCAAACATGAAACTCCATTCTTCAGGAAGAATATGTGCAATCGCTAAATAGCTACCGGTAAACGAGCCAACAACTAATACCACTAATGCCCAGAATAAAATATCCACACCCAATTTTTGGAATTTCGGATCTTTACCACCATTGATGATTGGTGCCAGGAATAAACCACCAGCTAAGAATGCCATCGCAATCCAGAATAATGCTGCTTGAATATGCCATGTGCGCACTAATGAATAAGGTAAGTATTGAGAAATATCAATCCCGTAAAATTCTTGCCCTTCAACGGTATAGTGAGCAACAATTGCTCCTAAATTTACTTGCACAAAGAAAAGCGCTAACACAGTAAATAAATATTTACCTAATGCGCGTTGTGAAGGCGTTAGTTGTAATTTTGTCAGTGGATCAACTTCTGGCGTAGGTGGATCTTGTTCATCTTCTCGTTTTTTGAATGACCAAATCCAAACGACAAAGCCAATTCCTGCAATGAGGAATACCACACTGGCAATAGACCAAACCACGTTTTCTGGTGTTGGTACGTTATTGATTAACGGTTCATGTGGCCAGTTATTTGTGTAACTTGCGTTTGTATTTGGGCGCTCTGCAGAAGCGGTCCAAGCTGTCCAGAAAAAGAATTTCGCTAAGTCTTTGCGTGCTTGTAAATCTGGAAGGGTGTTATCCTTCATAGCAAAATGTTCACGCGTCGTTTTTGTTGCAGGATCATCGCCATATAAAGAAATGTAATATTGTGCCGTTTTATCCATTGCGGCTAAACGCGTATTTGAAAGCACAACGGTACCGTTTTCAACTTTACTGCCACGATACTCTTTAGTTAGGCGTGCCTTTAATAACGTTTGTTGCTCTTCATCAAGAGCCGCAAAGTTTTTACCAAATTCCTGATTTGCACTAATATCTAGCCAGTTAGTTAGCTCACGATGAAGCCAATCTGCAGTCCAGTCTGGTGCTTGGTATGCGCCATGCCCCCAAACAGAGCCCACTTGCATACCGCCAGTAGTTTGCCATGCGGTTTGTCCATGTAAAATATCATCGTGTGTAATCACTTTTTCGCCACTTTCCGAAACATATTGCTGCGGAATAGGTGGTGCTTCGCGATACACTTCAAAGCCGTAGTAGCCAAGAATAGAGAATGCCCCTATTAACACGGCGACTAACATACACCAAAGTTTTTTGTATTGTCCCATAATCACTCCCTAGGTTATATACAATGGAGGGTAAGAATAAATAAGAAAAAGAAACTCAATGTTGCATTGAATTCCTAAGTGAATAAATTCGCTAGAGCGAAAAGTAAAGATCTTACAAGCGTGTAAAATACCCGAGTAATTATATAAACTAAAGAGGCAAAATAAATTACCTAATCTTGAGTAAAAAAATCAACTTTGATCAAGTTTTTATTACTTTTCCAGATTAAGCAAAAAAGAAAAGAGACCGAAATTTTCATTTCGATCCCTTAGATTATCAATAACTTAATTAGCTATTTAATGCTCTTAAAATATCGTCAACACGTTCTTTTGCATCACCAAATAACATTTGTGTGTTTTCTTTAAAGAACAATGGGTTTTGAACGCCTGCATAACCTACTGCCATTGAGCGTTTAAATACGATAACATTTTGCGCTTTCCATACTTCTAATACTGGCATACCAGCAATTGGGCTTGATGGGTCATCTAATGCTGCCGGGTTTACGGTATCATTTGCACCGATAACCAATACAACATCTGTATTTTCGAAATCATCATTGATTTCATCCATTTCTAAAACCACATCATAAGGTACTTTAGCTTCTGCTAATAATACGTTCATATGGCCAGGTAAACGACCTGCTACTGGGTGGATACCAAAACGTACATTAACGCCTTTTTCACGAAGTTTTGCAGTAATTTCTGCTACTGGATATTGCGCTTGTGCTACTGCCATGCCATATCCTGGAGTAATGATTACAGAACTTGCATTTTTAAGCATTTCCGCAACTTCTTCAGCTGTTGTTTCACGGTGTTCACCTTGTTCTTCATCACCTGAGCTTGCTTTCACTTCTGTACCAAAGCCACCAGCAATTACGCTAATAAATGAGCGGTTCATTGCTTTACACATGATGTAAGAAAGAATTGCACCAGAAGAACCTACCAATGCACCAGTAACGATAAGTAAGTCATTGCTTAGCATAAAACCTGCCGCTGCTGCTGCCCAACCTGAATAAGAGTTAAGCATAGATACAACAACCGGCATATCTGCACCACCAATTGATGCCACTAAGTGCCAACCAAATGCTAAAGCGATTGCAGTCATCAATAATACTGGGAAGATATTTTCTGGATGATTTAAGAAGAAAATCATCAAGAATACAGAAATCACTAATGCAGCTAAGTTTAATTTGTGTTTATGCGGAAGGTTAAGCGCAGAAGAAGACACTTTTCTACCAAATAATTTACCGCTTAATTTACCAAATGCCACTAATGAGCCTGAGAAAGTTACCGCACCAATGAAGATGCCTAAGAACACTTCTACATTGTGAATATTTTGTAATACTGGATCAGCTTCATGTGCTAAACCATAGCTATTAAAACCAACTAATACCGCAGCTAAACCTACAAAGCTATGTAGTACTGCAACTAACTCTGGCATCTCGGTCATTTCAACTTTAAGTGCTTTACGGACACCAATGAATCCACCAATGGCCATTGCAACTAAAATCCAGAATGTACCATGTGAGTCTGGCCCGAAAATGGTTGCAATCAATGCAATTCCCATCCCGACGATACCATACCAACAACCTGCTTTTGCGGTCTCATGTTTAGAAAGACCTGCTAAACTCATAATAAAAAGGATTGCAGCGACAATATAAGCTGCAGTTACAAATCCAAATGACATGCGCTTCTCCTTAACCTTTTCTAAACATTGCAAGCATACGTTGCGTTACTTTAAAGCCACCAAAGATATTGATGCTCGCAACAAGAATCGCGATAAAGGCAAGAATATCAATAAAGAAGCTACTACCTGGTTGAGCAATTTGTAACACTGCCCCAACAATAATAATACCTGAAACCGCATTAGTTACTGCCATTAACGGAGTATGCAATGCATGGCTTACATTCCAAACCACATAATAACCTACCACGCAAGCTAATACGAATACGGTAAAGTGTGATAAAAATGCCGCAGGAGCAACCGAAGCAATCCACATAAAGAGTGCTGCGGCACCCGCCATTGCACCATATTTCACACGAGGATCTGTTGGCTTCTCTTCTTTTTTCTCAACTGGTGCTGCTGCCGCTTTTTGTTGAGGTTGAGCCGAAACTTGAATTGGTGGCGCAGGCCATGTTAGTTCACCATCACGAATAACGGTAACACCACGTAACACTACATCATCAAAGTTAATGTTAATTTCACCATCTTTATTCGGTGCTAAGAGTTTTAATAAGTTTACTAAGTTAGTACCATAAAGTTGTGAAGATTGGGTTGGTAAACGCGCTGGGAAGTCAGTATAACCAATGACTTTCACTTGATTATCTGTCACAACAACTTTACCCGCTTTGGTATATTCACAGTTACCACCCGTTGCAGCAGCTAAGTCCACAATCACAGAACCTGGTTTCATTGAATCAACCATCTCTTTAGTAATTAAGCGTGGAGCTGGTTTTCCTGGAATTGCTGCTGTAGTAATAATAATGTCAACTTCTTTTACTTGTGCCGCATAAAGCTCCATCGCACGACGGTTAAACTCTTCTGACATCACTTTTGCATAACCATCGCCTGAGCCACCTTCTTCTTCAAAATCAATTTCTAAGAAGTCTGCGCCCATTGATTTCACTTGCTCTTTTACTTCAGGACGTGAGTCAAATGCACGAACAATCGCCCCTAAGCTATTTGCAGCACCGATTGCAGCTAAACCTGCAACACCCGCACCAATCACTAATACTTTCGCTGGTGGCACTTTACCTGCTGCAGTGATTTGTCCGGTAAAGAAACTACCAAAAGCATTTGCGGCTTCAATCACTGCACGATAGCCTGAAATATTTGCCATAGAAGAAAGTGCATCTAAAGCTTGTGCTCTCGAAATACGTGGAACAGCATCCATTGCAAGCACATTAATTTTTTTCGCTTGCAATTTTTCCATCAATTCTGGATTTTGTGCCGGCCAAATAAAGCTAACTAACGTTGTGCCTTCTTTAATCAATGCAATTTCTTTTTCAGTCGGTGCATTCACTTTAAAAATAATGTCTGCATTCCAAACTTCTTCTTGTGAGCCGATTTTGGCGCCGGCGTTCGCAAATGCACTATCTTCAAAACTCGCTTTAAACCCTGCATCTTGTTCAATCAGAACATCAAAGCCAAGTTTTTTGATCTGCTCAACGGTTTTTGGCGTTGCCGCCACACGAGTTTCACCATATAGCATCTCTCTTGGTACACCAATAAGCATAAAGACTCCTGTACTAAGTAGTGGATATTAAGCTATCGAAATAGCCCTTTAATTTAAAATAAGTGATGTGCACTTTACCATTAAATCAGAAAAATTTGTAAAAATTTTCTGCCTATCAAATCAATTATTTGACAAAGCTGACAATTCCGCCAATTTTGAAAATTTGATAGAATTTAACAGATATTACCATCCTTAGATAGAATAAAAATGAACATATTAGACCAGATTAAAATTGTCCTGATTGAAACCTCACTCCCTGCCAATATTGGTTCTGTTGCTCGTGCAATGAAGACGATGGGGTTACACCAACTTTGCTTAGTCGCACCACAAAAGGCTATTGATGAACAAGCGGTTGCCTTGGCTGCTGGCGCAAAAGATGTATTAGATAATGCTCACATTGTTACAAGCTTTGATGAAGCCGTTGCTGATTGCCAATTAGTTATTGGCACAAGTGCTCGCTTACGTCACCTACAAAGTAGTCTCATCGAACCAAGGGAAGCGGGAAAATTGATTATTCAGCGTGCAAATTTAGGCAAAGTTGCCCTTGTTTTTGGGCGTGAACGCGTAGGCCTTACCAATGAAGAACTGCTTAAATGTCACTATCATTTGAATTTTCCAACCAATCCTGATTATGGTTCTTTAAATTTAGCAATGGCAGTGCAACTTGCAAGTTATGAAATTAGAATGGCATATTTGGCAGAACAAGCGGTCGAAAATTCACAAAACATAGCAAAAAATGCACCGCTTGCAGAAACAGATTTTCCCAATGCTGCAGCGCTTGAACATTTTTATCAGCATACTGAAAAACTGTATACTACTCTCGGTTTTATCCGTAATGAGGCAGTCATGCTTAAACTTCGCCGATTGTATCAGCGGGCGGAATTAGAAACGAATGAATTAAACCTGTTACGTGGCATGCTTACTGCGGTTGAAAAGCAATTAAAATAAAAAAGCAAGCGGTCTGATTTTTGTAAAAATTTACTAAAATCAGACCGCTTGTCTTAACGTTTCTTACTTATTTAAACTTAAATAGACGAGAAGAAAATCACTAAAATAATAATTGGCACAATATATTTCACATAGTTGAACCAAACATTAGTAAAGGTTTTACCCGCACCGAGCTCTTCTTTTGCTTCATCTTTTAATACGAAGCCCACAAAAATTGCTGTTCCTAATGCAGTTAATACGAAGAATACATTTCCACTGAAATAATCAAAGGCATCAAAAATACTTTTACCCATGATTGTCACAGATTTCCACTCATTATCTCCAAGCACTGATGGAATGTTCCCTAATAAGAAAATCGTACCAAGTGTCACTGCAATCGCCCATTTACGGCTCATTTTTGTTTTTTCTTGTAATGAGGTAATAATTACTTCATAAATGGTAAGCGAAGTAGTTAATGCCGCAACTACCAATAAACCAAAGAAAATAACTGCAAAAACAGTACCGCCCCACATATTTGAAAAGACAATCGGTAAGCTTTGGAAAACTAGCGTTGGACCAGAATCCGGGGCAACTCCAAAACTAAATAAAGATGGGAAAATCATAAAGCCCGCAAGCACCGCAATTACGGTATTCATAATACCGGTAATCGTTGCCGTTCTAACCAAGTTTTCGCCTTTATCAAGATAGCTTGATAAGGTAATTAACACACCAAAACCTAAACTCAGTGCAAAGAATACTTGCCCTAATACAAACACAAAGAGCTGTGGTGTAATTTTAGAGAAGTCTGGCATTAAGTAGAAACGGATTCCTTCCATTGCGCCTGGTAAGGTAATATTTCGAATTACCATCACAATCAGGAAAATAAACAGAATTGGCATTAAATACTTCACTGAACGCTCAATCCCATCCACAATTCCCTTCTCTAAAATAAAGAAGTTAACTAAAACAAATAAGCCTGTATAGCCAATAATTGCCCAAGAGTTATGTTGAATAGATTCTTTATAAAAATTTGCGGTAGTTTCTACTGTGACGGGTTGAGAAAGATCTAAAGCACCCGTCAATAAACTTCCAATATAATTGAGCACCCAGCCACCCAATACCATGTAATAGGCAAGAATACCAAAGGCACCTACTAAGCCCATATAGCCTAAAATTTTCCAAGCTCGATGGATTTTTTTGCCATTCGCCTGACCACCAAATGCATCAATCGCATTCACACGCATACGACGACCAATCACATTTTCCACTAAAATCATTGGGATACCGATGACAATCATCGCCAAACAGAAAAGGGCAACATAAGCCCCACCGCCATGCTGACCAACCAAATATGGAAAGCGCCAAGTTGCACCGAAACCGACTGTTGCCCCTGCAACTGTCATAATATAAGCCAGCCGGTTAGACCAAGACTGACGTTCTGTTTGATTTGACATAAAAACTCCGAAAGAGACCGCTACAAGCGGTCAGATTTTACTTACAATTTACTTAATCAATTCACTAGCAAAAAAGGGCTAGTAATTCATCGACTTTCACTCGTGATGTCGCATTTTGCCCAATTGAGCGCTGTACTTTAATACTTTTAAATCTTGCCCCCTGATAAATTTGCCGAGTAAATGGCGTATCATGATTGGAAATCAGTACCGGCACACCACGCGCTTGTGCCTGTTTTGCTCGCTCAGCCAATGCCTCTTGCTGAATAAGCGTAAAGCCACCACCCGCATATTGGGTAAAATTCGTTTCTTGCTGAATTGGCGCATACGGCGGATCACAATAGACCACAAAATCCGATTCTCCATTCTCAAATGCTTGCAATAAACGATCAAACACATGATGAAAATCCGCACAAATAAACTCTGCTCGTTGAGCTTTTTCTGCAAAAAAACGTAACTCTGTTTCAGGAAAATAATGGCTTTTATAACGTCCAAATGGAACATTATATTGTAGCTTTTGGTTATATCGGCATAAACCATTAAACCCAAAACGGTTTAAATAGAGAAACAACACCGAGCGTTCAACCTGATCATTTGATTGATTAAATGCTTGACGTTGCTGGTAATAAAAGGTTTTGCTATTGGCTTTTGGATGTAAAAATAGCGCTTTAGTTTGACGAATATACTCATTCACATCCGCTTTAACCACATTAAACAAATTGATGAGATCCGGATTGATATCTGCTAATAAATAGCGCTCAAAGTCTGTATTAAGAAACACAGAACCTGCCCCCACAAACGGCTCAACAAAACAAGCCCCCGAAGTTAAACTTGGGGGCAAACATTGTCGAATCTCTGAAGTGAGTCGGTATTTTCCGCCTGCCCACTTCAAAAAAGCACGTTGCTTGGTATTACTCATCGTTAGTTATCAAATTGGCTAAAGCGTTCTATAGCAGCAATGACTTGGGCTTCACTAGCTTGTGCAGTAATGTATGCCTGACCAAGCGACTTTAATAAAATAAGGCGTAGCTGACCACCCAGTACTTTTTTATCTCGCCACATATAAGGTAAATAATCTTGCGGTTGCATATTATCTGGCGAAACCGTTGGCAACACAGCTCGAGCAAATAGGCGCTCAAGACGAGCAACATCTGCTTCGGTTAAGTCCCCTAAAATATGTGAAAGCGCCGCAGCTTCTAAGCAACCTACCGCAACGGCTTCACCATGTAACCAGTTACCGTAACCCATATGCGCTTCAATGGCATGTCCAAAAGTATGTCCTAAATTAAGTAATGCGCGATCACCTTTTTCCGTTTCATCACGCGCAACAACCTCTGCCTTAAGTTGACAACAACGCTGAATACAATACTCTAATGCCGATTGTTTTAAGCTAACCAGTTCATCAATATGTGATTCTAACCATTGGAAAAATGCCGTATCAAAAATCGCCCCATATTTAATCACTTCAGCTAAACCAGCGCTTACTTGGCGTTTTTCTAAGGTATGTAGCGTATCGGTATCAATTATGACAGAAATAGGTTGGTAAAAGGCACCAATCATATTTTTGCCTAACGGGTGATTAACGCCTGTTTTTCCACCCACAGAAGAATCAACTTGTGCCAATAAGGTTGTTGGAATTTGAATAAAACGAATTCCACGTTGATAGCTTGCTGCTGCAAATCCAGCAATATCACCAATCACACCGCCACCTAACGCAATAATAGTTGTATCACGGTTGTGATTTTTCTCTAATAGTGCTGTAAAAATTAAGTTTAATGATTCCAAGGTTTTATATTGCTCACCATCTGGAATAAGCACATGATCAACTTGGCAACCTAATTGTTTTAAGGTTTTCTCTACCGTTTGGAGGTAATGATGTGCAACAGTTGGGTTTGAAACGATCATCACCTTATCACCCGCTTTTAATGGCGCGTAATAACTAGGATCGCACAATAATCCGCTCCCAATAGTAATAGGGTAACGACGCGTATTTAATTCCACATTCACTTGCAACATATTGCCTCCTCAAACTGGATTCGATTTGCTTTACTGCAGATTATCAATTAAATCAATAATATTGCTTGCCACCACTTTTGCACTTTGCTCATCGGTTTGTAAAACAATATCAGCAATTTCTTCATAGAGAGGATTACGAATTTTCGCTAACTCTTCTAAAGTTTGGCGCGGGTTTTCCGTTTGTAACAATGGACGTTTTTTATCACGCTGAGTACGTTCAAATTGTTTATCTACCGTTGTTTCTAAATAGATAACAATACCACGCGCTGATAAAACATTACGGTTCTCTTTCGATAAAATTGAACCACCGCCCGTTGAAAGGACAATACCTTGTCCTTGCGTTAATTCGTTAATGATGCGTGCTTCACGCTTACGAAAACCTTCTTCCCCTTCAACATCGAAAATCCAATCAATATCTGCGCCAGCACGTTCTTCAATCACAGCATCTGAGTCGATAAAATCCATACCCAGCATTTGAGCTAATTGGCGACCAATCGTGCTTTTTCCCGCGCCCATTGGACCGATTAAAAAAATATTACGTTTTTCAGCCATTCTCTTTCTTCTTTATTTAAATAACATTCCGATTTGTGAAGAAAAAACGACCACTTGCAGAAATCAATTCATACAAGCGGTCTGTTTTCCGAAATTTTTTCCAAAATGGAGTTTCGACTAATTATATAAAAATACCACAAATCGCCCAAAAATAATTAGGCGTGATTATCGCAAGAAACCACACCTAATTTCAACCTTATCCGCGAATAAACCGCACTTTTATTAGAATAACTCACCAACACTTGGAGATGAAAGCACTCCTTTCGAAGGTAAGCCTAACCGTTGTTCAATATGCATCCGTTTCGGATCTGAAATCGGCGCTTGATAGATTTGCTCTACCACAACTTTCTTCGTTGGCTCTGTGCCTTTTAAGAAGTATTCCGTTAATGTGCTACCTAAAAAACCACTAATAGGGTCAATTTTTGCTTCAACGATATTCGCCGGTGTTGCTAATTTACGCTCTGGTTTATTAGCTAGCACAGTTTTCATATATTTCGCCCATGCTGGCATTGCGGTTTTACCACCGCTCTCGCCTCGTCCTAGGGTCAATTTATTATCGTCAAATCCAACATAAACAGTGGTGACGATGTTAGCACCAAATCCAGCATACCAAGTGACTTTCGAGTTATTGGTTGTTCCCGTTTTTCCACCAATGTCTTTACGCTTAAACTCTTTTGATAAAGCTCGACTGGTACCGTTCCAACTTTGTCCTGGCTCACCATAAACTGCTGAAGTTAATGCGCTACGCATTAAAAATGCTAATTCAGGACGAATCACACGTGGCGCATAACGGACGGCACTATTACCATCAGCTGCTGCCGTCATCAATTCTGGCGCATCATTTTTCACTTTGCTATCAATTTGTGGATCCGTATCTGTCGCTTCCTCTTCTGAAGCTTCCTCTTCCACAATTACTTGATTCTCGCCTAAATTTGCTGTTAATTGGCTTTCATCGTGAATCTGAACATTATCAAAATATTCCGGTTCAGGATACACAACATTGATATTATCGCATTCTACGCAAGCTACCACTGGATTTGCTTTATATAACTCATTACCTTGCGCATCTAAAATGCGATCAATAATATATGGTTCAATTAAATAACCGCCATTATCAAATACGGCATAAGCTCGCGCCATTTCAAGTGGCGTAAAAGACGCCGCACCTAATGCAAGCGCTTCACTCGCAACAAATTGATCTTTACTAAAACCAAAGCGTTCTAGATAGTCTGCCACATAGCCAACTCCTGCCATTTGTAAGGTACGAATGGCCACCATGTTTTTAGATTTGCCAAGTGCTACACGTAAACGAAGCGGGCCTTCATAACGGCCATCCGCATTTTTCGGTGTCCACGCTTTTTGCCCTGGTTTATTGATAGTAATTGGCGCATCACTTACAGTTGAAGATAAGCTCAATCCTTTATTCATTGCGGCTGCATAAATAAATGGTTTAATAGATGAACCTACTTGAACCAATGATTGCGTTGCACGGTTAAAACGGCTTTGCTCAAAGCTAAATCCACCCACAATTGCTTCAATAGCACCATTATCACTATTTAATGAAACTAATGCTGAGTTTACCGCAGGTACTTGGCCTAAGTTCCACTCTTTGTCTTTACCTTGGCGCACCCAAATTTGTTCACCTGCATTTAATTTAATTAATTTGCCAAATGATGCATTGTTTTTCTTCAACTCTGCTTTATCACCATTTGGTAACATAATCGTATAGCTGTTTTTATTCACTTCTGTAACAACTACGCCAGTAAATGGTTCAGAATTTGGCAATTTACTTAAATGTTCAATAATTTTTTCTTCGTCCCACGCATTGTTGCCGGTCCAAAGTTTTTCCGCACCACGCCAACCATGACGACGGTCATAAGCAATCAGGTTATCTCGTAATGCTTCTTGTGCTGCACGTTGATCGGCAGAAAGCACTGTCGCATAAACTTTAAAACCTTTATTGTAAGCGACTTCTTCGCCATAACGTTTTACCATCTCTTGGCGAATCATTTCTGTAACATAATCAGCTCTAAATTCAAACGCAGTGCCATAAAAACTTGCTTTCACTGGTTCTTTTTTCGCCGCTTCATACTCTTCTTTCGTAATTTTGTTGACTTCTAACATTCGTCCTAACACAACATTACGACGCGCTTCTGCACGTTTAACCGAATAAATCGGGTTCATTGTTGAAGGCGCTTTTGGTAAACCGGCAATAATAGCAATCTCACCTAGCGTTAACTGATCAAGTGATTTATTAAAATAAGTTTTCGCAGCGGCTGCGACCCCATGTGAGCGATAGCCTAAATAAATTTTATTTAAATAAAGCTCAAGAATTTCTTGTTTTGTGAGTACCTTTTCAATTTCTAATGCAAGTACCGCTTCTTTCACTTTACGCTCGAATTTACGCTCTGGCGTTAAGAAGAAGTTTCTTGCTAATTGCTGTGTAATTGTACTCGCACCTTGCGTATCGCCTTGGCTAGAACGATAAATCGCACGTAAAATCCCTTTCGGATCGATGCCTTTATGCTCATAGAAACGCGAATCTTCCGTTGCAATAATCGCATCGATAAGCTTTTGCGGTACTTCTTCTAATTTCACTGGAATGCGGCGCTCTTCACCCACTTCGCCGATTAATTTTCCATCAGCGGTAAAAATCTGCATTGGCTGTTGTAGCTCAACATTTTTCAGCGTTGAAACATCTGGCAAGCCATCTCTAATATGCACATAAAATAATCCACCGATAATACAACCTAGTACTACCAATGAAAGTAAAGCACTTAATATTATTTTTGCGATCTTCATCGAAAAAATCTCTTTTGATAAATGACAAGAAAAAAATAACCAATATATTGGCTCATATCTTTGTAGTATAAACGAAAAACACGCTAATTTTGTCAATTAAACGTAATAAGTCGAAATTTATGTCATTATTTCCACGCTTAAACACCTCGAAAAGCATAAAAAAGCAACAAATTGGTCTCTCTGAAGACGATTCTCGCTATTGTTTAGTGCATTTGCAGGCAGAAATGCCTACAGTTCTTTGGCAAGAAAAACCCTATTCTGCTGAATTACTTTGCCAACAAGCGGTCGGAAATTTGAAAAATTTTACAATTATTCGCCCCATTCCTCACCATTACATCTGGCGAAAATCACTCTTTTTAGCCAAACAAGCGAATCAAGACATTATTTATCGACAAATCATCCAAGTGCTCAAACAAGAATTACCTATTGTGCTTGAAGAGATCTACTTTGATTATCTGATCGAACCTATTACTGAAAGCGATAGTGTGCGCATCGTCATTTACGCACTAAGGAAAAATTTTGCTCAACCGTTGATGCTCAATACGTCAACCATTTTAGATTGTGAGCTGCATTGCGCTCAACGAGCTTTACATTTTCTTTATCCTGAATCCACCGAAAACCAATATCACTTTCGAGGCAAAACGGTTCAATTTAAAGCACATGAGCCTATTTTCTCAGATGTCCCTCAGGGATTGGGGATAAATGACGATCCACTTTATTTAACTGCCCTTGGCGCAGCACTTTGGAGTTAAATAGATGAATACACCTATCTTGCTTGAAAAAGGCCTGAATTTAACTGATTTTCATCAAAAACAATGGGCGAGACAACGTTTACAACAACTGATAAAAATGACAACAGTATTGTTAATAAGTTTATTAGGAAGCCTTTTCTTTTATCAACAATATCAATTGGCTTTAAGTGAATATCAGCAACGGCATATTCAGCTGAATGAACAAAAACAACAGCTAGCTAAAGTAAATCAGCTAATTGAAAATTTAAAAAATCAGACTGAAATGATCACTACCCCATTAAGTCAACAATATATTGAACATGCCCTTTCTCTTATTTGGCAAATTCCGTCTCAAAATGGTGGGTTAGAGAACGTGCAAATCTATATTGAAGAAGGAGAAAAAATGAAGTTAATTGGCAAATATCAGAGCCAAGCGGAATTAAATACCTTACAAGATTACCTTCATGCACAAGGAAAACAATTCACCTTAGATTATTTGCATGCTAATGAAAGCAATGTCGAATTTAGCCTGACCGTTTCAGAAGAGATAAAAGAAGAATAATATGATTTATTGGATAACTTCCTATTACCTCAAACCTAACAGCACACTATTTAAATTTTTTTCCATATTAAATCGGCATTTTAGTTTAATTCTAGCCGCACTATTTTTCCTTATTGTTTTACCTACTTTAACTTACTGGCTACATACGCTGAATTTGGTCAAAAATAGCCAAGAAGAAATACAAAATATTGCTAAAGAATATCAGCAAAAACAAACGCTATATCAAGCGATGAAACAACATCAAAATATGCAAGAAAATAAAAGCAATCAACTTGCACAACTGAGCCAACAAGTAGAAAACATACTAAAACAATACCGTACGCCGATAGAAAGCTTGCAATGGCATACAGAGGAAAATAAACAGTTAACCTTAATTGCTACACAAAAATCCCAAATTATTTTCAACGTGATCAAAGCGTTGAATGAATTTGAAACACTACGACCACAAACGATTGTATTAACTAAACAACCAGAAGAAAAACAACTGCAATTACATACCACCTTAATCTTAGTCAATACAGGAAATACAACGAATAAGGAAGCAAAATGAAGAAATATCTAATAAGTTTAATATTATTTAGCCAAGCCATTTTGGCAGATCCATTTTATGGTGAAACAAAATCTGAAACGACATCTTCTGTTGTCGAAATTACACACAATAAGCCTAATAAAATCTTGAATAATAAATCAATGCCTAATTGTGAATTATCAGAAAATTTAAATCGAATCAATCTTACAGAGGAATTCGAAGATTTAAAGTTAGTGGGATTAGTTAAGATTAACCATAATTTTAAAGCACTATTTAAAAATAAAGATAATAAATTACTGATTTTAAATAAAAATGATTATTTAGAAGCACAATTGATTGAAATAAGTTCTATTGATCTCACAGCAGTTAAGTATATCCATTGGGGACTCACTGAAGATTGTGCAAAACCGCATCAAATGACACTAAGGTTATAATATGAAAAAATGGTTTTTATTAACGCTATTACTCGGTTTACCTTTAGCAGCTGAGCCGATTTCCTTGGTTTTAAAAGAAGCCCCAACGGCAGAAGTCCTTAGCTATTTAGCCGAAGAGACTCAACAAAACATGGTGATTAACCATGATATCTCTGGTACAACAACACTACGCCTAAAAGAGAGCAACTTTTCTCAAATTCTCAAAAGTATTGCGAAAATTAACCAATTATCACTTACCCAAGAGCAAGGGATTTTTTATCTTTCACACAAACCTGAGCATTCAAGTGAAACAACCCCTGTAGCAATAACGCATACAGAAACGGTTTTAGAAAGCAAACCCAAATTACTTACTAAAACAATTAAATTACATTATGCGAAAGCCTCTGAAGTCATTGAATCATTAACTAAAGGGAGCGGTAATGTACTTTCTGAAGCAGGATATTTACATTTTGATGATAGAAGTAACAGTCTCATCATTAAAGACAGTCCAGCATCGATTAAAAATATTACTGCGCTTATTCAGCAGCTTGACCAACCAACTGAACAAATTGCGATTGAAGCTCGTATTGTAACAATTGGTAGTGAAAATTTAAAAGAACTCGGCGTACGCTGGGGTGTATTATCTGGAGATACCAATCATCATCGTTTGGGAGGAAAACTTGAAGGAAATGGTATTGCCTCTACACAAAATCTCAATGTGAACTTTCCTGTTTCAGGTGGCGCGTCTGCCGTGCTACAAATTGCTAGCATAAACTCGCGTGTACTGGATTTAGAACTTTCAGCATTAGAACAAGAAAATAATGTGGAGATTATTGCTAGTCCAAGATTGCTTACGACTAATAAAAAACTTGCAAGCATCAAACAGGGCACAGAAATTCCTTATGCTATTTATGATAGAAAATCGGAAACCTATGATGTGGAATTTAAAGAAGCGGTTTTAGGATTGGAAGTCACGCCACATCTTTCAAAAGATAACCAAATTTTATTGGATTTAGTGGTAACACAAAACTCCCAAGGACAATCTGCCGTTGCAAGTAGTAATGGCACAAATGCACCACCTATTGATAAACAAGAACTTAACACGCAAGTTTTTGCAAAACATGGCGAAACGATTGTATTAGGTGGTATTTTCCAGCATCTAGCAACAAAAGATGCCGATCGCGTGCCAGTATTAGGTTCAATTCCGTTTATTAAGCATTTATTTAGTTATCAAAAAGATCAAATCACTAAGCGAGAATTAGTTATCTTTGTTACCCCTTATATTGTGAAATCTGGTGATATGGCCGTGAAATTCCCCAACTCGACCTCCAAGCCAGCGCTGGCAAATAAACCTCACATAAAATAGGAAATTATGTTAAAATCTTTGATAATTTTAGGCGCCTCGATAGCGCCTTATTTATCTTAATTTAACAACTGAGGTGTTATGAAAATTTCTCCCCGTCGTCGTGCACGCGAATGTGCCGTACAAGCTCTATATTCTTGGTCAATTTCACAAAATAGCGCAGAAGAAATCGAACTAGCTTTTGTTACCGATGCTTTCGCGGGTGAAGATGAAATTGAAGCTAAAGTAGATATGCCTTATTTCCGCAAGTTATTTCGTGGCACTGTTGCAAACATTGAAGCTGTCGATGCTTCAATTCGTCCTTATTTAGACCGTGATGAAAACGAAGTTGACCCAATTGAACGTAGCGTACTTAGAATGTCGGCTTATGAATTACAATTTGAATTAGATGCACCTTACAAAGTCGTGATTAACGAAGCTATTGAAGTTGCTCGTGCATTCGGCTCAGATGATAGCCACAAATACATCAACAGTATTTTAGATAAATTAGCACCGGCTTTAGGTCGTAAATAATCAAAGCAAAAGGTAAGCCTCGCTTACCTTTTTTATTCCATCAAACCGGAGTAAATATGGGTGAATTTGATCTTATCTCACGCTATTTTACGCGACCTCATCAGAAATCAAATGACTTGCCATTATCAATTGGCGATGATTGCGCGCTCATTGAAATTCCATCGCAACACTGCCTTGCCATCACAACAGATACTTTAGTCGAAGGTACTCACTTTCTTCCGAATATTTCAGCAGCCGATCTAGCCTATAAAACTGTTGCTGTAAATTTAAGTGATTTAGCAGCGATGGGGGCAATGCCCCGCTACGTTTCATTAGCGCTCACTTTACCCAAAGTAGAAGAACATTGGTTGGCAGAATTCAGCCAAAGTTTATTTGCCATTTTAGATCGCTATCAAACCCAGCTGATTGGTGGAGACACAACCAAAGGGCCGCTATCTTTAACTTTAACGGCACAAGGTATTTTGCCAACTGGACAAGGGCTATTTCGCCATCAAGCAAAAGTTGGAGATTGGATTTTTGTTTCTGGCACACTAGGCGATAGTGCTGCAGGTCTTGATATTTTACTGAATAAAAATGGTAAAACATCATCAGAACCCGACCGCTATTTGTGCCAGCGTCACTTGCGCCCGACACCGCGTGTCGAATTAGGCTTAGCATTACGCCCTTTTTCTTATTGTGCGATTGATATTTCAGATGGACTAATTGCCGATCTTGGGCATATTTTAGCACGCAGCCAAGTAGGGGCTGAAATTTATCTCGACCAACTGCCACTTTCTCGGCATTTGCGTGAAAATTATAGCGAAGCAGAAGCTGAAAACTTTGCCTTAACTGGTGGGGAAGATTATGAGCTTTGTTTTACTGTAAGTGATGAAAAACGAGAAAGTATGCAGCAATTATTACGTAGCCAAGGTATTTTAGTCACTTGTATTGGACGGATTTTGCCCGCTACAAGCGGTCTAATTTTACAAAAAAATGGCAAAATCATTTCCACGCCTACTCAAAGTGGTTTCGATCATTTTCATGGATAACTTATGCAAGCACCTAATTTAAAAAATCCTATTCATTTTTTTGCTTTTGGTTTTGGTTCAGGCCTATTAAAGCCGGCTCCAGGAACTTGGGGAAGCCTTGCTGGTGTTTTGGTGTCCATTTTATTATGGCAACTGACGCACTCTGCCTTTTTCTTTGCCGTTTTAACTATTATTAGCTTTATTGCCGGCATTTATATTTGTGATAAAACAAGCCAAGATCTCAATGTTCATGACGATGGGAGGATTGTTTGGGACGAGATCGTCGCTATCTTTTTAATGTTCTGCCTACTCCCTGCCTACGATAATTTCTATTATTTATTGGCATTTATAAGTTTTAGATTTTTCGATATTCTCAAACCATTCCCTATCCGTTACTTTGATGAAAAACTGGAAAACGGATTAGGCATTATGGTGGACGATATTTTTGCTGCCATTTTTGCCCTTGCCGCACTTTGGCTGATTCATTTCTTTTTCTAAACAATGTTAAATATTTTATTGATTCATTTGGCTGGACTAGCAAGCCCCGGCCCAGATTTTTTCTATGTTGTTCGCCAATCTGCCAGTCACTCTATTCGTGCAGGCATTTTAGCCGCTATTGGAATTTCACTCGGAATTATCTTCTGGGCAGCTTTTTCTATTTTTGGATTAGTGTGGCTAAAACAACATTTAGGCGATGTGGTGCAATATGTGATTATGGTTGTGGGGGGAAGTTATTTACTTTACATCGGCATAAGTATGTTACGCATTTCAGATAATGTAACATTTGCAAAAAACAGTGAAAATCAGACCGCTTTACACAGCCTCACTGAAATTAGAAAAGGGTTGATGATCAACATTTTCAATGCTAAAGCAGGTGCTTACTTTACTAGCGTTATTTCAGGCTTCCTAGGTAATTTTAGTGAATTACACTTACAAATCGAATTATTGCTGCTCTTTGTAATTTCAACACTCATCTATTTTTGCTTAGTTGCCTTACTCTTCTCTCGCAAGCCTATTCGACAATTTTATAGTCAATATAGTCGCTATATTGACAATGCAGCTGGTGTGGTTTTTGCTGGCTTCGGACTATTGCTCATTTTTGAAGGCATTCAATATTTCATCCAATAAAACATAAAAATAGGGACAAAACAGAAATTTTGTCCCTATTTTTTATAAAATTTACACCGAAAATGGATATTGAATGCTTGGATGAAATTCATACCCCTCAACCTTAAAATCATCTAAGGTTACCCAAGTTTCTAAATCTTCTAACGATTTAATCTCTGGGTTGATGATTAACTTCGGTGACGCTAAAGGTTCACGTTGGAGTTGTACATCTCGCATCAATTCAAGTTGATCTTCATAAATATGTGCATTCACAATTTTATGAAACGCTTGTCCTGCTTGGTGTCCCGTAATTTGTGCCATGAGCGCTAAGAAGGTATAGCATTGAATCATATTCCAGTTTAATCCTAATGGCACATCTGCAGAACGTTGAGTACTGTTAAGATAAAGCACGCCATCTAATAATGAAAAATGGTGGCTATATAGGCATGGGCGCAAGCAGCCCATATGAAATACACCAGGGTGATAAAATGTATAAATCTCACCGCGATTATCCACACCTTTTTTCAAATCATCGACAATTTGACGAAGTAAATCGACTGAACCGCCATCAGGTTTGGGAAAATTCCGACCTACGGCACCATAAACCAAGCCCATATCATCAGTGCCTTTACGATGAGGATTCGCTAACCATGCTGCATTTTCATTTGCATTCGCATCCCAAGATTTGGTGCCTAAAGCACGGAAATCCGCAGCATTATCATAACCGCGGATATAACCTAATAATTCAGCAATTGCTGCTTTCCAAAAACTTCTTCTCGTTGTGACGAGTGGGAACTCGCCATTAGCAACATCATAGGTTAAGTCCGCATTGATAACCGTTAAACAGCGCTTACCAGTTCGTTCATTTTCTACCCATTTTCCTTGCTCAACAATGCGTTTACATAAAGCTAAATATTGTTTCATTACGTTCTCATAAAAATGTTTAGGCAAACATGCCTTTTATTGGGTAGAATAATAGCAGATATCAGATATTTACCCTACGATAAATTGGAGAGCAAAATGAAATTAGTCCATAAAGCCCTATTTCTCTGTGTTGCTGTTTTATTAAGCGCTTGTTCAAACAACACACCAAGCCGTTTAAGCAAAGATCAAATTGATGATAAATCTTATGCGGTCTCTTATGGCGTTACTGGTCAAACATATAAAGACCGCGTGACTGCCAATTATGATATTGCCTCATTCACGAAAGGCGTAAGCGACTGGTACTATGGCAAAGTCAATATGCCAATTGAACAAATTCGTGCTACAACCTTGAATCGTTTAATGGATCATAACGTTTATGCTTATTATAGCGGCATCCTATTTGCCGAGGGGTTCCAAAGTAATGTAAACCATCTAGATGCCAACTGCTGGGGATTATTAGATAAAGCAAGCATGGTACAAGGAATTGATGATGCGATGCATGATTTACAAAAAGGACAAATTCGCGATGATGAATATATTCGCAAAGGTGCAGACGATATTATTCATCTCTGTGTAAAAACCATTATTGATGATGAACATAAAGCTGAACAGGAAAAGCCACAAGCTCAACCTAAAAAAGCAAGTCACAAAGCATCAAAAAAACATAAATAATTCACATAAAAAATGCAGGGATTCCCTGCATTTTTCTATTATATAAGCTGAGGGCATATGTCTTTTTTCACTTACTTTTATTTAGAAAATAAAATGTATTTTCAGGATTATCTAAAATACATTGCTATTTTTGTTACCCTAGGTACCTTATTATTAGCTTCTACACTGTATTTACGCCATCGTATAGAAAGTAAATATCGGGATTTAAGCATTATTTCTTTATTACTTATTATTTTATTGCTTGGTATTCAATATACTCAATATGAGCAAAATCAAATCTATGCCAATGATAGTTCTCAAATTATCACATTCCTAAATTCAGTAAGAGATAATCAGCAGTTAAAAAATGAGGATCTGATAGTTAATGACCAAAAATTAACTAATGGAATGATTATTGGGATTAAAAGTAAATATTTTGAAGTTCATTTTAATAATGACTTTACTGCCTATACTTTATCAGATATTAATTTAGTTAATTCTAATATCAATCTTATTGATAAGGAGAACAAATAATGGAAAGTTACTCTTTCTTAGCCATAAAATTAACTATTGGGATTATCGGGTTAATTCTTCAAATTAATTTAATGGGAAAAGGCAATTTAGCCCCTACCTCTGCCATGGATCAAGTACAAAACTATGTATTAGGTGGAATTATTGGTGCAGTCATTTACAATGATAATATCGGTATATTGCAATTTATCTTAGTACTTATTTTATGGACATTGTTAGTATTTACCCTAAGATTTATTAAAAACCATAACCAATTTGTGAAAAATATTATTGATGGCAAACCGGTATGGGTAATTCTAAATGGAAAAGTTCAAATTGATGAATGTATGAAAAATGGCATTTCAGCACATGATTTAATGTTCAAATTACGTGCAGCTGGAATTTATGAAATCGCCACAGTAAAACGTGCCGTCATCGAGCAAAATGGGCAAATCTCTATTATTCAATATGGCGATGAAGATTTGCGTTATCCACTAATTATTGATGGACAAATTGATTCGGATATTTTAGAACTGCTCAACCGAGATGAAGATTGGGTAAAACAAGAATTAGAAAAAAATCAAATAACCGTTGAACAAGTTTATATTGGAGAATATTTAAATGGAAAACTGATTCCTCATTTATATAAACAATCCTAAATAAAAAAGCTGAAATCTTGATGATTTCAGCTTTTTTACTTTATTTAATAAACATCTCTAAATAATCGCCCTTCAGCAATCAGCGTTGCGATAATATTATTGAAATCATCTACATAAGGCTGGTGTCCGATTTGATCAGCAATCTCAATTAACGCTTCATCCACTGCTTTACTCATCGATTTACTACCACAAAGATAGAAATAAGCGCCCTGTTCAATCAATTGCCAAATCAATTCGCCTTGTGCTTTAATTGCATCTTGCACGTAAAATTTGACCGCTTGATCGCGTGAAAACGCGGTGAAAAGCTGTGTTAATACACCATTTTGCCGATAGTTTTTTAATTGTTCTTGATAAAGGAAATCTTTTGCCTGATAGCGTTCACCAAAGAACAAATAGCTTGCACTTGGCTTATCTTGATTAGCAAAATATTCCAAGAAACCAATATGTGGCGCAATGCCCGCACCTGAGCCAATCATCACAACCGGTGCATTTAATACTTTCGGTAAGTGGAAGGTTGGATTAGATTTCACAAAAACAGAAAGTTTTTGCCCGACTTTAACTTTAGCTAACTGATCACTTGCAGTACCTTGATAAGTTCTGTCATTTAATTGATAGTGAACATGACGTACACATAAATCAACATAATCTGGATGCGTTTTACCACAAGAGCTAATCGAATAAGCACGCGCGGTTAAGTTTGGTAAAATCTCAACTAAATTCTCTAACGTTACCTTTTTCTCTGCATCAAAATCAGTTAATACATCAAATAAATCGTGACCATATAAATACGCTTCTAATGCTTTTTTATTAGAGATTTTCAGTAAATTTTTTAATTCTGCATGGTCTAAAATTTTATTTAAATCACGTAATACATTTTTACTTAATAAACGTAGCTCTTTTTTCGCTAATAAATTTTTTGCTTCTAGGTTATTAAACCAATCTACATAATTTGCTAATTCATTATCTGGTTGCTCAACCTGAACATAAATTAAATCACCGGCTTGATAGAAAATTCCACTATCCGCTAAAGATAAGCGTAAATGATAAACGGCTGGATCTGATGCTGCTAAATGTTTAACTTCTAAAACTTCTGCCTGATAAACGGTTTTCTCATTATAAACTTTGACAGAAAGAGTATGCGTTTTTGGTAAATCTACTACTTGAGCTAATGTTTGTTGTAATAATGGCAACCATTGTTTAAAAATTTCTGCATAATTTAAATCTGCATCTACGCGCGCAATAAATGGTTTAGCTTGTTTTTTTAACAATAACTCATCAACTTGTTTACTAAACCCACAGAATTTATCGTAAGTGACATCACCCAAACCAAATACGGCATAATAACAGGGTAAAGCGGTTAAATTTTCTAAATTATTTACAAATTCATCCCCATTTGCAGGTGGTTCACCGTCACCAAAAGAACTGGTTAAAACTAATAATAAATCGTTCTCTTTCGGTTGATTTAAATTAAATTCATTTAATGTGGCTAAGGTAGGCGAATAAGCGGCTAACCAATCTTCATTCGCTAATTGTTTTGCCAAAACTTCGGTATTGCCAGATTCTGATGCATAAGCTATATAAATTTTTTGAATCTCGTTGCGCATTTTTTCTCCTTAACATTATAAGCACAATAAAATAAAAGCGTGCCAATTCGGCACGCTCAAATCTTATTTGTCGTAGAAATCGTCAAAAATTTCTTTTGATAATTCTACCGCGTCGAAATTTTGCATTAAGTCGTTAATTACGCGACGCACGCTAATGTAGCTAGTGATTTTACCTTCTGCATCAAAAATTGGCTGAACGGTTGTATCAACAACATACACCACGCCACCTTTACCTACGTTAGGCACGATACCAGTCCAAATTTTACCTGCTTGAATCGTATCCCACATATCTTTATAAACTTCTTTTGGTACAGCTGGATGGCGTACTAAGTTATGTGGTTGACCGATTAACTCTTCACGAGAGTAGCCGGTTAATTTGCAGAAAAGATCATTTGCGTAAGTGATGACACCTTGTAAATCGGTGGTTGAAATAACTAAAGTATCGTGGACGGCTTTAAGAAGCACGTCATTTGAAGGGGTAATTTGTTCAGCCATAGTTAACTCCATTGGTCTGCTCAATTGGTTAGATTAGCGTGTATTTTTTATACACTTCAAGATCCCAAAACGGGAAAGCCAAAATACCCGATTATTATCATAAAGTAAAGCTAGGCTAAATTAAATCTACACATTTTTAATTATCTGCCGTTTTTTCAAGCACCTCTCAAAGGGAAATTCTCTATAAAAAAATCCCCATGGGGATTTCTTATCCATTATAAGCAATACGTTTGATACCATTGATTCAGTAACACACCTGCATTCACTGCGATGTTCAAACCACTGTTCAGCGGATTAGCAAATGAAAGTTGAACAGAGGTATCTTGCTCACTTAACTCTTGGCTCATCACTTCACTTAATACAAAAACAACCTTTTCATTTAATGTTGTTTGCGCTAAAGATTTCGCCTGTTTGCTACGCGTTAAATGCACGATTTGATACCCTGCTTTTCTTAATTGTTCAAAAGCAATTTCTTTATGTTTAGTTTCAAGTGGGCGAACAAATTCTAATCCACCTTCTGCCACACGCGCTGCCGCACTTGAATATAACGAATCAGCCGATTCAACAATTGCCCCTTTCACGCCATAAAATGCACAAGTACGCACAATTCCGCCAACGTTTTGCGCATTGTTCACACAATCTAACAGAACCAAACAATCTTGTTTACGTGGCACTTGTAAATAGCCATCTAAAGTCAACGCAGGCGCTTTTTTCACTAACAAGCACATTTCGCCATGATGTTCCGTGCCCGTTACCCGTTCCATTTCTGCTTTATCTACAACGTGATAAGCTTTTTTATTTGCAGCTAAATAGCTCGTTACTTCGCCTAATTTTTTGGCACCTTCAACCGTTGCCCAAAGACGAACAATTGCTTGTGGACGTTGTTGAAATAAAGTTAAGCAAGCATTTTCGCCATAAACTTTCATTTCTTCAGCACGGTTTTTCTTAATTTTTTCTGGTGCGCGTGGTGAAAGTGGCCCCGTTTTTTTCTCTTTCTCACCTTGCCACGGATTTCCACCTTTCACTAAAATTTTCACTTTTCCTTCACCACTGGCTTTTCGGCCTTCTGAAGGGTAGCTGTAAGCGGTCTGTTTTGCCGAATCTTTTGCAAATTTTCCCTTTGGCTTAGCACGACGCTCTGAACCTTTTTGATCACGTTCATTAAAGCTTCGCTCATTAAAATTGCGAGAGGTCTTTTCACTGCCTTGTTGAAATTTAGCAGATTTTTCTTTGAATGTTGGTTTCATGCTTCGCTCGCTTATTTGTTATTGCGATATTTGGTATGTTGTTTTACTGCCTTGCGGATTTGGCGAATGTTCGCTCTACGACGGTTTTTCGTCACATCCACTTTTGTTTCTGTTTCAGCAGGTAAACCGACTAATTCACGCAGATAGTTAACTTGCTCAAGTCCCATCTCTTCCCAACCACCGCGCGGTAAACTTTTTTCTAATTTGATATTTCCATAACGAATACGAATCAAGCGGCTCACTTCTACCCCTTGAGATTCCCATAAACGGCGAACTTCACGATTACGCCCTTCAGTTAAAGTTACATCAAACCACTGGTTAATCCCTGTGCCACCAACCACTTTAATTTGTTTAAAGTTTGCAGGGCCATCTTCCAGTTGAACGCCTTTACGTAATCGTTGCAACATTGCTTCGTCAACATTGCCAAATACTCGCACTGAATATTCACGCTCGACTTCGCGGCTTGGATGCATTAAACGGTTAGCTAATTCCCCATCGGTGGTAAACAGTAAAAGACCAGAAGTGTTAATATCTAAGCGCCCTACTGCAATCCAACGAGAACCCACTAAACGAGGTAAACGGTCAAACACGGTTGCACGCCCTTCTGGATCAGAACGTGTGCAAAGCTCCCCTTCTGGTTTGTAGTACATAAGTACACGGCAAATCTCTTTTTGCGTTGGAATTAAATTGATTAAATTGCCATCTACACGAATTTTCGTGGCAGAACTCACTTGCACGCGATCACCCAGGCTTGCAATTTTGCCATCCACACTCACTCGGCCTTCTGCGATAATGGTTTCTAATTCACGACGTGAACCTTGGCCTGCTCTTGCTAAGATTTTTTGCAGCTTTTCGCCTACCACTTTTGCTTTTTTTTCTACGCTACTTTTCTTTTCTGCATGATTTGCATCAAGTTGAGTTGGTTTAGCAGGCTTCTTAGCTAATGGTTTTGTTGTTGGGCGCTTTTCATCACGAAATGGCTGTGCTTTTTTCGTTTTATCTGCGAATTTTTTGTCTGCGCGTGAGACTTGAAATGTTTTCATTCGGTTTCCTTTGTCGCTTTCACAAGCGTCTATCAATAAAATGTTTAATTAAATGGGGTTAAATCACCCGCCCCTTCGCGAATAATCACAGGGGTTTCGTCTGTTAAATCTACTACGGTGGTAGGTTGTTGACTTAAATAGCCACCATGAATAATCAATTCCACCCGTTTTTCTAGATAATCTCGAATCTCATCTGGGTCGGATTCTGTCACTTCTGTATGTGGCAGCATCAAAGAACAAGAAAGAATCGGTTCACCTAAAGCTTCTAATAATGCCAAAGCAATCGCATTATCTGGCACACGAATCCCTATCGTTTTACGCTTAGTCATTAAACGACGTGGCAGCTCTTTAGTTGCCGGTAGAATAAAGGTGTATGGATTTGGCGTATTATTTTTAATTAAGCGATAAGACTGATTACTTACCATTGCATACAATGAAATCTCAGACAAATCGTGACACACCAAAGTAAAATTATGATTTTCTGGTAACTGACGAATGGCCACAATGCGATCCATTGCTGCTTTTTCGCCAATTGCACAACCTAACGCATAACCAGAATCCGTTGGGTAAACAATAACACCACCCTTTTTAATAATTTCGACGGCTTGATGAATTAAACGAGTTTGCGGATTATCGGGGTGAATATAAAAAAATTGACTCATGATGTTCTCCTGACGAAGATAGCGCTTATTATACGCTTTTTGTCTATTGATTTATAGGCTTTTCAAAATTCCATCGAAAAGCGCTTGACTTCTTTTTTGTGTACTAGTTTAATAGTGCAAAAATCAATGTAGGAAAAATACTATGACCGTGCAAATTCAACAAACTGTGATTCCTTATTACGAAGATACCACAGTTGCGTTTTATCATTTATGCAGCAATCGTTCACATACGCTGTTACTCGATTCTGCGGAAATTCAAAGTAAAAACAGCTTAAAAAGTCTTATTTTTGCAAAATCAGCCGTTCACATTTTTTGTGATGCACAACAAGTCACATTTGAAGCATTAACCGCAAATGGACAAGCCGTCTTACCACAGATAGCACAAGCTCTCTCACAACTTTCTCCAGCGCCTATTTGCAAATTTTCAGAAAAAAATGACCGCTTGCAAGCAACCTTTCCAACCATTAACCAGCACTTAGATGAAGATAGCAAATTAAAAACGAGTACTGTGTTTGATGGGCTACGCGTAGTCAGCCAACTTTTTACGCAATCTGAAGATGCGGTCTATTTAGGTGGTTTATTCAGCTATGATTTGGTCGCGCACTTTATTCCAATGGATGGCATTGAATTAAAAGACGATGGTTTACGTTGCCATAATTATAGTTTCTATTTAGCTGAACAATTGGTCTTTGTTGATCACCAAAAACAACAAGCTGTTTTACATACTTTCTGTTTTGATGAAAAGGAACAAGGCGCATTAACGCAAGAAGCTAAAGCCTTTAGTGAAACATTAGCGAAATATCAACCTTGTGAATTACGCCTTCCAACACAAGCTGCTTCAGGCGAAGTGCAAACCAATATTGAAGATGAAGATTTCAAAGCGATTGTGACCCAACTTAAACATCATTTAAACATTGGCGATGTTTTCCAAATCGTGCCCTCACGCCGTTTTAGCTTGCCTTGTCCAAACATTTTAGCCGCATATCGCCAGCTAAAAATTAACAATCCAAGCCCTTATATGTTCTTAATGCAAGGGGAAAACTTTACCTTATTCGGTGCATCACCAGAAAGTGCATTGAAATACACTTCACAAAGCCGACAATTAGAAATCTATCCTATTGCTGGCTCACGCCCGCGCGGTTTTGATGCTCACGGGAATATCGATCCAGAATTAGATACTCGCTTAGAATTAGAATTACGCCTTGACCAAAAAGAGCTTGCAGAACACTTAATGCTGGTGGATTTAGCCCGTAATGATGTTGCACGCGTTAGTGAAGCAGGAACTCGCCGAGTCGTGGATTTAATGCAAATTGACCGCTACTCACATATCATGCACCTAGTTTCACGCGTGGTTGGAACATTACGCCACGACTTAGATGCACTGCACGCTTATCAAGCTTGCATGAATATGGGTACCCTCACTGGTGCGCCAAAAATTAAAGCAATGCAACTTATCTATCAAGTTGAGCAGCAAAAACGTCACAGTTATGGGGGCGCCGTGGGTTACTTAACCTCAAAAGGTGACTTAGATACCTGTATCGTAATTCGCTCTGCGTTCGTACAAAATGGCATGGCTTACGTTCAAGCTGGTTGTGGTGAAGTGTTAGATTCAGATCCACAATCTGAAGCCGATGAAACTCGACATAAAGCCCGAGCAGTTTTAAAAGCAATTGCCGAAGTAAATACCAAATAAGGAAAATCCCATGGCACATATTTTATTTGTGGATAATTTTGACTCTTTTACTTATAACTTAGTCGATCAATTTCGCGACCTTGGCCACCAAGTTACCGTATTTCGTAACGACTACCCATTAGACGCTTTTTTAGAAAAAGCGCGTAATACCCCAGAGTGTATTGTGGCGCTATCTCCCGGCCCTGGCACACCAGCAGAAGCAGGAAACTTAATTGAGATTATTAAACAACTTAAACATGAAGTGCCAATGATTGGCATCTGTTTAGGCCACCAAGCGATTATTGAGGCATTAGGAGGAGAGGTTGTCCATACTGGCACCGTGTTACATGGTAAAGTCTCTAAAATTGATCATGACAACCAAGCCATGTTTGCCGGCATTCACAATCCTATGCCCGTTGCTCGTTATCATTCATTGATGGGAGATGATCTTCCTGCGGAATTAGTGGTTAATGCTACTTATGGAAATATTATTATGGCGGTTCGTCATCAGACATTACCGATTTGTGGCTTCCAATTTCATCCAGAATCCATTTTAACGGTACAAGGCACGAAATTATTGGCCCAATCGGTTGAATGGTTATTACAAGCGAAAAAATAAGTTAGTTAGATAAACAAAAAGAGAGGAAAATAAATTTCCTCTCTTTTTTCTTCTAAATCACATTTTTTCTGAGATAAATTCGATAATTTTCACTCTCAGGCGTAGGTTTTATCAGGTTAATCTTCAGCAGAGATTTCGCTGGCAAATAAAACGGCTGCCACCCTTCATTCTCAGCATCTTGACTTTGCGTTGCACCATGTTGGTCATACCAAAAGAATTTTAACGTGCTACTGATTGGCGAATCCGTTTTATTTTCTAGAGTCAAGGTATCCGCTTTCGCATTTACTTCAACAAACTGCTCCATCGGTGATTCAATATTTACTATTGGCTTAGATTTTGCCGGCAAGTAACTTTGTGGATTACTACCACAAGCGGTCAAAAAAAATGAACCGATTGCAAAAACAAATAATGCGTTACGCATAAACCCTCTATTTTTTCGCTAACATCGCACCAAGTGGCTCACCGCCAACTAAATGCATATGAATGTGGAACACTTCTTGCCCGCCATGTTGGTTACAATTCACAATCAAACGGTAGCCATTTTCGGCAATGCCTTCCGCTTGTGCAATTTTCGCTGCTGCTGTAAATAAGCGACCAAGTGTTTGCTCATCTTCAGCTGTGACATGATTAACAGTTGGAATAAATTTATTTGGAATAATCAAAATATGGGTTTTAGCTTGTGGCGAAATATCACGAAAAGCAGTAACCAATTCATCTTGATAAACAATATCTGCCGGAATTTCTTTGCGGATAATTTTACTAAAAATTGTTTCTTGATAAGTTTTTTCAGTCATAACACTGTCCTTTTTATTTTAAATTTAAACATCTTGCCACTGGCGCAAAACTCTTGCGATGAAAAGGCGTAGCACCATATTGGCTTAATTTTTCAAAATGTAAAGCGGTCGGATAACCTTTATGTTTTGCAAATCCATATTCTGGAAATTGTTTATCTAACTCTGCCATTTCTAAATCGCGTGTCACTTTCGCTAAAATTGATGCTGCACTAATTTCTTGTACTAATGCATCGCCTTTTACCACCGCTTGTGCTGGCATTGACAAATTAGGTAAGCGGTTGCCATCAACCAATACAAAATCAGGCGTGATGCTCAAGCCTTCCACAGCACGCTGCATTGCCAACATTGTTGCATGCAGAATATTAAGCGAATCGATTTCTTCTGGCTCAGCTCGACCTAATGACCAACAACGGGCTTTTTCTTTAATTTCTTCAGCTAATGCCAAACGCTTTTTCTCTGAAAGTTTTTTAGAATCAGTCAGCCCCATAATCGGCTTTTGCGGATCTAAAATAACTGCAGCAGTCACTACTGCACCCACTAACGGGCCACGTCCTACTTCATCCACGCCGGCAATCAGTTTTGCTTTTGGATAAATAAACATAATTAGGCAATCTCCGTTCTGAAATGGCGCTGGCTCTTACTTTCGTTTCGACTTTCAATTAAACGATGGTAGTTTTCAAAACGAATCGGATCAATTTTACCTGCTTCCACTGCTTCGCGTAATGCACAACCAGGATCATTGCCGTGTTTACAATCCCTAAATTTACAAGTACCTAGCACTTGTTGGAATTCGCGATAACCTTGCGTAATCTGCTCAGCTTCTAAATGCCACAAACCAAATTCCCGAATCCCTGGTGAATCAATTAAATTTCCCCCCTGTGGAAGATGATATAAGCGAGAAGCTGTCGTGGTATGCTGCCCTAGACCAGAGGTATCACTCACCACTCCTGTTAAAGCTTGCACTTCTGGCAATAACTGATTGATTAAACTTGATTTTCCTACACCAGATTGTCCCACAAAAATAGAGGTGCCTTTCGATAAATAGCTATCTAATGTAGCCATATTTTCGCCTGTATCAGCAGAAAGCAATAATGTTTCGTAACCAATTTTTTCATAAATAGAGAGTTGTGCTTTTACCGCTTCGCGCTCTTCTGGGCTTAATAAGTCAATTTTATTCAGTACAATCAACGCGGGAATGCCTGCCGTTTCGCAAATAACCAAATAACGGTCAATAATGTTAAGCGATAAGGTTGGCAACACAGCAGAAACAATAATAATCTGATCAATATTCGATGCCATCACTTTAATGCCATCATAATAATCAGGGCGAGTTAACTCATTCTTGCGTGGATAAATCGCTTCAATCACACCTGAAATACCTTGCAGTTGCGCGGTTCCTTGTCGCCAAGAAACCACATCACCGACTACCACATTTTTTAGCGTTCGGCGTAAATTACAACGGCAAATCTCTCCATTAGGCGCTTCAACATCAGCATGCTTCGCATGTCGCGTAACTACGATGCCCGTTTGCACTTCGCCAAGCATATCTTCTTGCCACTCAAACTCTTTTTTACTGATTCGTTTATGGTGGTTAGATTGAATACGGCGCTGTTGATTTTGCGTTAATCGTCTTTTACTCAAATTCTGTTCTCAATCAAAAAAATATATAGGTATGCTACCATTTTTGCCTAAACGCGACAAATACCCTGCGCACAAGCAAAAGCCGAAGACCACGCCCATTGGAAGTTATAACCCCCGAGCCACCCCGTTACATCCAAGACCTCACCAATGAAATATAAGCCTTGAACCTTTTGGGCTTCCATTGTTTTAGAAGAAATTTCGGCAGTATCCACACCGCCCATGGTCACTTCTGCAGTGCGATAACCTTCTGTACCATTTGGTAAAAATGCCCAATGATGAATCCATTGTTCCAAATGTGCCAGTTCAGCTTTAGAAAGTTGGGCTAACGTATTTTCTTTTAACCAACCTTGCTCAAACCATAATTCAACCAGTTTTTTAGGCAAATAACGCGCTAAGACTGTTTTAAGCTGTAATTTCGGCGAAGATTGACGCAACTCTTGTAAAATATCGGTAATCATTGCGTTAGGTAACAGATCAATTTCAACACTTTCGCCCATTTGCCAATAGTTAGAAATCTGCAAAATTGCGGGGCCAGAAAGCCCGCGATGGGTAAACAACATCTGATTGCTAAAAGTTTTTCCTTGATTGCTGACACTCACTGGCAAAGAGATCCCAGATAAACTTACAAAAGGCTTATCACTCTCTTTCCAAGTAAAAGGTACAAGGCTGGCTCGTGGTGCCACAACATTTAGGCCAAACTGTTCTGCCAATTTATAACCAAAAGGTGTCGCGCCAAGCCCCGGCATCGAAAGTCCACCGGTGGCTACAACTAAATGAGGGGTTTGGTAACGAGCACAAGCGGTCTGAATTTCAAAACCATTTGCAAATTTTTCGACAGAAATGACCGCTTGTTTTAGCAAAATTTCGACATTGCCTTTTTGACATTCTGTTTCTAGTAATTTAACGATTTGTTCAGCCCCTTCATCACAAAACAGCTGCCCCAATTCTTTTTCATGGTAGCTAATGCCATATTGTGCAACGAGTGCAATAAAATCCCACTGGTTATAACGTGCCAATGCTGATTTAACAAAATGAGGATTCTGGCAAAGATAATGCTGTGGTGTCACTTCTAAATTCGTGAAATTACAGAAACCGCCGCCCGACATTAAAATTTTACGACCGATTTTCTTGCCATTATCTAACACAAGCACACGCTTGCCCGCTTGACCTAATTGCGCTGCGCAAAACAGCCCTGCTGCGCCAGCGCCAATAACAATAACATCAATATCTTGCATTAGAAATTCAATACCTTATCGGCTTGCATTGTCCAGTCTGCTAACTCAATCAATGTCCCAATTTCTACCCCTTCAGCTAAAGGAAGTTCAGTTATACCACGCGCATTCGTACAAGTTTTACAAAGTTTCACTGTAGCGCCTTGTGAGGTTAAAATTTCTAACATTTGCTGTACATGATAGCCTTCTGATGGCGCTTGTTTAGCAAGACCACCGACCACGGCATCCGACATTAAAAAGATGTTAATTTCTGCTTTGTGCTGTTCTTGAATTTGTAGTGCTAAACGTAAACCACTGAAAAAACTTTCATTGCCATATGGGGCAGAATTGATAATAAAAAGTAATTTTTGCATATTGTTCTCCACAGGAAATTGTCATTTTGAAAGAAACCAAGAAATAAAAAGAAAAAAGCGGTGAAATTTGCAAATGTTTTTACAAACTCCACCGCTAGATACGATTAGCCTATCGGGATAATTTCGATACGTTGCGCTTGTTCTGCAACTCTTGCTCGAATTTTCGCTTCAAGTTGGTCGATGAGTTTATCGTTATCGAACCGTTCTTTTTGACGCACGCCATCAAGATAGAAACCGCTCATTTTATTTGAACCAGTCACACCAAGATCTGAAACTAATGCTTCACCCGGGCCATTTACCACACAGCCAATAATGGAAACATCCATTGGTGTTAAAATATCTTCTAGGCGTTGCTCTAATGCATTTACCGTTGCAATCACATCAATTTCTTGACGCGAACAAGTTGGGCAAGCGATAAAGTTAATACCGCGTGAACGAATGCGTAATGATTTCAAAATATCGAAACCCACTTTCACTTCTTCAACTGGATCCGCTGCTAGCGAAATACGTAAAGTATCTCCGATTCCTTCTGAAAGGAGTAAACCTAAGCCGATAGCTGATTTCACCGAACCTGCGCGTGCGCCACCGGCTTCAGTAATACCTAAATGCAATGGCTGCTCAATCGCTTTTGCTAATAAACGATAAGACTCTACCGCAAGGAATACATCGGATGCTTTTACGCTTACTTTAAATTGATCGAAGTTGAAACGATCTAAAATATCTACGTGGCGTAATGCAGACTCTAATAATGCTTGTGGAGTTGGTTCGCCATATTTTTCTTGAATATCACGCTCCAATGATCCAGCATTAACCCCAATACGAATTGGAATATTTTTATCCTTCGCACAATCAACCACAGAACGAATACGCTCTTCGTTACCAATGTTACCTGGATTGATACGCAAGCAATCTACGCCATACTCTGCGACTTTAAGCGCAATTCGATAGTCAAAGTGAATATCCGCCACTAGTGGCACTTCTACTTGTTGCTTAATTGCTTTAAACGCTTCTGCGGCATCCATCGTTGGTACAGAAACGCGAACAATATCTGCACCCACTTTTTCTAAGGCTTTAATTTGCGCGACGGTTGCTTCAACATCCGTAGTGCGGGTGTTAGTCATAGACTGAACTGAAATCGGTGCATCGCCACCGACAGGAACTTTTCCAACCCAAATCTTTTTGGATTGACGACGTTTAATCGGCGATTGGTGTACTGCTGACATGAGAAATTCCTATTGTAATGGAAGTTTAATACGTGCAACACGTCCGTCAATTTTTAACGGAACTTCTTCACCTTTATAATAAATCTTAACATTTGCTGGCGCGCCGATAGTTAAACGGTATTGTTCATTCTCGTTAAAAGTTAATACTTCACCAGAAGTATACAGTTTTTCCGCTAAACTTTTCTTACTGCTTGCGCCTTTTACTGTAATCCAGCTTTCTTTGCCAGTTACCTCAATACGTAATAATGCATCAATAGGAAGTGCTTGTTGTGGTGCTTGCTCTTCCGCAACAGGTTGTTCTGTCGTTGCGTTATTTTGTTGCAATACATTTACTGCAGATTCAGCATTTGCAGTAGGTTCTGCATTTTCGACCGCTTGAATGCTTTGTTTTTCGCTTTCAGTTTGCGCTGCTGTTTCAGTTGGCGCAGTCACAGCAGGTTGTTCAACCACTGGCGTTTCTGTTTTTACAGGCCCTACTGCTTGCTCAGTTTTTGCTACTTCTACAGCAGGCGCTTCCACTGTTGGTGTACTTTCTTTTGATGCTTCAACTTTTACAGGCTCTACTGCCGGTTGAGCAGCTGTTTCTACTGTTTTGTTTTCTGTTTGTAGCGCGGGTAAGGCAATCTCATTTTTCGCTGGCGCTGCATTATTGGTTTGTTGTTGAGTTTCTTGGTTTGCAGCAATCACAAATTGATCACGGTTTGCTTGCTCTTTTTGATAATCTTGATACCACCAAACCAATGTCATTCCTAAAGCACCCAATAAAATCGCGATGGTTAAATATTTTACCCATTGAGTTTGAGATTTTTGTTTCACTTTAGACGGTTGCGCGTTATTGATTACCGTTTTAGGTAAAATGACCTCTCCATAATTAACGCTAGACACTAAGCCTTCAGGCAAACGTAAAAAACGAACATAGTTACGCACATAGCCACGCACAAAAGTAGGCGCTACATTTTGTAGTACAAAAATATCGTTTTCTAACGATTCAATATGCGATTTTTTTAAATTCGTTTTCTTCGCCACGTCTTCCACAGAAAGACCGAGCGCTTCACGCGCTTGTTTTAACTGTTGTCCGAGCGAAAGTTCCGAGGTTGTGTTAAGAGATTCGGTCATAAAATATAACTCTTTAAAAATTGAACAAAAAATTACTCGAAAGTTTAAAGAGGATAAGCATTTTTTGCAATGCCGATGGACAAAATTTGCAAAAAAATTCAATTCAAGCGGTTAAATTTATAAAAAAATTGATAAAATCTGATATAGGCCAAAAAAATGATTCAAAATTAAGCGTAGAATAATGTTTTTAACCATTTCCTCCATAGGATGTTATGAATACCAGCAAAATCCAACTGTTAAAGCAAAACTTTGCCTCGGGCTTAGTTGTGTTTCTTGTCGCATTACCGCTCTGTTTAGGCATTGCGTTGGCTTCAGGTGCGCCGCCACTGTCAGGGATTATTTCAGGCATTGTTGGGGGAATCATTATCGGTACCCTCAGCACTTCACATATTAGTGTTGCAGGCCCTGCTGCTGGGCTTGTTGCGATTGTTTTGGCAACGATTAACCAATTACACTCTTTTGAATTATTTCTTTGTGCAGGTATGATTGCAGGCATAATGCAAATTACACTTGGTTTTTTGCGTGCGGGCAGTATTACTAACTATATTCCCGTTGCGGTCATTGAAGGGATGCTTGCCGGTATTGGTATTCTAATTATTTTTAGCCAACTCCCTTACGCTTTTGGCAGTAAATTTAGCCTAGCGCAATTATCACACGCCTCAATTGATATTCACTTAGGCTCTCTTATTATTACGCTTATCTCTCTATTCATTATTATTGGCTGGGATAGCTCAACTAAGCTTAAACAAATTAAACAACTTCCTTCCGCGTTGATTGCAGTTATTGTAAGTGTGCTTATTAACCATATCTTTATTGCCACTAATAGCTATTTAGCTATTCCAAGCGAACAGCTAGTGCGCCTTCCCGTGATTGAAAACTGGAATGACTTTCAAACATTTATTACCTTGCCCGATTTTTCTGGTTTTAGTCATCAATTAGTTTGGATTACTGGCGCAACTATTGCTGTCGTTGCCTCTATCGAAACACTACTTTCGATTGAAGCCGCCGATCGCCTTGACTCAAAACGCAGAATTACCGATACCAACCAAGAGCTACGTGCACAAGGTGTGGGGAATTTGGTTTCTTCACTTATTGGTGGTTTACCTATTACAGCCGTAATTGTACGCTCTTCAGCCAATGCAAATGCGGGTGCTACGCATAAAATTTCAAGCATTATTCATGGTTTATTATTGCTTGTTTGTGTACTTACCATTCCGGCATGGCTAAATGAAATTCCATTAGCCACATTGGCTGCCGTGTTGATTTTAGTTGGCTATAAATTAGCCCGACCAGCCGTTTTTAAACATTTTTGGCATAAAGGCATTTATCAATTTATTCCATTTATTGCCACCGCTGCAGCGGTAGTGATATTTGATTTATTAAAAGGCGTTGGGCTAGGCTTAATTATCAGTATTCTATTTATTCTTCATGGCAATATGAAACGAGCTTACTATTTGAGCCGAGAAGAACTAGCCGAAGCAACTACCATTCGCTTAGATTTAGCTGAAGAAGTTTCTTTTTTAAATAAAGCGGCAATTAAGAAAACGTTGAAAAACATCCAACCAGATTCAACTTTAATCATCAATGCCGAAAGAACCTCTTACATTGCCTGCGATGTATTAGAGCTTATTGAAGATTTTGCTAATATTTATGCAAAAGAAAATCATATTCGAGTGATTTTAAAAGGCTTTAAAGCGGATTATGACAATACTGTCGATCAAAGTAGCAATATTCATGTTGAACACGGCAAACGGCTATAGACATGCGAAAAAGAAGGCAATCCGTGAGATTGCCTTCTTTTCTTTATGCGTTAAAGGTTGCTAATTTTTCTAGCGTTTCATATGCTTTTCCGCTTGCAAGTAGCGCTTTTACTTTAGCTGCATTGGCTTTGAGATCTCTTTCGCCAAAGGTTCGCATCAACATTGCTACGTTTACTGCAACTGCATCAATATGCGCGGGTTTTCCATCACCTTTTAATAAGGCTTTCAACATTTCTGCATTCTCTTCCGGCTCACCACCTTTTAAATCTGCTAACGAATGTGTTTGAATACCAAAATCTGCTGGCGTAACACTAAAATAATGAATGTTACCTCCTTCAACTTCTGCAACTAATGTTTCACCATGAACCGCCACCTCATCTAATCCTGCACCATGTACCACGATGGTATGCTCAGCACCTAAGGCTTTTACCGTTTCTGCATAAATTTTCAGAATATCTGGAGAATAGACGCCTAACATTTGACGTTTTGCGTGAGCTGGATTCACAAGTGGACCTAAAATATTAAACAAGGTACGCGTTTTTAATGCTTGGCGAACGGGTGCTGCATGGCGAAATCCCGAATGATAATGCGGAGCAAATAAGAAACAAAGATTCGTTTCATCCAATGCTTTACGCGCTTGCTCCGGTGAAATGCCTACATCAATGCCTAATGCCGAAAGCACATCGCTCGCGCCTGTTTTACTTGAAACGCTACGGCTACCATGTTTAGCAATTTTATAGCCTAAGGTTGCGGCAACAATTGCACTGGCGGTTGAAATGTTAATCGTATTATGTCCATCTCCGCCAGTGCCTACAATATCAGCAAAAGGATAATCTGGTGTTGGAAATGGCGTTGCATTTGCAAAAGCAGCTTCAACTGCTCCAGCAATTTCTTCAATGGTTTCACCACGAACTTTTAATGCAATCAAAGCGCCTGCTAATTGTTCAGAAGAAAGTTTACCTTGAATCACTTGATCAAAGAAAAAATGTGATTCAGCTTGCGTGAGAGATTGTGCATTAAATAATTTTTCTAATAATGATTCAGTTTGCATAATAATTCCTTATTTAATTGCAAAGATTTTGCACTATTAAAATAGTACATCAGCACAAAGTCAAGCAAAATTTCAAGCGGCCTAATTTTATTAACGATTTACCAATTCTACATTTAACGGGAGTTGCCATTGAATTGGTGAAAGTCCTTTTGATTCAAGATAATGATTCGCTTGTGAAAAATGATGACAGCCAAAGAAACCACGATGCGCTGAAAGTGGCGAAGGGTGTGGCGCTCTCAATACACAGTGACGATTTTGGTCAATAAACTGCCCTTTTTTTTGTGCATGGCTTCCCCAAAGTAAAAACACCAAATTTTCACGATACAAGTTGAGTTGTTCAATCACTTTATCGGTAAAGGTTTCCCAGCCAAAATTTGCATGCGAATGTGCTTGACCTTGCTCCACAGTTAACACAGTATTAAGTAACAACACACCTTGTTTTGCCCAATCAACCAAATAACCGTGATGAGGAATTTGAAAATTAGGAATATCTTGTGCAAGCTCTTTATAAATATTCACTAATGAAGGTGGTGGCGCTATTGGTGGCTTGACTGAAAATGCCAAGCCATGTGCTTGGTTTGGCCCGTGATAAGGATCTTGCCCTAGAATGACCACTTTTACGGCTTCAAATTCAGTTAGACTAAAGGCACTAAAGATCTCTGATTGTGGGGGATAAACCGTCTTTCCCGCTGCTTTAGCTTGCTGAACCTGTTGTAAAATATGTTGAAAATAGGTTTTTTGTTTTTCTTCACCAATCGCTTCTTTCCACGTTTTCATTTTTCTTCCTTCTTATTACAAACAATAACGAACATTTTTTAACCAAACAATCCATAAAAATGCTAAATGCTTAAATTTTTATCGCAATCTAAAACTAAAGGGGTATAATGCGCACATCAAATAAATTTGAATCTTTCAAATTATTTTATAAATCTGTTTATTTTTTCTCAACATATGGAGCTTTATCATGATTAAAGGCGTACAAATCACTGAATCTGCAAACAGCAACTTATTAAACTCTTTCTGGTTGTTAGATGAAGCAAAAAACGAAGCACGTTGCATTGCAGCAAAAGGTGATGTTTATAAAGAAGATCAAGTCGTTGCTATCAGCGAATTAGGTCAAATTTCTTACCGCGAAGTACCAGTAAACGTTGCACCAACAATCAAAGTGGAAGGTGGTCAACACTTAAACGTTAACGTATTACGTCGCGAAACTTTAGAAGATGCAGTTAAACATCCTGAAAAATATCCTCAATTAACTATTCGTGTTTCTGGTTATGCAGTACGTTTTAACTCATTAACGCCAGAACAACAACGTGATGTTATCACTCGTACTTTCACAGAAAGCTTATAATATCAGTTTTTCTTTTAACGCACTCAATAGAGTGCGTTTTTTATTGCCAGATCCTTTTTTAACTGTTTTTAAAACCACTGTAAAAAAATTCATAAAATATAGTTGACACTGTTTAGACAATCAGTAAAATACCTGTATAAACCGACAGTCAAGAGAGGAAATTATGGCAAGTCTTCGTCAACTAGATCCAAAACGTGAATTTTCTTATCAGCCTATGCCAATGTATCGTGATAAAGATTCAGAACGATCAATGAAATTAGATCTCAATACATTATGTATCAAACGCCCGACTGAAACCTTCTTCATTTTGGTAAAAAATCCAAATTTAATTGCTTGGGGAATTGAATTAGATGATTTACTGGTTGTAGAAAAAGCTTCAGAATACTTTGTTAATGATCTATTAGTTATTGAACAAGCGGGAGAGTATAAATTCTACCAATTCTTCAATGAAATCAATGGAGAGAAAATCCTATTCTCGCTAGACGCTAATTTACCAAATCGCCGTATTCAAGATTGGGAAGATATTACTATTTCAGGCGTCATTACCAATGTTGTTCATCAAATACGCCCGCGTTTTTCTCCAGTAATGCATGAAAAACGCTATGCAGCATGATGTTCATAAAAAATAAGGCATAGCGCTATATTGCTATGCCTTATGAATTTACTGTTTTTTATTCGTATTCTTCAATCCATTTCATTAGGATTGCTTCTAAAATTTGTTCATTAGAACCCTCTGGGTCATCATCAAAATCTTCTAATTCACAAATCCACTGATGCATATCAGTAAAACGCACCGTTACTGGGTTTAAATCTGGATCACGGTCATATAACTCTTCTGCAATCCGTTGAACATCTGTCCATTTCATTAGTGCGCGGCCTCATTTGCATGGTTTAAGTTATATTTTGGAATTTCAACGACTAAGTCTTCATCACCCACCACACATTGGCAAGATAAACGGCTATCCATCTCCAAACCCCAAGCCTTATCCAACATATCTTCTTCTTGATCTGTGGTTTCATTTAATGAATCGTAACCCTCACGAATCACAACGTGGCAAGTCGTACAAGCACAAGATCCATCACAAGCGTGATGAATCTCCACACCCGCATTATGGGCTAGTTCTAATAGGTTATCGCCTTTTTTTGCCTCAATAACCATACCTTCAGGACAAAATTCTTCATGAGGAAGAAAAACTACTTTTGGCATAAAATCCTCTTTTAAATAATTTCATCAACGGCTTTACCCGCTAATGCTTTTTGAATAGATAAATTCATTCGTTTGGCTGCAAATTCTTGAGTTGCAATATCAAGATCTTTAATGCCTTGTGCAATTGCAGCTCTATCGTTACCTTTTTTAGTCTCAAGCAATTTTTGAATTTCCGCTTCGATGGCTTTAAATTCTTCAACACTCAACACCACTGCCCCATCTGCTTGTAATGCAGAAATAACGGTATCAATCACACGATCGGCTTCAACACGTTGTTCAGCAAGCTGTCTGGCTTCCATATCTTCTTTAGCATTGGTCATTGAAGATTTAATCATCTGTGCTACTTCCTCTTCCGTTAAACCATAAGAAGGTTTAATTTGAATAGAAGCCTGCACTTTAGTTGATTTTTCCATTGCGGTTACACTTAACAACCCATCGGCATCTACTTGATAAGTAACACGAATAGTTGCTGCACCAGCCACCATTGGCGGAATTCCACGTAAAGTAAAACGTCCAAGAGAACGGCAATCTTCTACTAATTCACGCTCGCCTTGTAAAACGTGAACGGACATCGCAGTCTGCCCATCTTTTGCTGTAGTAAATTCTTGTGCACGCGCAACGGGAATAGTGGTATTTCGAGGAATAATCTTCTCGACCAAGCCACCCATTGTTTCAATTCCTAAAGAAAGCGGCACAACATCTAATAAAAGCATATCTGAATCGGGTTTATTTCCCACCAAAATATCTGCTTGAATTGCTGCACCAAGTGCAACCACTTTGTCTGGGTCAATGGAGGTTAATGGTGTTTTACCGAAAAACTCGCCTACCTGCTCACGTACAAATGGAACACGGGTAGAACCACCAACCATAACCACTTCTCGTACTTCATCCGATTCCACACCTGCATCTTTTAAAGCGCGGCGACAAGTCATCAATGAACGTTTTACAAGCGGTTGAATTAAATTATTAAATTGCGAACGGCTAACCGTGCCTGTCCAATTTGCAAATTTCACTTCAGTTTCGACCGCTTGCGAAAGCGCAACTTTAGTTTTCGTTGCAAGGGTCAATAACTCACGTTGCTCATTTGCATTTTGAGGTTGATAATCGGCTTGCGCTGCAATCCAATCAGCTAAAAGGTGATCAAAATCATCTCCCCCTAAAGCCGTATCTCCGCCAGTCGCCAATACTTCAAACACGCCACGACTTAAACGTAAAATGGAAATATCAAAAGTACCGCCACCTAAATCATATACAGCAATCACACCTTCTTGTCCGCTATCTAAGCCATATGCAATGGCTGCAGCCGTCGGTTCATTTAATAAACGTAATACATTTAATCCTGCTAATCTTGCAGCATCTTTTGTACTTTGGCGCTGTGCATCATCAAAATAAGCAGGAACAGTAATAACTACACCGGCCAATTCACCTGCTAAACGTTTTTCAGCAAAAGCATTGAGATAACTTAAAATATCGGCTGAAACTTCAATCGGGCTTTTATTACCCTGCAATGTTTGAATCAGTGGCAAGCCATTATCACTTGCAACAAATTCATACGGTAAATTTGGATAACGCTGGGTAACATCAGCTAAAGAACGACCAATTAAACGCTTAGCCGAAATGATTGTATTTTTTGGATCAACTGCTGCTAATGCAAAGCCTTCTACACCACAGGTTTTCTCATTTTTGCCATAATGCACAACAGATGGCACTAAAGCTCGCTCTTTCTCATCAAGTAATACTTGCGCTTGTCCACTACGTACCGTAGCGACTAATGAATTGGTTGTCCCCAAATCAATCCCTACTGCGAGTCTTGCTTGATGAGGTGCTGCTGTTTGCCCCGGTTCAGCAATTTGAAGTAATGCCATTATTTAATGTTCTCTCTTGAATTATCTTATTTTTATAAAAATAGATTAAGCTACTGAATATCCCATATTTTCAGGGGCAAATACGCCTTGATAGTGGCGTTCAATAGGTATAGCAATTTTACTTTCTAGATTAAAAATTTGATGCCCTTGCAGTTTTGCTACATCAGCTTGCCAATTTTCCCAACGTAAATCTTGATAAAAATCTGCTAAATCCCCTGCTAATGCCCAACCTAAGAATTCTGAATAACTTAAATTTAATGCTTCCCATGTTTTGGTTTGTGGTTGGTGATAATAAACCTGACCGACTTTATCACCTAAACCGCCCGCATTGATAGCAAAATATCCGCCAAGCACATCATCTGCAATCAATAAATAACTTGGCTGCTCTCCTGATTGTTTAAAGGTTTTACCAAAATTCCAATCAAATAACCCCCGAGGCAACTTTTCATTTCCTGAACCTAGAATACGCAACCAGCCGTGATCAATCAAAACACCGCCCGTTTCATATACTATTGCGCCTAACGGCGAACGCGTTGAAAGTTGCATACCAACTAAAGCAGCAGAAGCATCTTCAGCATAGCTTGGTAAAATTTCATAATGATTTTTAGCACTGGCAAACCAATCGCGTAAAATCAACCATGCTGAGTTTTTATCTAATAATTCTTCTAGGGTTTTCATTGGTAAAATTCCTCTAAAAATCAACCGCTTGTAAGCTTTACATTAAAAATCAAAAAACTTCTCTTCAACTTTTTCAATTTGGATCAGTAATTTTTTGAAATAGCGCAGACGATCAGTTAATGCATTCGCTTTCTGCCAATTTTTCTCAGCTAATAACGTTTCAAGTTGGGCTAATACCGCTTTTTGTTCAATTTTAATGGATTTCAAAAAATGCGTTAAAGCTTCTTCATCTTTACGGTGTTCAATACTTTCTAACTGTTCATGCCATTCCATCTGTTGCATAAGGAATTCCACATCTCGCATACTTTTTTCTTCTAAGTTTTTTGCGATGCCAGTTTCAATTTCAATAATCGCTTCAGCACGTAGAATAGGATCTTTTAACACCTCTAAAGCTGCATTAACATCTGCCGATTTTTGGATAGCAACTAGCTGTTCTGCTGCTGAACTATGGGCAAAATTATCTGGATGCAATGTTTTCTGTAAGGCTAGATAACGCTCAGAGAGTATTTGGCTATCTAAATTAAATTGAACGGGTAAATCAAAAAGTGCAAAAGGGTTGGTCATTTTTATTCTCTTATTAAGGCAAATTAAACGCTAAAACTTTCGCCACAACCGCATTCATTTTTCACATTCGGGTTGGAGTATTTAAAACCTTCATTAAGCCCTTCTTTAACAAAGTCTAATTGCGTGCCATCGAGATAAGTAAGGCTTTTTTCATCAACAATCACTTTTACGCCATGCTGTTCAAAAACATGATCATCTTCGTTTAATACATCGACAAATTCTAGTACGTAAGCTAACCCTGAACAGCCAGAAGTTTTAACGCCTAAGCGGAGCCCAATGCCTTTCCCGCGATTTTCCAAGAAAGTTCTTACTCGATTCGCAGCTGTTTCTGTTAATGTAATGCTCATGATGATTTTCCCGTTAAGAATGATGATAATGAAAAGTGCGGCAATTTACCGCACTCTTTATTATTTGTTGTGCTTTTCTTTGTAGTCAGCAATCGCTGCTTTAATCGCATCTTCTGCTAAAATTGAACAGTGCACTTTTACTGGTGGCAATTCTAATTCTTCTGCAATATCGCTATTTTTAATTGCGCCTGCTTCTTCTAATGATTTACCTTTTACCCATTCAGTAATTAATGAGCTTGATGCAATCGCAGAACCACAACCATATGCTTTAAAGCGCGCATCTTCAATAATACCTTCATCATTTACTTTAATTTGTAAACGCAAGATATCACCACAAGCTGGCGCACCAACCATACCTGTACCTACATCTGCCGCTTCTTTGTCAAAGGTTCCCACATTACGTGGATTTTCATAATGATCGATGACTTTCTCACTATATGCCATGTTAATTTTTCCTTCTATTTATTCCCCTCTTTAGTAAAGCGGGGTAGGGGAGATTTGTGTAATATTGATATTTTAAAATCTCCCTCAATCCCTTTTTTAAAAAGGGAGGTTAATGTTATTAGTGGTGATTCCACTCAATTTTTGATAAATCTACACCTTCTTTGAACATTTCCCAAAGTGGTGAAAGTTCACGTAATTTCACAATTGCTTTTTTCACTAATTCGATGGTGTAGTCAATTTCTTCTTCAGTTGTCCAACGACCTAAAGAGAAACGTATTGAACTGTGTGCTAACTCATCATTACGACCAATCGCGCGTAATACGTAAGATGGCTCAAGACTTGCTGAAGTACAAGCAGAACCTGATGAAACAGCGATATCACGTAATGCCATCATCAATGACTCTCCTTCAACAAAGTTGAAGCTAATGTTTAAGTTTGAGCCTACACGTTTACCTGGTTCCATTGAGCCGTTTACATACACTTCTTCAATATCTTTGAAGCCATTGTATAAGCGGTCGCGTAACTTGGTTAAGCGTGCCATTTCTTCGGTCATTTCTTCTTTCGCGATACGATACGCTTCGCCCATACCTACGATTTGGTGAACTGGTAATGTACCTGAACGCATACCACGCTCATGACCACCACCGTGAATGATCGCTTCTAAACGCACACGCGGTTTACGACAAACGTATAAGCCACCAATACCTTTTGGTCCGTATAATTTGTGGCTTGAGAAAGACATTAAATCTACTTTTAATTCTTGTACATTAACCGGCACTTTACCTACGGACTGGGTTGCGTCTACGTGGAAAATAATTTTACGAGAACGACACATTTCACCAATAGTTTTAATATCTTGGATTACGCCCATCTCATTATTAACGTGCATAACAGAGACTAAAATGGTATCTGGACGAATTGCTGCTTCTAATTTTGCTAAATCTAATAAACCATCTTGTTCAGGGTCTAAGTAAGTCACTTCAAAACCTTCGCGCTCTAACTGACGGCAAGTATCTAATACCGCTTTATGCTCGGTTTTTACTGTAATGATATGCTTACCTTTTGTTTGATAGAAATGCGCAGCCCCTTTAATAGCAAGGTTATCTGACTCTGTTGCACCTGAAGTGAAGACGATTTCACGTGCATCTGCACCAATTAAATCAGCGATTTGATTACGTGCAATATCTACCGCTTCTTCAGCTTCCCAACCGAATTTGTGTGAACGAGAAGCAGGATTACCAAAGATGCCGTCTTTAGTCATATATTGCATCATTTTTTGTGCAACACGCTCATCCATCGGGGTTGTTGCTGCATAATCTAAATAAATAGGTAATTTTACTGACATTATTACTCCTAACACGCTTAAACAAGCGGTCATTTTTTTGAATTTTTTACCAAAGGTTATTGGTGAGCGTGATCATGACAGTGCGATTTTTCGCAATCATGATCTGAATTTTCCGCCACCAAATCTGCCATTGAAACTGTATCTAAGAAGTTACCAATAAGTATTTCAAGGCGTTCCCATAAATGATGCGTCAAGCAACGTGAGTCATTTCGGCAGTTACCACTACCTTTGCATTTTGTGACATCTACGTTTTCGTTCACTGCAGCAATAACCATGCCTACGCTAATTTCTTTCGGGCTTTTTTCTAATTTATAGCCGCCACCCGGGCCACGTACGCTTTTTACAATGCCTTCACGACGAAGTTGTGCAAAAAGCTGTTCTAAATAAGAAAGCGAAATTGCCTGACGATCAGCAATATCTGCAAGGCTCACAGGTTCATCTTTTCCGTGAATAGCGATGTCTAAAATGGCGGTTACTGCATAGCGCCCTCTTGACGTTAATCTCATAAGATCGTCCTCTACTAATGTTATTTTTAGTGACACTTACAAAGTGTAAGAATTTTGATATAACAGACTATTCTAGTCAAGGTTATTCTACTTACTTCAACTAATTGATATGAAAGGTTTTGCAAATGAATTGCAAATCAAAAAAGAAGTGAGCAAATCTTAAGTATTCTACGCCACTTTCGCCTTGAAATAAACTCATAGAGTGATTTTCATTTACAATTTTTCAAACACACATTTCATGGATTGGTATGAAGAATTGTTGAAGTTATTTTACCTCACTTTATTGATCTAAATCAAACATTCACTCTGAGCGCTGGTCGAACCACATAAAAAGTAAGTGTTTTTCAGGTTGCATAATCCCTAGCTGCTTCGTAGAATCGCGAAGTTTTTTATTGTTAATTTTTTGTTTTTTTCTGTAAATGAAAATGACACCTTAGGATTAGGATTTCCCCATGAATAAATTTTCAAAAACGCTTTTAGCTTCTTCTCTTTTTGCTTCAGCAGGCGCACACGCAGCCGCTTTCCAATTAGCAGAAGTTTCAACTTCTGGTTTAGGTACCGCTTATGCAGGTAATGCTGCTGTTGCTGATAACGCTTCAGTTGTGGCAAATAACCCTGCGTTAATGACCCAATTCAAACAAGCAGAAATGTCTGCAGGTGGCGTTTTGGTTCAGGCTGATGTGGATATAAATGGCACACTTGCTGGCACGGTAAATGCTTCACATAATAACATCATTCCAAAAGCAGTAATTCCTAACCTATATTTTGTAACCCCAATCAATGATCGTTTTGCGATGGGTGCAGGAATGAACGTAAACTACGGTTTAAAATCTCGTTTTTCTCCTGATTACAGTGCTGGTGTTTATGGCGGTAATACTCGTTTAAGTGCAATTAACTTCAATTTAAGTGGTGCTTATAATTTAGGTTATGGCTTGAGCATTGGTGCAGGTCTAAATGCCATTTATTCAGATGCAGAAATCATTCGTCATTTAGGCGTGGGTGGTAAATTATTAAATAGTCGTTTAGGTGCTGCAGCTTCAAATCCAAGAGTTCAAGCTGCATTAGCGGCAAATCCTGTACTTGCTGCACAATTAAATAGTGCTGCAAAAACCTTAGCACAAATGGACAATCATACCGAAGTTTCACGTTTAAGTGGTGATGAATGGAGTTTAGGTTGGAATGCGGGTATCGCTTACGATATTAACGAAAACAACCGCATTGGTGCAGCTTATCACTCTGCTGTAAATGTGAAATTTAAAGGTCAATATTCAAATAACTTCCCAACTGCATTTAATTCCTTATTACCACAACTTTCTGTATTAGGCATTCAAGCGCCTGTTACTCAAGCAACTGGTGGTCAAGAAATCCCAGGTAATTTAACGCTTCACTTACCAGCTTATTGGGAAATTTCGACCTATCACAAAATGACTGATCGCTTAGCAATGCAGTTTAGCTATAAACGTACCGAATGGGAAAAATTCAAAAGCCTAGATGCTTACGGTAATGCAGGTAATACATTATTTAGCAAAGCAGAAAACTATAATGATGCATCTCGTGTCGCATTAGGTGTGTCTTATGATGTAAATGAGGCATTAACGCTACGCGCAGGTATTGCTTATGATGAAACCGCAAGCATCACCTCGCCATCTATCTCAATTCCAGATACAGACAGAACTTGGTATAGCGTAGGGGCAACTTACCGCTTTACCCCGAATCTTTCTACCGATTTTGGTTTTGCACACTTAAGAGGCTCACACAATACCTTTACTGAAGGTAGCGCAGTATTTAATGTGAAATCTCGTGCAAATCTTTATGGTTTAAACTTAAACTATAAATTCTAATCCATTCTATAAAAGGCGTGTTAATTTCTCACACGCCTTTTTTCATGGCACCAATTATGACAATTTATTATCAATATTATGCCTCTCCCGTTGGGCAGTTATTACTATTAGCAAAAGCAGAAGGCTTAATTGCGATTGAATTTGCAGAAGAACAAGCGACAACTGACATCAATACTTTTATGCCCGCCAACCAAACAAGCGGTCAGATTTTAGAAATTTTTTGCAAAACCACCGAAATTTTAGACCGCTATTTTCAAGGCGAAACCATTGACTTTAGCCAATTAGATTTCCTTGCTCCACAAGGCAGCTCCTTTCAACAAGCTGTTTGGCAAATTTTGCGTCAGATTCCATACGGCGCTACAACCAGCTATGGAGAAATTGCTAATCAACTTGGTAAGCCAAAAGCGATGCGTGCGGTAGGCGGAGCGGTTGGGCGTAATCCTATTTCGATTTTGATTCCTTGCCATCGCGTATTAGGCAAAAACCAAAGTCTGACGGGATTTGGTGGGGGGCTCCCAAGTAAGCGCTACTTGCTTGAGCTTGAAGGTATTTCATATCGCAATCAAGGCATCGAATACGTTAATCCCAAAACCAAAAAATGGAATCGTTAACTACTCAGCCCTGATAAAATTGAACATTCGTGGCTTTCATTACCACAACAGGTACTACTCCACACTTTTAGCCGATCTAGCATTTGTTGCAGATCGGCAATTTTCTGTTCTAATTCAATGATATGTTGCTCTGTCAGCTGCTTAACTTCTCGGCTGGTACGTTTCGGATTATCGTTCAATGCTAATAATGCTTGAATCTGGGTCAGTGAAAAACCAACTTTTCTTGCATTATAAATAAAATTTAAACGCGCCAAATCATTTGAAGAATAGATGCGATAACCAGCTTCAGAACGCTGTGTTTTTGGCAGTAAACCCGCTTTTTCATAATCGCGAATTTGCTTCGCAGATAAACCCGTTTGTTTGGCTATTTCACTAATGTTCATATTTCCCTCTTGACTTTAACCTAAGGTCAGGGTTTAGCATATCGGCAAATCATTTTCCCCGCAAACAAAATAAGGAGTTTTTATGACAATCACCTTAACATTATCCGGATTACATTGTGGCAACTGCGTCAAAAGTGTTGAAAAAGCTTTAAATGAAGTACCAGGCGTAGAAAAAGTCACAGTCACACTCTCTCCACAACAAGCCATTGTTGAAGGCGAAGTAGAAGCACAAACCTTAATTGATGCTATTGATGAGATTGGCTTTGAAGCAGCTATTGCATAAAGCTAAGAAAGGGGGAAACCCCTTTTTATTTTTAGGAGAAAAAGAATGTCTGTTTCCGACAAACTAAATACGAATGAACAACAACTTTTAATTGATGGAATGCACTGCGCTGCCTGTGTTAAAAGAGTAGAAAAAGCCCTCAACAAAGTGAATGGTGTCAATTTTGCTTCAGTCAATTTAGTCGATCAAATTGCGTTTGTACAAGGTGATGCGCAAGCAGAATCTTTAGTACAAGCGGTCGAAAAATTAGGTTTCCATGCAGAAATGCTTGAAAGTGAAGAAAGTCGCCGCGCCAAACAACAAGCCCAAACTGCACGCACGCTCTCACATAAAAAATGGCAATTTCGCCTAGCTCTTGGAGTTGGTGCAGGTTTAATGTTGTTAGGCTTTATCATTGGAATGCACCTTAATGAAAATAATCGATTTGCTTGGTGGCTAGCCGCTTTTATCAGCTTAGCCACGATGTATTTTGCTGGCCAAGATTTCTTTAAAGGCGCGTGGATGAGCCTAAAAAATGGCGCAGCGAATATGGATACCTTAGTCGCATTAAGTACTGGTGTAGCTTGGCTCTATTCATTCAGCTTACTGCTTTTTCCGCAGCCCCATGCACCGCTCTATTTCGAAGCCAGTGTTATGATTCTTGGGTTTATTAGCCTAGGAAAATACTTAGAGCTCAAAGCGAAACAGCACTCTTCGCTTGCTTTAGAAAAATTACTTGATTTAGCCCCAAAACAAGCGGTCATTTTTGAAGAAAATATTGCAAAAACCATTCCAGCCAAAGGCATTAAACCTGAAATGCGAGTTCAAGCACTGACTGGCGATCGGATCGCAGTAGATGGCATCATTGAAAGTGGTTCAATTTGGGTGGATGAATCTATGTTGACTGGTGAAGCATTACCAATTGAGAAAAAAGTTGGCGATGCAGTACATGCCGGCACGTTAATTGCAGACGGCGCAGCCATTTATATTGCTACTCAAGTTGGCTCAAAAACAGCGCTTGCTCGCGTCATTCATGCCGTTCGCCATGCACAAAGCAGTAAGCCACCTTTAGCAAAATTTGTTGATAAAATCGCAGCGGTTTTCGTGCCTGTCGTGGTGTCTATCGCGCTAATTGCCAGCATAGTTTGGCTATCGCTTGGGAAAGATTTCGCATTTGCGCTTTCTATTTTCACTACGGTACTCATTATTGCTTGCCCTTGTGCATTAGGTTTAGCGATTCCACTTTCGACTATTGCCGGCGTTGCAAAAGTGGCAGAATTTGGCATATTAGTGCGCAATATTGAAGCACTACAAGCCGCAAGCGAAATTGATACCCTCGTATTTGATAAAACCGGGACACTAACCACAGGCGAAATGCAGGTGGTTTCCGTTGAAACTTATCAAGGCTTTGCTAAAGAAAAATTATTGAACCTCGCTTATAGCCTTGAACAGCAAGCCTCGCATCCAGTTGCTAAAGCGATTGTAAAATTTGCGCAACAATCCAATGCGCAGCTTGAAACAGTAGAAAATGTTGAAGTCACGAAAGGATTAGGCATTTCAGGGAATTATCAAGAGCAACATATAAAAATAGGCAATGCCGCTTTCATTGGTATAGAAAGTAAAAATCATACCAAACAAGATTTTGCCACCTTAGTTTATCTCTCATTAGATGATGTGTTGATTGGGCAATTCTCTCTTGCAGATCAACTTCGCCCAGAAGCTAAAGCAATTGTGCAACAATGCCAACAGGCAGGCTATCATTGCTTGATGTTAACGGGTGATCGCCAAACCAGTGCTGAATATTTTGCTGCACAATTAGGTTTAAATGGTGTGATTGCTGAAGTTTTGCCAGATCAAAAAGCGGATAAAATTCGCCAACTACAAGCACAAGGGCGCAAGGTGGCAATGATTGGCGATGGCATTAACGATGCCCCAGCATTAGCTCAAGCTCATGTTGGTATTGCAATGCATCAAGGCTCTGATATTGCAATGGAAACCGCAGATCTCTCACTTATGCAACCAGGGTTAACCCCTGTTGCTAAAGTCCTGCCTTTTTCTCAACGTGTACTTACGAATATGAAACAAAGCCTACTTGGTGCTTTCATTTACAATATTATCGCTATTCCAGTTGCTGCGGGCGTACTTTATCCATTTACAGGTTGGTTGCTAAACCCTATGATTGCAGCTATTGCGATGGCGATGTCTTCCATTACTGTTGTGCTCAATAGCCAACGTTTACTTAAAGACTAAGCGCATATATAAAAAACGCCCAAAAGGGCGTTTTTTAACGTTGGTAGATATCTTCACCATCTCGGCGTGTTTTGAGTAAACGTAATATCCAAACATATTGTTTTGGATCTTTTTCTACAAAATACTCTACCACTTCATTCATCGCACGAGCTGATTGCTGTTCGGTGCCATCAAAATGAATAGGCGGCAGAATTTCCATCACATATTTGCCTTTTTCAGCATCATAAGTTGCAAACATGGGAATCACTTCTGCTTTCGCAACTTTTGCCATTTTATTCAACCCCGGCAAGGTCGCTTTTTCCGTTGCAAAGAAATCAGCATAGACACTCAATGCTTCACCAAAATCTTCATCAGGTAAGAAATAGCCCATATTGCCTTGGCGAACATCATTTAAAAACGGCTTAATCCCATTTTGACGGGTATGCATTTTGCCGCCAAAGCGTTCGCGTGTGGTATTCCACAACCAATCGACTAATGCGTTACGATGAGGGTTATACATCGAAACCATTGGCATACCATAGGTATGTAAAACAATACCTGATGCATCAATCGACCAAGTATGAGGCACTAATAAAATAATATTTTTCCCTTCAGCCTTCGCTTGTGTTAAATGCTCTAAACCACTAAATTCACTGCGTTGTTGCAAATGCTTGACTGAACGCAATGCAATTTCGCCAATGCCTAACATGGTTTGTGAGACTGTCACAAACATCGCTTCAATGGTTTCTTCTCTTTTTGCCTCACCCCAATTGGGAAAGCAGTAACGTAAATTGACCAATGCACGATGATACTGTTTTTTATTACGCTTTTTTAAATAGTGATAAACGCGTTTGCCTAACCAAGCGGCTAATTTGTCGCGTACACGAAACGGAACATATGCAAACAGTACCAAGAACAGCACACCAAGCCAAACGCCCCAATATTTGGGGAGCAAAAAGGACTTTAAGAATTGGTGTTCATACCCTTCTTGAGCAGTAATGCGTGACATAATTCTCTCTTCTATTGTAGGTTATTTTTTATCAATCAGGTTTTTAACTGCTAGCATAATACCTAAACCGATAAATGCACCAGGTGGTAAAATCGCTAAAAGCAAACCTGAATCTAGGTGTAGCACATCTAAACGCAACGATTTTGCCCAACTTCCTAATAACAAATCTAATCCATCAAATAAAGTGCCGTTGCCCAATAACTCACGAATCGCCCCTAATAATACCAAGCTCATCGTTGAGCCTAAGCCCATGGTAAAACCATCAAAGGCCGCGTGTGCCACACTGTTTTTCGAAGCGTAAGCTTCTGCTCGTCCAATCACGATACAGTTCGTTACAATCAGCGGAATAAAAATCCCTAGTGATTGATAAACTGGATAAGCAAAGGCGTTCATTAACAACTGTACCGCAGTTACCACTGTTGCTATGACCATCACATAAATTGGGATACGGATGTCATTTGGGATAATTTTACGGAATAATGAAATCGCCGTATTCGTGCAAATGAGCACAAACATCGTTGCTAAACCTAGCCCCAAAGCATTTGTTACACTATTAGAAACCGCCAACAATGGGCAAAGCCCTAATAATTGCACTAATGCACTATTATTTTTCCAAACACCATCCCAAAACAGCGTTGACCAAACAGAAGGGGCTTGAGGTGTTGCCTCAATTTGGGTTACCGGAATTTGATTTTCTTTAGATACATCACTCATTATTGGCACGCCTCAAATTGCTCTAACATTGCAGGGTTTTGCGCTAACTGGGTAATAACCCATTTTGCTTCTTGACGAATATTATTTACCACTGCACGTGGGGTAATGGTTGCACCAGTGAATTGGTCGAATTGCCCACCATCTTTTTTCACTGCCCATTGCGCTTCATTCTCCAGACTAAATTTCTTATTCGTAAAAGATAAAATCCACTTAGAAATCCGCGTTTCAATTTTATCTCCAAGCCCCGGCGTTTCAGCATGCTGCAAAACTCGCACACCTAATAAAGTACCATCTGGTTGAATCCCAGATAACAATACAATATTGCCTGAATAGCCATCTGGCGCCGTTGATTGAATCGCGTAAGCGGTCAGATTTTCTGCTTTTTTTGCAAAATAGATTTTATTTAAATATGGCGCATCTGGCAGATGTAACAGCTTGCACGTTGCCAATAAATCGTTATCAAAATAGCTCTGAGGTAGCACTTCTAAAAGCGATTCACGCTGTTGCGCTGCTGCAACACTCTCAATTCGACCTTTGGTTAGCAAATAAACGGCGGTGGAAATCGCCGTACAAACTAATGCAATCACGCCGAGGATAAACGCATATTTAACAGTAATTTTGGAAGCGCTCATTTTCTCATTCCATATAATCTAGGTTGGGTGTAATGGTCAATTAGCGGCACGCAAATATTTGCCAACAAGACAGAAAAAGCAACCGCATCCGGATAATTGCCATAATAGCGAATACAATAAACCAACAAGCCAATTAAGCCACCAAAAATAAGTTTTCCTTTTGGCGTAATGGAAGCCGTCACGGGATCTGTCGCAATAAAGAACGCCCCAAACATCATCGCCCCACTAAAGAGCTGCGCTATCACATTTAGATGCGAGCCATTACCAAATAAATCTGTCAGCCCACTACACAGCACAAATACCGCTAGCATAGAAGCCGGAATTTGCCAGTGAATAATACGTTTATAGATTAAAAATAAACCGCCTAATAAAAAAGCTAAATTCAGCTGCCACCAACCTTGCGCCCAACCATTGAAGATACCATCAAAGAAAATTGGCGATTGCTGGAGCTCGCTTAAACTTAATTTCGCTAAACTGGTTTTGGCACTATCTAAAGGCGTAGCTTGGGTAATCCCATCAACACTTTCGACTAATTGATGTAAACTCAATCCATCGCTACTCACGCCACGGAAAATTAAGTGTAAGGCATCATTAAAAGTAGGTGGCTCACTTAATAGCGAAATTGGCACCATCCAAGCAGTCATTTGAACAGGGAATGAAACTAATAGCAACGCATAAGCAACCATTGCTGGATTAAACAAGTTCTGCCCTAAACCACCGTAAATGTGTTTAGCCATCACAATTGCAACCAAAATTCCAATCACGACCACCCAATAAGGCGCATAGGGCGGAATTGACATTGCCAAAATTAGTGCGGTCAGTATTCCAGAAAGATCTGCTATGTAAAATGTCACTGGTTTATGGCGTAACTTAGCAATAACTAACTCTAATACAGCCGCTAAACTAAGCGCAATCGCTGCTTGAACTAATACACCCGTACCAAAAAAATAACATTGCACCGCCAATGCTGGCACCATAGCCACCATGACCCATAGCATAAACTTGACTGTTAAATTGCTCCCATGTGTATGTGGGGAGCTCCCCATTTTAAACATCTAATTTTTCTCTCTTACAAAATACTGGCCGTTAAAACGATATTGAATCCATTTGTTCGTTGGCGTGCCTGAATTGGATGCGTCTTTTTCAATTACAACAGGAAAACGCAACTTTTTACTCGTCTCATCATAAAAGAAATTCACTTGCTCCTGTTGCTCCCTTACCGTAGAAGGATCATATACAAAGCTAATCTCATTGGTGAACTTAGACGTTTTGATTAACTTCGCAGGCTGCAAGCCTTGATCTAGAATCTGATAAAGTTCAACGGTTAGCATATGATTGTGGTTATCGCCAATACTTCGCCCCATGACCCAATAATATGTTTGTTGATTCAGTGAGGTTTGATGCACGCTTTCTACCCAATTAGAACTTTCTTGAAATTGTGTTTTCGTCTTACCTGTTAGCTGACGATATTGCCACATTGAGCCAAAATCATGCATTGTGCCACCGGTTTGCCAATCCCAAGAAAAGATTCGTAACTGCTTATCTTCAGACATTTCTACCCGAACACCCGCTTCTTGCACTTTAGAAAAATCACATTGCCAGCTCTCTGGTGCTTTTAAAAATTGCAAAGTTTCCGTAAAAAGTTTGGTTTCACGCTCAAGCACTTCATCATCAAAATGATCAAAATAAGAGCCAGCATTTTGCATTTTTTGATAATGAATCGTGAGTTTATCATCTATTTGCGCACAGTTCTGCGCCCAAGTAGGCAAACTTAACACGGCAATCAATAAAAATAATGGCTTCATTTATGCCTCTCCATTCTCATTAAATTGCTTCTCTGCTTTCTTTGCTTTCGCTCGAGCAATCGCTGCAGCCACGGCTGCTTTACGCGGATCTGTAGGTTCAGCAGATTTTGCAATCTCTTCCGATTTTTCGACCGCTTGTTCACCACCTGCTTGCGCTGCTTTTTTCGCTCGCGCACGGGCAAGTGCGGCTTCTACAGCTGCTTTGCGTGGATCATTAGGTTCTGCTGGTTTTGCCATCTCTTTCGATTTTTCAACCGCTTGTTCACCACCTGCTTGCGCTGCTTTTTTCGCTCTCGCACGGGCAAGTGCGGCTTCTACAGCAGCTTTGCGTGGATCAACGCTTTCGGCTGGTTTTGCAATTTCTTCCGATTTTTCAACCGCTTGTTCACCACCTGCTTGCGCTGCTTTTTTCGCTCTCGCTCGGGCAAGTGCAGCTTCTACGGCTGCTTTGCGTGGATCAGTAGGTTCTGTCGATTTTGCAATCTCTTCTGATTTTTCGACCGCTTGTTCACCGCCTGCTTGCACTACTTTTTTTGCTCTCGCACGGGCAAGTGCGGCTTCTACAGCAGCTTTACGTGGATCAACGCTTTCGGCTGGTTTTGCAATTTCTTCCGATTTTTCAACCGCTTGTTCACTGCCTGATTGCGCTGCTTTTTTTGCTCGCGCACGGGCAAGTGCGGCTTCAACTGCAGATTTACGCGCTTCTGGTTTAGCGGAAGATTCCTCTACGGTGGATGGTTTATTATCAACTGAAGCAGCTTGCTCAGCTTGTTTCGCGAGTCGTCTTGCTCGGCGTTGCGCCATCAATTCGCTATTATCTGGTTCACCATTTGCTTTTGCTTGTACTTCCGCAGCAGGTTCAGCTTTCTTCGCTTTAATGCGAGCAAGTGCGGCTGCAACAGGATCTTCTCCTGCAGCTTGAGCCACTTCTTCACGACGTTTTTCCGCAGCTTGGTTAATTCGTGCAGTACGGGCTTCTTTTTCTTTTTGTAATCGAGCTTCCCTTGCTTCAAAGCGAATTTTAGCTTCTTCAGCTTTACGCTCTTTCTCTTCAATTTCCGCAATTTTTGCTTTTTCTTGGCGGAAATATTGAATCAATGGAATATAACTTGGGCAGACATAAGCACAAACACCACATTCAATACACGCGCTTAAATGGTATTCCTTAGATTTATCATGATCTTCTGCTCGTGCAAACCAATAAAGTTGCTGTGGTAATAAACCAACTGGGCAAGCATCTGAACAGCTAGAACAACGAATACAGTTGCGCTCAGGCTCTGGTGGTGCATACTCAAAATGATCTGGCGCAATAATGCAGTTTGTTAGTTTCGTCACTGGTGACTGTAACGAATGCAGAATAAAGCCTGTCATTGGGCCGCCTAAGAACACAGGGAAACGACTATCTGCACGATAATCCACTTGTTCTAACAAATGCAAAATCGGGGTGCCTAATCGCGCCCAAACATTGCCTTTGTTGCGAATTTTATCTCCAGTGAGTGTGACTACCCGTTCGATCAGCGGTTCATCATCAATGACCGCACGTTTGACCGCAAATGCTGTACCAACATTGTGCATGACAATGCCCATTTCAATCGTTCGCTGCCCTTGCGGAATTTCTAATCCAGTGAGCACTTGGACTAATTGATCAGAGGCGCCTGAAGGATATTTAGTCGGAATCACACGTAGGTGAATATCGTTAGCCCCTTTTAAACCTTTCTCAATCGCACGAATAGCATTAGGTTTATTATCTTCAATCGCAATGACTACTTCTTCAGGGCGTAAGACATAACGCAGAATACGAATTCCTTCTAGTAATTCATCGGTATAATCCTGCATTAAACGATCATCACAAGTAATATAAGGCTCACACTCAGCGCCATTGATAATTAAGGCTTTACAGCGCTTATCTGCAAAACTGAGCTTAGCGCCCGTTGGGAATACCGCACCACCTAAACCTGCAACACCATGTTGATAAACTTTTTCAACAATTTGTTCTGGGCTAAGGCTTAAGAAATCTTCGATAGGTTGGCGATCAATCCACTCATCTCGTCCGTCCGTTTCAATAATTATCGTTATCTCTGGTAAGCCGGAAGGGTGCGAACTAGTATAAGGTTCGATGGCTAAAATCGTGCCGGACGTTGGCGCATGTACAGGCAACTGACGATAGTTATCGCCTTTTGTCAATGGTTGCCCTTTAAAAACATAATCGCCGGTTTTCACGCACAAATCGCCCGCCCAACCAGAATGTTGCACGACAGGCACATAGAAATATTTTGGTAAATGTAAGCGGCGAATCGGTTTTTGATTCGATTGTTTTTTATTTTCTAATGGATGAATACCGCCTGGATAAGTCCATAACTTATTTTGGCGCAGGCGTTTAACGACTAAATTTGGATTACTCATCTTTTACCTCGCCTACAACCAATTTTTTCTGTAATTCAGTCGTGTTGACCACTGGAATAATCAAATTTTTATCGAACTGCCAATTCCATGTTTGCGTAGTTAATTTAATTGGTCGCATTTCAATACAATTCGTTGGGCAAGGTGCCACACATAACTCACAACCCGTACAGAGATCGGCCACAATGGTGTGCATCATTTTATTTGTGCCTACAATGGCATCCACTGGGCAAGCTTGAATACATTTAGTACAACCAATACACATTGCCTCATCAATGTAAGCCACTTTTACTTCTGGCACTGCCGCGCCGTCCATTTGAGGAACTTCCACCCCTAATAGATCTGCAATTTTAACAACTGTCGGTTGTCCACCAGGAATACATTTGGTGATGACATCTCCATTTGCAATCGCTTCAGCATACGGTTTGCAGCCAGGATAACCACATTGCCCACATTGACTTTGTGGCAAGAGTGCATCAATTTGCTCAACAATCGGATCAGCTTCAACTTTTAACTTTACTGAAGAAAAGCCTAAAATCGCCCCGAAAACCAGTGCGATCAGCGCAATTGCCAGCAAAATATACATAATAATGGAAAGATCGAGCATTAGATTTTCACCAATCCAGTAAAGCCCATAAAGGCAAGTGACATTAAGCCTGCAGTAACTAAGGCAATAGAAGCCCCTTGAAAAGGTTTTGGTACATCTGCGGCAGCTAAACGCTCACGCAACGTTGCAAATAGTACGAGTACTAATGAAAAACCTAATGCTGCACCAAATCCATACAGTACCGACTCAATTAAATTATTGGCAAGATTCACGTTCAATAGCGCCACACCTAATACTGCACAGTTTGTGGTAATCAATGGCAAATAAATCCCTAATAAACGATATAGCGTTGGGCTGGTTTTATGCACGATCATTTCAGTTAATTGTACAATGACCGCAATCACCAAAATAAAGACCAGCGTACGCAAAAATTGCGCATCTAATGGGATTAACACAAAGGTTTCAACCAAGTACGCAGAAAGAGAAGCGACAGTTAAAACAAAAGTCGTTGCCAACCCCATTCCAATCGCAGTTTCAACTTTTTTGGAAACGCCCATAAACGGACAAAGCCCTAAAAACTTCACTAACACGAAGTTATTGATTAAGGCGGTGCTAATAATGAGTAGAAGATAATCGACCATAGAATTCACATCAACACAAGCTGGTTTATTTAGGTTAAACCCCTATCTTGGCTTGTAAAAAGAGTAAGAAAAATGGCGCTTATTATCGCTTTTTTTAGCCATCTGAACAACACCTAACCGGCAGAAATCCGAAAACGACAATAAATTCAAACGGTTATTTCGGCCCTTCATTTTAGCCTATTTTTTAATCAAAAATCTTTACAATTCACTATCTACTTGATTTTAAAAATATAAAAAAATTGCAACCCTTAAGCCAAAAATTTATTGATTTTCTTTTTTTATCTCTTCGCCTAGAATCACTATATCTTGTATTTACAAATTAACAAAAACACAACATATTGTGTTTTATTATGAAACAGTTACGTTTTTATACTCAGCAAGTTGTATGGCAAGAAGTGCCAAATGAGACCTCACTCGCATTTTTAATCAGCGGTTGCCCACTCGGTTGCAAAGGTTGCCATAGTGCAGAAAGTTGGAAGGTGGGAAGCGGTCAGATTTTGTCAGAAATTTACCTTGCCGAACAGCTCAAAAAATATCGCCATCTCATCAGTTGCGTACTGTTTATGGGCGGAGAATGGCATCTTGAGCAGTTACTTGCTCGGTTAAAACAGGTGCGAGAAGCCGGCTTAAAAACTTGCCTTTATACCGGATTAGAAATGCATGAATTAGATCTGCGCATTATTTCTGAACTGACTTACCTTAAAACAGGACGTTGGATAGCTGAACTTGGGGGGCTTAACAGCCCAAACACCAATCAGCGCTTTATGGATTTGCGCACGCAAGAAAACCTTAATCATTTATTTATACGTGCCGATTAAATGTCGCAGCATTTTGCAAAGTTTACGAAAAAAACCACCGCTTAGCGGATTGATTATCAAATCAGGAGACATAATGATTAGACTTCACCCAGAGCAACTTAACCAAAAGCTCTCTTTTATTGATGAATACATTCAAGCGAAAAACGCAGCTGATGGCTCAAAGCTAGATGCAAATGCCAATGTCACGCAAAAAAATATTGCCACTATGGAACAAGAGTTGATGAAAGATTTCTTTGTGCAAATCAACCGCGCCAAAGTCAGTGGTAAAATTCGTGAACTTTTCGGGCAAGCTTTAGCTGACGAATACCTTCGCCAAATTGAAGCGCATGAGATTTATGTGCATGATGAAACCAGTCTTAAACCTTATTGCGTTTCGGTGACGATATACCCCTTCTTACGCGAAGGATTAAGCAAACTTGGAGGCGAATCACAAGCACCAAAACATTTAGCTTCGTTTTGCGGATCTTTCATTAACTTTGTGTTTGCCGTTAGCTCACAATTTGCAGGAGCCGTTGCAACGGTTGAATTTCTTACCTATTTTGACTATTTCGCCCGTAAAGATTTTGGTGACAATTATTTAGAAACGCATCGTAAAGAGATAGAAAATCACCTGCAACAAGTGGTTTACAGCATTAACCAACCTGCTGCTGCACGTGGCTATCAAAGTGTTTTCTGGAACATTTCTATCTACGATCAATACTACTTTGATGCCATGTTCGGGAATTTTATTTTCCCTGACTTTGAACGCCCTAACTGGGAAAGTACAGCTAAATTACAACGCTTTTTCATGCGTTGGTTTAATCAAGAACGCACCAAAGCGATTCTCACCTTCCCTGTAGTAACAGCCGCCATGCTCACTGAGCAAGGCAAATGCAAAGATAGCGCCTTTGCAGATGAAGTGGCACAAGAACTTGCTGAAGGTAATGCATTCTTTATTTACCAATCAGATAATCCGGATTCATTAGCTTCTTGCTGTCGCCTACGCAATGAAATTGCTGACCACACTTTCTCTTATTCATTAGGCGCAGGCGGTGTGGCAACCGGTTCAATCAATGTCATTACCATCAACATGAATCGTTTAGTGCAAGATGGGCGAGATTTAGCCACAGAAGTCAGCAAAATTCATCAATATCAATATGCTTATCGTAAATTGATGGAAGAATATCTCGAAGCTGGCATGCTACCAGTCTATGATGCAGGTTTCATTTCGCTAGATAAACAATTCTTAACCATCGGGATTAACGGTATGGTAGAAGCTGCTGAATCGCAAGGTCTTACTGTCGGTTACAACCCAGAATATATGGCCTTTGTTCAAGAACGTTTGAAAATTATTTTCCAAGCAAACCAAGCCGCGTCTAAAAAATATGGCGTGAAATTCAATACCGAGTTTGTACCCGCAGAAAACTTAGGCGTAAAAAATGCAAAATGGGATAAAGCGGATGGCTATTTTGTGCCAAGAGAATGCTATAACTCTTACTTCTATGTCGTAGAAGATGAAGAAATTAACGCACTCGATAAATTCCTATTGCATGGAAAAGAACTAATTGAATGGCTTGATGGCGGCTCGGCTTTACACTTGAATTTAGACGAAGCATTACCGCAGTCGGGCTACCGTTCATTATTAGATATTGCCGCCAAAACTGGCTGTAACTACTTCTGCGTGAATGTCAAAATTACTATTTGTAATGAATGCCAACACATTGATAAACGTACCCGACATCAATGTGCAAAATGTGGTTCAAGCAATATTGATTACGGCACACGCGTCATTGGCTATTTAAAACGCGTTTCAGCTTTCAGTAGCGCGCGCCAAAAAGAACATGGCTTGCGTTTCTACCACAGAAAAGCAGCATAAAAACACTTGAAATCTGAATAAACAAGCGGTCTTTTTTGCAAAGTTTGTTGCAAAAAAGACCGCTTGTCGTATATTGGACAAACTCAATTCATCTTTAAAAGGAAATTTTATGAACGCGCAACAACTCGCTCAATATATCGATCACACAGCATTAAGTGCCGAAAAAACCGAAGCCGATATTTTGGCTTTATGCGAAGAAGCTCGCCAGCATCATTTCTATTCTGTTTGTATTAACCCTTGCCATATTCCATTGGCTAAACAAGCCTTAGCAGATTCTGTCGTTAAAATTTGTACTGTAGTTGGCTTTCCTTTGGGGGCAAATGCGAGCGTAGTAAAAGCCTTTGAAACAGCGCAAGCGATTGAAGCTGGCGCAGAAGAAATTGATATGGTAGTCAATATTGGTTGGGTGAAATCACAACAATGGGAAAAAGTGCAAGAAGATATTCAAGCCGTGTTTGATATTTGCCAAGCAGTACCATTGAAAGTCATTTTAGAAACTTGCCTACTTTCTGAAGCAGAAATTATTAAACTTTGCGAAATCTGTAAAACAATTGGCGTTGCCTTTGTAAAAACTTCAACCGGCTTTAATAAAGCAGGCGCAACAGTTGAGCATGTTGCCTTAATGAAACGAACTGTTGGCGAAATCGGCGTAAAAGCCTCCGGCGGTATTCGAGATACACAAACTGCACTGAATATGATTGAAGCAGGTGCAAGCCGCATCGGTGCTAGTGCAGGTATTGCGATTCTTGAAGGCTTAACTGCAGAGAAATAAAACGTTCATCAACAAAGAAAAAACGCCTGCATTTTTGATCTGCCCCCCAAAAGTTAGACTAAACTTCTAACTTTTGGGGGGCAGATCATTAAAAGGGGCTTTTTTCTAGGTGAAATTGAGTGAAAACAAAGTGAAATCAGCGGAAGTTACAAAACGTGGAGTAAAATTTACCGCTTGTTATAGTCAAAATTTAACCAAAAAACAAAATAGAGTTTTTTAGTAGGACATCTCAACAATTAGTAGATATAATAAGAACTATTCGCAATTGTTAGTGTGATAATTTTATTTGACTAAATATTAAGGACACCTCTATGCAAACCAAACCAACCAAACTCGCTTCTCTTGTTGCACTTTGCTGTGCTTATCCTGCTTTTGCTCAAGAACAAGCCTCCGAAAAATCGGTGAAATTAGACGAAGTTGTCGTTTCTACGATTGCAACCAGTGATGCATTAGTGAACACGCAAGTTGATCGCCAAGCGATTTTCCTTAAACAAGCCAAAGATGTGAAAGCCTTATTTGGGGGCAAAATGGACGTTAACGTCAGCCAACTTAACGGCTCACGTTCAGGCGGTGAAGGCGTGAATATTCGTGGTTTACAAGCCAACCGAGTAACCACCACCGTTGATGGCATTCCGCTGCCAGAAGCTCAAGAAGCGAAACATTTTATCTCTTACGGTTCAGAATTTGGTCGCACCGATTACGTGGAAACATCGGGCTTACGCAGTGCTGATGTGCAATATGCAGGTTCGCAAAATAGCCTATCGGGTAGCGTGAATTTTGCCACCCTTGAACCTTCTGATCTTCACAAAGGCAACGCCGCAGGCGGCTTTTTTGGCACAGGTTACAACAGCGTTGATAACTCCATCTACGGCACATTAGGTGGTGCGGTGAAAACAGGAGCTTATCAAGGTATGGTGATGACCACCATTCGAGACGGTGCTCAAACTGAAAATAAAGGCTCTAACGCAGGCACGGGGGTTACTCGCACCGAGCCAAACCCAGCCGATACGCAACAAAACTATGTGTTAACCAAACATTACTACCAGCTTAACGATCAAAATCGCATCGGCTTTGTGTATGAACACCAACGCAAAAAAACGCATACCGATTTATTAAGTCTTACCGACACCAACATTGATAGCGGCACTGGCGTGCAATCTAAAGGCTATGCAATTGACCGCGTAAAACGTGATCGTTTCTCGATTAGCCACGATTACAACAGCGATCAAGGTTTCGTGCAAAATGCGAAAACGCAAATTTACTACCAAGATGCGAAATCTGAAAACTATCGCTACCGTTTAGGCTCACGCAATTATCGCCAAGAAGATACGCTTTTCCGTGACGAAACTTACGGCATCAACACCAATTTGATGAGCTATATTGATGGTGAAATTCCACACATCTTGCGTTATGGCCTCACTTACGCACACACAAAATCTAGCAACCACTTGCATTATGAACGCCCAGCTTATGCGAATATGCCATATTCAATACTTGGTAGTGCGTATTTTAACGGCAATCCAAGTGCAGGTATTAAGCAAGATAAAGTAACAGGTTACTTCGAAGATGAGATCGCCTTTGGCAAATTGGTGGTAACGCCTCAAGTGGGCTTTGCATATTACCGCGTAAAACCGACCGCTTACCAAAGCAATATGACAGAAGCTCTGCAACCGAAAAAACAATCTGATACGGAATTTGCTCCGAAATTAAGTATTGAATACCGCCAATCTGATGAGTTTATTCCATATGCACAATATTCTCGTGGGGTGAGAACACCATCTGCTCAACAATTAACCTCTTATTTCTTAGAGAGCGTTTCATTTAGAACCCCAGCGGGTGTGCAAAGTGCAACCGTTGCGGTGGTGGGGAATCCAAACCTAAAAGCAGAAACGGCAGACAACTTCGAGCTTGGTTTTAAAGGAAAATCGGATCGCTTGGAATATCTTGTAACAGGTTATTACAACCGTTACCACAACTTCATTGATTGGGTGTCAAAACCAACCAATGGCTACACCAACTTTATTCAATACGACAACTTAGATAAAGCTAAAGTGTATGGCGTAACGGCTGATGCAAAATGGAAATTCTATGACGATTTCTACACCCTTGCAGGCTTCTCATACTCTCGTGGTAAAGCGGAAAATAACGGCGTGAAAACCCCAATTAACAGCATTCAACCAATGAAAACCAAACTTGGTTTTGGTTATGAAGGTGAACAATTTGGGGCTAACATTCAATGGACATATAACCGTGGTAAATCAGATAAAGATATCGAACAATCTTCATCTTACCTTTACAACCCAACAGGTGGCTACTCACTCTTTGATTTAGGGGCATATTGGAAACCAACGGCGAACCTCACATTAACGGCAAATGTGAATAACTTGTTTGATAAAAAATATTGGAACTGGAACGATATTTCTTATCTTGCCTTGTTAAGTAAAGCGACCCAAGACCAAGGTCGCCCAGCGGCAAGTATTCCAATGGCGATCACCTCACAAAATGCGGATCGCTATAGTGCACCAGGTCGCAACTTTAACGTTGGCTTACGTTATGAGTTCTAATTAAACCAAACCCCACAGGTTCTTGATCTGCACCACAAAAGTTAGACTAAACTTCTAACTGATTAAGGTGCAGATTTTTTATGACTAAAGACAATCAACGTTAGTGCAAGAAATGCTGTTACAAGCGGTTAAAAAATTGCCGAGAAATCGTTTACTAACATTGATGAACTTGAAAAGGTTATCAATGATTATGTGCGGTACTATAATGAAGAACGAATCCAATTAAAATTAAAAGGACTGAGTCCGATACAATATCGAAAGCAGTCCTTTAAATAACAGTCTAACTTTTTGGGGTCAGATCATTTGCTTTGCAGGCGTTTTCCTTATCCCTCTAAATACGAGCTTGCATGCCACCAAATGCTTCAATCAATTTTTCACTAAATTGCTGTAGCTCTGCCGTCATTAACAAGAAATCTGCATCAAAGCGCTGAGCGACATCTTCTTTTAAGATATCATCATTTTTCTCGCGCACAACATCCGCAAATTTCAAGCGGGAAAGCGTAGCATCTTCATTTAAGACACAAGAAAAATGATTTTCCCACTCAATCGCTAATTTCGTCACAAATTTGCCCGCTTGTAAGTGTTGGCTAATCTCTTCTGCGCTTAAATCTTGACGTTTACAACGAATAATGCTGTCGGTGTCAAATGCTTTAAGTTCTGCCTCTTCTAATAAAGTTAACCAATTTGGTGCATCATCTTGAGCAATCCAGCGGGTCATCACTTCGATTGGTGGAATCGTAAATGAAATTGGCACTACCGGTAATGAGCCTAGCGTTTTACGCAATAACGCTAACGCATCTTCCGCTCGCTTACTTGAGGCAGCATCGACATAAACTAATTGGGTGTCTAAATCAATCCAAATCGCCGTAAATTGATGTTTGCTAAAAGCGCGTGGCAATAGCACCGAAACAACCTGATCTTTCACCGCTTGTTTTTCGGTTTTCTTCAACATGCGTGCTTCTTTGGTTTCTAACTCTTGAATGCGTAATTCGACCTCTTTTTTCACCACATTCGCAGGAAGTAACTTTTCTTCTTTATGGGCAACCAATAAAAATTGCTTACCTTGCGCAAAATGCAATAACGGCGCACCACTTAACGGTTCGCTCCAACCAAATTGGCTCATATCATGCTGCGAGCATGGATGAAATTGGCAGGCTTGCAACTGCGCTTCTAAACTTTCACTTTCTAAAGTTAATTCGCTGGTGAGGCGATAAATCATAACATTTTTAAACCACATGGCTCTTTCTCGGTTTGATTAAAATGGAGAAATTCTAGCAGATTTTGCCCCTTCGCCCTAACGCAAATACAAGAGAAAACACTAGCGGTCAGAATTTGCCGATTTTTTGCAAAACGGAATCTATAACAAGCATTCGCATTTATTGTACAATAGTGCCAATTTGGCTTTCTGATTGGAGACTATATGACCTTAACGCCTAAACTTGCCTTTATTGGCACCGGCAATATGGCTTTTGCCATTATTCAAGGCTTGCTTAATAGCGGCTATCCTGCTCATCAGATTTTAGCGTGCAATAAAAGTAACCTAGAACGTCGCGCCTCACTTCAGGCATTAGGTGTCCAACTCCCGAAAAGCAATCAAGAAGCGGTTGAAGCCGCTAATGTGGTAATTCTTGCGGTAAAACCACAAGTGATGGCAGAAGTGTGTAGCGAATTTGATGGTGTTGATTTTAGCACCAAAACGGTAATTTCTGTTGCAGCAGGGATTTCAACTGCACGACTCCAAGCGCTTCTTCCAAGTGCTCAAACGATTATCCGCACTATGCCCAATACACCTGCCTTAATTGGTGAAGGACTAACGGGGCTATTTGCAAAAGCTGGCACAAATCCGACCGCTTGCCAGCTTGCTGAACAACTGATATCTGCTGTTGGGCGCTGTTATTGGGTAAAAGAAGAAGCACAAATTAACCAAATTATTGCGATTACTGGCTCTAGCCCAGCTTATTTCTTCCGTTTTATGGAAGCCATGCAACAAAGTGCAGAAGAAATGGGATTTAGCGCGGAAGATGCCCGTCTATTAGTCCAACAAGCTGCACTTGGGGCGGCTAAATTAGTGGCAGCACATCCTCAAACGCAACTTTCGACCTTAAGAGAAAATGTCACATCTAAAGGTGGTACCACTGCACAAGCGTTAGCCGTTTTTGAACAAGCTCATTTGGCTGACACAGTCAAACAAGCAATGCAAGCAGCCATTTTACGGGCTGAAGAAATGGAAAAATCATTATGATAAAACCGACTGCCTTTCAATGGTCTGCCGCAAACTTCTTTGGTTACTATTGTGCTTACGGTGTAGTACTACCCTTTCTGCCTGTATGGCTAAAATCAGTCGGCTACGATACTGAAATTATCGGCTTATTGCTCTCTTTAGGTTATCTATTTCGTTTTAGTGGCGGATTATTTTTCTCTAGCCGAATCAAACAACTTAACCAACTGATTCCGATGAGCCGAAAACTCGCTTGGGGAAGTTTATTCGCGGTCGCGCTGATGGGATTCGCTGCGGATAGCTTCTGGCTGTTATTCCCTGCATTTGGCTTGTTTCATCTGTTAAATGGTGCAGGAATCCCGATGAGCGATACGATTGCCTCAAGCTGGCAACAGCAACAAGGAATGGACTATGCCAAAGCACGGTTATGCGGTTCGCTCGCATTCGTGGTGGGAGCTTTACTTACCGGTTATATTGTGGGATTTTCAGGTGAATCGGTTATTTTAATGATATTAAGTGCCACCTTATTAGCCTTTTGTATTGTACAAATGCTCTCGCCGCGAGTAGGATTTGAAGAGGTAACGCAAAAGCAAGCTGCATCAACGAGCTACTGGGCTGTATTCAAACAACCCACCACCGCAAAAATGCTGATTATTGCATCACTCGTACAAGCCAGCCATGCGGCTTATTACGCCTATGGTTCAATTTATTGGCAATCTATCGGTATTTCTACACAAATTACCAGCTGGTTATGGGGCATTGCGGTCATTGCAGAAATGGGATTATTTTTTATTGCTAAACGCATATTTGGCACACAACCACTTGCACGATTGATGCTATTAAGCGCAATTGGCACCATTATTCGTTGGATCATTATTGCTAATAGCGAAAGCCTTCCGCTCATTGTGTTTTCTCAATTATTGCATGCTTGTAGTTATGCCTTGAACCATTATGCAATTATTCGCTATATTTCGACACAACCGAGTGATCATATACCGAAGCTACAAGGTCTCTATTTTGGTTTAGCTAGCTGTGCTGTCATGGCACTCTTCACGTTGTTAGCGGGATTTGTCTATAATGACTCCCCAACAAATAGTTTCTATTTAATGGCAATTTTAGTTGTGCCATCATTTTTTCTTTTACCGAAAAAACGCGCTGCGTAAAAACGGTTATATTTAAGGACTCACTGTGTTAAAAATGTTTAAAACGCTCTATCAAATTTTTCGAATGATTCGAGAATTTGTGCTCAGTCTGTTTTTTGTAGTCTTTGTGATGATTTGCTTTGTATTTACTTCACTTTTTACAAGCAGTAATCACACACCACCGATTAAATCTGGCTTTCTTACCTTACGCTTAAACGGCTATTTAGCAGATAATCCGGAAGAATATGGTGACCTCTATCGTTTGCTTAATTCAGAACTGAATCATCAACAAGAGCCACAAAAATACTCTACTTTTGATATCGCTTTAGCCATCGAACAAGCAGCAAATGATTCACGCATTGAAGGGATTGTTTTAGATTTAGGCAAGCTACAAGATGCGGATTACCCTGCACTGACCTATTTAGGCAATAAGCTTAAAAATTTCCGCAAAGAGAATAAGCCGATTGTGGCGGTTGGCGTACTTTATTCCCAAGCGCAATATTACTTAGCCTCTTTTGCCGATAAAATCTATCTCAACCAAGCGGGTGCAGTGGATATTCATGGTTTGAGTTATACCCCACTCTACTTCAAATCCCTATTTGATAAGATTGAGGCTAAACCTGAAATTTTCCGCGTGGGGACTTACAAATCAGCTGTCGAGCCGTTAATTCGCGATAATATGTCGCCAGAAGCGAAAGGAAATGCATCACTTTGGTTAAGTGCTATGTGGTCACAAGTGAGTGAAACCATTAGTGAAAACCGCAAAATTGCTAAAGAAGCTGTGTTACCTGAACTGCCAATTTTGCTAAAACGCTATCAAGAAGTTTCTGGCAATGATGCGCAATATGCCCTAAAACAAGGCTTAGTTAATCAGCTCTTTAGTGGTGAAGAAGCGTTAAAACGCCAGCTTCGTGATGATTTTAAGCTACCAGAGAAACATGAACCTAACTTCATCGAACTGGAAGATTACTTAACTGAAATCCCTGATCGATTTGAAGAAACCCATGAAAACAAAATTGCCGTTGTTACCGTAGAAGGTGAAATTACGATGGGGGAAAGCACAGAAGATACTGCTGGCAGCGAAACCATTGTAAAAACACTCCAACGTGTGAAAGAAGACAAAGATGCTAAAGGGTTAATTCTACGCATTAACAGCCCAGGTGGCAGCGCAGTTGCTTCTGAGCTGATTCGTCAAGCGGTCAATGAAGTACAAGCAAGCGGTAAACCTGTTGTGGCATCAATGGGGGGCATGGCAGCCTCTGGGGGTTATTGGATTGCAGCAACCTCAGACAAAATCGTCGCCGATGCTAACACCCTTACTGGTTCAATTGGTATTTTCGGCGTCATGTTTAACTTTGAACAAACGGCTAAAAATTTAGGGATTCGCGAAGATGGCATTGCTACATCAAAACTGGCAAACATCAGTGGCTTAAAACCGCTCAGTGAAGAACAACGCCGTCTCATTCAACTGAACATCGAAAATGGCTATCAACAATTCCTAAGATTAGTCAGCCAAGGGCGTGGAATGACAGAAGAAGACGTGGATTACATTGCTCAAGGTCAAGTGTGGATTGGCAAAGATGCTTATCAATCAGGATTGGTTGATGAATTGGGTGATTTTGATTTCGCAGTAAATCTGTTACATCAGATGATTATTAGTCAAAATGAGGAAAATGCACCCAAGAAAGTACAGTGGTTTACCGCTGAAGATAACTCATTTTTCGGCGAACTTTCACGCAACATGAAGCAAAATGCGCAATATCAGTTAGCTAGCTTATTCGACTTACCTGTTGCTAAACAAGCTAAACAAGCAACGGATGTCATGAAAAAATTCAATGATCCGAAAAACAGTTATCTATACTGTCTAGCTTGTGCCAAAGTGCGATAATTTTGCAAGTTTCAAAAGAAATTTAACCGCTTGTAACGCAACCTAAGCGGTTTGAAATCTCTAGACAAAGGGCGTACCAGCAAGTACGCCCTTCTTATTATGGTTTTAGGTGTGTTTTATGGGACTTTCAATCCCAATTTATTAACCTTGATAAGCGGTTAAATCAATCACTTCATCGGCAAAATGCATCAATTCTTGTTGATGAGTAATGAAAATAACAGAAGCAGTTGGCAGTTGCTGCTTAATTAAATTAAACATGGATTGTGCGGCAACGCCATCTAAACTGCTGGTTGCTTCATCTAAATAAATGACTTCTGGCTTATTCAGCAGCACGCGTGCAAAAGCAATACGTTGTTGTTCACCACCAGAGAAAATATGTTGCCAGCTATGTTGTTCATTTAAGCGATCTTGCCATTGCTCTAACCCAACCGCCCGCAAGGCATAATTCATTTCTGCATGGCCATAACAACTTTCATTAGGATAACTCAACACTTCCGCCAATGTTCCTTCATTCAAATAGCTACGCTGTGGCACCAATAAGCTGGAACGATTTGGCGTTTTAAATTGTCCATCATAGTGCTGCCAAATACCACTTAATACACGTAACAGGGTCGATTTACCTAACCCACTTTTCCCTTTAAGACAAATCCATTTTTGTCCATCTACCGCTAAAGAAAGATTGCTCAATAGACGTTGATTTTCAGGTGTGTAAATCGCGAGATTTTCTGTCTCTAATAATTTATCCGTTGGTACTGTTTCGGCAGCAATTAGTTGATCAAGTGCATCCATTTCTTGTTTAAGTTGGCTTAAACGCTTAATCGCTGAAGACCATTTCGGCAAACTGGAATACGCAAATACTAACCAGCTAAATCCGTCAAAGACCACAGAAAATGCTGTGCGAATTTGCATAATGCCACCAAAAGTAATCACTTTGGCTGCCAGTAACGGCATAGAAAATAGCACCGGCATCAATAACGCAAAACGCTCATAACCTACGGTAAAAAAGCTCAAATGCTTTTCTTTATCCATCAATAAACGCCAGTTGCGGACAATCTCTTTAAAGCTATCTGCAAGACGAACTTTTTCAGCTTGTTCCCCTTTATAAAGCGCAATTTGTTCTGCATTATCTTGCTTGCGTATTAAACTCGTACGGAAGTTTGCTTCAAAGACTTGTTGTTGGTAGTTAAGCGTATGTAATTTTCGCCCAATCAAATGGGTAATAATCGTACCTAATCCAGCATAAATTGCCGCCACCCAAACTAAATAACCATCCACGACAAAAGTATGCCCGAAAAGATTGATTTCTGGTGAACTTGCTAGTCTCCAAAGTACCATAAAAAATGCCCAAAGCTGGATAATGTTAAAAATCAGCGAAAGGGTAAGCTCAATGGTGTATTCAATGAAAATGCTAATATCTTCAGCAATACGTTGATCAGGGTTTTCCATCTTTTTTTGGTAAGCAAGACGGTAATAAATTTGCTTAGAAAGCCATTTATTCAAAAAGTGGTGGGTCATAAATTCCCGCCAACGAATAATCAGTAATTTACGCAACCAAACCCGATAAACATTGATAACAATGAAAATGGAAATATAAAGGAAATAATCCCCTAATAAGCTATAAGATTTCTCAATTTCTAAATTAGAAAGTGAATCATAAAAGCCTTTTGACCAATCCGCGATAAGTACATTTAAGTAAGTTATAGTTGAGCCAATACCGATGACTACCAGCGCAATTAGCCAAGCTAACCAATGTTTTTTATTTCCCCAATATGGGCGACAAAGTTGATAAAAATTTTTAAAAAAGTCTCTCATAAATTATGCTTTAGAAAAGATGGGCGAAGTTTTACTTCGCCCATGAAAGGTTAATTAGATTTTTTCGGCGTGGTAATAAAGATTTTCTCATTCTCACTAGAAAAAATTTGGTTTGCTATCGCTTGCATGTTTTCTCGTGTAATGTGATCGGCAAGTTGCTTCATTTCACTTAAATACGCTGGTGTACTCAGCTGATTTTCACTTAAGATTAAGCGTGAAAGCCAAGTTTCTGGCGCATTGAGACGCTCTTTCTCCGCCTTAATAAACGCGGCTTTTGCTTGCTGCACATCTTCTTCTGTAATTTGATTTGGTAACTCATCAAATACCGTTTTTGCTCGTGCAATCAATTTTTCGGTCATTTCAGGATTTGCAGTAAATGCCAACTCGCTCTCAATACGATCTGTTTGTGGGTTCAACGTACTTTCAAAACGCAAACTATATACGCTTAATTGCTCCTCTTTTAATGCCGTTTTTAGTTTCTCAGTTGCAATATTACGCAACAATGAAACAAGTACTGCATCTTTAGCTTGCCATTGATGTGAGGTAAAACTCCAAATACGAATATCATCTTTTGATGCACCGTTGATAGTTAATACCGTTTTAGCTTTCCCTTCTGTTGGTAAACCTTGCGTTGAATTTAACCGCTTACTTCTTGGGAAATCCGCAAGATATTGGGTGACCAATGCTTTAACTTGTGCTTCCTCCATATTATTCATCAAATAATATGTTGTTGGGGCACGCATCATTTTCGTCCACTGCTCATCCAATGCCGTTGCAGTCAGCTGTTCAAGCTCTGCTTTCGTTGGCAAGCTATCATCAGTACTACCCGAACCGTAACGTAGCTCAATTAACGATTTTACTTGAGCTGCTTCATCAGCCTTTTCTTCGCGTATTTTGAGCGTCGATAAAATACCTTTTTTGCCTTCATCTAACCCTTCTTTTACCTTAGTCTCTAAGGTGTAAGCATAAAATAGGCGCAATAAATTCGCTAACTCACTATTTTCAACATTCCCGCTTAAAAGTAATTTATTCGCATCTTGCTTAATCGAAAAATTCACTTTATGTTCACTTTTCCATTGGCCAAGCTGTTCAGCCTCCCAATCAAGCGGTGCATTTTTCTCAACTAATTGCGAAGCTAACTGACTTTGCCACGGATTAAGTCCTTCAGCCTTAAAGCCTGCCGAACTTTCTGCAGCAAAAAAGGTGGCCTCTTTAGCCAAAGGACTTTTTAACCAAACAACTTTATCACCATTAGAAAGTCGCCAATGCTTCACTTGCTCTGCATCAAAAGCTTGCTCCTCAGTAATGCTTCCCTTACCTTCAACATTTTCTAACGACATTGGTAAAATGTCTTTTGCAGGTTGAGGAGCTACAATTTCGCGAGTTTGACCATCAGCAATGGCCTGATTGATTTCCGTTTCAGTCAGTGTCAATTTTGTTTCAAGTGGCGGCTGGTAATTAACCAAACGGTCGGTTGCACTTAACCAAGATTGAATACGGGCATTAACGGCTTCTGGCGTAATTTTTGGCAATAATGCTTCCATACGTGTTGCTAATTCTGGTTGTGTTAAAAACGGTTTATCTTTCAAAACTGTTTCATTCATTGCTTGTACCCATTTAGCAAAATCCCGATCACCGGTATGTTTTTTGGCGTGTTCAATTTGTGATAATAATGGTTTTTTGTATCTTTCAAGCTCTTCTGCCGTAATCGGATATTGTTTAATACGAGCAATCTCTTCGCTAATTTGAGATAAACCTTTCAAATGCGCGATTGGATCTACACTTGCAAAAATACCGAGCGCAGCAGTTTGGTGGCCAATGTCAGATTTACGCACGACTAACGTTGACACCCCTTTGGGTAGTTGGCTAGATTGGTTGCGTAAACGCTGTGTTAGTGCGGTAAGCGCAAAGCGATCGAGTAAACGCTCATAACGTCCTTCTTCAGTTTGTGCGTGACTTTTGCTTTCATTAAAACGGAATATATAGGCAATTTGACTCACACCACTACGAGGATCTTGTAATTTAGTAATCAATAAACGTTCAGATAAGCGTGGTTCTAAATAATCTCTTACTGGTAATGTTTTAGTCGGCTGTGCACCAAAATATCTCTGAATGTCTGCTTTTGCTTTTTCTGGCTCAACATCCCCTACTACCAATAAACGCATATTATTTGGCGCATACCAGCTTTGATAGAATTGTTGTAATTGTGTGGCTGGCATGGTGTTAATACTATTTTCTGTACCCATCACACTATTACGAGCATAACGTGAATCAGCACGAACCACTGCTGTACGTTGTTCATTTATCGTTGTACCAACGCCTAAACCCTTGCGCCACTCTTCTAACATAATTTTACGTTCGCTATCGAGATCTTCTTGAGTTAAGTTAGCATGAAAAACCATTTGTGAGAGTGCATCAAAACTTTGATCTAATCCCGCAGTCGTTGGCGGCGTAAGCATATATGTTGTGCTATCTGTTGTCGTTAATGCATGGTAATTTTTGTCTTTGACCCATTTCTGCTCATGCAAATAAGGCATTAAACCATTTGGATGTGCTTTAGTACCACGAAAAACCAAATGTTCGATCATATGTGCAACGCCAGCTTGATCATCTTGTTCATCCACACTTCCTGCATTCACGCGTAAACGAATTTCAATATGCCCTTTCTCATCATGCAACGGCAAAATTGTGTACTGCAAGCCATTTTCAAGTGTTCCTTGAATTGGCGCTGATTTTTCTGCCCAAACTTGAGTAGAAGCGGCTAATAATAGCAATGCCGTTAATTTCATTCGCATTTTTCTATCCTTTTTAAAATAAAATCCCTCGCATAAACGAGCGGAAATCTGGTTTCAAGCGGTCGAATTTTAACAAATTTTTGCAAAATTATGTAGCTGTTGAAGAATCGCTGAAGTTACATAATGCCATAAAAAAAGCAACAACCGACTGGCTGTTGCTTTGTTCTTTGCAAAAGATTTTGGAAATTTAACCGCTTGTTAGAAAGTGTAATTCATACTTAAGCGGAAATCGCGTCCTGCTCCCGCTAAGCTATTGCCACCTGCGCGTTGGCTATGGCTCTTGTAGTTTTTATTAAAGGCATTATTAACCGCAAAGTTAAGCGTTAAATTTTGATTTGCATCCCAACTTGCGAAGAAGTCATTCACGCCATAACCTGCCTGTTTAACCACCGCACTATTGCTGCTAGAACCTCGGCTTGGAGTACCATTTTCACCTTCAACAAAGCGACCTTTCCAGCCAATTTCTAAGCTTGGGTTTTCAAAGCGATAAGAAATTTCGCTTGTCCATGTACGGCCGGTTGCTACTGCAAATACGGCATTATCTAAGCTTGCATTATTGAATGTAAAGGTTTCTGGTTTACTTTCTGCAATACCTAAGCGGAATTTAAAACCACCTTGTTTATAAGCTGCCCCTAACTCATAACCTTTATTACGTAATAATGCGGCATTGATAATCGTATTATCTTTAATAGCATGAGCATCTTTTACTTTTTGCCAGAAATAGCTACCGTTTAAAGAAACATTATCATTCACGTCGTAGTTAAAACCAATCTCGGTATTACGCGCTTTTTCTGCACGTAGATGGTCAGCAACATCACGCTTGGTATTTCCAGATAGCATTGCTTCAAATAGACGAGGGCTACGACTTGCAAAGTTTAAGTTCGTGTTGAAACTTAAATCATCCGTTGCTTGCCAAATTAAACCCGTACTTGGGCTAAAACTACCATGGCTAACTTCTTTGCCAGTATTCGCTCTAAATTTAAAGTGGTCGTAGCGTGCACCTGTCGTTAGTGTTACTGAACCTAATCCCCAAATGCCTTCTAAGTAAACACCTGTATCCGTTTTTTCTTGGCGATTGGTTACCCCTGTTGCTTCTACTTTTTGTGTTCTGCGGTTTTTCGCAAAAGCTTGGAGCGCATTAGGTTTTGCTTCTTGGTGACGATAGTTCACACCATATTTTAACCAGTGGTTTTCGCCAATAGCTGAGTCTAAATCAAGATTTGCCCCGTGCGTTGAAACTCGAGTGGTACTGTTTTCAGCAGGTTCTTTGCGGGCAACTTCAATACGGTAAACATTGGCTTTTGCTTCCGTAATAAAGCCCATGTTTTTACCTTGCCATTCAAGGTTAGTTGTATCTTGTGTGGTCACACGATAGCGTGGACTATTATTAGAATCATTGGAAACCACCGCGCCATTCGCATCTACTTTGCTTGATTGAGAGAAATCAAACTCTTCGCGTAAAGCACGTTCACCGTGGTAGCGTTCTTGACGATGGCTAATCACTACACGTTGATTTTCGTTAAAGTCATACCCTAATTTAGCCAATAAACCTCGTTGCCCTAGTGCGCTGTTTTTAACGACATCTGAACCTTCAAAATTGCGATAACCTTTACCGCCTTTGTAATTTTCATTGGTTTCCCAGTTACCACTTAAAAGCGCATCAAAACCACCCGCTTTTCCATAAACACTCGCACCTTGAGAATGGCCTTTGTTACTACTTACACCCGCATTCAATTTAAAACCGATATCCTGCCCTTCACGTAATAAGTCTTTGGCATCAACGGTTGTTGCTTCAATAGAACCACTCGTTGCACCAATGCCTGCGCTAGCAGAACCTGCCCCTTTGCGGACGTCAATTTTTTTAATCAAACTTGGATCAAGCATAAAGCGACTTTGATGGTGGAAAACCGGTGTGTCACTTGAAGTGTTATCCACTTTAAAATCAATTTGGTCTTGGCCCATGCCACGAATAGTTATCCATTGTGACGTTCCGCCAGTACCGCCACCAAAGTTAATTGCCGGTTCTGCACTTAACACGCCACGTAAATCTTCATTCGTGTTCTTTTTCAGATCTTTTAAAGTCACCACATTGGTTTTACTTTTAGCCCCTGTATTTTCAGTCACAACTTTAATTACATCTAATTGTGCTGTGTCTGAGGCATAAGCGAAAGAAGAGAATGTAGCCAATACGGCAACGGCAAGTTTGGTTTTGGTAAACTGCATAAGGAAATCCCTGTATTGAGAATGATAATAAACTGTAAAAGTTGCGTAAATATATGCAAAAACAAAATAAGAGTCAATCTCATTATCAAGATATTTTCCTAAACTAAAAATAAAAAATCACGCAATCGGTCAATTGCGTGATTCTCTAAAATATGAAGAAACTATATAATATGGCTGCGCTTATTCCATAGCTTACCGATAAGATTTTCGAGCGATAGCTCCACTTGTGCACCAATGCGTTGCGCCAGTTTTTTCTTCTCTTTGAATTTGATTTCGATAACTTCTTTCTCTTTAACCGCAGTTAACAATAAGTCATCACTGGTTGAGATCTCATCGATTAAATGTAACTCTAACGCTTGCTGACCATACCAATGTTCCCCAGTTGCTACTTTCTCAATGTCTAATTGCGGACGGTTAGTTTTCACGAAATCTTTAAATAATTGGTGAGTTGCTTCTAATTCTTGTTGGAATTTTTGCTTCCCTTTTTCGGTATTCTCGCCCATTAAAGTTACCGTACGTTTATATTCGCCAGCAGTCATCACATCTACATCAATGTCATGTTTTTTCAGTAAGCGATGAATATTTGGCACTTCTGCGACTACGCCTACAGAACCAATAACCGCAAATGGTGCAGCCACAATTTTATTCGCAAGGCATGCCATCATATATCCCCCGCTTGCAGCGACTTTATCGACTGCAATTGTTAAAGGAATTTCACGCTCACGTAAGCGTTTCAGTTGAGAAGCGGCTAAACCGTAACCATGTACCACACCACCTGGACTTTCCAATTTTAACAATACTTCATCTTGCGGTTTAGCAATAGACAAAATCGCACTAATTTCTTTACGTAATGATTCCACACCATGTGCGTGTACATCACCTTCAAAACTTAACAAGAACAAACGAGCTTTTTGCTCTTCTTCTGGCTTCTCTTCGCCAGCTTTTAAACGTTTCTTTTCAGCTTTTGCTTTCTCTTTTTCCGCTTTTTTTTCTGCTTTTTCTTGCTGTTTTAGCTCTTCTTCACTTAAAAAACAGGCTTCAAGTGCTTTTTGTTGTTCTGTGAATTTTTCAGTGAGATTGACTACTGAAATAGAACCTTCTTCAGGCTGTTTTTTAGCTTCTAAAATCAGCATCACAATAAAAGCGAGCACACCAAAGACCGTGAGTAGCTCAAGTAGGAAAATACCATAATTAAGTAAAACTTCTTTCCACATCAATAATTATCCTTTTGGTAAAAAATAAAGAAAATTAGACCGCTTGCGGGCTATTTTCATCAGGTTGTGATAACAAATCTACCACAGCTTGCGCAGCACTCGCATCTGCATCACATTGAATGAGTTTGTGTAATTCGGTAAATCGCTGTTTGAGCGCATTTTTTTGCTGTTGGCTTTCAACATCTTCTGCCAAATACTGACTCAAATGAGCAGCTAAATTTTCAGGATTACACGCTTCTTGAATTAACTCCGGTACTAAAGGCGCATTCGCCAATAAATTAGGGAGCGAAATATAGTCTGTTTTGACTAGTCGTTTTGCTAGCCAATAAGTAAACGGCTTCATTTTATACCCCACTACCATCGGCGATTTGCACAACATCGCTTCTAATGCAGCGGTGCCCGATGCTAATAAAGTACATTCCGACGCAATCATCGCTTGACGCGCTTGCCCTTGAATAATATGGAGCGCTAAATTCGGGGCGATTTCCGCTTTTATTGCTTCAAACTGAGCTTGGCGTTTTTCATTTACCATTGGCACTAAAAACGTAATATCGGGATACTGTTCTTGTAAAATTTGTGCGGCTTTTAAAAAAGGCTCTGCAAGAAAATGAATCTCACTTTGGCGGCTACCAACTAACATCGCGACATATCGCTTATCGCTAGGTAAACCAAGTTGTTGGCAAGCTTCAAGGCGATTCGGTTTCAGCGCAATGCTATCTGCCATGGTATGACCGATAAAACGACAAGGCGTTTCAAACTTATCATAAAAGGCTTTTTCAAACGGTAAAAACGCTAACACCATATTAGTTGCTGCTTTAATTTTATGTACTCGGCTTTGACGCCAAGCCCATACAGAAGGGCTAACATAATGAATCGTTTTAATGCCATTCGCTTTAAGTTTTTGCTCTACCGTCAGGTTAAAATCTGGTGCATCAATACCGATAAAAATATCAGGTTTGGCAGCAAGCATGGTTTCAATCACTTCCTTACGGCGTTTAAGCAAACGTGGCAAGTGTTTTACCACTTCTGCTAACCCCATTACAGCAAGCTCTTCCATATCAAACATCGTTTCACAACCAGCTTGTTGCATTCTCTCTCCCGCCACGCCGATAAAGCGCGCACCTGGATAGTGAACTTTCAACGCATTGATAAGCCCTGCACCTAAAATATCGCCAGAAACTTCCCCGGCGACCAAGGCAATTAAAGGAGATTGGTCGTTCATTTTGCTCCCCAAGTTTACATATAAAGGGCTCATTATATTGTCATTCTACCGAATAGCAATCATTGTAAGCAATTCATAAATTTATGAAAAATTATTTGACAAAGATCACGATTTGAAATAATGGCGATTGTATTTCTTTTGATTACAGTTAGAATGAAAAACAGATGAAAATTGATAGTTTTTTAATCTGACTACAAAAAATAGACATTTAAAGCGATGTGCAATTTATTTCACATTTTCTAATCCGTTGAATTCTCATTTTCATTCAACGCCCACTTCCAAATCAAGTGAGGTTTTTATGACACTACTCGTAGCCCCTTCTATCATCAATGCATTTTTTGATGGCACGCACGCTGACCCCTTTTCCGTCCTAGGTATGCATGAAACGGAGCATGGTATTGAAATTCGTGCTCTATTGCCTGATGCCCACAAAGTAATCGTCATCGATAAAGAAAAACAATCTGAGGTATGTGAGCTAAGCCTACTAGACGAACGTGGTTTTTTTGCCGGCGTCATACCAAATACGTTAGATTTCTTTGCCTACCAATTACAAGTCTTTTGGGGACATGAAGCACAAATTATTGAAGACCCATATCGTTTCCATCCAATGCTAGATGATTTCTCCCAATGGTTATTTGGAGAAGGGTCATTGTTACGTCCTTACGAAGTATTAGGCGCGCATTTTATGGAGTGCGAAGGCGTGAGCGGTGTGAATTTCCGTTTATGGGCACCAAATGCGAAACGAGTCTCTGTCGTAGGTGACTTTAACTATTGGGACGGTCGCCGTCATCCAATGCGTTTCCATCCAAATAGTGGTGTATGGGAACTCTTCTTACCAAAAGCGAGTCTTGGTCAACTTTATAAATTTGAATTGATTGATTGCAACGGCAATTTACGCCTAAAAGCTGACCCTTATGCATTTAGCTCACAACTTCGCCCAGATACCGCTTCACAAATTAATGCACTACCACCTTTTGTGCCAATGACCGAAGCACGCAAAAAAGCAAATCAAGCGAACCAACCGATTTCAATTTATGAAGTTCACTTAGGTTCATGGCGTCGCAATTTAGCCAATAACTATTGGTTAGACTACGATCAAATTGCTGACGAACTGATTACTTATGTTAAAGATATGGGCTTTACCCATATTGAATTTTTACCACTTTCTGAATATCCGTTTGATGGCTCTTGGGGTTATCAACCGATTGGCCTGTACTCTCCAACCAGTCGTTTTGGCGATCCACAAGCTTTCCGCCGTTTAGTTGACCGCGCACATGAAGCCGGCATTAACGTTATTTTAGACTGGGTACCAGGACATTTCCCAAGTGATACTCACGGCTTAGTCTCTTTTGATGGTACTGCATTATATGAACACGCCGATCCAAGAGAAGGCTACCACCAAGATTGGCATACGCTTATTTATAACTATGGCCGTTATGAAGTGCGTAATTATCTTTCAAGTAATGCACTTTATTGGTTAGAACGCTTTGGCATCGATGGTATTCGAGTCGATGCTGTTGCTTCGATGATCTACCGCGATTACAGCCGTGCTGAAGGTGAATGGATTCCAAATCAATATGGTGGACGAGAAAATTTAGAAGCGATTGAATTCTTAAAACATACTAACTGGAAAATTCACGAAGAAATGCCAGGTTGTCTTTCTATTGCTGAAGAATCAACCTCATTTGCGGGCGTAACCCATCCAAGCGAAAACGGCGGGTTAGGCTTTAATTTCAAATGGAATATGGGTTGGATGAATGACACGCTTTCCTATATGAAATTAGACCCAGTTTATCGCCAATACCATCACAATAAAATGACCTTTGGCATGATGTACCAATACAGTGAAAACTTTGTACTACCACTTTCTCACGATGAAGTCGTACACGGCAAATGTTCACTTTTAGGCAAAATGCCGGGCGATGCATGGCAAAAATTTGCCAACCTACGTGCTTATTATGGCTTTATGTGGGGTCATCCAGGTAAGAAATTATTATTTATGGGCAATGAATTTGCACAAGGTCGAGAATGGAATTACGAAGAAAGTCTCGACTGGTTCTTACTTGATGAAAATATCGGTGGCGAATGGCATAAAGGCGTTCTGAAATTAGTAAAAGATCTCAACCGCATTTATAAAACGCACCCTGCACTGTTTGAATTAGATAATCAACCTGAAGGTTTCGATTGGTTAGTGGTTGATGATGCTGAACACTCTGTTTTTGCTTTTGAACGTAAAAGCGAAGATGGCGAAAGAATTATTGTGATCAGCAACTTTACACCCGTTCCACGCCACGATTACCGCATAGGTGTGAATGTCGCAGGTAAATATGAAGAGATTTTAAATACAGATTCTATGTATTACCAAGGCTCAAACATAGGTAACTTTGGTTGCGTAGAAAGCGAAGCCATTCATAGCCACGGGCGTGAAAACTCGATTTCTGTCTCGGTTCCGCCATTAGCAACCGTATATTTAAAATTTCAAGGATAATTTTCCTCACTCACGGGCATCAATTCTTTAGGTTAGAAGAGTATGTTTACAGTTTACAACCAAGGCAAGGCTTTCCCGCTAGGCGCTACCCAATATCATAAAACACAAGCGGTCAAAAATGGTAAATCATTTACCAATTTTGCACTCTTTTCATCTGCCGCAACGGCAGTTGAACTCTGCCTGTTTGATGGGCAGAAAGAGACTCGCTTGCCAATGGTGCGTACTGATAACATTTGGCATTTAGCCGTGTTAGGGGCGGAAACTGGCACAGAATATGGTTTTAGAATCCATGGTGAATCTGCTAATTCACAAAAATTGATGCTCGACCCTTACGCTAAAGCCGTTAATGGAAAACCTGATTTAAGCACGCCTGAGGCGAAAAGTTGGTTCTTATTAAATGACCCTCGGGATAACGCAGCTCTCGCACCAAAAGCGGTGGTTATTGATACCCAATTTGACTGGACAGGCGATTGTGCGCCAAATATCCCATGGGCAAACAGCATTATCTATGAATTACACGTTAAAGGCTTTAGTAAGCTAAATGCCAATATTCCTGAAGTTTTGCGTGGCACCTATGCAGGGCTCGCTCACCCAACTAACTTGGCTTACTTTAAAGCTTTAGGCATTACTGCGGTGGAATTACTCCCAATAAACTTCTTTATTGATGAGCCACATTTACAAGCAAAAAATTTGCAAAACTATTGGGGATATAACCCGCTTGCAATGTTTGCTGTAGAGCCCAAATATGCCGCAACAGATAACCCGCTAACAGAATTTAAACAGATGGTTAAAGCGTTGCACCAGGCTGGCATTGAGGTGATTTTGGATGTGGTATTTAACCATACTGCTGAATCAGAAAAAGATTTCCCAACCTTTAGCCAACGCGGTATTGATGATGCTCACTACTATTGGCAAAACGCACAAGGTGAATATCTTAATGCAACCGGTTGTGGCAATACACTGAATATTGCTACCGATGCAGGGTGCCAATGGTTTATCGACTGCCTACGTTATTGGGTAGAAGATTGTCATGTAGATGGTTTTCGCTTTGATCTTGCCACAGTCTTAGGCAGAGCAACGCCAGATTTTCACGCACAAGCTACCTTATTTGAAAAATTAGCGAGCGATCCAATTTTGCAAAAAGTGAAATTGATCGCTGAACCATGGGATATTGGCTATGGTGGCTATCAGGTTGGACAATTCCCCGCTTATTTTGCGGAATGGAATGATCGTTTCCGTGATGATATGAATCGCTTCTGGTTATGGCAAAGTGGCGCGTTAGGCGCATTTGCTGAACGTTTTTCAGGTTCTAGCGATTTATTCGCAAAAAATGACCGCTTGCCACACACCTCTGTTAATTTTATTACCGCACATGACGGTTTCACTTTGCGTGATTTAGTCAGTTATAACACTAAACACAATGAAGCAAATGGCGAAGAAAACTGCGATGGGCGTAATGAAAATTACAGCTATAACCACGGATTCGAAGGCAATGAAATTCTGTCTTCTGAACCCAATAAATCAACAATTGAACAAAACCGTTTTATTACCCAAGCTAGCTTGTTAATAACGCTATTGCTAGCAAATGGCACGCCAATGCTGCTTGCAGGTGATGAATTTGGTCATAGCCAACAAGGCAACAATAACGCCTACTGTCAAGATAACGAAATCACTTGGTTGAATTGGGCAAACTTCAATCAACCACTATTTAATTTTACTGCACAGACCATCGCTTTAAGAAAGCAGATTGCGAGTCTCACGGCTGATCGATGGTGGCATGATGGAAACGTGCAGTGGCTGAACATTCATGGGCAACCTATGGAGATTGCTAATTGGCAAGACTCTAATACTAAAGCCTTCCAAATTTTGCTTGATAATCGCTACTTATTGCTTATTAACGGCAAAACCGTGCCTCAAACCTTTTTATTGCCTAATCAATTTGATTGGGAAGTAGTGCTGAGCTCGCACGATATCACCTGTTCATCGCACCACTTTGAAACGTCTGATAAAACGTTTTGCGTGTTGCAAGTTAAAGATTTTTAAACTTAGAGGAGCTTATTATGAAAAGTCCAAATAAATATGATTTAGTCAAGGATACCTTAGTCCTTATCTTAGCAGGTGGCCGCGGCTCACGCTTGCACGAACTTACAGATAAACGTGCAAAACCAGCACTTTATTTTGGTGGTAACCGTCGTATTATCGACTTCGCATTATCAAACTGTATCAACTCTGGATTAAACCGTATTGGTGTGGTTACCCAATATGCAGCGCACTCTTTATTACGCCATTTACAAACAGGCTGGTCATTCTTACCACAAGAGCGTGGGGAATTCGTAGATATGTTACCAGCACGTCAACAAATTGACGATTCCACTTGGTATCGTGGTACAGCGGATGCGGTTTATCAAAATATGGCGATTATTCGCAATCACTATCGTCCGAAATATATTTTAATTTTAGCGGGTGACCATATCTACAAACAAGATTACAGCGTGATGCTCATGGATCACGTCATCAGCGGTGCAAAATGTACAGTAGGTTGTATTGAAGTGCCACGTAGCGAAGCGCATGAATTTGGTGTGATGGCTGTGAATGAAAATTTAAAAGTCAAAGCCTTTGTTGAAAAACCAAAAGATCCACCAGCCATGGTTGGCAAACCTGATGTTTCATTAGCTTCGATGGGGATTTATGTTTTTGATGCAGACTACCTTTATCAAATGCTAGAAAAAGAAGTCCAAAAACCTTATACCTCTCACGATTTCGGTAAAGATGTTCTGCCAAGATGTTTAGAGGAAGGTACGCTTTATGCGCATCCATTTAGCCGCTCTTGCATGGGTCGTAATACTGAAGGCGAAATTTACTGGCGTGATGTCGGTACGCTCGATAGCTTCTGGCAATCCAATATCGACTTGGTTTCTGAAAATCCACAATTGGATATTTATGACCAAAGCTGGCCAATTCGCGGAAATCCAGTACAAACTTATCCGTCAAAATTCTTCTACAAAAATAACAATATTAAGCCTGTAGATAACTCACTAATTGGCGGTGGCTGTGTGATTACGGATGCATCTATCAGTAATTCAGTCCTCTTTGATAGAATTAAAATCCAAGAAGGCTCTTTTATTGATCACAGCGTTGTTTTACCAGAAGTACAAATTGGTAAAAACTGTATTTTGAAAGATTGTATTATCGACCGCCATTGCACTATTCCAGATAACATGCAAATCGGGGTAGATAAAGCGCTAGATAGCACCCGTTTTAGAGTAAGCTCAACAGGCAAAGTGGTATTAGTCACACCAGCTATGTTGAAAAAACTCCAAGGTGAAGTGGCTGCGCCAGAAGAACATTTAGACTAATAAACAACGGTGGGGCTTAGCCCCACCGCTTTTAATAAGGAACTGCAATGAAAGTATTACACGTTTGCTCGGAACTCTACCCTCTCCTAAAAACCGGCGGACTTGCCGATGTATTAGGGGCATTACCTTTTGCTCAACAAGCAATTGGGATGGACACTCGCATTTTATTACCTGCATATCCTGCATTGACAAAAGGGATTCCTGACACAGAAGTTGTTGCAGAATTTGATAACTTCGCAGGACATGTTACTTTGCGTTATGGGCACTATCAAGGCATCGGCATCTATTTAATCGATGCGCCACATCTCTATGCCCGAGAAGGAAACCCTTATCATGATGCCTACTACAATGATTATGGCGATAACTACAAACGTTTTGCGCTACTCGCTTGGGTTGGGGCTGAGCTTGCTAGTGGGCTTGATAGCTGGTGGAAAGCCGATATTGTGCATGCACACGATTGGCATGCAGGACTTGCCGCAGCTTACTTATTCTATAAGGGCAGACCTGCAAAATCAGTTATGACTATTCATAACTTAGCTTATCAAGGTAAATTTGATCACCGCCATCTTTATGAAATCGGCTTACCAGAACAAATGTTCCATGTTGACGGCTTAGAGCTATTTGGGCAAATCTCATATTTAAAAGCCGGCCTCTATTATTCTGATGCGGTAACGGCTGTTAGTCCAACTTATGCCAAAGAAATTACCACTGCTGAATTTGCTTATGGATTAGAAGGATTACTAAGTGGCTTAGAAGCCGAAGGTAAATTAGTGGGCATTCTAAATGGCGTGGATGAAAATATTTGGCATCCTAGTGTAGATAGCTACATTACCCATCACTACAAAATCAAATCTATGACAGGTAAGAAAAAGAATAAAGCAGAATTACAAGCTTACTTTAACTTACCACAAGATAATGACGCACTACTGTTTGTCATGGTTACCCGCTTAACTGAACAAAAAGGCGTAGATCTCTTAATTGAAAGTGCCGGCGAAATTGTTCGACAAGGCGGGCAATTAGTGATTCTAGGATCAGGCGCAGAGCATCTTGAACATGGCATTCGTCAATTAGCTGAAAGTTATCCAGAACATATTGCGGTAAAAATTGGCTATGATGAAGCGCTTTCGCATTTAATGGTCGCAGGCGGTGATGTTATTTTAGTACCAAGTCGCTTTGAGCCATGTGGCTTAACCCAGCTCTATGGCTTGCAATATGGTACTTTACCATTAGTACGTGCAACTGGCGGCCTAGCAGATACTGTTGTCAATACGACGGCTGACACGATAAAAGATCGCACTGCAACGGGCTTTAGTTTTACAGAAGCTAATTCTGAAGCATTAACTAAAGCGATTATGCGTGCCTTTACACTTTGGCAAAAACCACGCTTGTGGTCTAGCGTAAGAAGTAACGCAATGCACCAAGATTTTAGTTGGAAAACAGCAGCACAACATTATTTAGCGCTTTACCAATCTCTTTAAACTATTAACCTAAAATCATACCGCTTATGAGGTAAATCTCACTTAACAAGCGGTATGATTTTTGTTGTTTTTTACTAAAAAAAGACTAAAATTTATTCGTTTTGTCCTAAAAAAATAGGACAGCCATTTTTGAATTTTCCTTAACATTACAGAGGTTTCCTATGTCAATGGATAATTTTGATTCTCCATTTTTATACAACCGCCCTAAAATTGATACTGAATCATTAAAAAAAGCGATTGTTTCCAAACTTATTTTTTCTATCGGACGCTCGCCTCAAGAGGCTAGCCAACGTGACTGGTTAAATGCCACCTTATCTGCCGTACGTGATTTCGTGACTGAAGGCTGGATTACAACTGCCCGCCAAGCTCGTGCAGAAGATACTCGCCGAGTTTATTACCTTTCTATGGAATTCCTCATCGGTCGCTCACTTTCAAATGCCATGATCGCAGAAGGCTTGTATGAAACTGTACAAACCGCACTTGCAGAATTAGACGTAGATTTAGAAACCATTATTGAAAAAGAAATCGATCCAGGTCTAGGTAACGGTGGTCTTGGCCGATTAGCGGCTTGCTTCATGGACTCGATTGCAACTTTAAATCTACCTGGTATGGGCTACGGTATTCGTTATGAATACGGCATGTTCCGTCAAAAAATTGAAAACGGCCAACAAGTGGAATGCCCAGACGCTTGGTTAGAAAAAGGGGCTCCATGGGAATTTATGCGCCCATCTAAAAAATATAAAGTAGCTTTTGGCGGCCATATCTACTTCGAAGACAAAAAATGTATTTGGAGCCCGCAAGACTGTGTAACCGCATTAGCTTATGACCAGATGATTCCTGGCTATGAAAACAATTCTGCGGCAACCCTTCGTTTATGGGCAGCACATGGTGGTGAATCATTTGATTTAGCAGATTTCAACCGTGGTGATCACTTAGGTGCCGTGGAAGAACGTTCTAGCAAGAAAAACCTTTCTCGCGTACTTTATCCAGATGACTCTACTTGGAATGGACGTGAATTACGTTTACGCCAAGAATATTTCTTAGTAGCTGCTTCTTTACAAGATATTATTCGTCGCCATAAACGCACACATAAAACAATTGAAGACCTTGCGGATAAAGTAGCCATTCACTTAAACGATACTCACCCAACATTAGCAATTCCAGAGTTAATGCGTATCTTAGTAGATGAAGAAGGGCTTGAATGGGAAACTGCTTGGGATATGACCCGCCGCATTTTCTCTTATACTTGCCACACTTTGATGTCAGAAGCTTTAGAAACTTGGCCAGTAGAAATGATGGCAAACATCTTGCCACGTCATTTACAAATCATCTTCGATATTAACGACCATTTCTTAGAATATGTTCGCACTTATATTACAACCGATAATGATTTCATCAGCCGCGTATCGCTCATTGAAGAAGGCTATCAACGTAAAGTGCGTATGGGCTGGCTTTCTGTGGTTGGTTCACACAAAGTCAATGGCGTTGCAGCTATTCACTCTGATTTAATGGTAAGTTCGACCTTTGCAGATTTTGCTCGCATCTATCCAGAACGCTTTACCAATGTAACGAACGGTATCACCCCACGCCGTTGGTTAGCCGTAGCAAACCCGAAATTAGCGGCTTTATTTGATCAATATATTGGTCATCAATGGCGTACTGATTTAGGCCAAATTAAGCAACTTTCTAAATTTGCATCAGAATCAGCATTCAAACGTGCTATTGCAGACATTAAATTTGAAAACAAAGTGAAGCTAGCAAATTATGTGAAGAAAACGCTGGATATTGACCTTGATCCACATGCGTTATTTGATGTGCAAGTAAAACGTATTCACGAATACAAACGTCAAATTCTTAACGTACTTCATATTATTGCACGCTATCAAGCTATGTTGGAAAACCCAGAAAAAGAGTGGAAACCACGTGTATTCATTCTTGCAGGTAAAGCAGCTTCTGCTTACTATGCAGCGAAACAAACGATTCATTTAATCAATGATGTAGCAAATATCATCAACAATGATGAGCGCTTAAAAGGCAGACTCAAATTAGTATTTATTCCAAACTATAGCGTGAGCCTAGCACAATTAATTATTCCAGCAGCAGATATTTCAGAGCAAATTTCACTTGCAGGAACGGAAGCGTCTGGTACCAGTAACATGAAATTTGCCTTAAATGGTGCGTTAACACTAGGTACGTTAGATGGCGCAAATGTTGAGATTCTAGACAACGTTGGCGAAGAGCATATCTTTATTTTCGGTAATACCGTTGAACAAGTAAATGCCCTACGCCAAAAAGGCTATAATCCGGCTGAATACTATCAGCAAGATGAGCAGCTTAACCGTGTTATTGGTGCACTTGTTGCAGGTCAATTCTCTCCAGAAGATCCGATGCGTTACACCAACTTAACGCAAAATCTACAATACCATGACTACTATCAGTCTTTAGCAGACTTTAGAAGTTATGTAGATGCGCAAGCGAAAGTTGATGAAAAATATAAAAATCGTGATAAATGGATTGATAGTACTATTCAAAATATTATCAATATGGGCTTCTTCTCTTCAGACCGTACCATCATGGAATATGCGGATAACATCTGGAAAGTGAAACCACTAAGTAGTAATAAATAATCTTTTTCCTAAACGAAAGCCCCGTTAAATTTAACGGGGCTTTTTTCTAAAATGAAACCAACAAGCGGTCGAATTTCCTTAACTTTTTGCAAATCAAGCAGGATGCGAATCATCTTCAGCTAAAAAACCACCGCTTTGGTGCGCCCAAAGTTTCGCATAAACGCCATTCTCAGCTAATAATTCTTCATGCGTGCCTTGCTCTACAATCTGCCCTTTATCTAACACAATCAATCTATCCATTGCCATGATAGTAGATAGACGGTGAGCAATCGCTAATACCGTTTTACCCTTCATTAGCTCTGTGAGATTTTCTTGAATCGCCGCTTCGACCTCAGAATCTAGCGCACTGGTCGCTTCATCTAATAATAAAATCGGCGCATCTTTTAACATCACGCGTGCAATTGCGATACGTTGGCGCTGACCTCCTGACAGTTTTACACCACGCTCGCCCACATGCGCATCAAACCCGGTACGGCCTTTTGCATCTTGCAAATTCGGAATAAATTCTGCCGCAGCCGCTTTTTCTACTGCTTTCAACATTTTTTCTTCCGTCGCTTGCGGATTACCGTACATTAAATTTTCACGAACAGAACGATGCAATAAAGAGGTATCTTGAGTGACTAAACCAATCTGCGCTCGTAAACTCTCTTGAGTAATTGCAGCCACATTTTGTCCATCAATACTGATTTCACCTTGCTGAATATCATAAAAACGGAGCAATAAATTAGTCAGCGTCGATTTTCCAGCGCCACTGCGCCCAACCAAACCGACTTTTTCGCCCGGCTTAATGGTTAAACTGAAATCCTTCAGCAATGGCTTTTTCGGATCATAAGCAAAATCAACATGTTCAAATTTAATCTCACCATGATTTACCACCAATGCCTTCGCATCTGCTTTATCCACCACACTATGCGGTTTAGAAAGTGTAATCATGCCATCTTGCACGGTGCCTAAATTTTCAAACAAACGAGCGAACTCCCACATAATCCATTGTGAAAGCCCTTTAATGCGCAAAGCTAATGCCGTTGAAGTTGCAATTGCGCCAGCACTAACAAGAGAGGCTCCCCATAACCACAAACCAATAGCCGCTGTTGAAATAATTAAACTAATACTCATAAAGTTGGTTAAGGTTTCAATCACCGTGACCAAACGCATTTGTTTATTGACCGTAACCATAAACTCTTGCATGGACTCTTTCGCATAACTCGATTCACGATTGCCATGAGAGAAAAGCTTCACAGTCATAATGTTAGAGTATGCGTCCGTGATTCGACCTGTCATCAAACTTCTCGCATCCGACTGTTCTTGCGCTGCTTGCGCTAATTTAGGTACAAAAATGCGGATAGTTAAACCTAATCCCAACACCCAGAGCAAAAAAGGTAACAATAACCAGATATCAAGTTGCCATAAAATCACACTTGAAGTGGTTAAATAAACCATGACATAAATCATCATATCCGCACAAGTCATGACGACATCACGTACAGCAAGTGCGGTTTGCATCACTTTTGCTGATACCCTTCCGGCAAATTCATCTTGGTAAAAACCCATACTCTGTCCAAGCATTAAACGGTGGAAATTCCAACGCAAGCGCATTGGAAATACGCCTTGTAGTGCCTGAAAACGAATTGAGCTGGAGACATAAACAAATAACACGCCTAAGCAGGCAATCAAAAACATTGATAAGATAGCACCGCTTTTCTCTGCCCAAAGTTCACTTGGGCTAAATTTATTCACCCAATCGACCAAGTCTCCCATGAATTGAAACAGCACCGCTTCAATAATGCCAACCGTCGCGACTAATATCGTCAGCAAAATAATATAAAAACGCATGCCTTTTGTTGCCTCAAAAATAAAAGGGACAACGCCGGCTTTTGGTGTTTTTGGTGCCTCTTCGGGGTACGTTTCAATCCGATTTTCAAACCAAGTAAAAATCTTGTTAAACATAAAACTCCCTAAAAAATGAAGGACGCATAAAATGCGTCCGAAAATTAAGGTATCTCATTTCAACGCTAATATGCGTTTGCAAAATACCACAGAAAATCGACCGCTTGTGTGTAGCAAGTTCACACATGACAGGCAGTTGATTTGATTAAGGATTCAACAATTTCTCATCTAACGCAAGATCTTCGTTGCGATTTACGCCAATGCCTTTTGCTAATACATCACGCGCAATTTGATGTGCTTCTTCCAAAGAGTGCTCTTTATAAGAGCCACATTGATATTCATTCAATTCTGGAATTTTAGAAACATCTGGCACCTTATTTAGCGCATCTTCCATTGAAGCTGTCCACGCGGCAACAACCGCTTGTTCGCTTGGCGCACCGATAAGCGACATATAAAAACCAGTACGGCATCCCATTGGTGAAATATCAATAATCTCCACGCTATCGCTATTTAAGTGATCGCGCATGAACCCTGCAAATAAGTGTTCCATGGTATGAATACCACGCACTGGTAAAATATCAATATTCGGACGGCAAAAACGTAAATCAAACACTGTAATAGTGTCCCCTTTTGGGGTTGTCATGGTTTTTGCCACACGCACTGCAGGTGCATTCATGCGCGTATGGTCAACTTTAAAACTATCTAATAAAGGCATAATTTGCTCCTAAAAATTAAATGGGTACAAAGCTTCTAAATAAAGCTAAATTATTCTGCAATTCCCTGATCCCAAGAAGCGGCATCTTGTGGGATTTTGCGTTGTAAAATAAAGTGGCGATTCGCTTTCGCTTGTGGCTGCACTACACGACCTGACGGCGTAGAGAATTCAATTCCGCCTTTAAGCAATTGCGACATCGTGCCAGAATTCATGCTCACACCTTGCAAGCTAATATCCATGGTATAACCTGAAGCTGCCCAGAATTCAGTATTGTTACGGATCAAGTGCTTGTATTTATTCTCAATCGTTAAATGAATAAAGACACGATCGCCCAACTCACTTAAATTCAAGCGTTTCACGATCCCCACTTGCATGCCTCTAAACAAGACTGGCGCTTCTTCTACAATACCGTGTGCATCGCTCGTTTCCACAATGACAGGGAAACCATTCGCATAAGTGGTACTAATGGTATCGGTATCCGCAATATTAAATTGCGTTTGCGCTTTGCCATTACCCACATCTACCTGAATATAGTTTCCTAAAGCAGCATCTAAATTCTTAACGCCAGAGGTCGTGATTTCTGGTGAAATCACTTTAAAGCTAGAACCTGATTTTGCTACTAAACTAGCATATTGCCCTTCTAGGTAAGCGGTCGCTTTTATCTGTTTTTTTGCAGATTGTAATTCTAGCGACTCTACTCTTCCAACGGTTAAGCCCATATATTTAATCTCCATACCTTTAGAGAGTTTTGCCGCATCTTTAGCAATAAGCGTAATATAGCTGCCGTTTGCAGTCGCCTTTTCCTTGCTCGCAAATAAGGTTTTGTTGTTGGCTTTAGTGCCTTGATTATCAAATCCAATTGCACCTTTTAAAGTACGCATCAATGGTGCTGCTTGAACACTCACGCCTTTTAGAGAAACCTCGGCAGAAACCGCAGGTTCAACCCAGAAACGACTTTGGCTGCCTAATAAATGACGTTGGCTTGGTTCAATAAACAAAGCCACTTCAAAGTGATTCTTTTTAGGCACCACGCTAAGCACTTCCCCAACTTGATAATCGCGATACAACACTACTGAGCCTTTATCAATACCATTCAGTTGGCTTGCAGTAAGCGTTAACGTAGTCTGCTTATCATTTGAGATAATGCCTGCTTGCGCATTTTCGATGTTTTTATATAACGGATAGCTTCTTTGCACTTCGCCTTTAGCTTGGGCTGAGAGCAAGCGCACACCGCCTTTTAACCAATCTGTTGGTGAACCTGCTTGAACACGAACACCATCTAACCCTACATTTACATCTAGGTTAGAAATCGCCACAAACTGACTATTCGCGCCCACTAGATTACGATAAGCAGGGTAAATAATCCCTTCAAAATGAATATTTTCTAAGGTTAATTGGCGTTTAAGAATTTCACCAATTTGAATATCGTTGTAATAAATTCCCTGCCCAACATCTACCCCATAAGATTGCGGGGCAGTTAAATGCAACGGCAATATATTCGGTAAAGAAAGCAAGTAATCAGCTTCTTTTTCTACATGGAAACTAAATTCAGGCTCTCCGCTACCAGCTTGAATTTCAAAGTAAGCACCACGGAAAAGCTCACCAATTTTACTAATTTGCTCTTTATTTAAGTTAAAGCTCGGCTCTTTAACCAAAATTTTGCTACCACTTTTAAGCAAATCTGCATGATTTGGATCAATTAACAATGTTCCAGTAAGCTTACCATGGTTTTTTTCCATGCCTAGATTCTGATTTTCTTCATTATCTGGTGTAAAAGATAAATCTGATAGAATCCCCACTTGTACGTTTTTATAAAAAACAGCGGTTTCGTTTACTTTAAGATTAGTGATTATCGGCAATGTTACCGCCACTTCTATGCCACGTTGCGCGGCTTTTAAGTTCGGATAAAGATTATAAGTCTGCCCTTGTTCTGCATTTTCTGAATTATCCGGTGAATCAAAAGAAACAGCACCAATTACAACCGATGCCAAGCTATCTACCGAAACATCCACACCAGATAAACCAGCCTTAATATTCATCCCACTAATATTCCAAAAGCGTGAATCTTTTTTCACAAGATTGGTATATTTCTTTTCAATTAACAGATCAATTTCAACCTTGTTATGCGCCTGATTAAAACGATAATCTGCCACTTTTCCAACTGGAATTTTTCGATAGTAAACTGCAGCACCTGTGGTCATTGAACCAAGATCATCAGCAACCAAACGCACAATTAAATCACCATCAGTTGCAACAACCATTGGTGGTTCTTCTTCTGCAATAAAAGAAGTTTTTGAATCTGCATTCGGATCAGTATTCGGTTGTAACGTGATGTAATTTCCTGACACCAACGTATCTAGTCCTGAGACCCCGGCTAATGAAGCTGTCGGCTTGACTATCCAAAACAATGTTCCTTCTTTTAAGACCGATTTTGCTTCGGGATTGATCTCTGCCTCAACCTCAACTTTATCTAGGTTATCCACAAAATAGACTTTTTTAACTAAACCAATTTGTAAGCCTTGGTAACGAACTGCCGTTTTACCTGCATTAATCCCATCACCTTCGTTGAATCGAATGCGAATAGTCGTCCCTTGCTCTTTTAATATTTGGAAAAAAAGCAATGCGCCAATTACAAACGCAACAATAGGTAAAATCCAAAATGGTGAAATACGACGAGGCGGCCTAATTTTCGCCTTAGCTACGTTTTCTAAATTCTCTGTATTCTCTGTCATTTTCTAAATTTTAATAAATACACAAGCGGTAAGATTTTGCAAAACTTTTACGAAATCTTACCGCTTCTATTTAAGCTCTAAATAAACCAACTTTATTTTTTCTCTTTTGAAGAGTCACAATGTGCGATATCGCTACATTTGCCATAAAGATAAAGGCTTCTGGTTTCTAATTGAATCCCGTGTTGTTCACTAATTTCACGTTGACGGCGTTCAATATCTGGATCTTTAAACTCAAACACTTTACCACAATCCATACAGATAATGTGATCATGGTCATGATCGATGTTTAACTCAAACACTGCCTTATTAGAATCAAAGCTATGGCGAACTAAAATGCCCACCTCTTCAAACTGATTTAATACACGATAAACGGTCGCTAAACCAATATCAGATCCTTTTTCAAGCAGGAGTCGATAAATATCTTCTGCGGCAAAGTGCTGCATTTCGCTACGCACATCTTGCATTAGGGCAAGAATCGTGAGTCGAGGTTCAGTCACCTTTAACCCAACATTTTTTAATAATTTGATATTTTCTTCAGACATCTCTGTCACCTTTGTCTTATTTAAATTAGATTAAGCAAGTTGATCTAAACACATTTCTTCACGAAGTTGCTTACACCATGCTTTTACACGTTCATTCGTTAATTCTGGTTGACGATCTTCATCAATACATAAACCAACGAAGGTTTCATCATCGATTAATGCTTGTGAAGCATCGAAGTTATAACTCGCTGTTGGCCAATGACCGACAACAACCGCACCATTCTCTTCTACGATTTCACGCAATGTTCCCATTGCATCACAGAAATATTCCGCATAGTCTTCTTGGTCGCCACACCCGAAAATACCGACGATTTTGCCGTTGAAATCAATTTCTTTTAAGGTTGGCATAAAATCATCCCAATCAGCTTGAGACTCACCATAGTACCAAGTTGGAATACCAAATAATAAGAAGTCGTACGCTTCAATATCTTCTTTACTACTTTTAGCAATATCACGAATATCAACTAGGTTTGCACCTAAGTCTTTTTGAATCATTTTTGAAATGTTTTCTGTATTACCAGTGTCACTTCCGTAGAATAACCCTACAACCGCCATATTTTTTTCCTATTGTGCCTATTCAATGTCACCATTGATATAATGATTTAAAATACGTTCGATAAGCTGCCCACGTGTCAGCCCCTCTTCTGCTGCCTCAATTTCTAACCTCTCAACCAAATCTGTGTGTAATTTTAACTCTACACGCTTCAAGCCACTGGATTTATCCCGTTTAAGCTGATTACGTTTGTTGATTCGGATTTGCTGTTCTCGACTTAGCGGATTAGTACGGGGGCGCCCAACTCTAGGTACGGTGGCGAACAAATCTAGCGTGATACAATCTGCATCTTGTTTTGCCATAATCTTCCACACAGTGAGAATTTGCACATTCTCTTAATTGAGAATGAGAAGCTAAATTCTTAATTAGTAAATATATCACAACTCATAAAAAGTTGGAAATCTAAGACAGAAAATTATAAATTTATTCTTTGATTTCTGCAAACTGTGCATCTAGCAATCTAGCTAGATCTTGCGGATTAAGCGAAATATCTAACCCTCTTTTCCCGCCTGAAACATAAATAACCTCAAAATCTTGAGCAGAAGCTTCAATGACCGTTGGCAAACGCTTTTTCTGACCTAATGGGCTAATACCACCTAGGAGATAACCCGTTGTTTTCTGCGCAATCTCTTTATCTGCCATTTCGACTTTCTTAACGCCTAAAGCTTGTGCTGCACGCTTTAAATTGAGCGAAGAAGAAACAGGCACCACCATCACAGCTAATTTTTTCTGATCGCCATTTTCAGCCACTAATAAGGTTTTAAACGTTTGATTTGCATCTACACCAAGCTTTTCGACCGCTTCTTGCCCAAAATTCGTATTATTTGGGTCATGCTCATAAGGATGAAGGGTAAAAGCGACTTTCTGTTTTTTAAGTAAATTTACCGCTGGTGTCATTTTCTCTCCTTTTTAGCGTATAATTTCCCGATTCAATAAAGGAGAAATTATGTCAAATATTCATTTAGCTATCGCCACAGATTTTACACTGGCAGAAAAATTACTTGAAGCCCTAGAACAAAAGGATTTATCAATTGATAAAATTTCTGCAATCGAACTTGAACCATTCGGTGAAGAGCAAAACTTACGTTTTGGTGCAAAAGCAGTCGAACAATTTGAATTAGATAACCTAGATTGGTCGCAATTTACTCATGTTCTTTTTGCAGCCCCAATGGCACAAGCAGAAATTTTAGCAAAAGCAACCCAAGCAGGCTGTATTATTTTAGATTTATACGGTATTACTGCACTGATTAGTGATGTGCCGGTTATCGTGCCAAGCGTGAACAATGAAGCACTAGAAAACTTGCGTGAACGTAATATTGTTGCACTAGCTAACCCACAAATTTCTCAATTAGCTTTAGCATTAAAACCACTTCTTGAACAAGATTTGGCAGATGTTTTCGTAACCTCGCTATTACCAGCTGCTTATTTTGGGGATGAGAAAGTTAAAGAACTTGCTGGACAAACTGCACGCTTATTAAACGGTATTCCATTTGATGAAAATGCAGAGCGCATCGCTTTCGATGTCGTACCAGCAAATGTTCAAGGCGATGAAAAAAAATTACCATTCTCACGAATGTTCCATCTACAACTTGCAAAAGTGTTACCAAATTTGACCGCTTGCGTGCGCTTCCATACTGTGCAAACACCTGTCTTCTACGGTATTTCACAAATGGTCTCGGTACACTCTGCTTATCAGCTTGATGCAACTGAATTAAGTCAACAATGGCAACAAAGTGATTGGTTGAATTTTAATGAAGAAACCGTCATTACTGCGGTTAAAAATGGTGAAGATGAAGAAGAAAATACCCAACTGCAACTTAGCCAATTATTAGCTAGCGCAGAAAATGAACTCCAATTCTGGAGCGTCGCAGATGAACAACGTTTCGGCCTAGCATTCTTAGCAGTTGAACTACTCGCTTTAGTTCTTGATTATTAACATCAATAAAAAAACGCACCTTCGGGTGCGTTTTAACCTTTCAGGCGGAAACGCCCTCGACTATATCTCGTTTTCATTAGCGCTAAAACTTGCTCTTTATCGCTTTTCGCTTCGCCATGATGCTGGCGAGAAACCACCAAAGAGTGCTGAATAGAATGGGCATGTGTAATAGCAATGGCTAAAGCATCTGCCGCATCCGCTTGAGGTTTAGCTGAAAGCTGTAAAATTCGGCTAACCATTTCTTGCACTTGCACTTTATCAGCTGAACCAATTCCTACCACCGTTTGCTTCACTGCTCTTGCGGCATATTCAAACACAGGCAAATCCTGATTCACTGCCGCCACAATCGCTGTTCCGCGAGCCTGACCTAATTTCAATGCAGAATCAGCATTCTTTGCCATAAAAACCTGTTCAATCGCAAACATATCTGGTTGAAATTGGGTAATAATTTCCGTCACACCCGCATAAATGCGCTTAAGCCGTGTGGGTAAATCTTCAACAGCTGTGCGAATAGCCCCACTACCAAGATATTCTAAATGCCGGCCTTGTTGGCGAATCACACCATAACCAGTTACACGAGAACCTGGGTCAATACCCAAAATAATACTCATAAATTCCAATAAAAAATAAACGGCTAGCAATGCTAGCCGCTTTTAAATAACAAATTATAAATTCGCTTTTGCTGTTGCTTTCGCGTTCACATCGCAGTTTTTCACGATGATTTTATCGCTATTTTTGCCTTTTTGAATTAAATTCACTGGCACCACAGAATCAAATTTATCTAAAGTTAAACCGCTATCTACGTTCCACACATAGTTGCCTGAGGTGAAGCTAGTAAAATCGGTTTGTGATTTATCACGAGCAAAGTCTTTCGCAATCACTTTGTTACCTACGCTAACCATTGCGCCTGTTGGCTCTTGGTTTTCGAATTGGTACACTGCAGTTACAGTTTTCTTGTTGCAAGAATAAACGACAGTTTTATCTGTAATGGTAGGTAGAGCTTGAGTCATTGCAGCAGCTTGCTCAGGTGCTTTTTCCATTTTAGGTGCTTCATTTGCACAAGCAGATAATGCGATAGCGGCAGCAAATGCCGGTAAAACTTTAGTGAATTTCATTATTGAATCCTCTTAATATAAGCCCCCGACTTGGGGTACTCACTTAGAAACTTTAAAATAAATAAAGTTCCGATTTTAAAATCAATTGATTAAAGTAGCGCCGCTACTTCGTCACTGATCTCACCGTTATGATAGACATTTTGTACATCATCACAATCTTCTAGCATCTCGATTAAACGTAATAATTTTGGTGCAGTTTCCGCATCTAAATCAACAGAAGTTGATGGAATCATAGTTACTTCTGCTTCTTGAATTTTGAAACCAGCCTTTTCAATACCATCACGCACATCGCCCAAATCTTCCCAAGCGGTGTAAATTTCAAATGAACCGTCATCTTGTGGTTGAATATCATCTGCACCCGCTTCAATTGCTGCTTCTGTTAATGCATCTTCATCGGCTTCTGCAATTAAAATTAGGCCTTTTTTGCTAAATAAGTAACCCACAGAACCTTCTGTTCCTAAGTTACCACCACATTTAGTAAAGCTTGGACGAACCTGTGAAATCGTACGGTTAGCGTTATCACTTAAACATTCCACCATAACTGCAGTACCGCCTGGGCCGTAACCTTCATAGATTTTGGTTTCCATATTGGTGTCATCGCCACCACCTACACCACGTTCAATGGCACGGTTAATAGTGTCACGCGTCATATTGTTTGATAACGCTTTATCTACTGCTGAACGTAAACGTGGGTTTGAAGCAACATCGCCACCACCAATTTTCGCAGCTGTTACTAATTCACGAATTAATTTTGTAAAAATTTTACCGCGTTGCGCATCTTGTGCTGCTTTACGGTGTTTAATGTTAGCCCACTTACTATGACCTGCCATTCTCTTGTTTCCTTCTTTTTAACTATGTTTTGAATTTGGTAAAATAACCTTACACTCAGTAAGAAAATTTGATATTGATGTCAAATCTCCCCCAGCCCCTCTTTTCTAAAGAGGAGGGTTATTTGTTAAATATTTTGCTATCGCCGCCGCATTATTGGGCGATTTTGTTATTTCGATAGCCTTATCAACAGATACCCATTGAAAAGCCAGATGTTCAGTTAAAATTGGGGTTTGCTCATTCGGTAAACCCAATAAAAACCAATGCTCCCGATTATGTGTCACATCAGGCGCGTATTTATACCGAAATTGTGGAAAAATTTCAAAAAGTACCGACTCATTACAATCAACAAGCGATAAATTTTGTGTTGCAATATCAATCCCTGTTTCTTCTCTCACTTCCCGAATTGCTGTTTCAAACGGCTGTTCGTTTGGTTCCAGAGAGCCTGTGACAGATTGCCAAAATTCAGGATCATCTTGGCGTTGCAGCATTAAGACTTTACCTGAATTTTGGGAGTAAATGACGACAAGAACAGAATGAGGATTTTTGTATTTCATTATTTATTAGCGTAATAATGCCCTAATCCAAACCTTAATAAAACATACATAGAAATAGCTCCAATAAACAAAATGAATTGTACAACTCTTTCATTTAATTGATATTTTTCAGTTATTGTATCAATGAGTTTTTTATCAATGTCAATATTCCCTTTTTTTAACTTACTAAGTTGAAGCTGAAAAATGAAACCAATAATTAGCTCAATTAATATCTGATATATAGAATTACTCGGATACCATGAATATTGCTCTAAATTTATCGATTTAGAGAAAATAAACACTACTAAACTGACAGTTGACCACCATTTAAAAGAAAGGGCTAAGTTAGTTGAGTCCTTTTCTTTAATGCTATTAAAGATATTTAGCATTTATTACTCTATGTCTTCTTTTTTCACAACCGCAATCGCTAACTCGTCCAATGCTTGTGGATTTGCATAGCTTGGTGCTTCAGTCATTAAACATGCCGCGGCGGTCGTTTTCGGGAACGCAATTACATCACGGATATTTTCTGTACCTGTAATTAACATGGTTAAACGGTCTAAACCAAATGCTAAACCAGCATGCGGTGGCGTACCGAATTTTAATGCATCAAGTAAGAAACCGAATTTTTCTTGTTGCTCTTGTTCGTTAATGCCTAGAATGTTGAACACAGTTTGCTGCATTTTCGGGTCGAAAATACGTACGGAACCACCACCTACTTCGTAACCATTGATAACCATATCGTACGCATTTGCTACAGCATTAACTGGATTTGCAGCTAACTCTTCTGGAGTTAAACCTTTTGGTGAAGTAAATGGGTGGTGCATCGCTGAAAGGTTGCCTTCTTCATCACGTTCAAACATTGGGAAATCAACAACCCAAAGTGGTTTCCATGCACTTAAATCAGTTAAACCTAAATCACGACCCACTTTTAAGCGTAATGCGCCCATTGAATCAGTAACAACCTGCCATTTATCTGCACCGAAGAATAAAATATCCCCTGTCTGCGCTTGCGTGCGCGCAATTAAAGCTTTGAATACATCTTCGTTTAAGAATTTTGCTACTGGGCTTTGAATGCCTTCCATTCCCGCATTCACATCATTGATTTTCGCCCATGCTAAGCCTTTTGCACCATAGATGCCCACAAATTGAGTATATTCATCAATTTGTTTACGCGTTAAAGCTGCACCATTCGGTACGCGTAAAACAGTTACACGACCATCTTCTGAGTTAGCAGGTTCATGAAATACTTTAAATTCAACATCTTTTAAAATGTCTGCCACATCGACCAATTCTAATGGGTTACGTAAATCTGGTTTATCAGAACCAAAACGATTCATCGCTTCATGCCATGTCATTTGTGGGAATTTGCCTAGATCCACATTTAAGCGGTCTAACCATAAACCGTGGATCATCTCTTCCATTAACGCGCGCACTTCTTCTGCGGTTAAGAATGAAGTCTCCACATCGATTTGGGTAAATTCTGGCTGACGGTCTGCACGTAAATCTTCATCGCGGAAACACTTTACGATTTGATAGTAACGGTCAAAACCAGACATCATAAGAAGCTGTTTGAAAAGCTGCGGAGATTGTGGCAACGCATAGAATTTACCTTTATGTACACGGCTTGGCACTAAGTAGTCACGCGCACCTTCTGGCGTTGCTTTAGTCAACATTGGAGTTTCAATATCTAAGAAACCGTGTTTATCCATATAACGGCGTACAAAGCTAGTGATTTTCGCACGGGTTTTAAGTTTTTCCGCCATTTCAGGACGACGTAAATCTAAGTAGCGATATTTTAAGCGTTGTTCTTCGGTATTGTTTTGGTTGAAGTCAAGCGGGAGAACATCAGCGTTGTTATATACCAACACATTTTTTACTAACACTTCAATTTCACCCGTTGCCATCTCTTTATTGATTTGTGACTCATCACGCGCAATCACTTCACCTTGAATTTGCACACACGCTTCTGCACGCAAACCTGAGGCAACTTTAAATAAAGCTTCATCTTTTTCATCAAAGAAAACTTGCACAATGCCTTCACGGTCGCGAATTTGTATAAAGATAAAACGACCAAGGTTACGCACACGGTGCACCCAGCCACTTAAAGTCACATTTTGTCCAACGTGGCTGCGATTTAATTCACCACAATAGTTTGTACGCATCATATTTTATTGTCCTTTTAAAAAATGGTTCCCTATAGGGAAAATTAGCGGAATTATAGCGGAATTTTGGTGGGATTTGGATAGCCAATCTCAAGCAAGCGGTCTATTTTTAATAGAATTTTGCAAAATCCATGAAAAAATAGACCGCTTGCTTAATTGAAATTTAGAATAAGTGAAGGTGCTCAACCAATTGCACTCTCGTTAAACTAAACACCCCTAAACCGCCATTTTTAAATTCAATCCAGTTAAATGGCACGGTTGGGAACTGTTCAATTAAATGCACCATTGAGTTACCCACTTCACACACTAACACGCCATTATCGGTTAAATAATCTGCAGCTTGAGCCAAAATACGTTTAGTAATATCTAAGCCATCTGCCCCTGATCCTAATGACATTTCTGGCTCAAAGTGAAACTCTTGCGGCATATCGTCTAAATCTTCTTCATCGACATATGGAGGATTGGTGACTATTAAATCATATTTATCTTTCGGAATATCGTTAAAGAGATCAGAACTAATTGGGAAGACACGCTCAGCTAATCCATGACGTTCAATGTTAATTTGCGCTACATCTAATGCGTCTAGTGAGAGATCAACAGCATCTACTTCAGCTTCTAAAAATTGTTGCGCGCAAGCAATGGCAATACAACCACTGCCGGTACACATATCTAAAATGCGCTTTGGCTCATGATCAATCAGGCCTGCAAATTTTTGCATAATCAATTCACCAATTGGCGAACGTGGCACAATAGTGCGTTCATCGACATAAAATTCACTGCCACAGAACCAAGCTGAATTAGTTAAATAAGCCACAGGCTGACGCGTACCAAGACGAGTTTCAATTAAGTGAATCACACGCTCTTTTTCCACTAAGGTTAGGCGAGATTGATACATAGCTTCTGGCACATCCGCAGGCAGATAAAGAGCCACCAACACTAACTGTTGCGCCTCATCCCAAGCATTGTCATAACCATGGCCATAGTAAAGGTCCGAAGCATTAAAATAACTATACGCCCAACGCATCATATCTTGAATGGTGGCTAAATCCTCTACTACCGCACAAGCCTGAATTTCTTCAAGCAACTCAAGGTTGTATTTATACATTATTTGTCCTTTGATTCATTAAGGTTTAATCCGCTTGTTATACCATATTTCGCTTTATGATAGAATGAGAAAAAATTGAGGAGATAAGTAATGTTAAATGATGATGACTTCGCCCTGTTTAGGGAAGCCGCACAAGGCACCAAAAAAATTGAGCAAAATACCTTTGTACCCAAAACACTGCCACGCCAAAAAGTGAGTGATTTCCGTGAACAGCAAGAACAAAAAGATACGGAATTTTTCTTTTCTGATGAATATGAACCGCTGTTAAAAGAAGAAAATGAAAAAGTAAAATACTTACGCGAAGGCGTTGATCCTTATATTCTCAAACAACTTCGACGTGGTGATTTTCAGCCCGAACTCTTTTTAGATTTACATGGGCTAACTAAAGAAAAAGCGAAACGAGAACTTGCCGCGCTGATTTTGGCTTGCGAACGCCAAAAAGTCTATTGCGCCAGCATCATGACGGGATTTGGCACACGGGCTTTAAAAGATCAAATTCCGCGTTGGTTAGTGCAACATCCGAAAATACTTGCCCTTCATCAAGCCCCTCGCCAATGGGGAGGCGATGCCGCCATTTTGATTTTAATCGAACAACAAGAAACTTTAGAACAACTATTTAAACGCTAATACTGATCTGACAAGCGGTCGAATTTTGTAAATTTTTTGTGAAATTCGACCGCTTGCGATTAGAATGCGCCAGCATTTATTTTTTAAGGAGATCTTATGCTTCAGCTTGTTTTAGCTATTTTATGTAGTGTGACTGTGGGGGTATTGATTAAATACGCCCGTATGAAAGGGATTCACATCGCCCAAAGTATTGCAGTCAATTATATTATTACAACAACCCTCACTTATTTCTTACTTAAGCCAGATTTTAAGGGCGAATCGCTCACGGATATTGTGATTCATCATCCTGCAGCTTATATCTTTGTGATTCTAAGCTTAAGTTTACCGATTGTTTTTTTAGTGCAAGCAAAATCATTAGAATACGCTGGCATTATTCGTACTGATGCCGCCCAACGCCTTTCACTTTTCCTACCCATTTTGGCTGCTTTTACCTTATTCGGAGAGACGCCAACCTCGCATAAAATCTTTGCTTTAGTACTTGCATTTATTGCATTAGGCTGTTTACTTTGGAAAGGTCATGAAGGGATGAAAAAAGGAGGAAGAATCGCAATAGTTAGCCTTGCGCTTGTTTGGGTTGGCTATGGCATGATCGATATTCTCTTCAAACAAATTGCGAAATCTGGCTCAGCTTTTCCAGTTACGTTATTGATTGCCTTTATTGGCGCGGGAATTTTTATGTTTACCTACCTCTTTTTAACACGCACGAAATGGCACTTGCCAAGCATGTTAGCGGGAATCTTATTAGGCGTGCTGAATTTCTGTAACATTTTATTCTATATTCAAGCGCACCAAGCGATGAAAGATGACCCAACGTTAGTCTTTACCGGCATGAACTTAGGGGTTATCTGTTTAGGTACCTTTATTGGTGCAGCTGCTTTTAAAGAAAAAATCCATAAAGTGAATTATTTAGGCGTTGCTATTGCGATTGTCGCGATTATCTGCCTATTCTATTGGAATTAATAACCAAAAGGTGCGTGAATTGAAAAACTTACGCACCTTTTTAATCTTTCATATTCACTTTTCTCACTAAATACAACCACCACAGCTACCGCAACGCCAATCTTCTTTATTGACAGCTTGGTAGAACGCTCGAATTATCTCTTCTTCTAAAGGAATATTGTGCTCAATAAACATATCTGAAAGCCATTCGATATTTTCAACAATCCAATCATCTTCATTTAGCCCTTCTCGATAGAGCTCATCATCTGGATCTAAATAATTATAGATATTCTCCGTGCCCATATCTTGATCTCGGCGCGCTCTAGGCAAAACGACTGGTAAATCTAAATAACTAATCTCCCAATGGCCTAAACATAAGGTATTACCTTTTGCAGACCAACTGACTTTAAAAGGATTATTTTGCATAATGAAATAGATAAAATATTCAATGTGCAAAAAGTATATATATGAAACTGAAGCTAACCCATACTAAAAATCAGGTAATTGGCTTGATGAAAATCAAATTAGGATAAAATGCTTTATGCTATTTTTTCCAAAATAGTTTTTCACTACTTTGCCAGATTGTTTCTGCAATATGCTCTGGTGATTCTTCTCTCAATTCACACAATGCTTGAAAACTTACTAAAAGACGTTCTGGTCGATTAGGCTGCCCTTGAAAGCCAAAAACTGGCATATCCGGCGAATCCGTTTCAAGCAAAAGACTCTCTAATGGCAGTTTACGGATAGCTTCTCGTGTTTTATTGGCACGGAGATAAGTAATGGTTCCCCCAACACCAATTTTATAACCTAAATCTACGAAGCGTTTTGCTTGATCGTAACTGCCTGCAAAACCATGTACCACGCCTGTTTGCGGTAATTGTGCTTTTTTTAGAAAAACCGATAAAGCATCATGTGTTTTACGAGAATGCAAATTGACTGGCAAATTAAACCGCTTGGCAAATGCGAGCTGTGCTTCTAGAAACTCACATTGTTTTTGCCAAAGTTCTGGCGTGCTAATCTCTGCAACAGCTTTATCTAATCCAATTTCAGCAATCGCGGTACATTGCGGATCAGATTCATTTAAACGCTGTTCAAGCAATACTAAATCTGCTTGCGTATGCTGCTGAATATAAAGTGGATGTAGCCCTAACCCATAAACTAAATGGTTTGGCATTTGATGGGCGCAAGCGGTCACTTTTTCAAAATTTTTTGCAAAAATAGCCACTATCAGTAGTCGAGAGACACCTGCTTGCTCGGCATTTGCTACAAGCTGTGGAATCGATAAAGCAAGATCTTCTGCAACATAATCAAGGTGAGTGTGGGTATCAAAAAACGGCATAAGCTCTTAATAAAAATAGAAAACAAAAAATAAAAGCGAGGACTTGCCTCGCTTTTCATTGATTTTGTGATTAGTTTGCCACTTCATAAGCGGATTCATCACGTTCGCCTAATGGTTTAAGCAAGGTGAAGAATAACACAATACACAATACTGTTGTCGCAAAACCAAGATATACAGAAAGTTGGTAATCTAAACCAAAACCGATTGGGTTATAGAACAAGTAAGTTGCACAAACCGTTGTGATAAACCACGCAGGAATTGAAGCCACCCAGTGGAATTTTTTGTAACGGTATAAGTATGCCGCAGCAGTCCATAACATAACCATTGCGGTCATTTGGTTTGCCCAGTTAAAGTAACGCCATAATACATCAAATTTAACTAATGAAATTAAGTAACCAATAACAAATAATGGCACTGCAATATATAAACGTTTTACTAATGAACGTTGATCAATACGTAAGATTTCCGCTAATTGTAAACGTGCAGCACGGAATGCGGTATCGCCTGAAGTGATTGGTAATACAACCACACCAAGTACTGCAAAAATACCACCAACAAAGCCTAAGAAGTGTAATGAACTATCATATACCACTTTCGATGGCGTACCTACATCAAGCACAGATTGAAGTGCTTGTGGGTTTTCATAGAAAGCAAGACCAACCATACACCAGATTAGTGCAATCACCCCTTCAGTAATCATCGCGCCGTAGAAAATGAAACGACCTTCACTTTCATTTTCAGCACAGCGAGCCATTAGTGGAGTTTGAGTCGCATGGAAGCCTGATAACGCACCACAAGAAATTGTCACAAATAAAAGTGGCCATGTAGGCATTCCATCTTTTACTTGGAAGTTTTGCATGAATTTCTCTAACGTTAATCCTTGTGAATCTGCAGTATCGATAGTACGGAAGAATTCGATTGGGTCATTTGGATTGAAATGTGCTGAAAGTAAGCCATAAACCATACCTACAGACATGAATAACAATAATGCGCCAAAGACTGGATAGATACGACCGATAATTTTATCAATCGGGAGAAGTGTTGCTAAAATGTAGTAAGCAAAAATAATGAATGTCCAGATCGTTACAATCGTTGCTTGGCTCATACCAAACACAGTAAGACCTGCATCTTTTACTGTTTGAGTAGCCGCTTCTACATCACCTAATTCTAATGGACCTTGAGCTACCCCTAATACATCCATTGTAATCGTACCCATTAATTTTGCTGGGCTTGATACAAATACCACACCTACTAAAACTAATAATACGATTGCTAATGCATTGATAAAGAATTTAACCGGACGACCTAAGAATTTACCCGCTAAATACGGCATTGTTGCACCATTATGACGGATACTTAACATACCACAGAAATAATCATGCACGGCACCTGCAAAAATACAACCGATTACGATCCAAAGCATCGCAACTGGTCCGTATAACGCACCAAGGATAGGACCAAAAATTGGGCCTGTGCCGGCGATATTTAATAATTGAATAAGCCAAATTTTCGTTTTCGACATTGGCATATAGTCGACACCATCATTCATTTGATACGCTGGCGTTTGACGTTTTGGGTTGATGACGAAAATTTTTTCAACAACCTTCCCATAAACGAAATAGCCAAGTACCAAGATGGCAATACATAAAAAGAACCACAACATAGTACAAATCCTTAATAATTTATATTCTAAGTTTAACCAAAAGTAAGTAGCCAAAAGCTGCGTATATTGTAGTGAGCAATACTGATAAAGTAAATTAGGATAATGAATTAAAAATTCAGTAATTTGAAAAATGTGAACAAAATCAAACTTTTTCTCTAAAAAACAAAATAAACTGAATAAAATACAATCAATTAAATATAAAAAAAGCCCCATACATAAACTAATGTATAGGGCTTCAGTAATTTATAAATGAGATTATAGATTATTTAAGCGCAATTCAATCAATGCTTTTTCTTGCTCTGGTGCATCTGCTAAAGCTTGCTGATAAGCACTTTTCGCGCCAGCATTATCACCTTTTGCCACGAGAATATCACCCGTTAACACCGCTTTACGCAATGTCCATGCTTTTTCTTTAATTTGGCCTAATGTTGCCAATGCTGCATCGTAATTTTGAAGTTGATAATCTACTTGTGCTAAACGAAAACGCGCAACGGTTTGTAATGTTGCATCTTCAGTATTAACTGCTTGCTCTAAAACAGTTTTAGCTTTTGCAAAATCACCTTTATTAACCAGTTGCTGTGCTTCTGTAAATTGGGCGAAGGTTGCATAGCTATTATGCCCACTTTCTTTAATAAATTTCTCTACAAGCGGTTCATTTTTTATTGGATCTTGCAAATAGCTTTCAATTACATTGTCATATGCTGCTGAACTTTCTTGCGAAATTTGTTGGTTATGGTTTTTCCAAAAATTCCAACCAAATACTGCGCTCGCCCCCACAAGCATTGCAAGTAAAATTGCACTACCATTTTGTTTAAACCAGCTTTTTGCTTCTTCAAACTGCTGTTCTTCGGTTTTATTAAAATATTGTTCGGTATCCATGATTCACCTTAGAAATGTTTTGTTAATGTTTCAATAATATCCGCTTGGCTAATAGTCACTTGCTCAGCACTTGAACGTAAATCTTTGACTACTACTGTTTTTTCTGCCACTTCCGATTCGCCAATGACTAACGCCAGTTTTGCATCTACTTTGTCTGCACGTTTAAATTGTTTTTGGAATTTACCGCCTGAACAATGTGTCATTACACGAACTTGTGGTAATGCACTGCGGATAGTTTCCGCTAATTGGAATGCATTAAGCGTTGCGCCTTCCCCAGAATAAACCAAATAAACATCAACTGTATTGGCAACTGGCACGGCAGCATTGACTTCTTGCACTAATAAAACTAAACGCTCTAAGCCCATAGCAAAGCCTACGCCTGGTGCAGCATGACCGCCTAACTGTTCAACTAAGCCATCATAACGACCACCACCACAAACAGTACCTTGTGCACCTAAGGCTGAAGTTACCCATTCAAACACGGTTTTATTGTAATAATCTAAACCACGAACTAATTTCGGATTCACTTCATAGGCAATGCCCATATCATCTAATAACTGACAAAGCGTTGCAAAATGTGTACGGCTTTCTTCATCAAGATAATCGAGTAATTTCGGCGCATCATTAAGCACTTCTTGTAAGGCTTGGTTTTTCGTATCCAAGATACGTAGTGGATTTTTCACTAAACGTTCTTTTTCTTCATCGCCCATTAAATCTTGATGATTTTCTAAAAATGCCACTAACGCAGAACGATAGTTTGCACGCGCTTCTAATGAACCAATAGAGTTAAGCTGTAAAGAAACATGTTGGTCAATGCCTAATGCTTTCCATAAGCGTGCCGTTAAAATAATCAATTCTGCATCAATTTCTGGATTAGCAATACCAAACACTTCCACGCCTGCTTGATGGAATTGGCGATAACGTCCTTTTTGAGGGCGTTCATGACGGAACATGGGCCCCATATACCAAAGGCGCTGTTCGTTATTATAGATCCAGCCATGCTCAATTGCTGCACGTACGCAGCCTGCGGTACCTTCAGGACGTAAGGTTAATTGTTCATCGTTATCCCAGAAAGTGTACATCTCTTTAGAAACAACATCGGTTACTTCTCCAATTGCACGTGCAAAAAGCGGGGTGCTTTCCACGATTGGCATACGAACTTCAGAATAACCGTAGCTAGCTAATACTTGTTTAACTTGTCCTTCCACCCATTGCCATAAGGGAGATTCAGTTGGTGCGCAATCGTTCATACCACGAATTGCTTGAATTACTTTTGCCATTGTTTTTGCCTATTCATCAATAATAATCCGCCTATTCTAAATGAGTTAATGTAATTCTCAAAATGCTTTATCGGTTGGAATGGAGATAGGAGAACAAGCGGTCAAATTTTACAAATTTTTTGCAAAAAACTCCCGCTTGAGAAAGGTTAGCCAAAAATAATCGGCAGTAACTCGCCAATTTGATGAATTTCGTAGGTTGGACGAATGGTCGTGTCGTTCGGTTTATTCGCATGATTAAACCAACAGGTATCAATGCCAGCATTATTGCCACCGAGCACATCCGAAGCCAACGTATCTCCCACCATTAAAATGCGGGTTTTATCTTCACAATCCATTAGGGAAAACGCGTACTCAAACACCTGACGATCAGGTTTAGCCACCCCAATTTGCTCAGATACTACAACAATATCAAAATACTTTTCGGTTTTTGTATTTTCTAATCGGCGTTGCTGTAGCCCTGTAAAGCCGTTGGTGATAATGCCCATTTTGACTTTGCCGTATAACGCTTCTAGCATAGCTTCAACGCCTTCTAATGGTTTGCTAACTAGCGCCATTTCTGACATGAGCATTTGATTTAGCATTAAAGGCTCAACACCAATTTGTTCAGATAGCTTTGCAAAACGGCGTTTTTGAATATCTTCAGCAGTAATTTCGTTATTTTGATAAGCGACCCAAAGTGGCTGATTGATAGCTTGAAACGCCACATAATCCTCTTGATTAAAATCGATCCCATAAGGGGCTAACATGGCTTTCAAACCATGAAAAGAGTTGAATGAATACAGCGTTTCGTCTGCGTCAAATAAGATCCAATCATATCGCATTATTTATAACTTCCTTTAATTTCCTCTGTGATCCACGCCACAAAATGTTCTACTTTTTCGCTTTTTGCCATTTGTGGCGGATAAACAACATAAAAGGCTTTTTCATCATAAACATCGGTTGTAAATGGCTCTACCATTGTGCCTTCATCAATTTCCGCTTGAGCAAGCATTCGGTTTGCTACCACCACACCTTGACAGTGTTTCGCCGCTTGAATTCCCATTGAAGTTGTGCCAAACATTGGGCCTGATTCAATTTCTACACCATCAAGCTGTAAATGATCAATCATCTGCTTCCATTTCGTATGGGAACAAACATGGATCAGGTTTTTGCCCGCCAGATCTTCCGGTTTATTGATCGGGTTATCTTTTAAATACTCTGGAGAAGCAAGTACGAGAATACGCGCTCTGACCAATTCAATTGCCTCAAGGTTCTGCCAATTACCATTGCCATAATAAATCGCCACATCGGTATCTTTTCCAAATAGCCCTTCATCTTGTGGCATGGTGGTTAAACGTACTTCAATTTCTGGATAACGCTTGTGGAAATCATTTAAGCGTGGCACCAGCCAATGCATCCCAAAAGATGGGGTTGTGCTAATAGAAAGCACCTGCCGACTATTTTTTAAGCGTACTTTTTCCGTGGCAGACGCAATTTGTAATAAAAGCGGTTGAATTTCTTGGAAATATTGCGAACCTGTTTCAGTAAGTTCTAGCTGACGATTACGGCGGTAAAATAATTTCGCCCCCAAAAAATCTTCCAATAATTTAATTTGATGGCTGACAGCAGCTTGAGTCACAAAAAGCTCTTCTGCAGCTTTGGTAAAATTCAAATGGCGAGCAGCAGATTCAAAAGCTTTTAACGCATTTAACGGCGGCAGTTTTTTATTCATAATCTTCTTCTTTTAAATAATCGCGAATATCGCGCGAAATTCATTACTTTATTTTATCTTGAAAATAAAAATAATTCATTTGTAGTAGTGGTACGACATCTCTATAATGCGCCCCGTACTTAATAAGGATAGTGATTTTTTGATTTTCGTCAAATTTTCCTGAAATTTTAAGTATGATGTTGTGTTTGCATATTGGTCTAGGTAACTAGACTAGAGTAACGAAAGTTACTCGTTTCACTTCCTGTATATTTCAAACCCTTTTGGTTTATGCCCCTCATTTGAGGGGCTTTTTTTGCCCTAAAAAAATTTATCTATCATTCTAACAGGAAAAAAACTTATCTACAAACTAACGGGCTGGATTTGAAGCTTCACCTTTTTCTTCATTTTCTGAAGTCGAAATTATCGCCTGTGATGCTTTATCCATTTTCACATCAATTTTATGATCCACCACAACATTCATGTTAATCGTAATCCCTTCTGCTGGCGTTTCCAGCTGAATTTTTGGCGTACAAGCGGTTAAATTTAGCAAACAAATTGCAAATAAAAAGTTGAGTTTCATTTATTGTTATCCAGTTTTTGATAAATATGGTTTTCTATTTGTTGTTCAATATTAGAAGCCGCATTCATCAGGTTCCATAAGCCAAAAATATTTTCTTGGTGTGTATAATTAAAATTGACCTTCGCTTTTTCTTGCTGATTCAGCTGCAATTTAAGCTGCGCAGCCAGTTTCATATCGCCACTTTTTGGCACATTGATGCTAGCAGCCATATCCGCCACTTTGGTATCGTTGAGTAGGTACAACAAAATTCGTTCTGAATAACCACTACTTTGCGAAATGGCTTTCATCAAGGCATCCGAAATTTTCAAATATGAAGTTTCTGTTTGCTCCAATCGCCCATCACAAACATAGCAAGGTTCCCCCGATAACCAAAATGGCAAAGTTGCATTTGCTTTACCACGAAGATCAATTTGCTGATAGTTAGCCACTTCCATCATTCGCTCGAATCGAATATTTTCCAACTGCAAAAGCGCCACTTTGACTTGAGGCAAAGAAAAATGTTCCACTTTTAATTTACCATCTAATAAATCAAGCTCTAGCTTGCGCAAATTAAGCGGTTTCTTTTGGCTATAAGGATAATGCCCATCAATGTTTACATGCACATTTTGGATCGGCACGCCTGCATTGATTTCTGCAATCTTCACCGCTATTGGTTTACGTTGACCAAAAGTTAAATGATCGCCTGAAAGTTGGAACGGAAAAGTAAACTCAATGCCATTTATTTCCCCTTTCGGCAAAGAAAGCCCTGCATCAGTAATGGAAAGCTCTCCGCTCGCCACTAAACCTTTTTGTGCTTGAGTCTGGAATTGGGTGTTTCCTTTTACCGTACCAGATTTAATCACCCAGTTCATTTTAGGCGGAATCAAACTTTGGAACACACTTGCCGGCTGCGATGCCCATTGAATGTTGCCCACAAATTCACTGGCATTTGCTTTCAATTGGCGCTTCGCATTGAGCATCAATGGGCCCACTTTTCCTGCTTGGAATTCGCCTTTAAATTGAAGCGTCTCTAACTCACCGTTAAAAGTCACTTTGGCACGTGGCTGTGACAGTTTACCACCATAGTTAAAAGATAATGCGGGCGAGCTGAGTTCTGCGCCACCGGTAAGCGTCCAATCTTCATAGAAAAATTTCACTGGCTCGGTTAGTTTTAGCTGACTTGGCGCTAGCTCAGCACTTCCAATATTTGTGCCATTCATCTTGCCATCTAGCTGCAAAAATTGAATAACATTGTTATGCCAATTCCCTTTTCCTGCTAATTTGACCTTGCTATTTAAGCTTTTAAGCATCGCACTGCCATCTAATGTCCAGCCCCAAAAATTCTTGTTTCCCTTGCCATCGAAATCATCGAAAACCTCTGAAAGCCCCATTTTAAAATGGCGGGCTTGCCCTTTGAGTTGGAAATCAATGTCGCTAAAATCTGGCGATTCAGCTTTCAAATGTGCTTGAAGTGGACCACTTACACCATAGCGGTTAATCTCTACCGTGCCTAATGGGATAGTCAATTCCTTAATAGTCAGTAAACGCTCTTGCCCGCTAATAATTTGGAACATAGATTTTGGCGAGAAAGTGAGACCAGACTGATTTGCATCAATAGTCGCCTGACTAAACAGACGAAAACCATGATATTTCACATAGCCTGATAAAGTGAGCGGCAGAATAAAATAATCGGGCGATTCAATGATTCCACTTGTTGTCGCAAGACTGAGCGTATGCTTATCTTCTGAAAACAGGTTCATTCTAAATGCCGTTTCTAGCGGAAAAATTTCGCCTTGCATAATGTTTTTCGGCTTCAACGTTGCTGTTGTTGAGCCATTAATTGGAAAATCGGGTAGCCACCCCCAATTAAACTTCCCTTGATAAATTTCTAACTGAGTAAAATCAAATTTAAATGGCAATGCTAATTTATTCTCAGGCTGTGTTTCTGAAATAAAGGTCAAGTTACCCAATAAATTGTTATCATTATCTGACTGCCAAGTTAGCCCAAGACTCCCCTCTTGCAGCCCTTTTTCAGAGACAATATTTTCTGGCAAGATCCAGTGATAGTCACTTTCAAAATATTGCGGAAGTGAAAGAATGTTTTCATTGAGTTGTGTCGTAAATAACAGGTTGTGCTTCTCTGTCTCACTTGGGTGATAACTCACATTACCACTTAACCGACCATTGGTAAAATCCCCCCCAAATTCGACCGCTTGTTGTTTCAGAGAAAGCGATAATTTACGTCCTTGGTAAACTGCTTGAATTTTTGCAGGGGTTGCCAATAATTGGCTTAAACGAGGAGAAAGATCCGCTGGCAAATTTTGCCAAGCTAATTCATCTACCGTTAATTTTGTTGCTGGCGCTAATAAAAGCCATTTATTTAAGGAAAAATTAGATTCATCTTTTTCTGATTCAGGAAAAAGGCTAAAGCAGTGATAATCTAACGTCACTTTTGCGGCGCTTAATTGATAACCTTGCGGATTAAATGACAAATTATCAAGTGCAACCAACGGGCATTGCTGATACTGAACAATCAACTGCGGTAAATGTATGCCTGTTTGATTTGCAGAAAAACCGCCAGATGGCGTAGAAATTTGCCAATTTTCAGGCAAAAAACGGTTTGCAACACCAGAAAAATAGGTGCTGAAAAATAGAAGGCTTGCACTAATGATCAGCAATAGCAACAAGCCTAATAGAACCAATAACCTTTTCTTTATCATTATCCAATAGATACTAGCGGGTAAAGCATTGCTAAAAAGGTAGCCGCAGACCAACCCACTGGATTTTTAATCTGTTTCTCTTTTTTACCCAGTAATAACCAAGCTAATATTGCTAAAATTGCAAATTGCACCACAAAATAGAGAATAAATGGCACAAATGAAGTTTCTGGCATAATCTGTACTTGTTGGTAAAGCACGAAAACCGTCCAAATATAATTCATGACTAAAGCTAAAATTGCCAGTTGAATTAACAGCTTAAAGAAACCTTCTAATCGGCTATTTGCTAGCATTAAATACCAACCAGAAAGCAATAACCCTAATTGCAGTTGCGCAAAATTATTCGCCCGCAAGCCATTTAACAATGAAGGAATTTCCCACCAATATACCGCTAAATATTGCAAAATTGCCACGACAGCAACGCCAAAACTACAATAAATCATTGTCTGATAAAGGTTATCTTCATCTGCATCTTGCCAGTAAAGAACGGGTAATAATACCGCCATAACCGCGACTAATAACAAGGGAATATGCTTAGGCGTAAAACCATAACTATATGCCAAATTTCCTAAGGCAAATACAGCTAAAAATTTCAACACAAAGGTTAATCGGCCGCGCTGCCCGGGGCAAATTTGCCCTTTCCAAAGTACAACACTCATCACGATACTGACAACTAGAAAGCTCAACAAATAAGGGGAAATAAAAATCATATTTTGCGGTGCAAAATAATAATTAAGACACATTTGAATGAAAAGCATGCCGAGCATTGGCAACAGCGCATGCACTGCAGTTTCTAGTTTTTTTTCCGATTCATGTTCGTGCGACATAATAAACCTTATTTAAAATGATTTTGGCTCAGGATTATGCCATAATACGACAGTTTTTTTAACGACTTAAGAGGTGAGAAATGAGAATTTTACATACGATGCTACGTGTTGGCGACCTAGAACGTTCTATTAAGTTTTATACTGAAGTTTTAGGAATGAAATTGCTCCGTACCAGCGAAAATGCTGAATATAAATATACTTTGGCTTTTGTTGGCTATGGTGATGAAAGTGAAAATGCGGTTATCGAATTAACCTATAACTGGGGCGTAGATAAATACGACTTAGGCACAGCTTACGGCCATATCGCATTAGGTGTAGATGATATTTATGCCACTATCGAAGCAATTCGTGCGGCAGGTGGTAAAATTACCCGTGAACCCGGCCCAGTATTAGGCGGTAAAACGGTTATCGCTTTTGCTGAAGATCCAGACGGTTATAAAATCGAATTCATTGCAAATAAAGAAGCTCAAGCAGCTTTAGGTAACTAACTCTTTTTACAAGCGGTCTGATTTTGTCAATTTTTTGCAAAATTCGACCGCTTGCGTTTTTATTATGACAACAGAAACCGAACAACCAACCGATTATAATTTACTAAAAAATCGTTTTCGTGGCTATTTGCCCGTGATTATTGATGTAGAAACTGCCGGTTTAAATGCCCAAACTGATGCCCTGTTAGAACTTGCCGCAATTACCGTGAAAATGGATGATGCAGGTTATTTAGTGCCAGATCAGCAATGTCATTTTCATATTCAGCCATTTGAAGGGGCGAATATCAATCCAGATTCACTTAAATTTAATGGCATCGACATTGATAATCCATTACGTGGCGCGATTCCGGAGAACATTGCGATTCCAGAAATGTTTAAAATGGTTCGTAAAGCGATGAAAGCACAAGGTTGCCAGCGTGCAGTAATTGTGGCACATAATGCTGCATTTGATCAGGGTTTTTTACACGCTGCCATTAAACGTATTAATGCTAAACGTGATCCGTTCCACCCTTTTGCAATGTTTGATACCGCAACCCTTGCCGGGTTTATGTACGGACAAACCGTATTAGTCAAAGCCTGCCAAATGGCAAATATTGCTTTTGATGGCAAACAAGCGCACTCCGCACTTTATGATACGGAAAAAACAACTGAATTATTCTGCCAAATGGTTAATCGTCTAAAAGATCTCGGCGGTTTTCCACTACAAGCGGTTGAAAAATCAAAATAATTTGTAAAAAACAAAAACCCAGCTTTCGCTGGGTTTTCTTTTATAATCTTTTCGATTATTCAGTAACAACGTTGATTGTTACTACTGCATTCACTTCTGGGTGTAAGTGAATTTTAACTTCGTGTTCGCCAGTGCTACGTAATGGGCCTTCGCCTAAACGTACTTCAGCTTTCACTACTTCAACACCTGCTGCAGTTAATGCATCAGCAATGTCTTTAGCAGAGATTGAACCGAATAAACGACCATCATCACCTGCAGTTGCAGAAACTGCTACAGCAGCTAATGCACTTAATTGTGCCGCGCGAGCTTGTGCTTTTGCTAATGCTTCAGCCGCTTTTGCTTCTAATTCTGCACGACGAGCTTCGAAGTGAGCGATATTCGCTGCAGTTGCCATAACCGCTTTACCTTGTGGGATTAAGTAGTTACGTGCAAAACCTGCTTTTACTTCAACTTGTGAGCCTACACCACCAAGGTGAGCAACTTTGTCTAATAAAATAACTTGCATTGTTCTTACCTCTTCTTATTAGTGATTGTGTGTATCAGAATAAGGTAATAACGCTAAGTAACGAGCGCGTTTGATTGCGCGTGCTAATTGGCGTTGGTACTTCGCACGAGTACCAGTAATACGGCTAGGAACAATCTTGCCGTTTTCAGAAATGTAGTTCTTTAATGTAGCGATATCTTTGTAATCGATTTCAACAACATTTTCCGCGGTGAAACGGCAGAACTTACGACGACGGAAATAACGTGCCATTTGGCTTCTCCTGATCTATAAATTCAATATGTTCGGCGTGTAAAACTAACTGGTTCAAACCATGATAATCTTTGTGAGTGTGGAGAAATCCACTAACGCTCACTTTACTGCCGAGCTTTATTTGTTGGGTTATTAAACTAAATTGATTGCCATTTAAAATCACTTGGATTTTACACCACGCCTGACGTTCTAAATTTACTTCAATTTGTGTTGAACGATGTTCAATCCAAAATTTATAACTTGGAATACCTAGCGGGCTTTGGCTTTGTTTAACTACTGAGCAAACTGTACCGCTCAGAATTAAACGATTTTCAATCGGCAAATTACTCGCCTGCTTCTTCTACTACAACTGCTTCAGCAGCTTTGCTTTCTTTAGCTTTCACCATAGGTGAAGCTTCAGTTACTGCAGTTTTAGTATGAACAACTAAGCTACGAAGAACGGCATCGTTGTAACGGAAGTTAGTTTCTAACTCATCGATTACACTTTGTGGTGCTTCTACATTCAATAACACATAGTGTGCTTTGTGAAGTTTGTTGATTGGGTATGCTAATTGACGACGACCCCAATCTTCTAAGCGATGAACTTGACCGCCAGCTTCTTTAACAGATGCTGTGTAACGCTCAATCATTGCTGGTACTTGTTCGCTTTGGTCCGGATGAACCATAAAAACGATTTCGTAGTGACGCATTGACTATCCTTACGGGTTAGCAGCCTCCAACGTTAGCCAGTCACCAGCTTGTGGAAGCAAGGATTAAAAACAAATGTGACTGAACGCGCAAATTATACAGACTATCCGACATTTCGCAAGTTATTTTTTAACCATAATTGCAGACAAGCGGTCAAATTTGGAAAAAGATTTACAAATGAATCTTTGCTAGGTGTTTTTATAGAAATATAGTAGACTTACGCAATCGTTTGCTTAAGCTTATTTCAAGGAAATTCAAATGAATATTTTAATTATTGGCAATGGTGGTCGAGAGCATGCTTTAGCGTGGAAAGTCCGCCAATCTCCTCTTGTAGACAAAGTTTTCGTTGCGCCAGGAAATGCAGGAACGGCACAAGAAAACGGGGTTGAAAATGTCGCTATTTCCGCCACTGACGTACCCGCATTAGTTGAATTTGCAAAAGCCAACCAAATCGACTTAACCATTGTTGGGCCTGAAGCGCCATTAGTTATAGGTGTGGTTGATGCTTTCCGTGCCAATGGATTAAAAATTTTTGGCCCAACTCAAGCTGCCGCCCAATTAGAAGGTTCAAAAGCGTTTACTAAAGATTTCCTTGCTCGCCACCAAATTCCAACCGCTGAATATCAAAACTTTACTGAAGTTGAGCCAGCTTTAGCCTACTTAAAAGAAAAAGGTGCGCCAATTGTGATTAAGGCGGATGGTTTAGCGGCAGGTAAAGGGGTTATCGTTGCGATGACTCTAGCAGAAGCTGAAGAAGCGGTTAAAGATATGCTGTCAGGAAATGCCTTTGGCGATGCGGGTAGCCGTGTTGTCATTGAGGAATTTTTAGATGGTGAAGAAGCCAGCTTTATCGTGATGGTCGATGGAAAACACGTTGAACCGATGGCAACCAGTCAAGACCACAAGCGTGTAGGCGAAGGTGATAAAGGGTTAAATACTGGTGGCATGGGCGCTTACTCCCCTGCACCTGTAGTCACCGCTGAAATTCATCAACGCGTGATGGATGAAATTATCTACCCAACGGTGAATGGCATGGCATCAGAAGGTAATCCTTATACCGGTTTCCTTTATGCAGGCTTAATGATTATGCCAAACGGACAACCCAAAGTGATTGAATTCAACTGCCGATTCGGCGATCCGGAAACCCAACCGATTATGATGCGATTAGCATCTGACTTAGTTGAACTTTGCTTAGCTGCATGCGATGAAAAACTTGATAGCGTTAAATCAACTTGGGTAGAACAAGCTGCATTAGGCATTGTACTCGCAGCAGAAGGCTATCCTGGTGATTATCGTAAGCATGATGAAATTTCAGGTATTCCACAAACGCCAAGCGCAAATCAAAAAGTGTTCTTAGCTGGCGTAGAAGAAAAAGCGGGGAAATTATTTACCAATGGCGGGCGCGTGTTATGTGCAACCGCATTAGGTAATTCGGTTTTTGAAGCGCAACAATCTGCACTTGCGCTTGCAGAACAAATTCAATGGACTGGACGTTTTTATCGTCGTGATATTGGCTATCGTGCGATTGCCCGCGAAAAAGCCTAATCCCCTAAACGTAAGCGGTCATTTTTCTTCATTTTTTTGCTATTTGCAAAACCAATGAGAAAAATGACCGCTTGTTTATTTTAATTTTTATGCTTTCAATTGTTTTTGAAGCTTAGTCCAGTTATAGAAACCGTAAATAGAATTCACTAAATAGGCAATGTACATCACTCTCATCGAAGGATTCTCTTCCCACCATAATAAGATTGATAACACATTCAGCACAATCCACAACAACCACTGCTCACGATAACGCAAAATCATCAACAATTGTGCAGCACAAGTGGTAATGGTTGTAACTCCATCTAATGAAGTTGAGCTTCCGCCTGCTGCTTTTAATGCTTCAATAAATAATAAGGTAAATACTGTAAGGCTCACTAACAATATTGCCCAACCTTTAAAATCCAGTGCTTTAGCAACAACTTCTTCACTGCCCGCATTATCTTTTTGCATATTGGCTTTCCATAAGAAATAGCCAATAAATTGTGCCGGTAAATAAATATAAAGTACGCTATTCATTTCCCCAATATAATTTTGGTGCCAAGCCACATAGAAATAAGTATAAGCAAAGATCAAACCGAAGAAATAGTTACTAATCTTCCCTTTACTGACTAACACCACACAAATTGTACCGGTAATACCAGAAATCGCATCTAACAAGGGGGCTGAAGTTTGTATCAGCAACCAAAGTTGCGCGCCAACACAAAAAACCAATAGTAAAACTTCGAACGGTTTCCAACCAGACAGCTCTTGACGGATAAAATCTGAAAGTGCTTGTTTATTCATTCATTCCTCCAGAATGTAGTTAATTCTTGGCTATTCTACGCTTTATCCGCCAAAAATGTAAAGCATAAACTACATATTTAATGATAATCCGCCTGAAAAACCTAAAAAAACGCATTTGCTTTACAATATGAATTTAATCCTAATTCAGCATAAAAAAACAAGCGGTTGAATTTTGCAAATTTTTTGCAGAATCTACCCGCTTGTGCTCGCCAAGCGCCTGATTGCTTGCCATTTATACTAAAATTTTTTAGAATCCTGTCCTTATTTCCATGACTAATATTGAGAATTTTGCATGTCTGACAAACGATATGGTGCAGATGAAATCACCGTTTTAAAAGATCTTGAGCCTGTTCAACTGCGCCCTGGTATGTATACCGATACCACCCGTCCTAACCACCTCGGACAAGAAGTTATTGATAATAGCGTGGACGAAGCCCTCTCTGGCTATGCCTCTCATATTGATGTAATTTTACATGCCGATAATTCATTAGAAGTGATTGATAACGGGCGAGGCATGCCGGTTGATATTCACTCTACTGAAAAAATTTCAGGGGTGGAGCTGATCTTAACCAAACTGCACGCTGGCGGTAAATTCTCAAATAAAAACTATACTTTCTCTGGCGGCTTACATGGCGTAGGGATTTCTGTCGTAAATGCACTTTCACAACGCGTTGAAATCAAAATTAAACGCCATGGAGAAATCTATGCAATCGCCTTTGAAAATGGTGTAAAAGTGGAAGAACTCACTGTTATTGGCAGCTGCCCGAAAAAACAAACTGGAACTACCGTCCGTTTTTACCCAAATCCAAAATACTTTGATAGCCCACGTTTCTCGGTAAGCCGTCTGCGTCATTTATTACGCGCTAAAGCGGTATTATGTCCAAAATTGACGATTCGTTTTATCGATCATATCAACAATAATGAAGAAACTTGGTACTACGAAGATGGATTATCTGACTACCTTTCTGAAGCGTTAAAAGAGTCTGAATCACTCCCTAACCCACCCTTTATTGGCGATGTTGTCGGCGAAACTGAAGCGGTAAGTTGGACGTTAACTTGGTTACCTGAAGGCGGAGAATTATTATCAGAAAGTTATGTCAACTTAATTCCAACTTCACAAGGTGGCACCCATGTAAACGGCTTGCGAAATGGTTTATTTAAAGCCATGGTAGAGTTCTGTGATATTCATAATTTACTCCCGAAAGGGGTGAAATTAACCGCAGAAGATGTGTGGAATCGCTGTGCTTATGTGCTTTCTTTAAAAATTCAAGAGCCACAATTTGCTGGTCAAACCAAAGAGCGCTTATCTTCCCGCCAAGCTTCAAGCTATGTTGATAGCGTGATTAAAGATGCCTTTAGCTTATGGCTTAATCAAAATGTTCAGATTGGTAAAACTTTAGCTGATATGGCGATTAGCTCAGCGCAAAGTCGCTTACGTGCTGCGAAAAAAGTGGTACGTAAAAAACTGGTAAGTGGCCCAGCATTACCAGGTAAATTAGCAGATTGTCTTTCACAAGATTTAACTCGAACTGAGCTTTTCTTAGTGGAAGGAGACTCTGCAGGTGGTTCTGCTAAACAAGCGAGAGATAAAGAATTCCAAGCGATTTTGCCACTACGCGGGAAAATCCTAAATACTTGGGAGGTTTCTTCTGATCAAGTCTTAGCTTCACAAGAAGTGCATGATATTGCGATTGCAATTGGTATTGATCCAGATAGTGATAATTTAGAAGAGCTTCGCTACGGTAAAATTTGTATTCTTGCTGATGCCGACTCTGACGGTTTACATATTGCCACCTTACTATGTGCACTCTTTTTACGCCACTTCCCACAATTAGTAAAAGATGGGCACGTTTATGTTGCAATGCCGCCTCTTTATCGCATTGATGTGGGTAAAGACCAAGTCCACTATGCTTTAGATGAAGCGGAAAAAGAAGCTATTTTACACCGTTTGGCAAGCAAAAAAGCCAAACTAAATGTACAACGCTTTAAAGGGTTGGGCGAAATGAATCCAAGCCAACTACGTGAAACGACCATGGATCCAAGTACGCGCCGCTTAGTTCAACTGACGTTAGATGAAGGCGATGAGCAAACACCTTCAACCTTTGAAATTATGGATATGATGTTAGTGAAAAAACGTTCTGAAGATCGTAAAAAATGGTTACAAGAACGTGGCAATGAAGCCGATGTAAATGGCTAATCATAGAGGCAAGATGAATAATCTTGCCTTTTCTTATTTTGTTTTGAATAAATCTCACGAATTTTTAAAAATTTTGTGAATCTTGTCACAAATTTATAACATTCTTATTTAGATTCCCTGATTTACGCAGTATATTGCCATTGAGCTTATTTTTGTGGGAGGCTCTTATGACAACTAATGCACCAACTAACAACTCAAATTTTCGCAATAACCTCATTTTTATTGCTGATGTTGTTATCTTTTTTATCTTATTAAAAGTTTTACCTTTTACACCTGAAGCCAATAAAGGGCTTGCTTTATTGGTTTTTGTTGCAGTGCTCTGGCTCACCGAAGCACTACATGTAACTGTGACTGCCCTTCTAATTCCATTATTGGCAATTGGATTGGGATTAGTGAAATCCAAACAAGCGCTTATTGCTTTTGCTGATCCAACCATTTTCCTCTTCTTCGGGGGATTTGCGCTGGCTACTGCATTGCATATTCAAAAATTAGATAGACTCATTGCCAACAAAATTATGGCACTTTCTAAAGGCAAATTATCTGTTGCCGTGCTCTATTTATTCGGTGTAACTGCATTTCTTTCAATGTGGATGAGTAACACTGCAACTGCGGCAATGATGTTACCTTTAGCAATGGGGATTTTAAGTAAATTAGATCGCGACGCACATCATAACACCTATGTTTTTGTACTATTAGGGATTGCTTATAGCGCAAGTATCGGTGGAATGGGAACCCTTGTAGGGAGTCCTCCAAATGCTATCGTGGCATCACAATTACACCTTACATTTGCTGATTGGATGAAATACGGTTTACCTATTATGCTTATTTTGATGCCATTGATGGTAGGCACACTTTATGTCGTCTTTAAACCGAAATTTAATATCACCTTTGATCAACAATTTGAAAAAATTGAGCTTAACCGCCAACGTGTATTAACTTTAGTTATTTTCTTATTCACAGCATTATTCTGGGTATTCAGCTCTCAACTTAATCCATGGATTTCTGAATTATTAGGTATTTCTGGCAAAATCGGTAGCTTCGATAGTATCGTCGCATTAACTGCTGCAGCAGTCGTTTGTATTACCCGCGTGGCATCTTGGCAACAAGTACAAGAAGGTACTGAATGGGGCGTGTTATTCCTATTCGGTGGTGGCTTAACCTTAAGCGAAGTACTTGGACAAACTGGTGCAAGCAAAATCATGGCTGATGGTATTGTAAGCTTAATTGAAGGTGGTCACTTCTATGTGATTGGCTTAATTGTCGCAACCTTCATCATCTTCTTAACCGAGTTTACATCTAACACTGCAAGTGCTGCATTATTAGTGCCAATCTTTATTTCGATTGCCCAAGCGCTTAATATGCCACCGTTAGGTTTAGCATTGATTATCGGTTTAGGCGCATCTTGTGCCTTTATGTTACCAGTTGCAACACCACCGAATGCAATCGTATTTGGTACCGGTGAAATTAAACAAACCGAAATGGTTAAAGCAGGTTTCTGGCTAAACATTATCTGTATTCTTGTGATTGCAACTATCGGCTATCTCTTCTGGCTAGACTAATTTGCAAAATTCTTCGCAAATTTAACCGCTTGAACATCCCTTGCTTGATGATACTTATCATATCGAGCAAGGGATGTTTGATCTAAAGCAAGAATCTTGATAAAAATTGTACAAAAAATGTATTTCTGTTCATACTTTACACTATCTGATATTTCCTCTGCGTGATTTTTTGTTATAGTAAAAATCCTCTAATATACCTAAGGATGATTATGTCTGAGCAAATACACGACAACACTCAACAAGCTAAAAATTATCGCAACACGATAATTTTTATTTTTGATGTGATTTTATTTTTCACATTATTAGCTTTTTTACCTTTCGACCCTGCACCGAATAAAGCCTTAGCGCTACTTGCATTTGTTGCCGTACTTTGGCTCACAGAAGCTTTACACGTTACTATTACCGCCCTTTTTATTCCCGTACTGTCTATTTTATTAGGCTTAGTTGATTCTAAACGAGCATTGGTTGCTTTTGCTGATCCCACCATTTTCCTCTTCTTTGGGGGCTTTGCGCTTGCAACTGCATTGCATATTCAAAAAATTGATAAACTGATTGCTAATAAAATCATGGTGCTTGCCAAAGGTAATCTATTTGTTGCCGTGCTTTATCTCTTTCTTGTTACTGCCGTGCTTTCAATGTGGATGAGTAATACGGCAACAGCTGCAATGATGTTACCGCTCTCACTCGGTTTATTAAGTAACCTAGATAAAGAAAAAGACCACAACACCTTTGCTTTTGTCATCTTAGGTATTGCATATAGCGCAGGTTTAGGTGGAATGGGCACATTAGTTGGCAGCCCTCCGAATGCGATTGCCGCCTCTCAATTAGGTATTGGCTTTGCAGAATGGCTTTATTATGGCCTACCAATGGTTGTCTTATTATTACCAGCAACTTTAGCTGTACTTTATTTCAACTTCCGCCCGAAATTTAATTCAAGCTTTGAATATGTAGCAGAAAATATCCAGCTTGATCGCAAACGTATTACCACATTAGGCATCTTTTTAGTCATTGCCCTGTGCTGGGTTTTTGGCGACCAAGTTAATAACTTCATCTCACCTTTACTCGGTTTAAAAGAAAAAATAGGTAGCTTTGATAGCCTTGTTGCAATGATTGCAGCCTTAGCACTTTGTGCAACTCGCGTAACCACTTGGAAACAATTACAAGAAGGCACTGAATGGGGTGTATTATTTTTATTCGGTGGTGGTCTCACACTTAGCTATGTGCTTAGCCACACTGGTGCAAGCAAAATTATGGCAGAAGGCATCGTAGAACTGATCGAAGGTAAACACTACTACATTATTTGCTTAATTATTGCTGCTTTTATCTGTGTCTTAACCGAATTTACTTCTAATACCGCTAGTGCAGCATTGTTAGTGCCAATCTTCATCTCTATTGCGCAATCACTTCAAATTGATCCTCGCGCTTTTGCATTGATTATTGGTTTCGGGGCATCTTGTGCCTTTATGATGCCGGTTGGTACACCACCAAACGCCATTGCATTTAGTACTGGTATTGTGACCCAACGGGATATGCTTCGCTCTTATAAAATCAGCTTAGTATGCATCATTGCACTTTCATTAGTTGGCTATTTTGTTTGGTTAAAATAGTTTAGGAAATAAAGAACAGAAGGCAGCTTTAAAGCTGCCCTCTTTTTGCAAAAAATTTTGAAAATGTGACCGCTTGTTAAGCACTTACTTCCCACCAAATTAATGCCCATTTTGTTTGGCCATGTTTAATCGGCTCACCTTTTTCCATTTTGGCTTGATAAAAGGCAGCCAATTTCTCTTTCTCTTCTTCCGTTAATGCCCCTAAAGAAAACTCGACTGAAGCGAGTAAATCTTCAAAACTCTCACCTAAAAATCGCCCTGAATCTGATTCAATAAAATTCACATTCGCTAAAATGCCTTTTTGATACAGTCTATTTACCAAATAAATATAGGTTGGAAAACCGCAATCATCTCGCCCAATAGCCTCAAAAATGGCTTCATCTAAAAAATGAGGTTGCGTCACAGAAGTCAGATAAACACGTTTTTTAGCTTTAGTACAAAGTTTCTCAATCATATTATCAAGATCATCGACTAAAGTAGAACGTGAAGCTAACACAACATCTACTGCTGGCACCTCAGCCCAATCATCTGTCCATGAATAGTGCAACGGTGTAATATTCGATAAATTCATCTGTTGCTGGAATTTGCTAAGCTGAGCCAGCATTCCTTCACTGTAATCTAATGCATATACGGCACGACATTGTTGCGCAAGTGGCAGCGCAAAGGTACCCGGCCCACACCCAATATCCAATACACTTTCATCTTTACCAATCGCTATTTTTTCTAACAATGTTTGATTATAACGGCTTGGCTTTCCCACTAAATTTTCAGCCATCTTCGCAGCTTTTTTATCCCATTTAGTTGCGGGCAAATTAAAGTGATTGCAGGCTCTTAAATGTGCCTGATAAAGCTCGTTAAAATCAATTTGTTGAATTGTCATCTCATTCTCCTTTTTCTTTTTTATACTATGCCAGATAAAAAACAAGGCGCATTAGATAATGCGCCTTGTTTTGTCATTTTCGATAACCAAACCTTCTGGATTAACGAGCACGGAAAATAATGCGTGCTTTACTTAAATCGTATGGGGTCATTTCTACTGTCACTTTATCGCCAGTTAAAATACGAATATAGTTTTTACGCATTTTTCCTGAAATGTGCGCAGTTACCACATGACCATTTTCTAATTCCACACGAAACATGGTGTTAGGTAAGGTTTCTAAAATTGTGCCTTGCATTTCAATGCAATCTTCTTTAGCCATTTATGCCTCTATAAGTCTATCAATAAGTTTTAAAAAACGGGGGATATTATACTCGGATGCGACTAAATTACAATCATTTCCGATTATACAACCGACGGCGACGATGAAAGCGTTGCGCTTGGCCTTGGTTTGACTCTACTGTTTGGCGAACAGGTGTATGAATGACAATTTTCCGTCTTGGGAACAAATAATAGACGACACTCACAAATAACCCGCCGACTAAAACCAGAATAATCAATTCACCATAAAGTTGGCGAAACATTGCCCCGATTTTATCATTCGTATTTTTAATATATTGCGAATCAAAAGTTACACGTAAAAAGCCTGCCAATTCAGATTTCACTAACACCGGTTCTACAATTTGTTGGGTATCAGAATTCAGTAAACTCTGTTTCAGCTCCAAGGCATTTTGACTTTGTGCTATTAACTGACCTGAAGGCGAATAGAGATTTGCATCCAAAATAAAATCTTCTTGCGCAAAGCTATCTAATGCCGCATTAAGCTCCTCTGTTTTCGTATTTTTGGCTAACATCAATGCAAACAAATTTGCCTGCTGACGAACCAACACATGCGATAAACTTGATACTTGGCTCATACTAGAGAGCTGAGAGCCGATTCTAAACTGTTTCACGCCATTGAGGATTACCCCAACCACTGCGACACAAAGCCCCAAAATAAACAGCACTAACAGTACTTTTATCAATTTTTCACGGGAAAGGTACATAAAGAATTGCGAATACCGAACTGATAATAGATAATTTGGCATCATTATCTATAAAAAGAGAACGTTATGTCAAACACCGTCTTGCTTTACGCTCGCCAACTTAATGACGACCAATGCACACAATTTGCACAAAAGAGTCATGCTCAACTCATTAAACGAACAGACTATTTAGGCTATCAACTTGCCTTTTTCAATAGTGAACAACCCGCTCGTACTTTGCGCGCACTGGCTGCAGAATATCAAGCTGACATTGCCGATCTTGATATTGTCGCGCGTTTAAGCCAACCTGGGCTATTAGTGATGGATATGGATTCCACTGCGATCAAAATTGAGTGTATTGATGAAATTGCCAAATTAGCAGGAACAGGCGAAGTAGTTTCAGCAATTACCGCTAGCGCTATGCGTGGTGAGCTAGATTTTGAGCAAAGCCTACGCAAACGTGTCGGCACACTCAAAGATGCACCAGAGCGTATTTTGCAAATCGTGCGAGAAAATCTACCGCTTATGGATGGCTTTGAAGAGATGATTCGCGTGCTCAAACAACATCACTGGAAGTTGGCAATTGCATCAGGCGGATTCGATTATTTTGCGGATTATCTTAAAGAACGCTATCAGCTTGATTTCGCCGCAGCCAACCAACTAGAAATTATTGATGGCAAACTAACAGGAAATGTATTGGGTAAAGTGGTCGATGCGCAATATAAAGCCAATACCTTAGCCCAACTCAAATCGCAATATGTAATCAGTGAACAACAAACTGTTGCCATTGGCGATGGGGCTAATGACTTATTGATGATCCAGGATGCCGCACTTGGCGTAGCACTACACGCCAAACCAAAAGTACAAGAACAAGCTAAATTTGTGATAAACTTTGCAGACTTAACTGCATTATGCGTATTGCTTAATGCAAACGATTTATTCAATGCTTAAAGGAGGAACCTATGCCATCTTTTGATATCGTTTCTGAAATCACGCTACACGAAGTTCGCAACGCAGTAGAAAATGCGAACCGTGTATTAACCACTCGCTACGATTTCCGTGGTGTGGAAGCTGTCATCGAACTTAATGAAAAAAACGAAACCATTAAAATCACTACCGAATCAGACTTCCAACTTGAACAACTGATCGAAATTTTAATCGGCTCATGCGTTAAACGTGGCATTGAGCATAGCTCATTAGATATTCCAAGTGAATCTGAACACCATGGAAAACTTTATTCTAAAGAGATTAAGCTCAAGCAAGGGATTGAAACAGAAATGGCGAAGAAAATCACGAAACTGATTAAAGATGCCAAATTAAAAGTACAAACCCAAATTCAAGGTGAGCAAGTGCGTGTAACAGGTAAATCACGCGATGACTTACAAGCAGCAATTCAATTAGTTAAAAGCGCGGAACTAGGTCAACCGTTCCAATTTAACAACTTCCGCGACTAGCTCACAAGCGGTCTGATTTTGCCAACATTTTGCAAAAAATCCACAAAATCCGACCGCTTGCATAAACAAAAAAGGAGACAATAATGAGCAATGAAAATAAAAGCTGGTTTAAAAAAGCCTTAGAAAAATACGATCAATTCTGTGAAGAACTTGGCGTGAATCGCGGCGCGTGCCGTGGTTGTGTGCCTGTTGTTAAATTTGATCCTGAGCGTGATGAAAAACAAGATAACGAATCAACTTTAGAGCAGAAAAATAAACAAGACTAACAAGCACTTTTCTTTTTCGCTTAAAAAATGCTTTTTATAAACAAAAACGGAAGCCGAATTACAGAGGCTTCCGTTTTATTTTTGATGCTTTTCTAGTTCAAATTACATTTTAGGAATTTCAACACCAGATGAAAGCACGTCTTGAATATCTGATTTTAAGACATCTGCTTTTGGCCCATAAATCGCTTGGATACCAGAACCTTTCACGATAAAGCCCATTGCGCCCGCTTGTTTCCAGCTTGCTTCATCACCGACTAAATCTGGATTATGCACGGTGATACGCAAACGTGTCATACAAGCATCAACATCTGCAATGTTATTACGCCCACCAAGTAAGTTGATGATTTGGATAACTTGCGTGCTAGCATTCGCCACTTTTGGTTCATCGCTAGAAGTTTCATCTGAACCTTTTGCATCATAGTTACCATTACGGCCTGCTGTGGCAAGGTTAAATTTCTTAATCATAAAGTTTGCGATAAAGAACATGGCAACGGCAAATAGGATAGATACCCAAATAAAGTTGATCACATCCATACCGATGCCGGCTTTAATCGCCATTGGTGTACGTGTTAAGAACTCAATGTTACCGAATGAATGCACACGTAAGTCCACAATATCTGCCATGGCAAAAGCACAACCTTGTACTAAAGCATAAACAATATAAAGCGGTAATGCGACAAACATAAACATATATTCAATTGGCTCGGTTACGCCTGTTAAGAACACCGCAAGTGCTGATGAAAGGAAAATCCCTTTATAGATTTTTTTCTTGTCTGCATCTACGTTGATATACATCGCAAGAGTCAAGCCCATTAAGATACCGCTTGAACCAATCATTTGCCCTACTTTGAATCGAGCTGGTGTTACTGTTGAAAGTAGCTCGTTATATTGGGTTACATTACCCGCATCTTTCAGGTTAATTAAGTCAGAAATCCATGCAAGCCATAGTGGGTCTTGACCAAAGACTTGTTTGCCTTGTTGTGCACCGGTTAAGAATTCATAAGTACCACCTAATGAAGTGTAGTTCATTGGAATAGTCAACATATGGTGTAAACCAAATGGAAGCAATAGACGCTCTAAAGTACCGTAAATAAATGGTGCCAAAACTGGTGCTGAACTTTGTGAGTTTGCAATCCATTGACCAAAGTGGTTAATACCGGTTTGAACTAAAGGCCAGAATAGCGATAAGATAATCGCCACTAATACGGAACGATAAATCACGACGAAAGGAACGAAACGTTTACCATTAAAGAATGTCAGTACTTCAGGTAATTTACGGAAATTGTAGTAGCGGTTGAAAGTTGTAGCCCCCACAAAACCCGCGATAATACCAACGAACACGCCCATATTTAACGCTGGTTGTCCAAGTACATTCACAAAGTAATGTGCAACGGGAATTTCTCCTGCAAATACGGTACTTACGTGAGCATTTGGATCGGCTAGCATTTCAAGCTTCACACCGAAAAAGTTACCGGTAATTAAGTTAATTAAAATGAAAGCCAGACCCGCTGCAAATGCGCCACCTGCACGCTCATTTGCCCAGCTACCACCAATCGCTAATGCAAATAATAAATGAAGGTTACCAATAATCCCCCAACCAATTTGGGCGATAATGTTTCCGACACGTGCTAGCCATTCAGCATCGCTAATCAAAGGCAGTGAGTTACCAATACTCACCATTAAACCCGCAGCTGGCATCACGGCAATTACAACCATTAGGCACTTACCGAATTTTTGCCAAAACTCAAAACTGAGCATTTTTTTCATATTAATTCTCCTACAAGATGAGATCTACTTCTACGCCAAAATGGTCGGAAACAATCGGTTTATTTTTGCCATTAAAAATAACCTGACTGTATAAAACCCTTTTTGCTTGGTTTAAAAAAATATAATCTAACCGCTTTTCTTGACTATGGCCTTTCCAGCCATCAATCGCCTTCTCCACAGTGATACCGCTATCCTTCTGCTCTGCCATTTCAAACGTATCAAATAAGCCTAAGGATTTAATTCGTTGGTAAGCTTGTTGGTCGCTTATTGCATCGGTATTGAAATCGCCCATCAAGATTTTCAGATTCGCACTTTGACTCCGCTCTACAATATAACGAACATTATCGAGTTGGTTTTCCCCATCACAATTTGGCAAATTGATGTGGCAAGAATAGCATTCAATTAACTGACCTTGATATTCCACCGTCAAACCAATGATTTTACGCGAGAGAATCGAGTCAAGACGTTGATGTTGGCTACAATAAAACGCATCAACATCATAAACGGGCAAACGTGTTAGAAACGCAATACCTTCATCATATTTATCGTAACCAATATGCGAATTGCTCCAAAAAAGCGAGTATTTCTGTGCAACGCGTTGATTGATTTTATTTAACAGAATGACACCATAGTTATCTTGCTTTAACGTTGGCGAAATAGCAGAAGCCGACATCAATTGATTAACCTCTTGTAAGGCAATGATATCATAACCCTTTTCCACAATAGTCTCAGCAAGAACCTCTATTTTTTCCGCTTGGTTAGCTTCTAACCAAGCGTGTACATTCAGGGTAAGTAGTTTCATTGCTTCCCCTTAGCCCTCACAATGCCAAATGTCTGCATTATATTGAGCGATCGTGCGGTCAGATGAGAAAAAGCCCGCTTTTGCGATATTTTGAACGACCTTCTCATTCCAACTATCTTGATCTTCATAATCGGCTAAGATTTGTTCTTTCGCTTCAACATAAGCATTAAAGTCAATTAACGTCATAAACCAGTCTTTATTCAATAATTCATTATAAAGACGTTCTAAACGTGTTTTATTGCCTAATTTCACTACTGCAGGATTCAGAATAAAATCGACCGCTCTTTTAATATCTTTGTCGTTTTCATAATACTCTTTTGAAACATAACCTGCTGTTTCATAAAGTTTAATAATGCTTTCTGAATCTTTACCGAATGTATAGATATTTTCAGCACCGGCTAATTCTGCAATCTCAACATTGGCGCCGTCCATTGTGCCTAACGTTAATGCCCCATTCAGCATAAATTTCATATTACCTGTACCAGAAGCTTCTTTAGAGGCAAGTGAAATTTGTTCTGAAATATCAGTTGCTGGAATGAGTTTTTCCGCCATGCTCACATTATAGTTTTCCACTAAATGGACGTTTAAATACTTGTTCACTTCAGGATCATTATTGATTAACTCAGATAAACAAAGAATTAAGTGAATAATATCCTGAGCAATCACATAAGCGGGAGCGGCTTTTCCGCCAAAAATCACGGTAATCTTACGTTTTGGTAATTTACCTGCTTTAATTTCTAAGTATTTGTGAATAACATAAAGCGCATTCATCTGTTGGCGTTTATATTCATGGAAACGCTTAATTTGCGTATCAATGATAGAATTTTCATCTAACTCAATACCTTTATTTTCTTTAAGGTAGGTTTTTAATGCCAATTTGTTTTCAAACTTAATTTTCGCTAATTGTTGATGAACCTTTTTATCATCTTTAAAGGCTAACAATTTTTCTAATTTGGTTGCATCATGCAAATACTCATCACCAATCAATTCTTTAATGTAAGCGGCTAATGGTTGGTTAGAAAATTCTAACCAACGACGGAAGGTAATGCCGTTTGTCTTATTGTTGAATTTTTCAGGATATAACGCATAGAACGCTTTAAGCTCTGAATTTTTCAAAATCTCCGTATGTAATGCCGCCACACCATTTACAGAATTTGAAAAGTGAATATCCATATGCGCCATATGCACACGTTTTTGTTTATCAATAATTTGTACTGCAGGATCTTGATATTCTGCACGCACTAATTCATCTAATTTTTTAATGATCACTACTAAATGCGGCACCACTTCATCTAAATAATCTAGCGGCCATTTTTCTAATGCTTCAGCCAAAATGGTATGGTTGGTATAGCCCACCATATTACGTACAATTTCAACCGCTTCTGCAAATTTAATCTGATGTTTTTCCGTTAATAAACGAATTAATTCAGGAATCACCATTGAAGGGTGAGTATCATTGATCTGTACATACGCATAATCAGCTAAATCATGTAAATTACTTCCGCGCTCAATCGCTTCATCAATTAATAATTGTGCTGCATTTGATACCATGAAGTATTGTTGATAAATACGTAATAATTCCCCGTTTTTATCTGAATCATCTGGGTAAAGGAATAAAGTCAGATTTTCTTCAATCGCGGTTTTATCAAACTCAATTCCATTTTTAATCAATTTAGAATTTACTGATTGAATATCAAATAAATTGAGATAGTTTTTTGTTTCTTTCTTATAACCTAAAATATCAATGCGATCTAGTTTAGAGGTTAACGTAAATTTCTTAAATGGCACCTCATAGCTAATATCGGTTGGAATTAGCCAAGAGCTATCTTCAATCCAGTCATTAGGTTCAGCATGTTGTTCATTCTTTTTAAAGACTTGTTTGAACAAACCATAATGATAATTTAAACCTACCCCTTCCGCATTTAAGCCAAGCGTAGACATTGAATCAATAAAGCAAGAAGCCAAGCGCCCTAAGCCACCATTACCTAAAGACGGTTCTGGTTCAATATCTTCAATATGGCTTAATGATTTACCCGCACTTTCTAATTCTGTTTTGATATCTTGATACACACCAAGGTTAATCAGGTTATTAGAAAGTAATTTACCAATTAAGAATTCTGCAGAAATATAATAAACCTTACGTTTACCTGTGTTTTTAGGTTTATCTACTGAGAGTGTTTTTACGTAATTTAATAATTGAATATAAGTTTCTTTATCGCTTAATTGTTCAAGCGATTTATTGGTTTCGTTTTTTACAAATGTACTAAATTTCATCATTATGTTTTTCCTGATTCGCACGTTGATATAACGTGGTCATTTTTGCTAAAAAGTCTTTTTTATCTTGCGTTAAATCAGATTGCTGCATTCTCCATTGCCAGTTTCCACCAATTGTTGAAGGAACGTTCATTCTTGAACTGGCTGGCAAATCTAAAACATCTTGCATTGTGGCAATCGCAGTATTGCTAACCGTTGCAAAAAGCTGACGAATCATCGCTTGGCAAATCGATTCATCCTCACGGCGGTGTGTATAATCATTGATATATTGCTGCTGTTGTTCAGTCAGGCTGTTATACCAACCATTAGTCACATCATTATCATGTGTGCCGGTATAAACAATAGAGTGCGGGATGCAATAATGCGGGCTATCTAAGCTTTCTCCGCTAACATCTTCAAAGCCAAATTGCAGAATCTTCATGCCAGGATAGTTACAGTCTGCAAGCAACTTTCTGGCTTTGTCATCAATATTACCTAAATCTTCGGCAATAATCGGTAAATCGCCTAGTTGCTCTTTAACGGCTTTAAATAAGTCATAACCAGGGCCTGGCTGCCAGCTACCATCTTTAGCCACCTCTGCTTTTCCATCTACCTGCCAATAATCAGAGAAACCTTTGAAATGGTCGATACGCAGTACATCATAAATCTTGAAGCTTTCTTCAATGCGGTGAATCCACCAAGCGTAGCCTTGTTTTTTATGTTCTTCCCAAGCGTAAAGCGGATTGCCCCAAAGTTGTCCTGTTGCACTGAATTGATCCGCTGGAACCCCTGCAACAACAAGTGGATTGCGTTCTTCATCTAATTGGAAGAGTTCTGGTTTTGTCCAAACCTCTACGCTATCTGCCGCCACATAAATCGGCATATCACCGATGATCTGAATGCCTTTTTGATTTGCGTAATTTTTTAATTCAGTCCATTGTTTGAAGAAGAAATATTGCGTCACTTTAAAGTAGTGAATTTGCTCCACCAGCATGCTGCGATATTTTTCCAATGCACTTGGATCACGAGCCACAACTTTTTTATCATCCCATTTTTGTAATGCTTGATTACCAAAATGCTCTTTAATTGCCATAAATTCAGCAAAATCGTCTAACCACAAGCGGTTGTTTTTTTCAAAATTTTGGAAATCCGCTTGGAATGCTTGATTCGCTAAAAAATTTTTCACGGCTGTTTCTAAAATCGGACGGCGCGCATAGAAAACGCGTTCATAATCCACGTTAGTTGGATCATCACCAAAATTGACTGATGCATAATCCGCTTCTTTCAACAGACCCATTTGGGTTAATAAGTCAAAATCAATAAGGTGGGTATTGCCTGCAATTGCAGAGAAAGATTGATAAGGAGAATCACCATAACTGGTGGTGGTAAGTGGAAGAATTTGCCAATAAGTTTGTTTAGTTTCAACTAAAAAATCGACAAAATCATAAGCTGATTGCCCAAAACTACCAATACCGAATGCATTTGGTAGCGAGGTAATGTTCATGAGAACACCACTTGAACGAGTAAGCATAATATTTCCTCTAGGAAGTTATCATTTTGGCTCATTCTAACCTAAATGTATTTTTATGCAACAACTTATACGTAAAAGCTAAAACATTTTCGTAAAAGTGTGACTTATATCACATTTTTTACGTATAACATTGTGGGTTTTATGGTATGCTATGGCTATTTTAATGGAACGGCGGAGAATAAAAGGATAAAAAATGAGCAAGTATAAGCAGATCTATAACGAGATAAAGAGCCAAATTAACAATGGTAATTTAGCACCTTTACAAGAGCTTCCAAGCGAAAATGAACTCATGCAAAGCTATGGTTTCTCTAAAGATACTATCCGTAAAGCACTTTCTTTACTTGAAATTGATGGCTATATTCAAAAGCAGCAAGGCAGAAATTCGATTGTTTTAGAACATGACTTATCTAAACCACAAATGCTTTCTGAAATTAAAACCGTCAGCGAATTAAATAGTGCCTCAACCCATCAAGTAAAAACCACATTAACTAGCTTATATATTGTGCAAGGCGAAGAAGAATTGATGGATATCTTTAACGTCAATGATCAAATTGATTTCTACCGCATTGCTCGTCTGCGTGAAATTGATGGCGAAGCCGTTGAATATGAGGTTTCTTATTTTGATCGCCGCATCGTGCCTTTTATTAGCCGAGAAATCGCAGAACACTCTATTTATCACTATTTAGAAAGCGAATTAAAACTAAAAATTAGCCACTCACAACGTAAAATTGTGTTTCGCTATGCAAATGAAGAAGAAAAAAATGCGATGGATCTTGGTGAGTATGACATGGTTGTCAATGTAACGAGCACCACTTATTTAGCAGATGGGCAACTATTCCAATACGGTAGCATTAGCTACCGCCCAGACAAAATTACCTTTGCATCAACTGCGAAACGACATATATAAGTCAGAAGATAAAAGTAATCCTCTCTTTCACTGAAAGTGAGGATTTTTATTTGGTTTGTAAAGAACAAACGAGCAGAAATAATTTGTGAAACGCTACTTCGTCAAATCATAACTCCAATCTAATAACTTAAAAATTTCTTCCGTTTCTACGCCATGATCTAACACTATTGTCAGCCAATGGGTTTTGTTCATATGGTAGGCGGGTAAGAAATTAGGCGATTGCTGTAAGATGCTTACCATATCGGGTGGACATTTGAGATTGATAAAATTAGCCTCTCCTTCTTCTTTTAAACCAAGCTTGGTTTTACTGATTTTACCAATAAGCGCATACCATTTCCTTTTAGCATTGCCATGACGCAAAACGGCATATTCTGGATGTTTTGCCCAAAGATATTCCGGCTGCGTCGCATATTGATTCGCCGCATAATCAAAGACTTGTTGTGCTTGGCGCATGGTTTACTCCTTGAATGAGGATTTCGGTTATTATTATTCTTAGAATAATAAAAAGAAAGGCAGCTTGAAACTAAAATCTCAAACTACCTTTTCCATTTCTAAAAGCGGTCAAATTCTCCAGTATTTTTGCAAATGCTCTTCAAAAATTGACCGCTTGAAGTCTTAACCCGTCTAAAGATCCATTCAATTTATTCAATTCCTAACTTATTATTAATAACCTTTCGTACATCATCATATTTATTCAAGATAATAGGAAAGCCTGTTACATCTAGCACTTTGCTAGTTATAGATACTTCTAGTTTTCCTTCTTCATTAATTCGATGATGAAATATTGATGACTGTCTTCCTAATGTATTCAAATTTTCTTCCCCTTCTGCATAATGGGCATGAATTGGGGAAACAAAGGATAAAAGCTCGTCTCGAATTGCTCTTGATTCATCAATAGATTCACTATCTGACGCATATTTCAAGCACTTCAGAATATCTTGGTATGTGCTTTCAAGCTCGTCTGATGAAGATAAAATATATTCACTTTCAATAACTGCATCCTCAACTTTATCTGTAATTGCATTATTATCATGATAATAGGATTCAAGAGCTCCTTTTCTCAAAATAAACAATCCTGTTTCTTCAAAAATATCAAATAATACACAGAGTCTATTTTTCAACATACTCCAAGCCCCTTTTGAATTTTGTTCATTGAATACTGCACATAAAGCTGAACGTTTTTTATTCAAGGATTCATTTTCTGATAAGGTAAAATATGAATGATTCTGAGCTATATTAGCAATATCATCCCAGTTATTTTGAACTAATAAACAGAAGTCATCATAAATATCCTTGGCAAAATCTAAAATACTTGAATGGCCTTTTTTACTCACTAATCTATCTGCAGTATTCCGTATTTGTTCATTATGAAAATAAGCACGAACTAGATCCAAACTATCTGCAAAAGCATCTGCATCAACTAAAACTGTTGGTGTTTTACCCATTAATCTAAATAACTTAACTGTTTCAGGCATAGCTTCCTTGCCATTAATCGGCAGAATCTGTGAACCTGCTGCTTCGAGATTTAAATCTAATTTATCTGAAAGCGCATTGCAGACAATAACATCAGATGGGCCTTCGACTAAAAGTGGTGTTCTAGAGAATAAGGCTAATTTGTGTTCTTGTCCTAATCGAGTAATAAGAGTTCTTAATTTTCCATTTTTTAACTCCCCTGCATTTTGAGGAATTTGAATAGGCTCCTCTTTTAAATCATTACAAAAAATAAAAGATAACAAATCATCTGTTTTCGAAATCTTGATCATTTCCGTTGAGTGTGTTGCCATCACAATTATTTTTTTATAGCCATCTTTACCAGGGATTCCCGCAACACGTGTAATTTCTTTAAGTAGAAAGGCTTGTAATTGTGGGTGTAATGAAACTTCAGGCTCATCAATAAGTAAAACCCCGACTTCATCATCGTATAGTGCAGATAAAATCCCAACAAGATGTAGTAACCCAGATGCTTCACGCCCAGAGGAGTAATATGAATTACAGTCATCTAGTCTAGCAAATGACACTTTTAACTCTCCAGCATCCCAATCAATTTCAATATTTCGTTTAAACAATTTTTGTAAACGTTCTCTTACCTTGATTAAGATATCAGTGCGAACTGACAGCGTATGTAAATCTCCATTAATAGTTTCTATTTTATGGCGATATTCAGAATCATATTTACTACCATGAATAGCTCTATCTGCATCACCAGAGCGATCATATTGATCATAATTGGAGCGATATTTTTCCAAAGGACCTAAACGCCCAGCAGAAATAAAACGAACTTTTTTATTAGTGTAACTATTAAAACTTCCTTTTAATCCCTTTAATAAATGAGTTTTTCCTGAACCATTTGGCCCGACAATAAATGTTAATGACGATCTTAGTTCAATTTCTCTAGAAAAATTACCTTCATGGCTATTGATATTAGCTGTAATAGATAATGGGAATTCCATAATTTAGTTCCTTATTAATTAACATATTAAAAAACATACAACGGCACATTCACTAGCCAATCCTGTTCCCGATAATCCGCCATGGAAAAACGAATAGCTTGCGCTGGCTGAAATTGTTCTACATACACTTTCAAACTTTTTGCTTTTAAATTTTCTTCTGCTTTGACCTCAATCGGGATAACGGATTGCTTACGTTGCAGAATAAAATCGACCTCTGCCGTACCTTTTTCAGTTGCCCAATAAAAAACAGGGTTTTCTTGCGTGGCAATCAATTGTTGCAAGACATATTGTTCGGTTAAAGCTCCTTTAAATTCAGTGAAAATACGGCTACCTTCTAGCAGTACGCTGGCATCCAAATTGCTTTGTGCGGCAAGTAGCCCGACATCTAACCCATACAATTTAAAGGCGTTATCTTGATAAGCGGAAAGTGGTAAATGTGGTTTCTTCACTCGAGGCACGCTATGTACTAAGCCGCTGTCTTTTAGCCATTGCAAAGCAATTTCATAGTCTTTGCTTCTCGCCCCTTTTTGTAGCTGAGCATAGATAAATTTTTTATTTTCTTTGGCAAGTTGCTCTGGAATGGAAGCCCAAATTGACCGCACTTTTTGCACGGTTTGACCATCGTGAATATGTTTGGAAAAATCTTGTTCATACGCCATCAATAAATTACGTTGTACTTGACGCACTTCATCGACATTTTGTGTTTCGATAAATACTTTTACCGCTTCAGGCATACCGCCAACAAAATAATATAAACGGAGTAAATCAATATAGGTGGTTTTCATGGCGGAAATTAGCGACCAGTCTTTCAGCTCAAGCAATTTCACCAAATCTTGTTTGCCAAGTGCGGTTAAAAATTCGTGAAAATCCATGGGATAGAGTGGTAAAAAGTCCACTTTGCCGACAGGAAAAGAGACTTGATGATGTAGTGATACCCCAAGCAATGAGCCAGCCGCGACAATATAAAATTGAGGTGCATTTTCGTAAAAATATTTGAGTGAAGATAATGCCTGCGGGACTTCTTGTATTTCATCAAAAATAATCAGGGTGTTTTCTGCTTGAATATCGACACCGCTTTCAATTTTCAAACCGAGTATCAAGCGATCAATATCATAGTCGCCAGAAAATAGCGTTTTCATGCGAGGGTTATTATCAAAGTTGATATACGCCACTTTTTCAAAGGATTGCTCGCCAAAGTGTTTCATCGCCCAGGTTTTTCCTACCTGTCTTGCTCCTTGAATAATCAACGGTTTGCGGTTTGTTTTGTGTTTCCAATTTTCTAAGGATTGTATGATTTTACGCTGCATAATGCCCTCCAAAACGACGGATATAGGCTAATTATACAGTGATGAATACACTTTTTCTAATGATATGAGTTTATATATTTACATTTTTTCAAATGAAAAAATGATTGATTTTTGCATTTTTTAAATTGAATTTAAGATAATGAAAAAGCCGTCTGAAATTTCAGACGGCCTTTTCATGCCAAAAAGCGGTCAAATGTTGAGGTGTTTTTGCAAATCATCTTAAAAATTCGACCGCTTGTATTATTCTCATTACATTAATTCTTATCTATTCGCTTAATCAATAAAAAGACCGCCAGTACTAATGCAATCGCACCGCAAATCAAGCTTGGTATTGGTATACCATTGAGCTGAGGGAGATTTTCGTTCAACGATAAAATAGACGCTGCAATAATGAGTGCAGCAATAATCAACATAATGCCCACTCGTTCGACAGTCTTACGAAAATGCTCTAATCCGTGGATTTCATGTTCAAGACGAATTTCCTTATTGCTGATTTTTTGTAAGAAAATTTTGACTTCTTCCGGAAGCGAAAGCCAGTTGTTGTAGCTGTCAGCAATTTTTTCGAAATTTTCACTAATCACGCGTTTAGGTGAAAATCGTTTCTTGAGCATTTGTGTAACATAAGGTTTAAGTACGGCTGCAATATCTAATTCAGGATAGAGATAACGCCCGATTCCCTCAATCTGGGCAAAACCTTTTGCTAGCAAATAAACGCCCTCAGGCATAATAATGCTATTTTCGCTCATAATTTTGGTAAAACGATTCATCAATTCACTGATATCTAACCCTGCCAAATTGCTTTCAGTGAGGAGCATGAAAATCTCAGAAAGATCATTTTCTAGCGTTTTTTCATTCGGCACATTATAACTGACAGCAAGCTGCTTAATGGTCTCGATGATTTTTCGCACATTTTTTTGAGAGGCATAGTACAAACAATTTCCAAGTAATTCGCGTTCTTTAGGACTGAGTTTGCCCATTGCCCCCAAGTCAATAAAAGCAATCTGCCCGTCAGGCGTTAATAGAATGTTGCCAGGGTGGGGATCAGCATGAAAGAAGCCAAACTCAAATACTTGTTTCATATAGAGATCTAATCCAAGTAAAGCAACATCTTTAGCCAGTAAACCTTGTTGTTCAATCTGTGCTTTATTGGTCACTTTTGAGCCATACACAAAATCCATACAAAGAATGTTATTGTTTGATAAATTCGAATAGGTTTGTGGGACTAAAATACGTGAATCTTGCTTAAAATTATTAGCAAAACGCTCAATGCTACGACGCTCACTTTCAAGGGAGAGTTCTGTTGTAATGGATTCTTTGAAGGTATTTAATAACGCTTTAGGTTGAAGGTTAGAAATAATGTCGTTGCGTTGTTCTAGAAAATTCACGAGATCTTGTAAGATAAGTAAATCTGCCTTAATGACCTCATCAATGCCTTCTCGTTTGATTTTTACCGCAACATCTTGTCCGTTTTTCAACCGCCCTTTGAATACTTGACCGATAGAAGCTGATGCCATAGGCTCTGAAGCAAGCATTTCGAAATGTTCATGAATATCTATGCCTAATTCACGCTGAAATTTCTCTGCAATATCAATGGGCTGAACTTCTACTTTATCTTGCAATTTTTGTAGTTCAGTAATCATTTCAACTGGTAGCAAATCACGGCGATCACTTAACATCTGCCCTAATTTAACGTAAGTTGTGCCCAGCTCTTCCATCGCTCGACGGATACGTTCATATACAGACACGCTTCCACTTGATTCATTGGCTAACTTATTTGAAAGGGATTCCGGTAACCACTTCTCTAAATTACTGCGTTCAAAAAACTCATCTAAACCATAACGTAATAAGATTTCTGCAACCTGCTTGGTACGTTGAAATTTGTTAAAAATGGCCATTGTAACTTTCCTCTTTGTGCATGCTATTTAGCGAGTGTTTAAAATAAGGTTGATTTGCGACTAAATTGAGACAGGTCTTTTACATCTCTAACTGAAGATTTTCGAAAATTGCTGATGATTTCAGTTTATCCATTTTTCAATTGGATCTCTACAATTATTTACAAGGCAAGCCACATTAGATTTTTTTAATTTAATACTAATAATCAAAATCTCAATGCGCTAAGTTTTGAAGGCTTTTGATTTAAAAGAGCGGTCAAATTTTACAGTATTTTTGCAAATTACCTTCAAAATCCAACCGCTTGTATTTTTACTTTAATTTAACTGCAATAGTCCCTTATTTAAAGCCGTTTTTTTAATGTCGGCAATATCACATCCCAAGCGGTTAAAGCCTCTTTCTCACTGAGTGGCGAACCTTTGGCATTTTTCTTATTGGTACCAAAAGTCATCTTAAATCTCACACTGCCATCATCTTTTTCCCAGATAAATAAATATCGATTTCCCTGCCACTTAACCAGTTTTTCACTGCCGGTCATACCATTAATATCGCGTTTTCCTTTGCGGATGGTGCTGTATTTCGCCCACGAGAAGAGTTTATCCAAACCACTATCTTTAGTGAAAAGATCGCGTTCTAATAGCGGTTTATCACCTTCCTCCAAAGATCCACCCGTCGTTAGCTCTGTATAAACGTCTTTATAGTCTTTGATTTTAATGCCCGCACTGCCAAAAAACGGTTCAGTTCCCTTATCGGCAATAAATCCTTCTGTTAAACAGACCCCCTGTTGCTGTGGCATTTCAGTATCTTTACGATCTCTCAGCTTGTCAAAAAAATCATTCCGTATCTGTCCAATAGCTTCATCAACTTTACTTTTTTCCAGCTGTTTCAGGTTTGGTGGCGCTTTGCCGTTGACAGGCATAATGCTTGCAAGAGTTGTAATGGAATAGGCATCATTCTTGCTTAACTTGAAATAGAACGTGACATAATAGATCATGCCTTTTAAGTGCTTTGACACCGAGTGTTCCCATGAACCAGGAGCCTGCGTGACCATCGCTATCGCTTTGTTAGGAATAATTATGCGATTTTCTATAAAACTCTCATTTCCGTTATATCCTTTTTCTTTAACCTCTAATACGGATTCTACTTCCAGATTCCAATAATCTGGTCGCACAATTATCTGCCAACCATTATATCGAAGCCAACCAGTCCCACTTATACGGTTAGCAGGTAAGTTAATTTGGTAGCGCCCGCTGCAAAATGGCTGCTCAGTCCAATACGTAGCCACATTTTGAGCATAATTGCTCGCTGCATTTTCTACTGCTGAGTGGGTTTGGGGATGTTGACTGCAAGAAGACAACATAACACTAGTTAAAACAGTGCTATAAAACATCAGTTTAGAAATTTTCATCTTCGGCATGCGATCTCTTCCTTACTGTAAATTTAAGAATGCTAAATAAAATGGAATTTTTAATCTGCTAACTCCTACTTCTCTTAGTTGTTCTACCATCACTTACAAAATTCAATAGTAAAAGGCTGTCTGAAATCTAACTTAAAGTTTCAGATAGCCTGTTATTGTAAAGATAATGTTTCTAGATACACATCGGCCAACAAGAACTACATCCTGTTAATACTATTGCTATAGCACCATATAATAAGCCAATCTTAAATATATTTTTTCTACGATATTTACGGTTCATTTTTGTCTCTTTCTTAAGCTTTAAAGTTAATAAATGTAGTAAGTTTCATTAAAAATCTGATCAAATTCGCTTTTTCAATGTCGGCAATATTGCATCCCAAGCCGTTAAAGCCTCCTTTTCACTTAATGGGGAACCAGTAGAATTGTCATCACTGGTACCGAAAGTCATCTTAAATTTTACGCTTCCATCATCTTTTTCCCAGATAAATAGATATCGATTTCCTTGTAACTTAACCAGTTTTTCACTGCCGACCATATCATTGATATTGCGCTTTCCTTTGCGGATGGTGCTGTATTTCGTCCACGAGAGGAGTTTATCCCAGGCACTATCTTTAGCGAAAAGATCTCGCTCTAATAGTGGTTTATCACCTTCCTCCAAAGCTCCCCCCGTCGTTAGCTCAGCATAAACGTCTTTATAATCTTTGATTTTGATACCCACTCTGCCCCAAAATGGCTCGGATCCCTTATCAGCAATAAACCCCTCTGTCAGGCAGACACCCTGTTGCTGCGGAATATCGCTCTCACTACGATCTCTAATCTTGTTGAAAAAATCATTCTGTAAATACCCAATAGCTTCATCAACTTTACTTTTTTCCAGCTGTTTAAGGTTTGGTGGCTCTTTACCGTTAACAGGCATAATACGTACAAAAGCTCTAACCGTATAGGCATCGTTCTTACTTAATTTGAACCTATAATCGACATAATAGAGCATCCCTTTTACCTCTGGTAACGTCGGATTACTCCATACGGCAGGAGCCTGTGTCACCGTAGCTATCGCTTTATTAGGAACGATTGTACGGTTTTCTATAAAAATATCACTTCCATTATGACCTAGCTTCTGGATCTTTGACGCCAACTCTACTGATTTATTCCAATAGTCTGGTCGTACGGTTACCTGCCAACCATTGTATTTAATCCAACTGGTGCCATCTTTACGATTAACCGGTAAGTTAATTTGGTAGCGACCACTGCAAAATGGCTGTTCAGTCCAATACCTTGTCGCTTTTTGAGCACCATTGCTTGCTGTATTTTCTACTGCTGAGTGGGTTTTGGGGTGTTGACTGCAAGAAGACAACATAACACTAGTCAAAACAGTGCTATAAAACATCAGTTTAGAAATTTTCATCTTCGGCATGTGATCTCTTCCTTACTGTAAATTTGAGAATGCTAAATAAAATGGAATTTTTGCTGGCGCCTTTCTTTCCATATTGCGCTTGGTCGATAAGTTTATATGTTTTTAATGATAAGTGCAACTTTACACTATATTAAATAATGACATTATCAAGCACATTGCGTGACATATACAATCCATTTTAAAGAGAATATATTACTCGTTTCTGGTAGGTTTCTGTAAAAAAGCCCGCTAAACAAGCGGGCATATTTTTCTTAAGATTTGCAAAATTACTGTTGCACTTTTAATTTTGCCTGCGCTTCTGCAATACTTTGAATCACAGCGCGTCTATCCAGCGCTTCATTATCGCTATCTAAAACACGGCGCCAATAACTCACAGCGCCAGCATAATCTTTATTTCGATAAGCATCGGTTGCAAGCAACAGCAGACTAGCACTCTCTTTAGCATCTAATTTTAAAGATTCAGCAAGCCACGCTTTGGCATTTTCTGATAAGTTTTGACCATTTTCATAGTAATCAGCAGTTGCCATTGCGCCTAAAATCGCCGCCTTTTTACCTAGCACTTTTTGTGCGTTGTCAAAGCAGATAATGGCTGCATTAAAATCATTATTTAATGCATATGCTTGCCCCAACTCATACCACAAATCGCCATCGTTAGGGTTTGCACGTAATCTATCTTGTAGGCTGAGAATATAATGACTGTTTTTCTGCTCTTTACTTTCTAGCGCAGATTGCACTTCAAACGCTTGGTGAAGTTGCTCGCCTTTTTGCACAATTTGAAAACGTCCACTTTGCGCATAAATACCCACGGCCACTGCAGCTACTAACGCTAATACCAATATGGCTACGATAACAAGCGGGCGTTTTTTGGTAAATTTTTGCGATTTTTCGACCGCTTGCTGCTCAAACTCAAAACGGGCTTGCGCTTCTTCTTTTAACTCAGCCGCTAAATCATTTGGTAAGTGTTGCGCTAACTTTAATGCTTGCTCATAAGTTTCTTGGCTGATTTCAGCACGTGTTTTCATGATTTTGCCTCCGCTTTACGGCGTTTGGTTCGCCAGAAAATAGCAGAAAATAAAATCACCACTAGCCCAACCGGAATTCCCCAAAGTGCCCAAGTGTGCGGGTTAAATGGGGGGTTGTAATTTACAAAATGCCCGAAACGTTGAGTCATGATTTCAATGATTTCTTGATCAGACTTCCCTTCATTGACCATCTGATAAACCTCAAGACGAAGTTTATAAGCCGTCGTCGCATTCGATTCCACTAAGTTCTGGTTTTGACATTGCGGACAACGAAGCGATTTAGCCAACGCCACCGCACGAATACGATCGGCATCGGAATGGAATTCAAAGGTATCCACCATTTCCGCTTGGGCAACAACACTCATGACAAGCGGTAAAATTAAAGCTATTTTTTGCAAAATTTTTCGCATTATTTTTCCTCTCGTAAGGCTTTTAAGCGAGGCAGAAAATCTTGCTCGAAATCAGGGTTGTAGCCTTTTTGTTGATAACGCACTACGCCGTGTTTGTCGATCAAATAGCTTGAAGGCGCAGAAGAGACTTTCAGGGTTTGAATTAAGAAGCCTTTTTCATAATCATCAATCACTAAATGAAACGGGTTACCCCATTGCGTTAATGCCTCTCTTGCATCATTAGGCTGATCGCTATAAGTCAGCCCAACAATTGGTACGCCCTCTGCTTTGAGCTTGTGCAAAATCGGGAATTCTTTAATACACCAAGTGCACCAACTTGCCCAAACATTAAGAATATAAGGCTCTTTCGGCAAACTGTTATTATTTAAACGTGCGTTTGGATCAAGCAAATTTTTCCCGACAAACTCAGGAATCGGCTTATCGCGCCAATCTTCCGTCGGTGAAAGATTATCTTTATTCATTAACGGCACTGTAAGCATTGCTACAATCGCCACCAATAACAACAGCGGTAAAAATAAAAAGGCTTTTTTCATTCTATTTTCTCATTTATTACTTTGTTTATGCGCTTTTCTATTCGCTTGGCGATAGCCAAATAATGCTAATAAAGAGGCAAATACCATCACAATGCCACCAAGCCAAAGTGCGCGCACATAAGGTTTATAATGCAATCTAAACGCATATTCTAAATTGCCAAACTTATCGCCCATGACAATATAAATATCATCTAAGAAATGATGATAAAGCCCAACTTCTGCCATCGTCATGGTGCGTACATCATAATAGCGACGTTCTGGAGTCACTTGTGCTAGCGTTTCGTTCTCTTTAGCAATCTTAAAAATAGCGCGCTCAGCCGTGTAGTTTGCGCCAATTACATCTTGATAGTCATCGTAAGTGAAACTAAACCCCGCTAAAGTGGCAGACTCATTCGGTTTCAATCTTACCCCTTTTTCATCGCCATAATAACTATTCATCATTGCCCCAATCACGCAAATTGCAAAACCGATATGCGCTAGACGCATCGCAAGCGGTCGAATTTGCCACATATATCGCAAATAAGGCAGATGAGTCAGAATAATCCAAATTGCCAAGCTAATAAAAATTGTCGGCAAAATTTGTAATGTATAAGCAACTTGCGTCAACGTTTGCATAGTGAGTGCTACGGCAAGCAGTACGGCTACTGGCAATAAATAGAGTCGCCATAAGATCTGTTTAGTTGGTACACTCTTCCAACGCAATACGACTGCAATTCCCATCGCAACCATTAACAACAGCGCAAGCGGCGTGAATACGTGGTTAAAATATGGTGCGCCAACGGAAATTGATCCCCAGTTCATCGCCGTAAAAACCATTGGATAGAAAGTTCCAACCAGTACTGCAGAAGCCGCTACAGCAAACAAACCGTTAATCAGTAAAAAGGCGGTTTCTTTTGACCAAAGTAAGAAGCGTACTTCGCCTTGCCAAAGATTCACACGGAAAGCAAATAATGCCAATGCAATAAAGCTTAAGCTGAAAAAGAGAATAAGCAATGCCATGCCACGGTCAGGATCAACCGCAAAAGCATGAACAGAAGTTAAAACCCCAGAGCGAACAATAAAGGTACCAAGCAAACTTAATGCAAAAGCAAAAATCGCTAACAGAATCGTCCAGTAATTAAACACACCACGTTTTTCACTGACTATCAATGAGTGCACTAACGCGGTGCCTAATAACCAAGGCATTAAAGAGGCATTTTCAACAGGGTCCCAGAACCACCAGCCGCCCCAGCCTAACTCATAATATGCCCACCAAGCACCAAGAATAATCCCGGCAGTTAAAAAGCCCCAAGAAATCATCGTCCACGGGCGAATCCAGCGTGCTACTGCGGCATCAAAACAACCGGAAACTAAACTTGCCACAACCATAGCAAAGCTAATGGCAAAACCAACATAGCCTAAATAAAGCAATGGTGGGTGAAAAATCAGCCCCACATCTTGCAACATTGGGTTTAAATCTCGCCCTTCTGGTGGTGGCGGGAAACTGCGTTCAAATGGGCTTGAAACTAACAAAATAAATAGCATAAAGCCTAAGGCAATCAGCCCAATCATGGCTAAAGTACGATGGTAGAACAAGCGGTCAGATTTATCCGCAAAAATGCAAAATACGCTTGTCCAAAGTGTTAATGCAGCAAGCCAAAACAACATGGAACCTTCATGCCCGCCCCAAGTTGCCGCAAATTTAAAGAAATCAGGTAATTGGCTATTAGAATGTTGCGCAACATAGATAACGGTAAAATCATCCGTTAAAAAAGCGTGCGCTAACAGAGCAAAGGAAAGCAGAGAAAACAGCGACTGCACGCCAGTTAATAGCGGATTTAACGCTAAATAATGCGGTCGTTTAAACAGTTCGCTAAAAAGAGAACAACCCACTTGAAAGGCGGCAGCCACCGCCGCCAAAATTAATGAAAAATAGCCCAATTCCGGAAGCATAATAAAATCATCGCAAAAAAATTTGGGCTATTATGCCACATCTATGCCAAAGACTGAGAGAACTAGATCAATCTTTGTCAAAAAACGTTGATTTATTCACCAAAAAATAACCGTTATGGCGCTAAATCAACAACATAATCTGTGACCGCAAACTTGTTTTTGATTAACCCTTGTTGCTGCATGAATTCAGCCATTTTGTCATAAGTGGCAAAATCAAATGCGCTTGGCTTCTCAGTCAGATAAGGCAGCGTATCTTTCCATGCGCGACGATTCAATTCATTATCTAGCTCAGCGGGTTTATAACTGACAAACAACTCCCAGCTTTCTTGTGGATGCGCTTTTAAATAAGCACTCGCTTGTGTTAAAGCCCGCACAAAATCACGATATTTCGGTGCTTCCAGCTTATCTTTATTTGCTACAATAATGAGCTCATCATAATTTGGCACGCCATGCTTTTCTGGGAAAAACGCTTTGCCTTGATACCCTTCAATTGCAAGTTGATTCAATTCAAAATTACGGAATGAACCAATAACGGCATCAACTTGTTTGCTGATAAGTGAAGGAGAAAGCGACCAATTCACATTCACTAGCTGCACATCTTTGAGGCTTATCCCTGCAGACTTAAGCATCGTTTCTAGTAAAGCCGTTTCAAAACCACTAACCGAATAGCCAATTTTTTTACCTTTCAAATCCGCTAACGTTTTAATTTCACTATTTTCTAACACCACTAAGCTGTTTAACGGTGAATTCGCAAGCGTTGCAATACGAACTAAAGGCAGTTTTTCATCTAACTGCATTTGTAATTGAGGTTGGTAATCTACCGCTAAATCTGCTTTACCTGCCGCCACTAATTTAGGGGGTAATGAAGGGTCAGCCGGCTCAATAATTTCCACTTCCAAATTCTGCTCTGCAAAAAAGCCTTTTTGTTGTGCCACAATCAATGCAGCATGATCTGGGTTGACGAACCAGTCAAGCATTAACGAGATTTTTTGCTTTTCTGCCGCTTGGCTATTTAGCGCTAAGGCGCTCGCAAGCAATGTGAGTAAGTAACGTTTTTTCATTTTGTCTCCTTTTATTATTCAGATAAATCTAGCCCCATTTGCCAAAACCCAATTTCTAGGCGAGTGGCTGTGGTAAAAATTTTTTGGATATTCTGTAATTGTTCGGCATTAAGATGAGCACAGCATTGATTAAGAAAATCAGCGGTTTCTTTTGCTACTTGTTGGAAATCCTCGCTGGCATAAGTATCAATCCACGTTTGATAGGGATTATTCGGCAGTCTAGGATAGTTATCACAAATATAACGGCCAACTTCAGCATAACCGACCGCACAAGGGGTAATTGCAGCGTAAATTTCTGCTAAACCGCCATTTGCACCACAATCAAGTAGATAACGTGTATAAGCAATACAGGCTGCACTTTCTTGTGTATTAAAGATTTCTTCTTCGCTAATTCCCCATTCTTGGCAATAATTAAGATGCAGCTGGATCTCTTGGCAAATAGCGTCTAATGCTTTACGAGGTGTTTCCATTTGCGCAAAATCTTTTGCTTTAAAAATCGCTAAAGCGAAAGCTCTGCTGTAATGAAAAAGATAGATATAATCTTGTTTTAGATAATGGCGAAAACAATCGGCAGGTAATGAACCTGTAGCTAACTGTTTGACAAAATCGTGCTCAATATAATGCTGCCAGTCAGGCTGCGATTGCTGAATAAGTTGTTTTAGCATAAAACCTCTTAATGAATATAACGAACCCAAGGTAGTGATCGGCGTAGCCAGTAATCAGTGAAAAAATATAAGCAAAGCGCAATTAGTAACAATAAAAATAGTGCAGCAAACATTAGATCAATTTGCATTCTGGCATTGGCTTGCAACATTAAATAGCCTAACCCTTCTGAAGACCCCACCCATTCGCCAACCACTGCCCCAATGGGTGCAATAGAAACTGCAATTCGTAGGCCTGAAGCTAATGCGGGCAATGCAGCAGGCAAACGCACCTTAAACAACATTGCCTGTGGAGAAATTTGTAAAGTTTGCGCCAGTTGTACCCAAGATTGAGGCGTATTACGTAAACCGTCATAACAAGCAGCCGTAACGGGGAAATAGATAATCAATACTGCCATAGCGATTTTAGAAGCCATGCCATATCCCAACCACAACACTAAAAGTGGGGCAATCGCGAAAACAGGCACTGCTTGGGAGATAACCAGCAACGGCATTAAAAAGGCAGAAACGCGGCGTGAAAGTGTGAGCAATAAAGCAGAAATTAACCCCAATATAAACCCACAAATTAAGCCCAATGCGATTTCAATTAGAGTAACCTTAGCATGGCTGAGCAATAAATCAGTGTGCTGTAATAAACGCTCAAAAACCGCTATCGGTGAAGGGAAAAGATAGGTTGGTAAGATAAATATTGAAACTACCGCTTGCCATAAGCCAATCAATAAAAGAAACAAGCCAAGCCAATTAGCTAATTTTTTCATGATGCCTCCTGCATTAACTTAGCAATCAGTTCTTCTTGTAATTGCCAAGCGGTTGCTTGAGCCATGTTATGTGGTTTCGCGCCACTTAATTGACTCACTAAATGCATTTGCGCAGGGTGACCTTGCAAAATATAGAGGCTATCGGCTAACCGAATGGCTTCTTGTGGATCATGCGTCACTAAAATGACGGTTTTCTCATGCAACAACTCACATGCGAGATCTTGTAGCTGCATACGCGTTACCGCATCTAATGCAGAGAAAGGCTCATCCATTAAAATTAAATCCGCCTCTTGCATCAAGGTTCTAGCTAATGCGACACGTTGGCGTTGCCCGCCTGACAGTTGATAACAAGCCTTGTGGATATGTGCTTGCATATTGACTGCAGCTAATAATGCTTCAGCTTTTGCTAAACTTTCAGCATTTTTTGTGCCTTTTAAATGTTGTGCAAGCTGAACGTTATCTAATACTGAAAGCCAAGGAAAAAGGCAATCCTGTTGCGCCAACCAAGCTAATTTGAGATGAGGGGCAAAATGAATCTTTCCTGCACTTACGGCGGATTGCTCAAGCCCCGCAATTGCGCGTAAAAGCGTTGATTTTCCAACGCCTGAGCTGCCTAAAAGTGCAACCCATTCGCCTTGCTTCACATTAAAGTTCAAATTATCAAACAGCGATTGTCCGGCAAATTGCAAAGATAAACCTTGGACTTGGAGGCAAAACATAGCAACCTCATCAAGCGTTCAAAGGGAAAATAGCAAGAAAAGCAAAAAGGGGAGAAAATAAAAGAAATGGTTTCATCATTTAGTTTCCTACGTCAGTGTTAACTGTTTCAGGTTCACGGGTATTATCTCAGCCTATGGCACCCCGACTAATATGTTGCAAAATTCTAGTAAAAACCGAGAACAAAAACAAACTTTTCATTTAAATTTTGTGATCTACCTCACATTACAAGCGGTCTGATTTTAAAAATTTTTTGCAAAAAAAGCGCATCTACAAGATGCGCTTCATCACTTATTATTGTTAGGCATTCTGCCCTTTTTCTTTTGGTAAGATTAAGTTCATGATAATCGCTGCGATGGCACAAAGGCTAATACCTTTAAGCGAGAATTCACCTAGATTGATGAACATACCACCAATACCGAAGGTCATGACCACAGAAACGATCACAAGATTACGTGCCTCACCCATATCCACTTTGGCTTTAATCAGTGTACTCATGCCCACAGCCGCAATAGAACCGAATACGAGCATCATGATGCCACCCATCACAACACTTGGAATCGTCTGTAAGAAAGCGCCAACTTTTCCACAAAATGAGATCGCAATCGCCCAACAAGCTGCCCAAGTCATGATTTTCGGGTTAAAGTTTTTAGTGAGCATTACAGCACCCGTCACTTCTGCATAAGTCGTATTTGGTGGACCACCAAGTAAAGATGCCGCCGAGGTTGCAATACCATCGCCTAATAAGGTTCGGTGAAGCCCCGGTTTTTGTAAGAAGTTTTTACCCGTTACCGAGCTAATCGCCATAATACCGCCAACGTGCTCTACTGCTGGTGCAATCGCAATTGGGAGTAAGTAAAGAATGGCTTCTAAATTAAATTGTGGTGTGGTTAAAGTTGGGATAGAGAACCAGCTAGCCTCGGAAACTTTAGTAAAATCAACTAAACCAAGATAAAGTGAAAGCAAGTAACCAACTAAAATACCGAACATAATCGGAATAAGCTTCATTAACCCTTTAGCGAATACAGCAACGATAACAGTGGTAACTAAGGTTACCATAGAAACTAAAATCGCAAGATTTTGCTCAATCTGCATATTTTTGCCAACCGCCATATCCACCGCAACAGGCGCAAGCCCTAAACCGATGATGATAATAACCGGACCTACCACTACAGGTGGGAAAATTCTGTCCATGATTTGTGCGCCACGCCATTTTACTAAAGCGCTAAGCACGACATAGACTAAACCAGCACAGGCTAAACCGCCCATTGTTGAAGGAATTCCCCAATGTTGTACACCGTATTGGATAGGCGCGATAAAAGCAAAAGAAGAAGCTAAGAAAATCGGTACTTGACGACCGGTGCAGAGTTGAAAAAGAAGGGTACCAATACCTGCAGTGAGCAAGGCAGTGTTTGGGTCTAAGCCCGTAATAAGTGGCACTAAAACTAGGGCGCCGAAGGCAACAAATAACATTTGTAAACCGACAAACGCTTGTTTTGGCGTGCTAATAGTTTGTTGAGTCATGTTAGGTAAGTCCAGTTAAGTGAAAAAACGAAAACGTTATCTTTCGACAACTGGAAATTAATTATAGATCAAAACCTAATTGCTGACGATGCCTCTTTAACAATATAAAAGAAAAATCCCGTTAACTGCTGATAATTTATTAACGGGATTGGAAATTATGCTTTCTCTTCAGCTAAAAAGGCTTTGTTGGCTTTATCAAAAGTTTCTAACACTTGCTGATTCGGCATTGGTGTTATCAGAGAAACAATAATAATTGCCAAAATAGCAAGGAAGAATCCAGGAATCATTGAATAAACATCAGGCAATGCCAACCAAAGCGTAATATCTTTCCAGAAATACACCACTAAAGCCCCTGTTAGCATCCCCGCAATCGCACCAAAACCATTCATCCGTTTCCAAAACAATGACAACAACACAATTGGGCCAAATGCAGAGCCAAAACCTGCCCATGCATCTTTCACTAAGCCAAACACTTGGCTATTTGGATCTTGTGCAATATAGATGGCTAACCCAGCAACCGCTAATACCATCACTCGACCTAACCAAATCAATTCACGATCGCTTGCTTTTGGTCTTAAAATGCCTTTGTATAAATCTTCGGTAATCGCGCTTGAGCAAATCAATAATTGTGCAGAAAGTGTACTCATTACGGCAGCAAGAATAGCAGAAAGCAATACGCCAGCTGTCCATGGATCAAATAATAATTTTGCTAGTTCAATAAAAATCTGCTCATTGTTTTGACTCACTACACTGGCTTTTTCTGGGAATTTGAAAAAATACAACATGCCGAAATAGCCAATACCAATCGCGCCCACTAAGCAGATAACCATCCACGTCATACTGATTCGGCGCGCATTTTTAAGTGATTTCACACTCTCTGCTGCCATAAATCGTACAACGATATGCGGTTGTCCAAAATAACCTAATCCCCACGCCATGAGACTTAATACGCCTAAAACTGTGGTGCCGCTAAACATATCATTATAATTTTTGCCACTCGCTGCTTCTGCCAACACTAAAGTGGATTTGATCTCATCTACACTACCAATGCTTAATATAACAAAAAGTGGCGTCAGCAATAATGCAAAGACCATTAGCGACGCTTGGATCGTGTCCGTCCAACTCACAGCTAAAAAGCCGCCAATAAAGGTATAAAGAATAGTAGCAACCGCACCATACCAAATGGCATCTGCATAAGGTACCCCAAAAAGATTTTCAAAGACGCGCGCACCCGCGACGACGCCAGAAGCACAATAAACAGCGAAAAAGAGTAAGAAGATAAACGCAGAAAGGATTTTAATGAGCTTAGTTTTATCACCAAAACGGTTATGAAAATACTCAGGTAAAGTTAGCGCATCGCCACTATATTCGGTATGAGCACGCAATCTACCGGCAACTAATTTCCAGTTTAAATAAGCCCCGATCGTTAAGCCAACTGCTAACCATGCTTCAATCAGACCACCTGCATAAACAGCACCGGGTAAGCCCATCAATAGCCAACCCGACATATCTGATGCACCAGCCGATAACGCAGTAACGAAACTGCCTAAACGGCGCCCACCTAAAATGTAATCAGAAAGGTTATTCGTGACTCGGTAAGCAATCAATCCTATCAGGATCATCGCCACAATATAGATAAGGAATGTAGTAGTGGTTGGATCAAACCCAAACATGCGCGCCTCTTAAGCCTTAAAATGGAGGAAAAGGCAAAAGATTACCCATTTTGGCGTAAAAAATCAATGTTTTAACCGAGAATTAGGTGATCTAATGGTTCATCCCAAGCTGCTAACGGCAATTTTTCTACCTGTTGACAACGATGCGCTAGCCCCACACTAATCGCAGAAGATTGGCTTAATGTACGATCATAAAACCCGCCGCCATAACCTAAACGCCCATTGTGTTTATCACAAGCCACTAATGGCGTAAAAATCATGTCTAATTCATTTAAAGGCAACACTTTTCGAACATCTAACTTAGGTTCTTGCATGCCAAGAGAATGTGTAATCCACTCATCGTTTGATTCATAAGCTATAAATAACAAATTACCAGAGCTAAATGGATGCACAACGGGCAAATAAAGTGATTTACCTTGTTTATGCAATATTTCCATCAATGCAAGCGGTGAGAGTTCACCATTAAATGGCAAATAAAAGGCGATATGCTGAGCTTGGTAGTGAGCGATTAAATCTAATGCCGGTGTAATAATTGCCTGACTAGCCTGTTGCTGCGCTATAGGGGAAAGTTGTTGACGTTTGATTTTCATTTCACGCCGAAGAGATTGGCGTAAGGCTTGATGTGAATCCAATGAAGTGTTCATAACCAGATGGTGTCCGAGGTGCCGTAACCTATTGTAGTCCTTGAACCAGAAGGTTCAAGGGAGTCAAACGTATTCGCCTTTAGGCTTCTTACTCAAGGTAAGCTTGCTCACCGGTGACTAGATGTCCAACTCAAGGTTTTAAATTATCGGCTCAGGGACGTAATAAGCTACGCACACCCCCGACAAGATTTAATATAACGGAAATTCGCTGTTTTTCCTAGCAATAAAAAAATAAAAATAATTAACCGATCAGCTTTTAAGCAGTTTATTGATTCGTATCAATTACGCCTAAATTATTCAATTTCCCTAACGAACTATCAAGCTGGTGAATACAAGCTTCTAACACGTTTTTGTTGTTTTCATTTTTTTGCTTTTCTAATTCAAGCTCGTAATTTAAGTTCAGCGCCACAATTGCCAAGACTTTTTCAAGCTGGATAATACCTGATTGCTCTTTTAAAACCGCTACGCGCTCTTCTAAACGCTCAGCAGAAGCTAATAAATGTTGCTGTTGTTCCGGCGGACAATGCAAGCGAAGCACCTGTCCAAAAATTTGGACTTCAATATAATTTGCCGACATAGGCGTAAAATCCTCACTTATCTATAAAATTTTTGTTATTATGCCATTCTTTCTAAGAATAACAAAGACGATACTATGTCAAATCTTCAACCAACTGAATTTAAGCAACTGATTGCACAATTAGCTATTGAGCTTAATCCCGCTGAGTTTCACGGCTTTTTAAGCGGGTTAATTGCTGGCGGCATTCAAGATGAATCTTGGAAAACACTGACTTATCAATTTACTAATGATGGTCATGCTTTCTCACAAGTTCCTCTTCAAGCACTCAGCCAATTTTATGAAACATTAAGTCAATCATATCGTGAAGCGAATACGCTCTTTTCACTCTGGTTGCCAGAAAATGAAAACGATGGTATAGCTTTAGCTGAAAGCATTGCCGATTGGATAAGCCAATTTATTTTAGGTTTAGGCTTAGCACAACCCAAATTAAATGAAGAAACCGATGAAGTTGGTGAAGCCATTGATGACTTAGAAGAAATCTCAAAACTTGGCTATCATGAAGATGACAGCAACGAAGAATTACTCGAAGCTGGCGAAGAAGTCGTAGAATACTTACGCGTATTATCTCTTTTCCTCCACAGCCATTTTGCATTAAATGCAACGGAGAAGCCAACCAATATCCACTAATGTTACCGACCGCAAAAATTGCTAAAAATTCATCTTCGCAAGCGGTCAAATTTAAAAAAGCATTTGCAAATTCCTGTTTTCGCTAAATTATGAAGGAAACCTCATGACACAATTAAAAAATGATCGTTATCTTAAAGCATTATTACGTGAACCCGTAGATATGACCCCTGTTTGGATGATGCGCCAAGCCGGTCGCTATTTACCAGAATATAAAGCCACTCGAGCAGAAGCTGGCGATTTTATGTCATTATGCCGTAATGCAGATTTAGCTTGCGAAGTTACCCTTCAACCCTTACGCCGTTATGCTTTAGATGCGGCAATTCTCTTTTCTGATATTTTAACTATTCCTGATGCTATGGGATTAGGCTTAAGTTTTGGTGCTGGTGAAGGTCCGAAATTTGCTCGCCCAATTGAAACAAAAGCACATGTAGATAACCTTCCAATTCCAGATCCAGAAGGCGAATTACAATATGTGATGAATGCTGTACGTACTATTCGCCGTGAGTTAAAAGGTGAAGTACCGTTAATTGGTTTCTCTGGAAGCCCATGGACATTAGCTACCTACATGGTTGAAGGTGGTTCAAGTAAAGCATTTACTAAAATCAAAAAAATGATGTACACCGAACCTCATCTTCTTCATGCATTATTAGATAAACTTGCCGATAGCGTCATCTTATATTTGAATGCGCAAATCAAAGCAGGCGCACAAGCAGTGATGGTTTTTGATACTTGGGGCGGCGTATTAGCACATCGTGATTATCAAGATTTCTCATTACGCTATATGCACAAAATTGTAGATGGCTTGATTCGTGAAAACGAAGGCCGAAAAGTGCCTGTCACACTCTTTACTAAAGGCGGTGGCTTATGGTTAGAAGCCGTAGCCGAAACAGGTTGTGATGCAATTGGTTTAGACTGGACGGTTAACTTACACGATGCACGTCAACGTGTTGGCCATAAAGTTGCATTACAAGGCAACATGGATCCAAGTGTACTTTATGCCTCTGCTGCGCGCATTGAGCAAGAAGTACAGCAAATTTTAGCTGACTTTGGACAAGGTTCAGGTCATGTCTTCAACCTTGGGCACGGTATCCATTTAGATGTGCCAACCGAGAGCCCGAAAGTGCTGGTTGATTCAGTGCATGAATTCTCAAAGCCTTACCATAAATAATTAAAATGATCTCAAGCGGTTTGGTAAAACATAATGAAAATTGAACCGCTTGTTTGAGGGAAATATATGAGAAATCCAATTCATAAACGAATGGAACGTTTTGAGCCCTGGCAACACCTCACTTTTATGGCATGTTTATGCGAGCGCATGGCGCCTAATTTTCAGCTTTTTTGCGAGGTAACGGAACAACCTGATAATAGCAAGGTCTATCAGAATATCTTAAATCTAGTTTGGGAATCTCTTACCGTTAAAGGTGCCAAAATCAATTTCGATAATCAATTAGAGAAATTGGAAGCGATTATTCCAGATGTGAATGATTATGAGTTTTTTGGCGTATTACCAGCACAAGAAGCCTGTGAAGCACTGTCTGAATTACTACACAGCTTAATTGCAGGTGCAACCTTAGAACAAGCAATCCGCATTAGCCAAATTTCATTAGGTACGGTGGCTAGCTATGTGGAAATGCAAACAGGTGAAGAGTTAAATGAACAAGCTTTGAAAAACTCTGCTGAAATTCAAGCCGAATTAGATGTGCAATGGCAAATTTATCGCCTGCTCAATGAGTGCGAAGAACGCGATACTCAGCTCATTCTCGAGCTCAAAAATGAGATTCGCACTGAAGGAATTAGTAATATTGGTGTAAATTTTAATCAATAAACTAAAAATAAACACAAATATGCATTTTAGCTATTTGAGAAATCGGTAGTTTGAATTAAGCTACACACTAGATTGACGCTCCTTGTCATTATTATAGCAACAACATTCTTTTAGAGGATTAACACTATGAACAAAACTGAATTAATCGATGCAATCGCAGCGAAAGCAGAATTAAGCAAAAAAGATGCAAAAGCAGCTTTAGAAGCAACTTTAGAAGCGATTTCTGAAAGCTTAAAAGCAGGCGATGCAGTTCAACTAATCGGTTTCGGTACTTTCAAAGTTAACGAGCGTAGCGCACGTACTGGTCGCAACCCTCGCACTGGCGAAGAAATTAAAATTGCTGCAGCTAAAGTACCAGCATTCGTTGCAGGTAAAGCATTAAAAGATTTAGTAAAATAATCTTAATCTCTGAATGTACAAAGGCGTTGAAGAACTCTTCAACGCCTTTGTTTTTTTGACTTATCCACCCGCTTTGCGGTTAATCGCATCAAATAATGCTGTCGGTAACAACCGCCGTAGCCACCAAAATAATTGAGTAGGGAAAGTAACCTGATAACGAGCTTTCGGTTTTTTCGCCGTTAAGGCTTTAAAACACGCCTCTGCACAAGCTGAAGCAGGCAAAGTAAATGGATTACCATTACTCGCTGCTGTCAGACGTTGTAGCTGTTTTTGATTAAAGTCTTGATGGAAAGAATCATCCAAATCAATGTATTGCTTTAGTTTTTCCACAGAATTTGGGCGGAATCGACTTTGGATTGGGCCTGGTTCAATCAAGCTAATATAAATATTTGAACCATAAAGTTCAGCCCTCAACGTATCGGCCATTCCTTCTAACGCAAATTTCGTCGCATTATATGCCCCTCGATAATGCATTGCTGCAAACCCTAAAATACTGCTGGTTACCAATATTCTCCCATGATTTTGTCTTCGAAAAATTTTTAGTGCAGCATTCATCACTTCCCAAGTTCCGAACACATTCGTTTCAAAAATCTCTCGTAGTGCTGCGCGAGGTACATCTTCCACGCAACCAGGCTGCCCATAACCCGCATTGCAAAACACTGCATCTAATTGACCGCTTGTTTGAATATAATCAAAGGCTGCGTTAATCTCGCTACTATCGGTCACATCTAACTTTATGCATTCAAATCCTTCTTGTTGCAAGCGCATAACATCTTCAGTTTTTCGGCAGCTAGCAATCACTCGCCAACCTTGCTGCCGTAAATAAAGTGCTGTTGCATAGCCAATGCCAGATGAGCAGCCAGTAATTAAGATAGTTGGCATCACTTCACTACTTAATCACGTCAAAGAAACCATCAATTTCTTCTGGCTGACGCGCAAGCGAAATACCAGATTCTGGATCTTTAGGTGAACCTACTAATAATAAGCCCACAACTTTATCGCCTTCTTCGCAATTAAATAGCGCACGTAATTGAGTCCCTTCAACCCATTTTTTGCTAATCCAAACGGTTTCAAACCCTTGCGCATTTGCTGCTAATTGCATTGCATAAGCGGCACAGCCAGTAGTAAGCATTTGCTCCCATGCAGGAATTTTCGGTGATTCATGATCAATTTTGGCGATCACACCAATCACCATTGGCGCTTGGTTGGCTAGTTTATCCGCTTTAGCTGCATTTTTTTCATCCATATCAAATTCAACTGCTGCTGCTTCTAAGCAAGCCTTTAATGTTGGCATAGCCGATTTTTGCAATACAACAAAATGATAGGGCTTAAGTCTGCCATGATCAGGGGCTCGTAAAGCCGCTTTAATCATATTTTCTAATTGCGCTTGGTTTGGAGCAATCTCGCCAAATTGTTTACTTGAACGACGGTGATGTAATAATTCTAAAATTTGCATTTTTTCTCCTGAAAATGACCGCTTACTTTAATTGCTCTTCAATCACACCGCCACCAAGGCATACTTCACCTTGATAGAACACCGCTGATTGTCCTGGTGTGACCGCAATTTGTGGCTCATCAAAAATCACTTTTACCGTATTTTCATCTATTGGGAAAACTTCACAAGCAATATCCGTTTGACGATAACGGGTTTTCACTGTACAACGAAGTGCTTCACGCAGAGGTTCACCACTAATCCAATTTAATTGTGAAGCAATAAGCCCGCTTGAAAGCAACGCAGAATTATCATGCCCCTGAGCAACTACTAACACATTATTGATGAGGTCTTTCTCTACCACATAGAACGGATCTTCGCTTAAGCCTTTTACGCCACCAATTCCTAATCCCTTGCGTTGCCCAAGCGTGTGATACATTAAGCCATCATGACGCCCAACTAACTTGCCATCAACCGTTCGAATCTCCCCTGGCTGTGCAGGTAAATAACGTGCTAAGAAATCTTTAAACTTACGCTCCCCAATAAAACAAATGCCTGTGGAATCTTTTTTCTTGGCTGTCGCTAACCCTAAATCTTCAGCAATGGCACGTACAATCGGTTTTTCAATTTCGCCTACTGGAAATAGACTCTGCCCAACTTGTTTTTTAGTAATCGCATGTAAAAAATAACTTTGATCTTTATTCTCGTCTAGCCCACGCAACAATTGTGCATTATCATCACTGCCTGCGCGACGAACATAGTGCCCTGTGGCAATATAATCCGCACCTAAATCTTCTGCGGCGTATTCTAAAAACGCTTTAAACTTAATTTCTTTGTTACAAAGAATATCTGGGTTTGGCGTGCGCCCTGCTTTATATTCATTTAAGAAATGTTCAAAAACATTATCCCAATACTCTGCGGCAAAGTTGATTTTATGCAGTTTCATTCCAAGTTTATCAGCCACCGCTTGTGCATCAGCTAAATCAGCTGCAGCAGTACAATAATCGGTGTCATCATCCTCTTCCCAGTTTTTCATAAACAAGCCTTCAACCTGATAGCCTTGTTGTTGCAAAATAAACGCAGAAACTGAAGAATCAACCCCACCAGACATGCCGATAATGACTTTTTTCTTAGCATTCTCAGCAAGTTGTTCAGGGGAAAGTGTTGGAAAGTGTTGGTTATAAGTGTTTGAAATTAACATAAGTCTCCCGTAACTTCGGTTAAGGCGAAGCACATTTGGTGATTTGATAGAAAACTATCACAAAGAAATAAAGCGGCAAAATTTGCAAAACATCACACAAATATTACCGCTTGCCATAGATAAATTTATTTTACTTCGTAAAATTTAGGCTCTTCTTTTGCAAAGCGAGCAACTTCTTCTGGATCTGCTGTGCCATCTGCAATTTTTGATTTGAGGTTATCGCATGGCTCTTCACAGTCACACATTTTTTTCATACCTAACGCAGAGATGCCGCCACAACTCCCTTTTAAGGCATTACCTTTAATTAAAAAGCCAATTGACATTGCAAAGACAACGGCAATAAAAAAGCCGAATGTAAGTAATAAAGTTTCCATTATTCACTCCAATTATTTTTGGTTAATAATTTTCTCAAATTCGCTCGACATTTTGGTTTCAAATGACGAACCACGTTTAATAATCAAAAAGACAGCTAAATGCTCACGCTCAGCCACTTCTAAAGCTTTATCTTCGCCTAATACAAATAAGCCTGTTGATAAGCCATCTGCAGTCATTGACGTTGGCGCAAGTACTGTAATTGAGGCTAAATTATGCTTGACCGGACGTAATGCTTTCGGATCAATGATATGCGAAAGACGATTTCCTTGCTCATCTTCAAAATAGTTACGATAATCACCAGAAGTTGCCATACCTAAATTATGTAGTGGCACCACAATTTGAGCCTTTTCACCTTGCACTAATGCAGGCTGCTCGATGGCAATACGCCAATCGTTGCCTTGCGCATTTTTACCCTTACCGCGTAATTCCCCACCAATCTCAACTAAGTAATTTTCTACACCAAATTGCTCTAATTGTTCTGCCACTTTATCAACACCGAAGCCTTTGGCAATAGAAGATAAATCTAAATAAAGTGCAGGGGCTTTTTTAGTTAGACTAAATCCACTTTCCGTATTGACACTTAATTTATCAATCCCCACACTAGGCGAAAATTGGGCAATCTGTTCTGCACTTGGGGCTTTATTTAAGCGTTTATCGGGCCCAAACCCCCAGAGGTTAACTAATTTTCCAACGGTAACATCTAATGCACCCTCGGTAACTCGATTTAAACGAATCGCTTCTTGGGTGACTTTAGCAAAATCAGCAGAAACAGTAAAAGGTACATTGACTTCTTGGCTTTGGTTAAAACGACTGATTTCTGAATCTTTTTGATAAGTGGACATTTGATTGTTCACTTCTTTTAAAACGGCATCAACTTGCTGTTGCACATCCTCAATCTTAGGTAAATTTACTTTACCATTATCAATATATTTAACTGTATAGGTCGTTCCCATTGTTTTGCCTGAAAAAGCCATTTGCTCAGGCACTTTTTCGCAAGCGGTCAAAAAAAGTGAACCGATTGCAAGAAATAAAAGCGATTTTAATTTCATTATATCCTCTTGATTGAGATGCCTAGTATTTCATTCTAATGCTAGGTTAAGCATAATTCAGCTCATTAAAAAATATAAAAAGACTGAATTATGTTTAACCTATGACATAAGTCATAGGCAAAAAGCGGTGGAATTTGCAAAACATTTTACAAATCCAACCGCTTGTTATGGTCAGAGATTAGCCACCGAAGTCATCTAATAAGATGTTTTCATCTTCAACGCCTAAATCTTTCAGCATTTTAATCACTGCTGCGTTCATCACTGGAGGACCACACATGTAGTATTCACAATCTTCTGGTGCTTCATGATTTTTTAAGTAGTTTTCATAAAGTACGTTGTGAATAAAGCCGGTGTAACCTGTCCAGTTATCTTCTGGCAATGCATCAGAAAGTGCCACATGCCATACGAAGTTTGGATTTTCAGCTTGTAATTGGTCAAAGTCTTCTTGGTAGAAGATTTCACGTTTAGAACGCGCACCATACCAGAATGACATTTTACGTTTAGAGTGTAAACGTTTTAATTGGTCAAAGATATGTGAACGCATTGGCGCCATACCTGCACCACCACCAATGAAGACCATTTCATTATCGGTTTCTTTCGCGAAGAATTCACCAAATGGACCAGAAATAGTCACTTTATCACCTGCTTTTAATGACCAAATGTATGAAGACATTTGACCTGGAGGTGCATCAGGTTGGCGTGGAGGAGGTGTTGCAATACGCACGTTAAGCATAATGATACCTTTCTCTTCTGGGTATGAAGCCATTGAGTAAGCACGAATAATATGCTCGTCAACTTTAGACACATAACGCCATAAGTCGTATTTATCCCAGTCCTCGTGGTATTCTTCTGGAATATCGAAATCTTTATAGTTCACCACATGTGGATCAGCTTCGATTTGGATATAACCACCCGCACGGAAAGGTACTTCCTCACCTTCAGGGATCGCTAATTTTAACTCTTTAATGAAAGTTGCTTTGTTATCGTTAGAAATAACAGTACATTCCCATTTTTTCACACCGAAGATTTCTTCAGGTAATTCAACGTCCATACTGCCTTTCACGTTAACTTGACATGCTAAACGATAGCCTTCTTTCGCTTCACGTTTGTTAATGTGAGAAAGTTCGGTTGGTAAAATTTCACCACCACCACTTTTCACTTTAACAATACATTGACCACAAGAACCACCGCCACCACAAGCAGATGAAACGAAGATACCTTTACTCGCTAACGCGCCTAAAAGTTTACCACCTGCTGGTAAAGTAATTGCTTTTTCTGGGTCATCATTAATGCTGATAGTAATATCGCCTGAATCCACTAATTTTGATTTAGCGAAAAGGATAATTGCGACTAAGACTAAAACGATTGCAGTAAAGGCTACAACACCAAGTAAAAGAATATTTAATTCACTCATTATTGTCTCCTATAACTGAATACCAGAAAATGACATGAAGCCAAGCGCCATTAAGCCTGCAGTGATGAAGGTAATCCCTAATCCTTTTAAGCCAGCTGGTACATCAGCATATTTCATTTTTTCGGTTAAGCCTGCAAGAGCAACAATTGCCAACATCCAACCTAAACCTGCACCAACACCATACACAGCTGATTCAGCAAAAGTGTATTCACGTTGTACGGCGAAAGATACACCACCGAAGATCGCACAGTTAACCGCAATAAGAGGTAAGAAGATACCTAATGCATTATAAAGTGCTGGGAAAAATTTATCTAAAGCCATTTCAAGTAATTGAACAAGACCTGCGATAATCCCGATGAAAGTAATAAAACTTAAGAATTCAAGACTTACACCATCAACTAATGCACTATCTTTTAAAACGTGTTCATAAACAAATTGGTTAGCTGGTACAGCAATACCAAGCACTACCACAACTGCAATACCTAAACCGAACGCAGTTGATACTTTTTTAGATACGGCTAGAAATGTACACATCCCCAAGAAGAAGGAAAGTGCCATATTTTCAATGAAGATCGCCTTAACTAATAAGCTAATATAATGTTCCATTGATTATTTCTCCTGTTGCTCGGGTTTCCACGTTCTTAAGCCCCAAATAACGAAGCCAATGATGAAGAACGCACTTGGTGCAAGAAGGAATAAACCGTTTGGTTGATACCAACCACCATCTTGGATAGTTTGGAATACAGGGAAACCTAATAGACGACCAGAACCGATAAGTTCACGTAATGTGGCAACAATTAATAAAATTACCCCATAACCTAAACCGTTACCAATACCATCAACAAAGCTCTCTAATGGACGAGATTTCATTGCAAATGCTTCCGCACGCCCCATTACGATACAGTTTGTAATAATAAGGCCAACGAATACTGACAACTGTTTTGATAAACCGTAAGCAAACGCTTTTAAGGTTTGGTCAACTACGATTACTAAAGAAGCAATAATCGCTAATTGCACAATGATACGGATACTATTTGGAATATAGTTACGAATCATTGAAATAAACATGCTAGAAAAACCGGTTACTAAACTTACCGCAATTGCCATTACGATAGCCGTTTGTAACTGAGTAGTTACCGCTAATGCAGAACAGATACCTAAGATTTGTAATGCAATCGGGTTATTTTTAGCAATTGGATCTAATAAAAGACCTTTTAAATTTACTTTTCCTTCAGCCATTATTTGATTTCTCCTGCTTTAAATTTCGCTAAGAATGGGCCAAAGCCATTTTGGCTGAACCAATAATCAAATGAGCCTTGCACACCGTTACTAGTCAAGGTTGCACCAGATAAACCATCTACACCATGCTCTTTATCTGCAGAGATACCTTTGTAGATTTTAAATTTCTGATTACCTTGTTCGTCAAATAATTTCTTATCAACGAACTGTGCTTGCCAACGTGGGTTTGCAATTTCACCACCTAGACCGGCTGTTTCACCTTGGTCATAGTAAGTGATGCCTTTGATAGTATTCGCATCTGGTGCAACAGAAACGAAACCATACATGGTTGACCATAAACCACGACCATACATAGGTAACACTACTTGGTTCACATTGCCTTGCTCATCTTTAACAAGATAGATACGTGCTTGGTTAGCACGCACTTTAATGCCTGCTTTATCTGCTTCTTGCGGAATTACTTGGCTTTTAGCTGGATCTTTAATGGCATCTTTTGGTTCAAATTTATTGATCTCTTCAGCCGATGCTTGAACAACATCACCCGTTTGTAAATCAACTAAACGAGGTTCAATGAATTTACCGTATGTTTCTTTGATAACAGAAGCATTATCTTCTTTCATTAAACCAGCAACAGTTAAAATGTTGCGTTGTACGTCAAGGGATTTTTGTTCATCTTGTTTTGCTTTTAATGCCACTGCAGCACCAGAAACAACGATAGAACATACTAAACTTAGCAACACAACGACGGTAACTGTACCGCCTACGCTATCTTTATTAAATTTAGCCATTTGTTCTTGCTCTCCGACGTTTGATATTTGCTTGAACCACGATGTAGTCGAAAATTGGTGCAAATAAGTTTGCAAATAAAATCGCTAGCATCATACCTTCTGGGTAAGCAGGGTTTACTGTACGAATCAATACAGCCATAACACCGATTAACGCACCGTACCACCATTTACCAGTATTAGTAAATGAAGCAGAAACAGGGTCGGTTGCCATGAAAATCATACCTAATGCGAAACCACCTAATACAAAGTGCCAATGCCAAGGCATTGAGAACATTGGGTTAGTATCTGAACCAATGATATTAAATAAGGTTGCAGTTGCCGCCATACCAATCATTACGCCAGCCATAATGCGCCAAGAAGCGATGCGAGTGAATAAAATCAGTGCACCACCAATTAACAATGCAAGTGTTGAAACCTCACCCATTGAACCAGGAAGGTTACCAATAAATGCATCCATCCAAGTAATTGGTTGACCACTTACTGTATGTTGTAATGCTGCTTGACCACCTTGTGACCATTGTGAAAGCGCAGTTGCACCAGAGAAACCATCTGCTGCAGTCCATACTAAATCACCCGAAATTTGAGCCGGATATGCAAAGAATAAGAATGCACGACCTGCAAGCGCTGGGTTCATAAAGTTACGGCCTACACCACCAAAGATCTCTTTTGCAACAACGATACCAAAAGTAATACCAAGCGCTGCTTGCCATAATGGTAATGTTGGTGGCACGATTAACGCGAAAAGAATGGTAGAAACGAACATCCCTTCATTCACTTCGTGGCCACGCACTACTGAGAATAATAATTCCCAAATAGTACAAACAGTAAATACCACTAAGTAAATTGGTAGGAAGAAAATCGCACCTAGCGCCATTTTGCTGCCCCAGCCTGCATCTAGACTTAAATCTAAACCTAAAGCATGCGCAATAGCATAATGCCAGTCATTTGCGATCAATTCATTTAAGTTACCTAATTTAGCAATCGCTGGAATTGCTTGGTGACCTACGTTATACATTCCATAGAAAATCGCAGGAAATAACGCTAAGAACACCGTAATCATCATACGTTTTGAATCTAACGCATCACGAACGTGTGTTGTTTTTTGCGTTGCCGTACCTGGTGTATAAAGCAAGGTATAAATCGATTCAAAGATCGGATAAAGCTTGCTGTATTTACCACCAGGTAAAAACGCGGGTTCCATTTTTTCAAAAAGATTTTTTAAACCCATTTTTAACCTTCCTTCTCAATCTTGTCTAATGCTTGACGCAAGAATGAACCGTAGTCAGCTTTACCTGGACACACGAAAGTACAAAGTGCTAAATCTTCTTCATCTAACTCTAATGCACCTAATAATTGTGCCGAATCGGTATCACCTACTTCTAAATCACGCAGTAATAATGTCGGAAGAATATCCAACGGCATCACACGCTCATAGTTACCAATTGGAACCATTGCACGGTGGCCACCATTTTCTGCAGTCGTGAAATTAAACAATTTCTTACCAAAATGACCTAAAACAGTACGAGTGATTGAAAATTTATTTGGTTGAGGAGTAATCCAACCAAAGAACTCTTTTTCTGTATCTTCTGCAATAACAGATACTTGTAATGCATAACGACCTAAATAATCGTGAACACCAGCGGCTTTTGCACCGTGAAGTACAGAACCAGAAATAACACGGTTATTACCCGCATTTAATTCATTTGCCGTTAATTGTGAAAGATTTGCACCTAAACGTGTGCGTACTAAACGTGGATTTTTCACTTGTGGGCCTGCTAGTGCAACTACACGGTCAGTGAATAACTCACCAGTAGTAAATAATTTACCGATAGCAATAACATCTTGATAATTTAAATGCCACACTTGTTTAGTTGCGCCAACTGGATCGATAAAGTGAATATGCGTTCCCACTAAACCTGCTGGATGAACACCTGCAAATTCATGCACTTCTACATTTGATACAGAAGGAATATTTGCGCCAGCTGCTTTTACTAAATTCACTTTTGCTAATTTAGTTAATACGGCTAGACCATGTTCAAAATCTGCTTTGTATTCATTGATAATCACAGCCGGATCTGCCGCTAATGGGCTTGTATCCATCGCATTGACAAACAGAGATGAAGGGGTTGCATCTAACGCAGGAACTTTGCTAAATGGACGAGTACGTAATGCTGTCCATAAACCAGATTCAACTAAATTTTGTTTTACTTGCTCGTTAGTTAAAGAGGCTAATTGTGCTGCCTCATAACGAGTAAAGGTAACTTGCTCATCACCCTCAATTTTGATCACAACGGATTGAAGAACACGCTTCTCACCACGGTTAATAGCAACCACAGTACCACTTGCTGGAGCCGTAAAAACTACGCCTGGATTCTTTTTATCTTCAAAAAGAACCTGACCTTTTTTCACTACATCGCCTTCACGAACTTTCATTGAAGGACGCATGCCCACATATTCTTCACCAAGGATCGCAACTTCCGTCACGGTATTGCCGTTATGGATTACTTGTGCTGGTTTACCTGAAATTGGTAAATCCAAGCCTTTTTTGATTGTAATCATATTATTTGCACTACTTTTGCTTGGGTTAATCACTGACTGCGAATCTCGCAATCGCTTTATTGAGTCGCAACTTTAAATGAATATCAAAGGAATTCCCCACTTATTCCTAAAGTTACATTAAGGTCTCAAATCAGATTCCGTCTAACTTCTAAGAAAGACAAAATAAACGCCCTATTTTAGCCTATAACGGGGGGAGATTCTAGTTAAAGCCACATTATTTGCAAAAATAGCCATTGAAAAAATGAACTTTGTTAATATTTATCAAATAATAAAAAACACTATTAACTACAAAGAGTTACCCTGTTAGCAATTTTTAACAAGCAGTCTAATTTCTGCACGCATTTGCAAAATTCTTTCTAGATTAAACCGCTTCTAGAGCGTAAAATGACACACAAATTTACTCAAATATTGAATACAAGAGACTTAAAGAATGGAACAAGAACAACTTACACACATTAGCATTTCAGATGAAGCACAAGCGCATTTTTTACGCTTATTAGAGCAACAAGAAGAAGGGACGAATATTCGTATTTTTGTCGTTAACCCTGGTACACCAAGCGCAGAATGTGGTGTTTCATACTGCCCACCAAATGCGATTGAAGAAACCGATACCGAATTTCCGTACAACGGTTTTTCAGCTTTCGTCGATGATGTCAGCTTGCCTTTTTTAGATGAAGCGGAAATTGACTATGTGACAGATCCTATGGGATCGCAATTAACTTTAAAAGCGCCAAATGCCAAAATGCGTAAAGTCGCCGATGATGCACCTTTTATTGAGCGTTTAGATTATGTGATTCAAACACAAATCAACCCACAGTTAGCAAGTCATGGTGGTAAAGTGACACTGATTGAAGTCACAGATGAGAAGCTCGCCATTTTACAATTTGGCGGTGGCTGCAATGGTTGTTCAATGGTAGATGTCACGCTAAAAGAAGGTATTGAGAAACAACTTCTTGCTATGTTCCCAGATGAATTAGTCGGCGTTCGAGATGTTACTGAACACCAACACGGTGAACATTCTTACTACTAAAAGCCCACACTAAACATAAAGACAAGCGGCCAAATTTGTAAAACGTTTTGCAAATTTGACCGCTTGTTGATTTTGCTAAAAATTATTTTGAACAGCCACAGCCTCTTGCACCCTCTAAGAAACTTTCAAAATCTTCTTTAAAGACCGCACACGCCTTTGGATCGACTTTCGCTTTTTGGTTATTTAGTCTGTGATGTTTTTCAATAAAATAATTGGCGGAATCTTCATCCTGTTCTAAGAACGCATAATTATCACCAATAATCTCAGATAATAGACGATTACTCATATAATCCCAGGTTTTCTTTTCAGCATCAGATTGCTTGCTATACACTTGTGCTTCTGCTTGCTCATAAGAAAGTCCTGCCAACTGCGGATAAATACATTGTTCACGATTATTAAGTTCGAGAATATACTTTTTTACCTCTTTGTCGGTAATTTTATATTTAGCATTCGGATAATTCGTTACCTCATTGCCACAAGCCGTTAAGAAAAATAAGATTGAAACTGTAAATAATTTTTTAAGCATAGTTTTTGCCCTTTATTAAAAATAAACCATTACTAATAAAAAAGGATAGCTATTATTAAATAATAACGATCCTTTCATTATTTACCCTTCGCAGCTTGAGCAGCTTAACAAGTTGCGGTTAAACACCTGTGCCGCACTCATTGAGTATTGGTAATAAATGGATTTCAACCCCAATTCTTCGGCAGTTAAATACAACTGGTTCAAATCACGCGCTGGCGTATTTGGATGGACCATAATGTTGATACTCTGTCCTTGGTCAATATATTTTTGACGTTGTGCAGCCTGCTGAATGATACTTAATTGGCTAATTTCAGAGAAGGTTTTAAACACCTCTTTTTCTTCATCACTTAACTGTGTTAAGTGTTGAACAGAACCATCATTATGTAAAATAGATTCCCAAATCTCTTCTCTATCTAATCCTTTTTCTTGAAGTAATTTCTCTAAGAATGGATTCTTATAAACTGTCTTGATTTTTGATAAATCTTTTACATAGTAGTTTGATTTAAACGGCTCAACTGATGGTGAAACACTACCCAAAATAAAGCTACTTGATTTTGTCGGCGCAATAGACATCAAAGTTGTATTGCGACGTCCATAACCTTTTAATAATTCAGGCTGACCAAAACGATGCGCTAATTCTTGTGAAGCTTTTAAAGTTTTTTCTTGTAATGTGCGGAAAATCTCATTGTTTTTCTGCATTGCTTCAAAACTATCAAACGCAATATTATTTGCCTGTAAATAACTATGCCATCCCAATACACCTAAACCCAATGCACGATGACGCACAGCAAAACGGTTCGCCTTATGTAAGAATGGGATATCTTTACTTTTTTCAATGAACTCAGACATAACAACATCTAAGAAATAGGTTAATACTTCTGGTGCATCAGTATCTTTCCACTCATCAAAATAAAGTAAGTTCATTGAAGATAGACAACAAACGAAACTCTCTTCCGAACTTGATGGCAACATGATTTCTGTACATAAGTTTGAAGCATGTACAGTCATGTTTTTATCTTTATACACATCTGGACGACCAGCATTTGCATTATCTTTAAAGAATAAATACGGAATACCGGTTTCAGTTTTACGTTGTAATAATTTTGCCCAAAGTTGGCGTTTGTATGGATCGCCTGCTTTCATGGATTCTAACCAATCATGCCCTACACAAACACCGTAATACATGAGCTGAATTGGGTTACCTTCAGTATGAATATCTAACCACTCATCAATATCGCCATGTTCAATATCAATATAGCCAGCAAACTGTCCTTTACGGGAAGTTCCTTGTGAAATAACATCAATCACTGTATCAAATAACTTGCTGAAGTTAAATGAACCGTCTGATTTACCGTTATTTTTGATTGCAGAACCACGCGGACGAATATCACCAAAATAGGCTGATGTACCGCCACCAATTTTACTCATCATGCCTACTTCTGCAGTAGTTTCCATGATTTCATAAATTGAGTCGCCAATATAGCTTCCAAAGCAAGAAATCGGTAAACCACGATCTAAACCAAAGTTAGACCAAATAGGCGAAGAAAGCGAAAAATAACCACGCGCCATATAGTGGTAGAATTTATCAGCATAACCTTCAATGCCAAGCTTACGCTCAGCATGTTCTGCAATAAAACGAATACGATCTAACGCGGTGGTACCTTCTAGTAAATACCCACGTTGTAAAAATAAACGGCTATCTTCATTAAGCCAAGCAAAGTCAGGACGAGAATTAGAATAAGTCATCTGCGGTAATCTGTTTCATTTTTTTACTATAATCTGTACTACGTTTGTTAAAGAAATCTGTTTCTTTCGTTGACAGAATTTCAATATCAAACCACTCTGTTTCTTTTAACAATTCAGGATTGATATCATGAGGTGGTTCTAAACCCAATGTACTTAATGAATTGTTATAACGGCTTTTAATGTAATTAAGCACCGTTTCTTTGGTGAGAAAACTTAAATCACCTTCTTCAAAAATCCAATCTAAAATGCCTTTTTCAGCATCAAAAGCTTGATTAGCTAGCGTTTGCAACTCTTCGAAAAATTCAGGCGTAAATAGCTCGCTATGTTCATCACGTAAAATCTCATATAACGCAATACCGAATTTACCGTGAATTTCTTCTTCTTTTGAGGTTGCTTCTACCGCATTAGAGATACCTTTAAACAAGTTTTTGTACTTGTTAAACGACATCATAATTAAGAATTGACCGAATAAAGAAATATGCTCAACAAAAAGTGAAAATAGCACTAGTGAGAGCACAAACTCGCCTTTACCCGCATCCTTATCTTTCATGAACGATTCCATATAGCGGATGCGATTCATTAACGGTTCAATATTTTGAATATCGGCAAACATATCGTTTAAGCCGAGTTTCTCTAACAAGAAAGAATAAGCATCTTTATGGCGCACTTCTGATTCTGCAAAAGTACCGCCTACATCATCCATTTCAGGTTTTGGGAAGTAACGATAAAGCTCACCCCAGAAACGCTTTACATTTACTTCTACTTGAGAAATCGCCAACATTGCGCGGGTTAATACATGACGTTCATGATCCGTAATCGTAGTTCGATAGTCTTGAATATCACCTGTAAAGTTAAATTCCGTATGTAACCAATATGAATGGCGAATCGCATCTTTAAACTCTAGGAGTTCAGGATACTCGTATGGCTTGATGTTCAAGCGCTTTTCGAAAATATTACGTTTTTTCATTATGTATCGCTCTACCGTTAAGTGTGAAATCGGAGGGGGATTTTAGGGAAAAATTTTTATAAGAACAAGTCTTGACAATTTGCGTTTTTGACTAGGTTCTTGATTTATCTATGTTTATCCTAAAAAAAATTTTTTTCGTACCAAAAAACAATATCTTGTGTTTTATTATTGGAAAAACACAAGATATTGTGATAGTCGTTGCCGACAAGCAATAACCTAATCAGCGTGATAATGCACAAAGGCTTTAACAACACCACCATTGCCTTGGCAAGCTTGTTCAATAGGAGATTTAGAATAAGAACCATCCACGCAGATGGCTGTTACGCCTTGTGGAATTTTATCTGATGATTTTGCACGGAACTCTGTTTTAGTTTCAGGTGCTTTAGCAACTTCAACACCGTGACGAGGGGTACATGCAGCTAACATAGCTACGCTTAATAGCGAAAAAATATAATGTTTTTTCATATCCATCTTCCTTATAGAAAAAAAATCCATTATTTGCTTTGCAAACCTAATTTGCTAAAGTACTTTGAGCTCAATATAGCTAAAAAGAGCCTAGGACTCAACCCGTTTTAGGTAGAAGTTTATATTATTTCTTTTTTATTGCTTTTTATGCATAGTTAAGCAAGAATAGTGCATATTTTTGAACTTTTATTGGAATATTTATGAATAGTTTATCAGAAGCATTCAAAGCCCTACTCAAGGAAGAAAAATTTGGCTCACAGAGCGAAATTGTGGCTGCTTTGCAAGAAATGGGGTTTGAAAATATCAATCAGTCCAAAGTTTCTAGAATGCTATCGAAATTTGGTGCAGTAAGAACACGTAATACAAAAATGGAGATGGTCTATCAACTACCTGCAGAATTAGGCGTGCCAGCAACCTCTAGTCCGTTAAAAAATTTAGTGACCGATATTGATCACAACGAATTGCTAATCGTTGTCAAAACTAGCCCAGGTGCCGCACAACTGATCGCTCGCTTACTCGATTCTGTGGGTAAAAGCGAAGGCATTTTAGGCACGATTGCCGGTGATGATACTATTTTCATTACACCTACTGCGCATACTCCAATTATTGAACTGGTTAACCGTATTACAACACTTTTTGAAACGACACTCTAATGCATATTTTTATGACAGGTGGGACAGGCTTTATCGGACAAAGGCTGACCACAGAACTCATTCATGCGGGGCATCAGCTCACTATCTTAACTCGCCAAATACAGAGAAAATCTTCGCAAGCGGTCACTTTTTGCCATTCGCTTGCAAACTTACCTAATCTAAGTGGTTTTGATGCTGTAATTAACCTGGCTGGCGAACCTATTTTTGACAAACCTTGGAGCAATGCACAGAAAGCACGCCTCATTGAAAGTCGGGTTACGCTTACTACTCAATTAACACGACTCATTCAACAAAGTGAGCAACCGCCTCACACCTTTCTCTCTGGCTCTGCAACAGGTTATTACGGAGATTTGCCTTTAACTCTGAAAAAAGCGGACGAATCTACAACTGCTGGAACACATTTTAGTGCTCAATTATGCCAACAATGGGAAGCGGCAGCACTTCAAGCACAAAGTACAGAAACACGAGTTTGCTTACTTCGCACGGGCTTACCACTATCAGTTGAAGGGGGAGTATTAAAAAAAATATACCCTATTTACCGTTTAGCACTTGGTGGGAAAATTGGTTCTGGAGAACAACACTGGGCATGGATTGCACTAAGCGATTACTTACAAGCGGTCATTTTTTTATTAGAAAATGCAAATTTGCAAGGCGCATTTAATCTTAGTGCGCCAACACCAGTAACCAATGCACAATTCAATGATTGGCTCGCTAAACAATGCCATCGACCAGCATTTGCAACAGTACCAACTTGTTTAGTTAAATTCGCTTTTGGTGAGCGTGCGCAACTTTTACTCGATAATCAACCCATTGTTCCACAAAAACTCATTGATTCGGGTTTCAAGTTCCAATATCCACGTCTTAGTGATTTCTCTCTTTAAATATATTCCAATTTATCTAAAACAAAAGGCAAGCGTTATGCTTGCCCTTATCTATCTCATTATTATTTACTCTGAAAGCATTGCTTTTGCGGCAAGAATCGCCTCTTTAACGCGTTCAGGATTTACCCCACCTTTCGCACAACGTTTTTCCAAACAAGACTCTAATGAAAGAATTGGGTAAACATCTTCTCCAATTACTGAATGGAACTGCTGGAATTCTGCAACGGAAAGTGCTTCTAAAGGTTTACGTTGTGTAATCGCATAGACGACTGCTTCACCCACAATATGGTGTGCTTCACGGAATGGAATACCTTTAGCTACCAAGTAATCCGCCAACTCGGTCGCATTTGAGTAACCTTGTTGTGCAGCTTCTCTGGTACACTCAACATTCACACTAATATCTTCTAACACCAATGCACCAATTTCTAAACATGCCTGCCAAGTTTCAATCGCATCAAAAATACCTTCTTTGTCTTCTTGCATATCTTTGTTATACGCTAATGGCAAACCTTTTAAAGTGGTTAATAACCCCGTTAACGCACCAAATACTCGACCAGATTTACCACGAATTAGCTCGCAAGCATCTGGATTTTTCTTCTGCGGCATTAAAGATGAACCTGAGGTTACGCGATCAGATAATTCTAAGAATGCAGATTCACCACTGTTAAAGAAAATTAAATCTTCTGCAAAACGAGACAAATGCACCATGCTGATTGAAGCGCTTGAAAGTAATTCTAAAACGTGATCTCGATCTGACACTGAATCCAAACTATTACGTGTACCAATACGGAAACCTAAATCTTGCGCTAACACATCACGATCAATGGCATAGGCTGTCCCCGCTAAAGCACCCGATCCTAATGGACAAGTGTGCATACGCTGATAAGCATCACTTAAACGGCTATAATCACGCTCTAACATTTCAAAATAGGCCATACACCAATGCGCAAATGTAATTGGCTGAGCACGTTGTAAATGCGTATAACCAGGCATTACCGCATTTTGGTTTGCCTCTGCGGTTAAAACCAACTTTTCTTGTAAGTTGCGAATACGATCTTGTAAAACAAACACTTGAGCCTTACACCACATTTTCATATCTACCGCAACTTGGTCATTTCGGCTACGGCCTGTGTGTAATTTTTTACCTAAATCGCCTACTTTTTCAATGAGTTTAGACTCTACCCAGCTATGAATATCTTCTGCATCATCTTTTAAAATAATCTCAATTTTAGGTTCAATTTCTGCGCGCAACGCTTTAAGTGCTGCAACTAATTCTTGATATTCGTTTTCAGTAAGAATACCAACCGATTGAATTGCTTTAGCCCAACCAATTGAACCATCAATATCTTGTAATGCTAAACGGTAATCAAAACGTAGAGAATCGTTAAAAAATTTGAATTTTTGGTCTGCTTCTTGTGTAAAACGTCCGCCCCAAAGTGCCATATATGCGCTTCCTTATTAATTTAGTAAATGAGATACCGCATTGCGGTTGATTTCCGCTTATTTTGCATAAATATGCAAAATTATTCAATAATTATTTAACTCAAGCGGTTAAATTTTTAAATATTTTGCAAAAAAAGAAAAAAACAGACCGCTTGTATAGCATCTGTTTTCCAAAAAGAAAACCTCAAGGTAAGAACCTTGAGGTTTGAAAAATAGATTTAGGATTACGCTGAGATAGTAAGTTGTCCTGCATACAAGATAAAGAAACGTAAGCAGAATACCCCAATTAAGTCGAAAATCGATACTAAGATAATGAATTTCGGACTATATTTAACGGTATGTGAGCCGAAGAGATTCGCAATTAACGGAATTAAAATCCCGATAAGGAATACACCAACCCAGAATACCATACCCCATGTTCCAGTTAAGGCATTATGTAAGGCTAATTGTTTATCAGCTCCACCGAAGTGTAAACCTACAAAGAAAGCAACTAATAAACCTAATTCCGTTACCATAATTGGCACTTCGAATTTATGGATAAAATGTATCTCTTTGCTATCACCTGACAATTTCCCAACAATTAAAATCATTAAGAACGTTGCCGCAATACCAGATGAAGTACCTGATGCCAAGAATAACGCAGGTAATACCGGGTTATTTAACATCGGATAACTAATTAATGCAGAAAGTAAGAAACCAGTATAAGCACCAAGCACAGCTGCAAGGGTAAAGAGTACAAACTCAATTGGTTTTAATAATTTACTTTCAGCAAAATCAATCCAAGGTAAGACGAATTTAAACATCGGTAAATAGCGATTGATTAACACAGCTAACCAATCTTTAAACATGATCGCAATCCATACGACAAGCACTGCCATATAGGCTTGGAACAACATTACCCCCATAGACATTACTGAAGTGCCATTGTAGTTAAACATTAACTTCCAGAATGTCCAAGGCTTGGTTAAGTGGAAAACCAACAAGGTTAAGCCTATAAGGGTCGGGATTGTTCCTAAAATTGCCGCACTGCGAATCATCCAGTTTTCGCTAGGCTTTTCAATCTTGAAGCTATTACGGTAAGCAATAGCTAATTGCACAGCACCAGATGAAATCCCTAATAAGAAAAGGTAGATCGCAATCGTACTATCCCAAACTAAATTCGGGGTGTGAAATGGAATATGCTCGTTCATTATCGATGCTCCCCTTTACCGAATGGAATATGATATAGATTTGGTTGCGTACCAAGTGAAACTTTCGTGCGATAAACTGGGTTATCACGCACTTTTTTCGCCACATCACTATTTGGATCATTCATATCGCCAAAAGTTAATGCTTTGGTTGGACAAGCTTCTACACAAGCTGGTTGTTTACCTGCAGCCAGATTAGTATCACGACAGAAGTTACATTTATCTGCAGATTTTTTCTCTGGATGGATAAAACGAACACGATATGGACAAACCGCGATACAGTACTGACAACCTACGCATAAATCAGAATGAACATCCACAATGCCGGTTTTAGGATCTACGAAAGAGGCACCTGTTGGACAAACTGAAACACAAGGCGCATTCGTACAGTGCTGGCAAGATTGGCGGAAGAATTCATATTCTACGTTAGGGAACTCACCATAAGGTTCGCTACGAATAATCTCTAGGCGAGAAACACCTTCAGGTACATTGTTAGTAGTGCGACACGCATCCATACAAGCTGTACAACCGATACAGGCGGTTTCATCATGAACCATCGCATAACGAATTTTTTTCTCTTCTTTCTCAGTAGCTAGAGTTACTGAGGTAGCAAGCCCAGTGCTTGCTACGACAGCGATTGCACCAGCCCCTGAGACGAAGTCTCTACGGGTGCAAGTCATTATTTATTTTCCTTAGCTTCCTGAGCTTTTAATTCAGCTTCTTTTTTGGCTTGAACTTTAGTATGGCAATCTGTACAAAGTTTGATACGTTGTTTTTCAGGAATGCCTTTCATTGGTTCTTTTTCCGGGTGTAATTCATGGCAGTTTGCACAAGCGATTTTATTTGCATGTGTATCATGAGCCCAGAATTTTTCGCGTAATTTATCCGCTGTATGACAGCCTACACAAACTTGATTTTGTTCATGAACAGTACGTTCAAGTTGTGGATTGCTGGCTTTACCAATTGCATTGAAACGCATCACATCTTTAACCCCTTTACGGTGGTTTTCAGACATATTGCCATGACAGCTAACACAAGTAACTTGCTGGCCATTATTTGGGCTTTTTGCATCACTTTGGAAGTGTTTGCCTGCATGGCTAAATGGTTTACCTGTTGCATTTCCTGTTTCGTGACATTGCGTACAATATTTGTTCGGATCACGACGTGCATCTTCAGCAATTTGGCTGTCTGATTTTGCTTCCCACATTTGCTGTGGAAGCGGTGGCATTTCCGCATGTGCGGTGGAGATTGCAAAACAACTTGCAAAAATGACCGCTTGGAGGGCGATTGCTCGCCCTGCTTTTGAGATTAAATTTTTCATTTGGTCACCTCAAGCTTAATTATTTCGCTTCTGCTTTTGGTGTAGTAACTTCTTTTGGCGCTTCTTCAGCAGGTAATAAACCTTTTTCACGCGCTTGTTTTTCCCATTGTGGAACAACTGTACGTAAGAATTCATCTTTTGCAGCTTGTTCTTTAGGAATATCTAAACCAATCGCTTTTTGTGCTTTTTCACGAGTTGAAATATCAGGAATTGCAACTGGTGTTGTTACACCGTGTTTCGCTAATACTACGCCTAATTTAGCACGCGCATCTGCCGCACGATCGATACCTGTTGCAATAACATGTAACATTACGTCTGGAGCATGCATATGGCTACCGTGACCTGCTGCAGAGTAGTCCCAACGCCATTGAGCGTGACGAATTGCTTTTAATATATCTTGCATTTCTTCTTGAGTTGCACCAGCATCCCAAGCAGCTTTCGCTTCAAAGTGCGCCTTAACTAATTGATCTTCTAATTTGATCATTGCATCTTTTACTTGTTTTTTGTGCTCAGCTACACGTTTTTGTAGTGTTTCTTTGCTTTGTTCGTGACAAGTTTTGCAGCTTGCATCAAATTGATCGAATGGGTTACCAATTTTGTGATCAGTATAAACTTTGCCGTCTTTATCTTTCACTTTCGGCATGTGACAGTCGATACAAGTCACACCATTTTTACCGTGAACACCTTGTGACCAAATTTCAAAGTCTGGGTGTTGTGTTTTTAACATTGGTGCTTTTGATAATGCGTGAGTCCAGTCAGCAAATTCAATTTCATCGTAGTATTTTTCAATACTATCTACATCAACGCCTTTATCCCATGGGAAAGTTACGTGTGTTTTGTCTTTGAAATAGTATTCAACGTGACAGTTAGCACATACAGCTACACGTTTACCATGTTTATCTAGGTCTTCGAATTTCCAACCAACAGTTTCTAACGCACGTAAAACGTGAGGTCGCGCAACGCGTAATGCTGGTTTACCTTCTTCAAATTCTTTTGATTTAGTATCGTGACAGTCACCACAACCAACTGAGTTTGCGATTTCTGCACCATATTTAGCCCATTTTGCATTGAAATAGCCATCTTCGCCTTTCTCTTCGATTAAGCGAGGAACATCTGGGCCTTTACATGTCCAACAAGCCATTGGTTGCGGGCCATCATTTTCATCTTTAGGTGCGCCAGTACGTAAGATTTCACGCACGTCAGTTACTGCATAGTAGTGACCACGTGGTTTGTTATAATCTTTAGCAAATGAATAACCTGCCCATAGAACTACATAACGTGGGTCTGCAGATAATGCACTACTACGGTCTGTTGATTCAGAGGTTGATTTCCAAGAGTTATATTGGAGTGGATATTTCTCAGCAAATTTATGGTTTGCTGATTCGATTTCTACGCCTAATTTTTCATGTTTTAGCGCTTTATCGGTTAAAGATTCTGCCGCTTTTTCCTCAGCTTGCGCCGATTGAAAGCAACCTAGCATCGCAATGGCTGTCATTGCTAAAGTTTTGGTTAAACGTTTCACGTTATGCCCCCACAAGATGTAAACAACAATAGATGAGAATGTTTCTTATTTACTTTAAAATCAATAAGATACAATAAATTTTTACTCTTCCAAGCATACGAAACGGCAAGGGCTTTTTCTACTAGAAAATGACTTTTTTTTGAAATAAATCAACAAAAATAGGTAGAATACCTCTTTATGGTTAACTTAATACTTTAGTGTTATACTATACTATAGAAGGGAAAACGAAAGAATCTCAAAAAGATAAAACAAAAATGGGTAGTAAAAACCGCTTTTTACCTACCCATTTTGCCTAAAATTAACTTTATTTACGTAGCAGTTGGTAAACTTTTTTTAGCAGTGCTAACGGTAAAATCCGAGGAATCGCTCTCATTAAAAAGATCGGGAATCCAGAAATTGGATCATGGATATGGCAGCGATTTTTTAAACGATAAAGCGTCCATTCATAAGCGAATTGATTCCAACCACGGCGACGCCCAACCATGCCATTACCTACTCGCGCATAAACCAACATATCAGGTAAGTTTGCCACTTTTAATCCTGTTGCGATCATTTTGATCCATAGCGTGTAATCCTCTTGTAAACCTTGATAACCGCCACATTCAATCACTTTCGATTTTTGATATGCAACTGTCATATGGTTAAACGGGCAACGCAAGCGGGCAAATTTTCGAATATTTTGCAAATCAGTTGGAACATTACGATAAGCGACAATATCCTGAATACTTTGCCCAAATTCTGCGATCTGACCACCAAAAATAATCACATCTGGATTTGCTTCAATAAACGCAACTTGTTTTTCAAAGCGCTCTGGCACACAAATATCGTCAGTATCCATTCTAAACACCCATTCATTTCGGCAATAATTTAAACCATCATTGAGTGTTTTGCCTAAGCCTCGATTTTGCGCAAATTTAACTGCATTGATTGGTAATTTATCTTGATAGTTTTCTACAACTGCCTCTAGTTCTGGTGTTACTGTCCCATCAAATAATACAACGATCTCATCTGCAGGATAGGTCTGTGCCACAAGGCTATCAAAACATTCACGGAGAAATTGAGGATCCTCTTTAATATATAACGACATTAATACTGAAAATTTCATTAGAAAAACCTTTTCATATTGATTGCCAATTTTGGCGACATAAAAGTTAATAAAGCAATAGCGAGATGTTTCGGGCTATGACTTAATTGAAACATTTTAAAATAATAACTAGCTGCCTGACGTGAGAGATTCATCGCACATGGATAAGCCAGCATATATAAAGCGTTAATCGCAAAATTTTTCGCTTGCGTTTCCGTTTTCACAAATTTTTCACGAATCACTGCGATCGCTTTTTCTGTATTAGAAGTATTGGTTGAAACGCTTGCACGCTTAGTATGAAACCCACAAATGCTCAACGGCGCATCAAGTCTAAATGCTCGTAATTTTGCTGAACTGGCAACTTTAAGCATAAAGTCATAATCCTCTAACGATTTTAAATCAGTAGAAAGACCACCTAATTCAAAAAAGAATGCTTTTTGAATCGCAACCATTGGCATACCACCGATCTTATTCGCTAATAGAATGTTATCTACATTGATCTGTGTAGGATCTATTGGGTTGGTCACGTAACTAAAACCTTCATTGACCATCACACACTTGGCTGGATGATAAATAAAATTGATATCAGGATTAGCCTTAATGCTCTCCATCAGCATAGCGCATTTTTCTGGTGCGAAACGATCATCATCATCTAAAAACAGTAGCCATTCATGCTGAGCATGGCGTGCTCCAATATTACGGCTCTCAGCGGCACCTTGATTTTGTGCATTACGAATTACTTGTACATGAAAACCGTAATTTTCTGTCACTATGACTGGTGTTTGGGAACAATCGTCAACAATCACTACCTCAAAATTTTGTTGAGTCTGCTCAGTCAAACTGGCAAGCAATGCAGGAATTTCGGTATGACGATTATATGAAGGCACGATAATACTAAACATTTTTAGCCGTTTCCTTTTGGTAAAAAATTGTTTTAATTCGACCGCTTGTTCCAAATAATGAGAGGAACATGAGCAAGACAAACATAACACCCGGATAAGCATAAGTGTCTGCTTTCACATTTAATATGGTTAAAATCAGCATTGTTGAAATCACAAACTTCCAACTGCCATTAAACCAGTTATCTGCAATTCGCTTAACAAAATAGAAAGTAAAAACAAAGCACACCAGAATGTAACCAACTCCGCCATAAAGCGCTTGGCGAATAAAGCCTGAATCTGAACCACCATAATAGCTCCATCCATTTGGCGCATAATATAAGCCATCTCCCATCAATAACTGTTTTGTTGTTGGCATAAACAGATGCTTATTTAACAAAGTATCTGTGGAAGAGCTCAAACGTTCTCCCCCGTTGATTAAGTTAATGATGGGTTCTAGAGCATGTTCAACATAAATATTCTGTGGATAAAAATACGCTAAACCGACAATAAGCACGCCAAAAGCAATCAATGCAGGCAGATAACGCCAACGAAAATAGATGACGATGCTTAGTACAGAAAACATAAGGAAAGTACGACCAGAAATTAAACCAATCACTAGTAATAAAAATAAGTAAATTCCTGCTAACGGCTTTGTTTTTGCATGATAGGCTAATAAAAAATGTAATAACATTAAATAAAATGCACTTAATGGAAAAAACGCCGATGAGGTTAAGTTATATAAGCGATACTCTTGCTCAGATCCGATAAATCGAGGTAAATGCCCTCCCATTGGTGCATTTGTATTGATAGCTAAATCAATCACAAATGGTACACCTAACAAGGCCAAGATCCCAATTGTAGCCTGTAATAGAATGCCTAATTTGAGATCACGAATTAACTGAGTTTTACCTTGATTTTGTTGATAAAACGCATTGTAAATCACTACGCCAAGTCCAAAGGCAATAAGCGCTTTGATATACATGCTTAAAACACCTAGCTCTTTTGTCCCATTAACAAACAATGGAATACAAGAAACTGCGCAAAGTGCAACGCAAGCGAATAAACTATCTAGTGGTAAACTTAGGCTCATTTGACGTTTTGAGAACCAACGATAACCTAAATATAACAAGGCAATTCCACCAATAATTAAGCTCATTCGTAGCACATGGAAAAACCAAGGATCGTATAAATAAAACAGACTAATCCAAGCACTCATTATTGATTTCTCTTAATCGCAAGTAATTTTTTTAAAGGATACTTCAACCATTTTTTCACTGTATTGTGATGTAAGGCGCCTCTTAAATCAGCTAAGTTACTGATTAAATTAGGATTTTCAATGGCCATCAGCGGGCGAACGACTAAAGTTTTTAGATTAAATTGCTGCCCAAATAAAATGTAATCATCAGCTAACCAAAACGGTTTTGCACTATTGGCTTTAGCTAAAAAGGTTCGTGCTGCTGATTTTTTAATTAAATAGGCAACCGTTCCCGCAAAATAATCTTTATAGGGGTAAGCATAACGATAAGCAGTATTCCCAATAGGTTTACGCCAAAAAGTAAAAGTAGTGGGATAATTGATTTCAAGTTCAAGATCATCAAATTTCAAGATTTTTGATTGGCCAACTAGCACCATATCTGTACTTGGTTTTTCAGCTAACAAAGCATCTAGTGTAATTTGAAAATTAGGTGCAAATAAACAGTCATCTTCACATACTAAAGCGTATTCTTCTTCGCCAATAGTTTCATCACCTACAATGAGTTGATACACACCCAAATGGCTTAATGTGCAGCCAATTTCACCCTTAGTGACAGCGCGTCCATAATGTGCTTGAAATGCCTCGAAATCAAATCGCGCACTCAACGCTGCTTCTTCTAGCTGCATAGTGTTAATCGCATCAAATAGGTAAAAGTCAGCCGTATTCGGTTGCGAAAAAAACAAGGTTCGACGCTCGCTATCCTTTGCTAAGGAAATTAAATATTTTTTCATACGGATTCCGTTTTCTCGGTCTGTGTTATATGCACCGGATATTTAAAATAGTAAACAATAGAAATCAATAAACGCACTAAACTGCTACCAATAAAGGCATAGGCAACGCCATAAAGTTGTTCATTTCTAAATAGATAAAATAATCCGACAAATACTGCAATCGCAATAATTTGGCGAGTAAATAACTGAACTTGTTTACCTAATAACAACATATTTTGCGAAAGCACCCAAGAAAGCCCTGCAATAATGGCATTAAGAATAAACAAGACTAACACCGGTGCAACTTCTATATACTTCACACTAAAGAAAAAGCGAATAACGGGTTCTGCCAACCAAGGCACGCAAATGATGGCTCCCACGCTCATCAATGCAACCACTGCCAACACAGCTTTTAGACGATTCTGACGATTTAATAAACCCGAATAGTAATAATCCGCCAGCATATTAATGAATTTGGTCATTAAAGAGTCAAACGCAATACAAACGGTATAAAGGCCCAGTACATAATTGCCCATTAACGCCATAATTAAGAATTTATCAAGGCTTGAGGTCGTTGCACCGAAGATTTGCAGTAAATTCTGTTTTGCCCAAGTTTTAAAAAAGAAAGTACGATCAATTTCACTGACCTGATTTTCTTTGCGAAAATGACGATCCATTTTTGCAAGATAGAGCAAACAAGCGACCGCTTGTATGCAACTAAAAGTACTTAATAAGTAAAAACCTGTTTCTAACGACTGCTCACCAAATCCGTAATAGGCCGTACCATAAATCAGCACCATTAGAACTGGCTGTTGCAACGTCAACAAGCGGTAAATTCGCATCGCTGGATCAATTTTGCTTTTTTCTAATGTCATCGTCAAAATCGCAGTAAAGACAACATTAAGCACAAATAAAAAGTGCGCCTGCGTGAAATCAAAGAACCAAACTGCTAAATTTGCGACTAAAATGGCAAAAATTAAAAAGAGAGAAAAATAGCGCCGCCAGTGTAAATACTGTTTTTTACGCATAGCTAATGCAATTGCAAAACCTACACCGCCAGTGCTGATAGTCACGACATAAGAAATGCTCGTGACAAAAAGTTGAAATCCGCCTCGGTCTGCGACCGAAAGCATATGGGCTAGAATAAAAGAACTGATCATCGTCAACCCCATACTCAATAAGGTGACGAAAATCAGTTTAATAAAGTTGCCATTAGAGTTGGTAGATTTTGGCATAGTCGATGTCTTTCGTCCATTGATGGTAATAACCCGTATTTTTTCCGTAGGAGTTATCGCAAACCTCATTTGGCAAGCCTAGTAAACAAGAGAAAATATGCCCATGTAAACGGCTGGTTACCACATTATCGTAGCTTAAGAAAACAGCCTGACAACGCTCAATGACTTGCATCGCATGCTGATACCACATCTCATTAATTTTATCTTTTAACCAACCAAAATGGAATCGATTTGCTAATTTAGATAAACGGCTACACCAAAGCTCAAATTTCATATCACTTGGCAATAAAATATCATCCCAGTCTTTAACATCTTCTAAATTTGAGAGCTTAGCTTGCACTTGCGCTTCAATATGGCTTTTTTCGATATCTTTACGCAAGAAATAAAGCGTTTTCCCATTCGATTTTGTACGATCTTTTTGTGCTAATGTTCCATAGAGTTCATGAGCCATATCTGCCGACAATGCAACATTCGATGAAAAATGTGCTTTCATTAAATCGAAGGTTTTAATATCACGGGCAAACAAATGCAAATCTGGATGCGCTGAGAAAATTTTTGCAGAACGTAACATAGCCGCTTCATTCGAGAAATGTGCTGTTTGCGGCAACAAAATAATCCGATTTTGAGGGAAATATTGCACAATATCCTCACGCATTTTTTGAATGCTTGGGTAAAGATCGCCAAAGTTGCCCCCACCATGACATAAAATAGTGGTATTCGGTGTAATGTATTTTTTTGCCTCATCAATATCAAAGGCTTGCAAACTGCGGCGTAAGCGAATACAAATATCGTAATCTTTAAAAAATTGTTCTGTGCCTGCGTAGATAAGCAAGTCACCTACATTTAAATGCAACGGATAGTCAAAATATACAACATCTTGTTTATCGATAATCAATTCAGCAATTTGTTTTAATTCTGCTTTACGTGCTAATAAGATTTCATTCATAAGTAATCAGATCCAATATCAAGTCAATTTCAGATTTTCGACCGCCAATCTTGTGCTAGGTTCAACCTAAAATTCCGAGTAAAATAGCGCAACATTTTAACAAAATCTATCTAAAAGCGCGAAAATTTTAAGGATAAATATGTTTTACCTCACTAAAATCATTACTGCAATCTTACTTCCTCCTTTTAACCTTGCAGTTATTTGGCTTGGCTCACTTTTATGTTACCGCCTGAACCATAAAAAAACAGCAAGAATATTAAGCTTTTTAGGAATCGGACTGCTTTATTTACTCAGCACGCCTTATTTGGCAACGAAATTAAGTGATTCTTTAGTCAAAAATGACAACCTCAGCTTAAAAGACTACCAAAGCGCTCAAGCAATTGTTGTGCTTGGAGGTGGTGTACGAGACAGCCAAGAAATATATGGTAAAACCACCGTTGGTACTTATGCACTTGAGCGTATGCGCTATGCTGCTTATTTACAAAAAGAAACTGGTTTACCCATGCTGATTACCGGCAGCAGCCCAAACGGAACTTCAGAAGCCGCATTGATGGCAAAAGAATTTGAATACTTTTTTAATGTACCGACCACATGGCAAGAACACCAAGCAAAAACCACCAAAGAAAATGCAAACTTTAGTCGCCCTATTTTAGAGCAAGCAGGTATTCACAAAATTATTTTAGTAACAAACCAATGGCATATGCAGCGAGCAAAAATGCTCTTTGAAAAACAAGGCTTTGAAGTTTTACCTGCCAGTATCGGGCATGGCGTTACGCCACCAGAATATATTGGTTGGACTTATTTTATTCCACAATCTGGCGCAATGGATAGCAGTATGGTCGCCCTTAAAGAATGGCTTGGTTATTGGAAAGAAAAATAATTTAACTAGAAGAGTCCTTAGAAAATAAGGTCTGAAAACGATTAAAACAGGTAGTCATTTGATCTGCACTCCAAAAGTTAGACTAACCTTCTAACTGATTAAGGTGCAGATTTTTTATGACTAAATACAATCAACTTTTCAAACAACAAGTCGTGAATTTCTATTTCGAACATCACGAAAAAAATTCTGTTACAAGCGGTTAAAAAATTGCCGAGAAATGCGAATTTGATATTACATTCAGACCAAGGAATCCATTATCAAATGCCTAGCCATCAACGCCTATTAGCGAAAAATAGGATTTCTCAAAGTATGTCGCGAAAAGGAAATTGTTTGGATAATGCGGCAATGGAAAACTTTTTTGGGCGAATGAAAACGGCGTGTTTTCACGGAAAATCGTTTACTAGCGTTGATGAACTGGAAAAGGTTATCAATGATTATGTACGGTACTATAATGAAAAACGAATCCAATTAAAATTAAAAGGACTGAGTCCGATACAATATCGAAAGCAGTCCTTTAAATAACAGTCTAACTTTTTGGGGC